>JAIPUR010000043.1 GCA_020055655.1 Methanosarcinaceae archaeon | reverse complement strand
TTCCCACATCTCCAATCTTTCCCTGACATGAACATTCAAAGTAAATGGCTTATCAGCTTCAGCATTCTTTTTCATGTAATGGAGAGTACCTTTAGAAAATCCCATTTTTTTCCACTCAGTATAAGAAATACTCAATATTTTCTGCCTGATTTCCTCTGAATCATGCCTTTCAACAGTATCAGGAGGCTTACTGAAATCTAGAGTTTTCCTCTTACCAACAAGATACTGAGCAAGTTCTCTAGTTTTCAATAACAGAGCATAGCTCCACATAACAGATTGTTTTTTGTAAGCTACCTTCTTATTCATCCAGTTATTGAACTCTTCAGTAACCTTCTTAGCTCCGGAAGGCTTCAACCTCAAGGAATAGCTCTCAGTCCTGATAAAGTCTTGATTTTCCATTTTATCCGACTCAATAAGACTGATAACTGAGAGATCAACAAGGAATCTGAAAGGCTCTTGCAGATCATAGGCTAAACTGTTCTTACTTGGATTCATCTCATGCAAAAAACCTACATGAGCATCAAGACCAACTGTATTAATGGCTCTTAAGCACTCAGCCTCAAGCAGAGCATACCCATAGTTCAGCATAACATTAACTTGATCTCCTGCTCCTGTTGCTCTCCTGTACTGATCTACCCTTGCACAAAAATCATACTCTTCAGGCATAGCTTTATTAAATTCATTCCAGTATTTCCAAGCAACTCCACCTTCAACACCCATTATTTCCCGAACAGTATTAACAGTACTCAGTTTTTCAATATCTTCTGAGAAATCATAATCAATCTCAGGATAACGTTGTTTCAAATAATTCATAACTACAATGGACTTATCAAACTTGGCTTCAATGAACTTCCTTGCTATCTTGATTCTACTTTCTTGATCTTCATAAGCATGGTACTGGGCAAACTTAGTTTTGACATTGGTACTCTCAGGAGGTTGCATTGTGGTTAGAAGCTTGCCATCCCAATTGAGAATAGAAATTTGCACATTATGTTTAATCAACCATCTAACAGCATCAAGAGTAAGGTTTCCATTTCTGCCATAAACAATTATGTGGTCTATATCCATTCTTTTTGGAGAGAAAACATACTCTTCAGGCTCTTCCTCTGTTGAGGTTCTTCCATTTCTGATATGCAGTTTAGCACTACTTACACGCACATCTATTCCATGACCATTTAATAAAAGCATTTTCATAAAAACCACAATCAAGAACTGACAATATCTATATTATTACGATGCTTTTGAGTATTATATCTTTTATGGTTTTTTGCTATTATATACTTCAGTGTATATTCAAATGAAGCTTGTATATTCTATATATATTTAAAATGCCTTGTATTAATTGTGTCAGCAACTTTGATAGTAAATTTGGTATCCGATATGAAGTAAAAAATGCGCTACCAAGCAAAATAACGAAGGAGTTTCTCAATTACATATATATTTTCATATTTACTTATTTATAAATATATATTGATCTAGCCATACTTCATAACAAATAATTTTATTAAATAACAAATACTAGATTAAATATGTATGGTTGGCGAAATTTTTTTTGGTTGGATTAATGAAAACACTAATACTATTACATCTGTTGTCAGTATAATCACTGTAGGAATATGGGGGTTCTATGCACATCTTTTGTACAGGGATTACAGTAACCGCAATCATCCCAGGATACTAATACAGCAATGTTCCAGCAGCAATGCAAATTCACTTTGCTTACTTACCAATATGAGTGAAAAGATACTGTATGTACCATGTGTATTCACGGTTGGCTACGGAGAAAAGAAAAGTATCTATAAAAATAAAATAAATGATTAAGAACAATTCACTACCGAGGCCCAAACCGGCCAGATCACACAAATAAAAAGTATCCAAGAAAGGACTCTGTACCCAGGAGATTTAATCTGTCTGGGTAGATTCGATTCATTGTTGCATAAATTGGGAAATTCAGAAAATGATTCAATCTATAGTCTGGAAATACGGATTATAGCCTTTTTTGGTGCCAAGGATGAACCTATAGGGGCCTCTCGAAGATTTCTGGTTCATACAGACCAGGAAGGATTGACCAGACAAATTATTCCAAACAGTCTGGGAACAAAACAAATGACCTCGTTTTTACAAAGAAGGGAAGTTGGTAACTGGATACAGGATTGTCTAAATGAAAAGCCCGACTGAGCGAATTGATTCAAATATTAACAAGTTACTTCATAATATATTGATGATGTAACTCCTTGTTACCATACTCCCATATATCATACACTTAAATTTACCTTAACTTGGCTCTATTCACGCTTACATGGATACAGATTCAATCTTTGTTCCTCCTGAACATGCCCAGGAGATTATAGACTATTTCCAACCATTGAACCCTTATAGCCTAGATATTGAAGAGAAATATTCTAACTTGTATGCAATTACCAAACTTAGTGTCAGTACTCCTAATGTATTGAAGAGATTTGGCAAGATCAACAAAGAGAAATCATGGGAAGAGCAAATTAAACCGTTTAATTTCTATCTTGTGGGATTTCAAACTGTTGAGGAAAACGGCAAAGCAGTAAAACCACTAGCTCCATTTTCTAGTGATCCTCAAAGCATTGTTTATGAACCCTTTATTGATTATGAAACAGGAGAGATTAAAAAAGGATCTCATTATTTCAAGCAACTTAGCAGAACAATAGTAGAGTATGCCAATCATCCTGAATCCAAATTTGATGGGGATATTGGAATCAATTAAGCAAGGAATCAGTAATGGTGTTGTTGAAGGATTAAACAACAAGATCAAGACTGCTTTTAAGAGATCATATGGATTAAAGACTGAGAAGTGTAAGAATACAATGATATTCTTGATGGCAGGTAAACTGAGTTTACCCACACGATGTTAAAGAGAACCACTTTTGTAGATATCTAACTCTAACAGATAATGGATTTTATCTGACTATATACTATGAAGTAAAATTAAAAGAGTGGTATTTTTAGACATTACCTATTACCCCTCTTAATTATGCAGGGATATAGGTAACGCCAAAAAAACGAACTTTAATCTTAAATTTGAAATGTATAGTTGATTGAAGGAACAAAAAACGGAATTTTAGTTCCAACTTAAGATTTTTCTGCTGATTGAAAAAGCGAGAAAAGACAAGGAACATCTAAAAATCAAATGCTTGTGTTTATATTAAAAAAATATAACATTTTAATTTAGTAAATGTTAGTTCAATAATTTTTTATTCTTCCCAATACTCTGGTTTATTCAAAGCATCTGCACAAACAACCCTGCCCTTAAATCCATCAGTTGCTCCTGTGCTTAAAGGATAGATCATCCATGCATCTGCATGTTCATCCGGAATCGGATAAGTTGCAGCAAAACCCATACTTCCGGCATCTTTCTTAAATCCGTATCTTGGATAATAGCTTTCATGTCCGAGAACAAAAACCATTTCAGCACCAATTGCTTTTAACTTATTCAATCCCTCATTAATTAACATACCACCAATTCCTTGTCTCTGATGTTTTGGTTTAACTGCCATAGGTGCAAGAATGTAAACTAATGGTGATGTTATATTCCCATCAATAGTTGCTTTTGTGAAAAGAATATGTCCAACTGCTTCTTCTTTCTTAAAAGCTAACAAAGATATTACTGGTTCTGCGCTTTTATCTTCCAAAAGCTGGGATACAAGACTTGCTTCTTCCTCGGATCCAAAAGCCTCTTTTTCAATTTCCATTATATCGTTAAAATCTGAGTCTTTTGCTTCCCTTATCTGAATATTATCTGTTACCATATTACACCTTCTTAGTTTAAGGTAATTTTAAAACTGTCCTCCACATCTCCAACCTTTCCCTCACATGCGCATTCAGAGTAAATGGCTTATCATCTTCAGTATTTTTCTTCATGTAATACAATGTAGCTTTAGAGAATCCCATATTTTCTCGTCTGTAAGACATATTCATTATCTTCTGTCTAATATCATCTGAATCCTGTTTCTGAACAATACATTCTATGATATATTCTATAATCCTAACAGATAAAGAGACATTCAAGACCTATGATTTAGATATAATATAGACCTATATAACCTAAATACACTATTCATATGGTTTAACCTTCCTATTATATAATCAGATTACCTATTAATATAGGTATATCAAAAAAAAATCGGGGTGGATTTAGTTTTACACTTCCATTGATGAACAGTTCTATTTTAGGAGTTAAGTTCGGTTTTTTGTTAATTCAGAACAGATTGTATTTATATTTAGAGTTCCGTTTTTTTCACTTACCTATATCCCCGCACCTGATTTTAGGGATATAGGTAACTTGGTTTTTTGTATGCTTAATTATTCTATTAAAAAACAGTTTTTAAAATAAGTCATACTTATGAAAAATTACAGAGATGAATATTATTATAAGAAAAAAGTAGCAATATAACAGATTATTAAAATTAGGTAAGATATATATACAAATATAACTCAATTATATTGGCTTATAAGTAACTATTGAGGTGATGATAATTGATGGAACAAATATGGGGTCTTATTGTATTCATTTCTGTCATATGGGTTATATATGATGTAGTGACTCAGAACAAAGGTTTAACTTCTATAATGAAAGTGCTTTGGATATTTGCAGCATTAATATTTGGTATTATTGGAGCAATTGCATATTATTTCCTGGGGAAGAAAAAATAAGTATTTAAAAAGTAGTTACTTTTTACTTTATTTTTTATTGGGTATTGTTATAGATTAATTAGTTTTTTTATTTTAGCTTAAAGCATTGACTGCCCCTTCACATTCCTAGACTTAAAATTCAATTCTCCTTCCTTTGTTTTTTCTTCAGATAAGCCAAAGCACTTCTATGCTTGTTCTCTATTTAACGTGCTTTCTCAGGAGTTAGATTCAAGATGAAAACATAAACTGCTTTCTCATTAATAAATTCCTGTGCTTTTTTCAGATCAAGAGACTGCTCATCAATATTGTTTACCTCCTTTGCCTATGTAAACAACAGAGTTTGCCATGGCCTTTCAGACCCCAAAACAAAGGAACGCGAGATAAACGGTCTGCTAGCCGGTATGAAGAATTTTAAAATGAATAAAGGATTAATAATAACATCTGCTTAGTTTGGCGAGGAAGAATGTAAGTACAGCAAGTCTGTCATGTGTTCAATATTTCACATTATCCTGCGTTAAACGAAATCAGAACTTTTGATGTCAAAATTGTATAATGCAGCAATCATTTGGCGTAAATCAAAGAAGCAAGCTATTGTTGCTCCTTCCTCAAACTCTTCATTCTATCAAGTTCAGCTTCAAGTTCCTGGATTTTCAGTTCATCAATCTTGTCATTAAGTTCATCCAGTTCATTGTATGCCATTTTTACAGAATCCTGCAGCTTTTCGACAATATTTTTTTCCAGACTGAGCTTTTGACTTTTTGTTTTACTTACAAGATCTTCGACAAAAACCTTGCCTTCTTCCTTGCTTAATTTTCCAACATCAACCTTTTCTTTAACAAACTCCCTGTTCCTCTCTTCAGAAAGTGCTGCAAGTCCTGCAGCTATAAGTGCTCCTGCTCCTAAAAGACCGACTTTTTTCATTTTGTCCATTTTATAACTCCCACTGTTTGTTTTTCTCAAATAAACTTAATACAAGCTTAAGATCCAATCCCAAGTCATCAACATGCATTAACATAAATAAATAGGATTTCAATATATATCAAATAAATGGAACATAAAACAGAAAAAAAATATGGCACTGATTATACAAGTACAGTACTTCGCTAATTCTCCCTTCAATTTCCTTTTAACTGTTATCATTCTACATCAAACACTGCACAATCAACTCAATCTTTAGCTTTCTCCTAAACCATTTTTCAACAAACAGGATAAAACGTTGCGTTTTTCAACTATTACTATTACCCCGCACCTTAAAATTGGGATATAGGTAACGTTGAAAAACAAAACTTTTAAAGTAATAACTTATTAATATACACCAAATAAATAAAAACAGTCATACTTTTGTAATTTGTGTAGAGTCTCTTAGGTAGTAGTCAAAAAGTTCTTTTCCCCAATCAAGCGCATCCTCAGTATTGCATATAAGATATTTATTATCGACATTCCCATCTTTTTTAAGTGGGTTCATAACAAGATGATAATCATCAAATGTAAAGAACAGGAAATTCATTTTTTTATGGTAAACATATAGATTAAAATAACCACTTTCAAGGAAAAACTTTAGGTGTTCATAGGATTCAGTTCTGATTTTGTTGAACAGATCCTCAGAGACAATATAGTAAATAGTGATATTATTACCTATCATCTCAGTGAATCTTGATTGATAATTCGGATAAACGATGTTACCAGCCGTATAAACATACTCTGATATTTTAAGTTCATGGTAAGTTTTGTGAATTTCGTATAATTCTATAAGTGGTGGGTTTATAATTTCATAATTTCTCAACTCACCAATTCTTTCTAATAGATCAGATGGAATAAAATCAAAGTCATGGTTTCCCCAGTAACCAATATCAATATCCAGGACATCGATTTTTTTTAAAATAGGAAGCATCATTTCAACTATCAATTTACCAATTATTGTTAGTTCATAAGTATCCCCATTATGAGAAACAAAATGATGTTCCTCTAATATCTTCATTTGAGGGAGTAAAGCCTGTCTTTTAGTATCAAGTGAATTGAGAAGAGCATCCATTTCTTGTGGACCATTCTGTAACAATAATAGCACATTCTTTCTCTTATCTGAAGCAAATATAACATCAAGTAACTGTTTTTTCATTAAAACCACACCCCATTACAAAAATATTGAACATTTTATGCTCTGATAGTTATTTATTTTATATAACTGGGCATGTTAATAACAATTATAGTATATATATTCAATAATTTTTTGACAAATAATTATTTTACTTTCATCTTAATTCCTCAACTTTCTCCCCATATCTCCAACCTCTCCCTTACATGTGCATTCATAGTAAACGGCTTATCAGCTTCAGCATTCTTCTTCATATAATACAAAGTACCTTTAAAGAAACTTATTTTCTACCTTTCTTATTATAACTTTTCTGCTTTCTCCAAAGTTTAGAAATAAGATATTTGCTTGTGTGAATCAAGCTCAAAATAGCGTACACTTTTTTTACGTTGTATATCCCTGAACCTGATTTCCGGGTAATAGGTATCTTAAAATTAAGATATACAGAATTTTTGAATGTTAACTAATATGCTTAATTCTCTATTTTTTGGTTCATTCAAAGTAAAGAATGTTCACAATTTTGTGATAATAATTGATTAAATTTATTGATCTTTATTAATAAGTTCTCAATATGAAATTATTGAAGTGAGTTCCTCAATTTTTAGCAAGTGATATATATTAACAAATGTATTTTAGCTCAGTGGACATTTAATTCCGAATATATTGCCATTTAATCAATATAATCAACAATTCGAATTATGAAGGTATTAATAATGAATGATACTGAACAGGAATTCTTTAAAGATTTTGAATCTAAGCTCTGGAGATCTGCGGACAGACTTCGCTCAAACATGGATGCTGCTAACTATAAGCATGTGGTTTTAGGTTTGATATTCCTGAAATATGTGTCTGATGCTTTTGAAGAGCGGCAGAATGAACTTGTTGAGCTTTTCAAAAAGGATGACGATGAGAATATCTATTATTTCCCTCGTGATGATTTTTCCAGCGACGTGGAATATCAGCATGCTATTGCTGAAGAGCTGGAGATCAGGGATTATTATGCTGAGAAGAATGTTTTCTGGGTGCCAAAGACCGCACGCTGGGAAATTCTTAAGGAAAAAAGTGTCCTTCCACTGAATACTGTTATCTGGCAAAATGAACAGGGTGAGGATGTCAAGCTTAAATCTGTTTCATGGCTTATTGATAATGCACTGGATGAGATAGAAAAGGCTAATCCTAAACACCTTAAGGGAATTCTTGACAGGATTGGTCGGTTCCAGCTTGATTCTGAGAAGCTTATAGGACTTATTAATAATTTCAGTAATACACGTTTCCATGACCCGGAATTCAATGGTAAGAAGCTTAACCTTAAGTCCAAGGATATTTTAGGTCATGTTTATGAGTATTTTCTGGGTCAGTTCGCGCTTGCTGAGGGTAAGCAGGGTGGACAGTATTACACACCAAAGGCTATTGTTACTCTGATAGTTGAGATGCTGGAACCTTATAAGGGTCGTGTTTATGACCCTGCCATGGGAAGTGGCGGTTTCTTTGTTTCCAGTGATAAGTTCATCGAGAACCACGCTAATGTGAAGCATTATAATGCTGCTGAGCAGAAGAAACAGATCTCGGTTTACGGTCAGGAGTCAAATCCGACCACATGGAAACTGGCTGCTATGAATATGGCTATTCGTGGTATTGATTTTAATTTCGGCAAGAAGAATGCAGATTCCTTCCTCGATGACCAGCACCCGGACCTGCGTGCTGATTTTGTGATGGCGAATCCTCCATTTAATATGAAGGAGTGGTGGCATGAGAAACTGGAGGGTGACCCACGCTGGAAATATGGTACTCCTCCTAAGAACAATGCTAACTTTGCATGGATGCAGCACATGTTACACCATCTTGCTCCAACCGGAAGTATGGCACTGCTCCTTGCTAACGGTTCCATGAGCAGTAATACCAATAATGAAGGCACGATACGCAAAGCTCTTGTGGAGAACGATATCGTGGAGTGCATGGTCGCACTGCCAGGCCAGTTATTCACTAACACCCAGATACCTGCTTGTATCTGGTTCTTAACCAAGGACAAGTCCGCAAAGGATGGAAAAAGGAACAGACATGGAGAGATACTGTTCATTGATGCCCGCAATCTTGGATTTATGAAGGACCGTGTGCTGCGTGATTTCAAGAACGAGGACATACAGAAAATAGCAGAGACTTTCCACAAGTGGCAGAAGGAATGGACCGAGGATGATAATGTACCAGGATTCTGCTTCTCAGCAGACCGTGAGATTATCGAAAAGCATGATTTTGTTCTGACCCCCGGACGTTATGTAGGTGCAGAGGCAGAAGAGGACGATGGCATTCCTTTTGCTGAAAAGATGGCAACACTTACGGGTAAACTGAAGAGTCAGTTTGAAGAGAGTGACAAGCTGGAAGGAGAGATTCGGAAGAATCTGGCAGGTTTGGGTTTTGAAGTCTGATATTGTTTTACTTTTTAATGGGAATGGCAAATATGGATAAAACAGAACTGTTCAACCGGCTGGAAGAGCTTGAGTGGGAAGATTTTGAGGTTAAAGAGGCGAAGTCCACTATTCCAAAGAGCAGTTTTGAAACGGTTAGTGCGTTTTCTAATACAAATGGTGGCTGGCTTGTTTTTGGAGTTAAGCATCAAAATAGCGGTTTTGAGATTAATGGTGTTGAGGATGCTGAACGAATAGAGCAGGATTTTACTACAGTTCTTCGAGGAGATAAGTTCAACCAGAAGATCAGAGTGAAAAGCACGAAGTATGATTTTGATGGTAAGATCGTGCTTGCTTTTTATGTTCCTGCATCCGAACAGAAACCTGTTTATTTCAATTCGAGAAAAAATACGTTTATACGAACCGGTAGCGGAGATCAGCGTGCAACGGATGTTGAGAACGATGCTATGTACAGGGATTCTTCGTTCGGTTTGAAGGATAAGGAACTTACCGACTTTACTATTGATGATCTGGATGAGAGAACGATTACGGATTACAGGATTTATCTTGAGAATGTGAACCCTGAACACCGGTATAACAAGTTATCAACGGAGCAGTTGCTGGAGAAGTTACAGGTTGTGGTCGATGGCAGAATCACGATAGGTGGTTTGCTGGTCTTTGGAACTGAGGACAATATCAACCGCATGCTTACTGATTTCCGGGTTGATTATCTTGAGATCATGGGCACTTCCTATTCCGATGCTCCGACCAGA
>JAIPUR010000042.1 GCA_020055655.1 Methanosarcinaceae archaeon | reverse complement strand
GGTGCATTATAATCGCTGAACCAGTTTTCATCGGATGCTATCATTATACCATTAATTGCACCTCCTACCGTTCCCAATATCGCACAAAATAGCATTATATCAAACATTCTCATTATATCGACTCCGATTTACGCATATAGAAAGCAACAGATACAATTAAAGCAATGAACATCATAGCAACAGTTAATATTGTTTGTGGAATCCAACCCGTGATAAACACATGGAATAAACCAGACACTGCCACGAGTATAGCCCCCAGATGTGCATTAGCTGAACCAAACAACACCGCAATAAAGATGATACTTAATGCTGCTAAAAACATCGATTGCCATTCTGCTGAAAATCCTAAATCAAACTCTGTTTTTACACCTGTATCAAATGATATAACATGCGATCTTACAAATGTTTCAGATAATCCGTCAGATTCTATGCTAAGCTCCACAATGTAAGTACTGTTTACAGTAGTATTGATTTCTTGGGTTAAATAACTATTACTTTCTGTTGAATTTAGAGAATATACAGTTGTATTATCACGGTTCTTCACATTGACGTCTACAAATGTCGTTAATCCGCTTGTATCGTTCCATGTTACGTTTAGTTCATTGCCATCCGTATGCATCCCATAGAGCACTTTATCGGCTTCCTGCTGCGCTTGTGATGAACCTATAAGAGATACATAGATATTGTAACTATCATCTGTTGGCGTTGTCGTGTACGTAGTATCTATATTATCCGTTTCTGAATATATTGTTAATCTATATTGTGTAGTTTCGGACAATTCAAATCCTACTGCGCCGTCTGAACCGGTTGTCTGTGTAAACAATGCAGTTGCGCTGTCACCCTCATAAACATTGACGGTCACATCTTCATATACTCCACCGAATATAGAACGGACTACAAACCGAGTGTAATGTGGTAAGATGTAATTAGGTGCGTTATCTTCTTCCAGTGTGATGTCTTTTACTACGGTTGTATCAGTTGGCACAGTCACAGAGTTCAATGAGCTTGTTTCATATCCATCTTTACTAACTTGTAACGAATATGATCCGGCTGTCAATCCATCTAAAAGATAATAACCATTTTCACCTGTCAAAAAATCGGCTGTATAATCTATCAAACCGATTTCAGTGTAATTGTATACTGTAACCTTTGCGCCGGATAATGGTATCTGAGAATCACTTGATATACGATAAACGACACCCTGTATTCCTGTTCCATAGTCTGCGGTGGTCGTGTTTATTGTGAATTGTGATTCTGTGTAATTGCTTTCCGTACCATCGTTGTAATTATATTTAACTCTAAAGTAGTATTCATCTGCTGCAAGTGATATAGCCTTCGTGAATGCAGTTGTCGTTCCAGAGCTTACAGTTGTTAGGTAATTTGAGTCTTTTGCAAGCGAATATGTCGAACTGTCGGCAACATCACTGCTCGTCCACGTAAAAACAACATCGGTTGTTGATGGGTAAACTGCTGTTATTGTAGTTCCGTTAGCTGGGCATGTAATAACAGGATTGATGATATAATCGGAAGCAATGTACTGCAATTCAGGATAGCCATCCATCACCCATGTATAATCAAAATCCCAGTTTACAAAGGTGGATTCTGTTTGCATTTCAGCAGTTGTTTTTGGTTCCCCTTTACCAGTATCGGAGAAACCTGACACGTTTGTATCATAATAAGATGATGTAATTGTACCGGCTGACTTATACCCAACGTGACCACCGTGGTCAACTCCAGTGGACACAGACCCTGAGCTATACGTATTTGTCAATGTACCACCATACATCCCACCTATGAACCCACCTACCCTCTGACCCGAGCCAACCACTGATGAGTTACTATACGAATTATTTATATTTGCATATGACTGACCAAATGCACCACCGAGCTGACCATCACCGTCTATATTACAAACAGACACAACTCCGTTAATATAAGATGCTGTCGCAGATGACTCCATACCTCCCACAATACCACCAACAATCGAATTTACAGCATTCGTGCCAGTTATGTTACCGGACACTGTGCAATTTGAAATGGCCACATCCTGTGTTATACGTCCAGCTATCCCCCCTACATCACGACCACCGGTTATGTTACAATCTGTCAATATCACATTTGCCACTGAGTCAGATGATGTCATTGTACCGATTAAACCAATCTGACTATCCGATGGATAATACATATGTAAATTCGATATGTTATAGCCACCACCATTTAAATTACTATGCCTCAAATCGATAGGTGCAAAACCAGCACCAGAGTTCCATGTTAATGTATTACTAGCGTTGATGTCATTAGTTACCAGAAAATAATAATAATCTCCCCAACTAGATACATTATTTATGCTCTGCAATTCTTCCACATTGGTTACTTGATATGGATCATCTAGCGACCCATCACCACCAGCAAACGCACACGTATTCGAAATGAACATTACCAATACGCACATAAAAAGCAATAACAGTTTACGCATTCAAAATCACATCCCTATTATCACACAGCCTGTAAAAATTACGCTTAATAGGTTCATCTATCCAAAAATGATAGTACTGCCCATCTAATTGCCAGTTGTGGACACCATAAGATGCATTTTGTGTGTTGTCAACTATGTGTATTGTATCATCGTCTAAAATCTTCACTGCGACCATGTGGCTCATCTTGAATGTTGGAAACCTTGACATTGAACATGGTATGTATTCGGGATTCTCCCTGCAATACTGAACAGCCATCCCTACACAATCCTGGTATTCTTCGTTTGGTCGGACTATATCAAAATCACTTGCACTTGCTGCCATAGGTGATATTAATAACAGTGATATTAATATAATTGTCTTTATTTTCATTTCAATAAATCCTTAAATGTAGCCACTGCATTGACATTTCTCTGTCTTGTTGTGCTGGTTCTACTCTTTTTTATGGTTTTTCTTTTCCGTGTGGTTTTCTTTTTAGTAGGTGTTTTTGGTGGGATAACTTCGGGTGCTTTTTCTTTGACCTTTGTAGTGGTTGGTTTCCGTGGTGTTTTTTTCTTAGTGGGTGTTTTTTTTACAGGTGTTTTTTTAATAGCCGGTTTTGTTTTTCCCAATCTACCAAGTGTAGTGGCCGTTGGTTTGGTCGCAACAAACGCGTTTATCTTGGCCTTTGGTAATGGTTTTTTAGCTACCAACGATGTACTTATTGCATTAACAAGTACATCCGGTATGGTAAAAGCACCGAGTGCAGCAGCGGGGGATATATTAATTTTTGATGCCTTTCCTACCCGCATCATTGTATTTTTCTTAGCTGATGTTATTTGCTTTGTTTGTGATATCGCATCAGTTATTGATTTCGGGGATTGTGATACCTTTGCATCAACGCCTACTTCGATTGCATATTTTTTAAGAGATTCAATTTCTTTTGCTGTTTTAAATATGTCTGCCTTCTGCTTTTCATATGTCGCTTTAGATATTTGTCCACGGTCATACTTTTCTTGTAGGCGTATTGCTTTTTTAACTAGGTTTTTAGACTGCCTTGTAATGTTAGTTACAGTTGGTTCTTTTGCTGCGCCTTTAAGCGTATCTGTTTTTTTTTCAAATTCCACTTTTGCTTTCTGCACTCGTTCTTTTTGAAACTGTTGTGATATTTGTTTTGCAAGTGTATCTTCTTTTCTTGCTTTCGCTTTTACAGACTGTGTTGCAAGTTCTTCAATTTGTTGTTTTTTGCTTCTGCGGATAGAGTCTTTTAGATTTTTAAGTTCTGTTCTTGTGAGGTCACGCCCTGCCTGCTTTTTTGCATCTTTTGCTGCTTTGTTGTATAACCGGTTGAACTCAGCTTCGAACTGTGTTTTAGTAGGTTTCTTTTTAAATATGACCTCGGCAGATTCGGCTTTCGCAAACTCTTTTAATCCTGCTTTTGTTTTTGTTCCTGTCCCTTTTAACTTTTTCACACCTGATGGTAACTTAGATACAACCTTAACCCCATATTTCAACCCCAGTCCAGCCGGTAACAGTTCATTAAATATCACATCCCCTGTAACAAAGCCAGCTTCTCTTGCATCTCCTGCAAGCATGTAACGTCTACCAGTTGATGTAACATATACCGCAGCAAAACCGCCTTCTATTAATTTAGCGGCTTTAGCGGTCTTAGCGCCCGCACCAAGCGCCTTTGCTGCTGTACCGAGGCCTTTGATTACAGCGCCACCAATCGCAAACGTGGCAAATGTAGCAGCCGCCTTCAATGGTTTCTGCTTAACTGCACCATAAGCACCTACATTAAAATCAACTATCTGTTGTGCATATTTACGTGTTTGTGGTGTAGCGTTTAGTATTTTATACGCACTAGGACCAGGGGCATTCTCAAGAATAAATTTGATAGCCGGTTTGGCTTGTTCTGGCGTTGGGAGTTTTTTAGATACATAAGAGCTTGCACTTTTATAAGCTGCAATTGTTTTAGCTATTGGTGCAGCCGGACGAGTTTTAGTCTTTAAATTCTTTAAGTTTTTATTGTACTCTTTCACGTCTATATTATGCGCTTGAACATTACGATTGTAATTATTGGCAGCACTCTTATATGCTTTATACTGCTCTTGGTACGCTTTATACTGTGCATCAGTACCAACAAAGGCACCGTTCTTAATGTACTGATTGTATTTGTTCAGCCGAGTAAGTTCTAAATTCGCTTGATTGTTCAAACTGTCAATATACTTTTCCCGCGTGTCAATTCTATAGTTTCTAAACTGCAAGTCTTGCTTAAGTGCTGCAACTATACTAGCAGACATGGGTAAACCTGCAAAGTCAGGCAGCTTAGCATGGACAGATCTTATTTTATTGATTTCTGCTTGTGTGAGTTTTGGCGATACGTATGCTTTCTTGCTAGTTGCAAAGTCTTTAATCATATCTTTCTTTGTTATCCCTGGGAACAAATTTGATACTTGGATTTGACTAGGTGGTTTGTTTTGACGAATAAACTTTTCAAGTAGATGTGGTGACTTTACACCGGGCATTAATTGTTCTGCAATAGTTGTCTTCTGTGTTGGTGTGGGCGTGCTTGCTCTTTCACGTTCTACCTTTTGTCTATATTGACTTGGAGATTCGCCTGGACTTGCTCTAGCGGCTGCTTTTTTTTTGAACTCCGCCAATTTCTTAGAACCTGACTTGCCTGAATTTGTCTTAGTTGGAAACTTCTTTGGACTTAATCGCTTACGTGTCATAATTAATCAATCCCTGCACTTATAAACTCTTCATCTTGAAATGGTGTTACACCAGTTGTTTTTCTTACAGCGTTCAATAAAAACAGTGTTGCACCTATAAACATAGGAAGATAACAAGATGCGTATGCAATTTTTTTAGTGTCGTCCACTGTGCCACTTAATTCACCAAATGAAGTATCAGCAATGTCAACTCCGGTATTTCCATTAAATACACTAGTAGTGGTATCTAGCATCATACCACCCATTAAAATAAGTGCAATTGTTATGAATCCAGCTATGAACATACCACCTATCGAAGAAAACAACAATGCAGCATCCGTGTTTGTGGACTCTAACCTGCTGTGGTTTTTGGTCCATACTATAATACCAATCAATGCTATGAAACCCAGAAGCTTATTCAAATCTTTAGCCGTTGATATATTATCAGCCGTTTGCTGTGATGTGATTCCGGCTTCAATGTTGTGATTATGGATTTTAATAACTTCGTTGATTCCGTATGTTGTCCCTGCGAATAACACACCCGATATTATAATAGCAATAAAAAAGACAGGCAATAAGAAACTCATGTTTCCCGTTGCTTGTTCATCATGATATAAAGATTTCATATATAATATGATGCTTTACTAATACTTAGTTTTTTGTATCCCAATTGTATAGTTTTTCTTTAATTATAGTTGATCTAAGTTCATCTATTTCATTTCTAAACACTGTAATGGAGTACATTATAGCAACTATTATCATACATGCTATTATGAACAATTCACTTTCTGATATTACAACCCCCATTACACACATCAAACTGATTATGTATGGTAATAATACATTGAATTTATTAACTAAACTCATATTATGTTCACACCGTTAACATTGTATTCTTTCAATGAATAAATATAATTTTGATATAGTCAATTACTATACTTCGTACATATGGTTACGTACGTACTAGATGTTTCCTGAAATTACTTTCCTTGCATAACTATAATTCATACCTTCGCCTTCTAATGCCCGCTTTAGTGATTTATACATGTCCTCATATACACCGGCTTCGAAGTCACGTTTTATTTCCATTATGCGTTCTTTCTTGGTTAGCTTTTTAGGTACTACCTTTTCAATCCCTAAGAACTCATCAACACCATCCTTCATTCCAGACTGACTGTGCTCTTTTAATCTGTCTAATTCTACGGAACGTCTTTGCTCATATTCAACTGTAAGGGGTCCAGGTGGTTTCGAGAACAATGCATAATTGTATATTTTATCAGGGAGTTTTAAATAAGGAAATAGATTCTTTCTATTGACGCTATTATACATCTTTTCCACTGTTACTAATCTCCCAAGTGAATATCCAATGCTATGCAATGGCTGCTTCATAACAATCTTGAAGTGTAGAATGTTACGGCCGATTTTATCAATCCAGTCTGAATCCGGCACAGTCATGATAATGATATTATTATCTGTCCTCATAGTCTGCAACATATTATTCATAGCATCGTTGCCTTTACTTTGCCATTTCCTAGACGCATAAGCCATTCCAACATCATCAAGAATATACACACCGTACTTTTTCATATGTCCGATAACTTCCATCATCTTATCAGGCATGATAATTCCAACATGATCTATATTGAAATAATCCCAAGGATTGCCGCCTAATTGTTTGGCTAGATGCACAGCACAATTGCATGCTATTGTCATAGCAGCCCATGATTTGCCTTGTCCTGGTTTTGCTTCTATCAAACATATAATGTTTTTATTGTTTCCAGATGTTATGATGTTTCCGAATACCTCACCTAGATATAGCTCGGTTTCATATTCCCTCTCACCCGTATCATCAGTCATTGGTCACACCACCTGCAAACATCAAACCTAGGTATTCATCCCCGCCAAATTCTTCTTTTGCTTTTTGTATTTTAGGCGATTCAATACGCATGATTTCTTGTCTTTTCTTGATACCAAAGTAGTTATCAAAGTTAGACATACATTTAGCTAATATTTTAATATTAATATTAAATATCTCTCTATTCTTGTCTTGTGTGTTGGTTGCTGTTACTTCGTTTTTTATCATTTCATCACGCAAACCGATTAATGATAAACACTCGGTTTCTGATAGCGTGAAAGTGGTTAATAGTAAAGTAAGGGCATCTATTCTGGGGTCGCCGTATGGGTCTGTATGGGATGAAGATACGATGATGTCCTTGAATCCGTGTATCGTATCGAACATAGTATTAAGCAGTTGCTCTTTGACCTTATACTGTCTATCTTCTGTTTGGTATATTTTAGTTCCATCTTTCTCTATTCTAGCCATTGGTACACCTACTGCGAATCACTAATCAAGCTCAGATCGTTTATTGCCTTTTGGTATTCATCAAACAAAGATAATCCATTTTCCACAAAAACAACATTGGGTTTTTTGTTTTTTGATATAAGCCAAACATGGACTTTTTTTATTAGTTCTTCGTGTCCTTTGAATTCCATTCTATTATATGATATTTGAAAAAGATAATCAAAAGCACCTTTGAAATTGCGGAAAGCCACTTTTGAAACCTTTTCTTTTGATGTTATATAAACCCTCAGCCTAGATGCATAATAGCAAGATGAATAATAGGCATCGGTTAAACGCCTATTTTTTACATCTGCTCTAATTGTATCCATGTTTTACCTCATGTTGCCATCGGGAGCAATGTTTTAGCAAGGAATGCAAGGAACATAACACCACCAAGAATACCAAATATAGCAATTACCATCATAGCCCACCACGGCATACCAGAATTGTCTATTCTTGCTTCAACCTTTTGCTCGGTAATCTTGATGATCCTATCCATCACAAGCCCATCCAATGAAAATGGCATCAGTGCAACCGCTTCTTTGATGTGCATATATCCGGTTCTTATTTTTTGATTGAACAGTTTTTCTTTTGCAGATTTGATGATAGAATAAAGCTCCTTGTCTGATACATAATGAGTATTTTCAACGTAGACCGGATTTTCATCTTCATCAAACAATGGCACGGATTTATATTCATACTCTGGATTACCATCTTCGTCTAAGAGTTCATTCCCATCTGCATCATATAATAGTGTTTCATTTTCTTCGGTTTCCTGTATGTATTCGCCGTTTTCATCGGTTAGATACTTTGCTTGTTCAAATGTTTCAACCGCTAGTCTACAATTATATTTTAAATCATCTGCTGTATCAATACATAGCATATGTATGATTTCAACATCATCATTTACAAATGATGCTCTAGGGTACTCTTTTCTGAACCGTTCTATAAGTGAAGACAAAGCAAATGCATCTCTAAGGTTAGTAGGGAAATACATATTCCCAAAGTAGAAATACCACCTAACACCATACATGTATATAGGATATGCCTTTTCCAACAAAGAAGGTCTGACCTGTAAACCAAATGGAATATCTTTGAATTTGATGTCTTTTGGATCATCGAATGTGCCTAAGTACGCTTGCCCATGTCCGGCAAGATCAATAGGTACAATAATGGGTTTATTTTCTTCTTTTGCTGCATCAATCAAATACATTAATGCATCTTCGTTTCGTTTTTTCTTAGCAGCTAAAAACATCATTATGCCAGCAGCTAATGTAACAAATGCTATCATTACAATTGATAAATTAATACCAGATGGCAATGACATTCCAAACGACACATCACTAAACATTAAAATACACCTTTTTTCTTTATGTCCTCTGTTTCTTTGGTAGATTCTTCTTGTTTGATTTCCTGGACACTGCGTGACTGAGCCACACCGTTCTTTAATCCAACTCTGTCCGGCCCAGTTGTACGACTGAATGTGAATATTTCAGTATGTTTAAAGATATTATCCATCAAAACATACAAAACCGATTTGTTTTTATCACATGGATGAATTGCCGCGAAAAGCTTAAGTGCGCTTTCACTATGTGATAAATTCGCATATGATAGAGGATTAAACGAATCACCTACACTTGAACCCAACAAAGATGATAATTTTCCCTTACTCGCAGATAAGTTAGACATAAACGCATTTGAACTCATATAGTTTAAAATATACGGAGACAGCGCATCAATTGTCTGCTTGTGAAAATTAAAAGATTCCAAGAGTTTTATAGACTGTTCTTTATATGTCGTGTTTCGTGTATCAAAATTATCAAATAGATGCGTGCCCTCGTCATATGGATTATCACCCATTGACAATATATTATCAATGTTTTCACTCATGATAAGCACCGTTTTTTATTAAATATTCTTTTAATGCTTCGCTAGTGTGCCTTTTTAAATCACCGTGTGTACTACCACGGTTTTTAACATATTCTCTAAAAGCACACTCTACATCAGAATCTAAATATAGAACCATGTTTATTAATTATATGATTATATATTTAAGTAATTGTTGGTAAAAAAAAGAAAAGTTAAAAAAGGTTGGAACTGTCAAATCCAACCGTAGTATTTAGCCACTGCAAGCAGTACAACCAGTACAAAGATACCTGCAATTAGTGTAAAGATATCATTGAGTGTGGTAGCTGGCTCAATTAAATCGGTGTTATATGATCCGTTCCACTGAGAATCGTTTGCTAGATCAGGGGTAGCTGACTCGAAAGTACCACCAATAAAGATACCCATCATGATAAGGATTACAAGAGTAATACCTTGTTTGGCGAACTTTGTCATATTTATTCCATCTTTCATTTATTTCACCTCCGCACAAGTAAGAAACACCCTTGTCATATCATGATGGGTATTAATTTAATACTATATTGAATCTTATTATATATATAGTTATTCATCCTTTAAAGTGGTCAACAATTCCAACTACAAACAGTAGGAAAAACGCAAACAAACATGCTTCAAGGAAATAGATTAAATACAAATTTAAAGTAGTTCCGGTTTCATACGTGTCTGCATACGCAGATGTACTTATATTGTTCTCGTTTGCTGCATTGTCTATACTTCCAAACATATTCGGAAGTACAGCAATAGATACGGCCAAAAGCATCATTATTAAAAACGATGGTATTATTAGCTTATCTAAACTCATTTTCTTACCCATATTAATCAATCCGCTGTTTAAAATACATTATTATATCCAACAAAAGAACTATTGATAAAACAATTGCAGCAAGGAAGAACAAATAAAAATCAGTACTTCCAGACAGCGCAGAGGTAAATTCGAATGATTCTATTACCAGTCCTGACATTGATCGTAAACCTAACATCATGGCAATGATTACACCAAACAATCCACATATTAGATTTATTAACCCAACATCACGCATGGAAACTTCTCCACGTGGAGGGAATGCCATATAAAAGCAACCCACTAGTATCAAAATCCACAAATTATACGTGCTTATTAACATTTCATTCATACAATCACCTGAATACAATTGCCGCCATCATCACACCACCGACTAAGAACAATATTATATAAATTGTAGCATATGCAAGCTCCCTTAGTTGTTTTTGGGATGTTTTTATGTTTCCTGTACTTGCACTATATACAACATACATTCCAATTATTAAAAGTATAGATACAAATATCCCACCAATCAATATAAAACTATTTGCATATGATTGTTCTATTTTTTCTGAATCCGTTATGTAATGCATTGTGATGTTTGCATTTGTAACATCTGCATCGTTTATGGTAAAATCTACGGTACCCGATATAAATCCATCCTTAGTCGCGGTCAATATATAATCATCGCTGTGCAACCCTGGTATTATATAATATCCACTTGCATTTGAATATACCGAACTATCAATGTCACCACCTGTCAAATATATTGTAGCGTTTGGAATACCATCTCCCGACACCGAATCGTTAACATATCCGCTAACATTGAATAGCACGCCAGTGAGGTTATATGTGTCTGTATCCCCTTTACTGAGTATACCTGTTTCAATTTCAAAGGTATTTGGTAAATATGCAAACGTTGCATTGGTGTTTGTTCCTGTAAGTGCGGGCAAACCAACCTGTGATAGTAATGTTGGTGTGAATGATATTGTTCCAGATGTCACGTTTTCACTGACCACGTGACTCAATGAAGCTGCATAGTCATTACCAGTTAGTGTTTCACTGGTTAGTGTTACATTGTCTGTTACGAGTGCAGATATTGTGACATCACTTGTGGCTGTTTCCTCTGTGTTCACAACCTGCACGGAATTAACTGTGCTGTCAACAGGGAGGTTGGCTTCTCCATCTACGACAGGTGTCCATGTTCCGTTAGGGAGTGTTCTGGCTGCTGTGCCGGTGTGTTGGGTGTAGAGTTGGCGGACTTGTGC
>JAIPUR010000041.1 GCA_020055655.1 Methanosarcinaceae archaeon | reverse complement strand
AGAGAAAGAAAAAGAAGCAGCTGAAGAATCATCCGAATCGGAAGAGGAGACGACAGAAGAAACAGAAGAATATGATGAGGAAGAGGAAGATGAGGATGAATATGAGGACGAAGACGAAGATGAAGAGGAAACGGAAGAAGGTGTAATTCGCGGGCATGCCGGTCGACTGAAAGGCACAAAGGTTGTTGGCAAGGTCAAGATCGACGACAGCAAGCCCAAACGCCGCAAAAAACGCAAGCGTAAAAAAGATCGCCGGGATGAAGATGTGTGAAAGCTATAACCGTCAGTATGGAACCACATTCCTTTCGGTAATGCCCACCAATCTTTACGGCCCCAACGACAACTTCGATCTTGAGAAATCGCATGTGCTTCCAGCCCTGCTGCGTAAAATACCTTGCTGCAGCCACAGCAACTATTTTGTCCATATCCTGCTTTTCAAGTTTCATAATAACACCTAAAAATCATCATCCTGTGAATAACTCCTGTTGAATTTAAGGGCAATTTCAGCTTTTTTCAGCTCACTGCCAAGATACCCTGCATGTTCAAGTCTTGATATGAGTTCCATTTCAATAATAGTATCCATGATCTCACGGGCAGTAGTACCTATAATAGTGGCTTCTTCATGCTCTGCCAGAATATAGCCACCCGGGCCGGAACTATCGGGTATTGGTGCTGGTATTATATTTATCCTTATACAACCTTTGGGATCGAGCTTCCACATATTACTTTCATGGGCTTCTGTGAATTTTTCAGGCAAAGTTGCATCAGTCCTTCGCCTCTTTTCCTTTATCTCTATGAGGTCGATACCAAGGTCCTTGGGAGAGCTGCTCCTTTCATCTGCAAGCACCATCATCTGGGAAGCGCGCTTCAATTCATTGATAGAACCCTGGGTCTTATTACTATATTCCGGTGTGAAGAGTACACTTGCACCCACATCGGCACCGATACCGCAAAGCGTTGCATTGACCCCGGTTGAGTCTGAATCAATGAGTTCGGTAACATTCCCGATCCCAAAGAATAGTGGAATATCCGGGAGATCCCTGTGAAAATCCCTGTATCTTACTATTGAATTGGCAATACCGTGCCCGATAGGATCAAGCACCGGGTCGGCCATGATCTTTTTTACACCAATTGAACGTGCATGTTCGATATTTGCCATGAGGCTTTCCAGTCCTTCACCAGAGTCAGGTATTACAACGGCAGCAACATCCTTTCTGGCAATTTCCGGACCTACAATATCAATATTGCTACTGTCAAGACTGAGCACAAGATCGATATCGCATTTCAGAGCCCTACTTATAAGCTGTGGGTCAAGCGTATCGATACTAAGCGCAGCAGAGCTAATTGACCTTGCAATTTTAATGGCACGTTCCACATCATCGACCTCTGCATGCAGTGAAGCGCCAAGATCGATCATGTCTGCACCTTTGTGCATGAAAGAGCGTATTCTGTCTGAAAGAGCTTCACTATCAAGGCCAGTGGCATCAACAACCTCTGCCAGTACCTTCATGCGTGTGTTGCCACCAAGTTTTAGCCCTGATAATTCCATGGTCGGACTAGAGCTTTCTTCAAGTTCCACGACTTTTTCAAGAGCCATCTCCCGCCTTATATCAGCGAGAAGCTCACATGCGGGAACAGTTTTAGAGAATTCCATTTCACCAGCAAAGGGAAGCACAAAGCTCAGGTCATAAGCATGTTTGGGACCAAGTCTTATCTTACAGCCAAGTTCCTCTCCGGCCTTTGTAAAATTACTGGAAGCAAGTCCCGGAATGAAAATAATATCATGATCAAATGATGGGAACTGTCCTTCTACTGCATCCAGCAGTTTCCGGGGAGTGATAAAAGCTGCGATCTCCGTATCAACCACGATAACGTCAGCATTGTCAGCTATGGAATCCCTCACAGTTTCTTCTGCAAGACGACCTGTGGCCACTAACACTTTCATGGGTGGAAAATAGCATTGTTAATAGAAAAGAATAACCATCGTGAAAAGAATAAAAAGTAACCTGTTTCCAGAAGGAAACGGGGCACTGTGAAGATATTTACTGTAGTTTCCTGTAAATTATTGAAATTTACTGGATTATGTCAATGATAGATCCGGTAGCTGAATTTTTAGTGCTGACCGGTTCTACTACTGAACGTCTGATCCTGTTAGATGGACTTGGAGTGTGTTTATATGACTCTGGCGTGTCAGCAACCGGAGTGCTTACAGGAGAGCCATATTGTGGGCCCAGTATCTGAGCGGACTGGACACCTGTCATGATAGCCATTACACGGACCTTACCTTCATACTCATTGCAGATACGTGCTCCCCAGATAACATTAGCACCGGATGAGAGCTCGTATGTGAGTGATGCTGCAATTTCTTCAGCTTCCTTAAGACTCAGGTCAGGACCACCGGTGATGTGTACAAGACTGCCTGTTGCACCTCTGTAATCTACATCGAGAAGTGGGTGGTTAAGTGCTGTACGAACTACATCGTCACTCTTATCCTGATTCTTGCTCTCACCTACAAGCATTACTGCAACGCCGCCGCAGCTCATGATGGATCTTATATCAGCATAGTCGAGATTGATAAGTGATGGCTGTGTGATGGTCTCAGTGATTCCCTTTACGGTTTCGGAAATAAGCTGGTCCATTACTGAAAATGCCTGGTCGATCGGAAGATTTGGAACGTATTCCAGAAGTCTGTTATTGTCAAGTACGATAACTGTGTCTGCTGCGCGGCGGAATTCCTCAAGTCCTTCCTCTGCCTTTACAGCTCTTGCCCTTTCAACTCTGAAAGGACTGGAGACCATACCTACAACAATTGCGCCCTGATCCTTTGCGATCTCAGCGACTACAGGTGCTACACCGGTACCGGTTCCTCCACCCATACCTGCTGTAACGAAAACAAGGTCTGCATCCTTGAAGACCTCCTCAAGGGTTCCGCGGGCGAGCTCTGCTGCCTTGGCACCTATTTCAGGATATCCACCTGCTCCAAGACCACGGGTAAGTGTCTTGCCCACAAGGATCTTCTTGTCTGCACGGATAAGATCGAGGTGCTGCTTGTCAGTATTAATAGCAACGGTCTCTGCACCTTCGATACCCATATTGTAAAGTCTGCTAATAGTATTATTACCTGCACCACCACAACCTATGATCATGATCCTTGGCTGACCAATAATATCTAATTGGTCATCCACTGCAATTGTCTGGCGGTACTGCTTCTCTTTTTCTGTGTGTTTTAACGCTTCCTGGACTATTGATTGCACATTCATCCCCTCACGGATATGTTACATTTCGGTATAGTAATCAGTTGGTAGTTTGCTCAACCATTCAGCAACGCTTATCAACGTTCCTAAATTCTAATATTGCTGTATTTGCACTTATGGTTTTTATACTTATCCTTTTATGCAAGTATTTCAAAACTGTCATAAAAAGCACGTAGATATAGACAAAGGTAGAAAATCAAGAGCATCGACAACTGTCGAACAGCTGCCTGCACATGAATTATATATTTCATATGTATTATATAGTGATGGATCTGCAGTATTTCAAAGAACAAGTTCCTGAAAAATATCAGCAAACATGATCATATTTCTCAAGCAGGGAACGCAGAAAGTGGGCGACTACCGCGTAGATCCCATCGAAACTAAAATACAATTGCTTGCATATATTGCTTTTTTATATCTACAGTGCATAGTAAAGGAAAATAATAAGATGCAAAGATACTCATTCTCATCACCCTTGATTAACTTTTTAATATACTAATAGTATTTGTCAACCATAGAATCTATTAATACTATGAAACATAGAACCTGTCGATCACCAAATATGTATTTAGGAGAATTTTTTTGAACGGAACAAATGTTGCAATGCTTGTCTTTTTGCTGTACTGGTTCATTGTATGGAGACTGGACAGAAAAGGAATACTTGAAAGGTACAATATCAGTACATACGGACCTGTGCTGATGATAAGGACAACACGTGGATTAAGTTTTCTGGACGTGCTTGCAAAGCCAAAGAAAGCCTGGAGGCTCTATGCTGACATAGGTATTGTTCTGATGTTCATCGGAATGATAGCGATGTTCTTGATAGTAATAATATCTGATATAGCATTGCTTAGCTCTCTGGGAACTAACAGCATGCCAGAACCCAGTAAGTTCAATGAGGCCAGAAATATATTCCTGATCCCCGGCGTCAACGAGTTCATACCACTCACATGGGGAATACTTGCGCTTGTTGTGACGCTCATAGTACACGAGTTTGCGCACGCAATTCTCTGCAGGGTTGAAGGTATAAGAGTTAAATCCATGGGTATTCTTCTGGCACTCGTACCAATAGGAGGATTTGCCGAACCTGATGAGGAAGAGCTTTTTGGTAAAGTAGAAGAGGAACATATAAAGGAGGATCCTTATGGTGACAGAAGGATTGGAATATACCTTGACGGAGAAGAGCCACAAAAGCCTAAAAAGCCACAAAGTAAAGCTGACCGCAAACAAAGGGCACACATCCTTGCAGCTGGTGTAATGGCGAACTTTGTTGTGGCACTAATAGCCCTTGCATTGCTCTTTGGACCGGTACTTGGAGCCATGTCACCACTGGGTGACAGCATGGTCGGAGAGATCGATGATAATTCACCTGCTTACGAGGCCGGTATCAGGGAAGGCATGGTCATTACACAGCTCAATGACAAAACCATAAACAACGTTACTGAAATGCTTAATTACCTGGATACATTGGAAGAAGGCGATACCGTTAGAGTATATGCTGCCACAGACAGGGAAGTTTCAGAATACAGTGTACAGGTAACTGATACAGTTATCGAAAAAGGAGGGATCGTTGTACAGGATATTGTACCCGATTCACCAGCCGAGGAAAATGGTATCGAAAAGGGGATGGTCATATTAAGTATAGATGGGGAGGGCGTTGAGGATACTACCCAATTCACCGCAGTTATGGGTACCACAAGTCCCGGCCAGAATGTAAATGTAACAGTATCGGTTCCACAGGAAAATGGCGATGAACTCGTTAAAAGTATGAATGTGGAGCTGGCACAGCATCCGGAATCTGAAACATTAATAGGATACCTTGGAGTTTACACCCAGGGAAGAGCCTTCGCAGATACGAACCTTGGTTTCCCAATAGGAGGATTCCCGGCAAAAGCATATCTTGAACTGCTTAAGAGTATCCCGAGCATGCTGAATGAGCCTTCTGGCTGGATCATTATACTAGGACTGCCAATAATTGGATTTGCAGGAGAAGGATTCCCAGGATTTAGTGGTACACTGGGACAATTCTACGATGCCATAGGTTGGGCTGAACCATTTGGAATAGGATTGTTCTGGCTGGCCAATGCACTGCTCTGGATAGGATGGTTGAATTTCTATGTGGGACTCTTCAACTGCCTGCCTGCAGTACCCCTTGATGGTGGACATGTATTCAGGGATTATGCTTACGCAGCCGTACACAGGATAACTAAAGATGAGACAAGAGCAGAGAGGCTCTCCGCGACATTAGCTGCAACTTTTTCAGTGATCATCCTTCTGTCGTTCCTCCTTATGATATTCGGACCTTATCTGATACACGGATTCTAAACAGGAGAGTAAGCAAAATAAAAATACCTGAAAGGATAGATCATGATCAGTGGTCCCTGAAGAAATAGGTAGGTAGCATGAAGAAAACAAATCTCTGGTACAAAGCTATATCCAAATCATTTTTGCTTGCTTGTGCTGTGATATTTGTTTATCTTCTGCTGTTCATACATCTCATGAGATTTGAGCAGCAATATGATCATGCCAATCTATTTGATGGGATCTACTGGATACTGACCACCATAACAACTGTGGGCTATGGAGATATTTTATTCTCATCCACGTATGGGAAAATATTCTCAGCTATAGTGATGATATCAGGTGTCCCACTGGTATTTGGCATACTGTTCACTCTTGTTATCACACCCTGGGTGGAGACAAGTATTCGATTGTCCACACCCAGAAAAGCATCAAAGAAACTTTCCGGGCACATTATAATCTGCGGATATAATCATCTGGTGGAAACACTGGTCGAGGAATTGAGCGAGAATGATATACCCTATATTCTCATTGAAGAGGATCAGAACCTGGTAGTGGAACTTTTGAAAAGGGACATAAATACAATCTATGGCATTCTTTCAGAAGAAGAGACACTTAAGAATGCAAACATTTCCAGCGCGCGTTTTTTTATTGCAAACCGCTCCGATGAGATGAATGCTAATATCATACTTACAGCACGCAATATCTCTGATGTTAATATCATTGCCATGGTGGAAGACCGTTCGAACAAGAAATACCTCAAATATGCAGGTGCTAACCGTGTTGTTTCCCCGAAGGAATTGTTTGGAAGGTTCATGGGAAGAAAAGCATCCGACCCATTTGTAAGCAGGCTCACAGGTGCCACTGAATTCTTTGAAGGTGTGAGCATTGTGGAGTTCCCCATATATCCGAAGAGCCCACTCATAGGAGAATCAATGAAAAGCGCATCCATTCGTAGCAGGACCGGAGCCACAGTCATTGGAATGTGGAAAGGAGGGATCCTTTCTTTCAACATGGGGCCCGATGATTATATCAGAGATAATTTTGTGCTTCTTGCAATTGGTAGTACTGAACAACTCTCAAAACTGAAGAGACTTACACAGAGACCGGAGTGAGAGTATGGATCCTGGTATCAATGACCATGCGATAATACTTGGCTGTGGAGATGTTGGCATCCGTGTGGTGGAAACACTTCAGAATGCAAACGTCAGTTTTACTGTTGTGGATTCCAATGCAAAGAACTTTGAAGGTGCTAATTACGATTTTATAGTCGGCAATGCCACAGACGAGGATATTTTACGGGAAGCTGGCATGGAAAGAGCATCTACTGTCATTATAACACTAAGTGACGATACAGACATAATATTTGCAACTCTCATTGCCAGAGGGCTTAATCCTAGATCTGCCATTCTTGCACGCGCTAATTCATACAGATCCATTGATAAGATATACAAGGCAGGTGCTGACTACGTTGCAGCCCTTTCGATCGTAGCCGGGCAGATACTGGCAAAAATGACATCACAATGCCTGGATAAGACATGCAAGAAAATGGATGAGGATATCACCCTTTATGAAGGCATAGATATCGAAAAGCGTACTGTCAACAATGAGAATGATCTTGTGAACAGAACTGTTGAGCAGACAGGCCTTCGCGAAAATATAGGATGTACTATAATAGGTATCGAACGTGAAGGAAAGGTCATCACAAACATCCTCCCCACAACCATGATCATGAAAGGGGATACCATTGCAGTTGTTGGTGGCAGGGAAGAGATCGCAAGGTTCAAGCAAAAATACCTAAAGCGTAAAAGCAGCCAGCTTTGAGGGAATATATAAATGGATCCTTTTTTTCTAGTTCTTGCTGTGTTTTTGATATCCGGACTATTCTCCATGCTCGGACTTGGGGGAGCCATATTCTATGTTCCGTTCTTCTACTGGACAGGTATGGAACTAGTGGCGGCCATTACCACAGCACTTTTGCTTAATACCGTTTCATCGGGTTCTGCTGCTGTGACCTATGTACGAAAGAACATGGTAGACATTCACAGTGCAATACCATTTGTTGCCAGTTCAATGATAGGAGCGCAGATAGGTGCATATTTTACCAGATTTACACCTGTTGAACTCTTGTTATTCATATTCGCTCTTCTTATGATGGTTATCGGACTGGAAATGATATTTGCAAAGGCTGAAAGATTCTATAAGAAAGGGGAAACCCATGGGAAAAAGAGAACTTTGGTCATTCTGGTCAGTGGAATGATCATCGGGATAATTTCAGGCATGCTTGGGATCGGAGGTGGTTCACTGATAGTTCCATTACTTCTTATTCTGGGTTTCCACGTAAAACGTGCCGCTGCAACTTCGGGATTCATTGTGCTTTTTACATCCCTCTCGGGTTTTATTGCACACCTGAGTACATGGGAACCGGATCATACTCTGGTAGTCTATATTGTGATAGCATCATTTGTTGGTGCACAGATAGGATCCCAGCTTATGTACCATAAGATCCGGGCAGATTCCCTTAAAAAAGTTTTTGGAGTAATACTTTTGGCCATAGCTTTTAGAATGCTCACCAGTATGCTTTAATGACTTTGACAGAAACGTTTAATACCTGCAATAGCTATCAATAGGTACCCGTGGGCCTGTAGGGTAGCCAGGATATCCTGATGGGCTTCGAAGTTGCAGATCCCTTTTACGATAAAGATCGTCTGCTCTGAAGATACCCATCGACTCGTGTTCGAATCGCGGCGGGCCCGCTTGAAAAATAGAGCTTTGTATAGAGGCTTCGTTATTGAGCCTTCGTTATTGAGGTATTTCCCGCAAGTTCAAGTGGGTCATTTTGATGCTTTGATGGTTTTGCTTGCACATCCATTATCGAAAGTTTTTTGTAAGTCCCCTTTAACAGTTAACATCTTGTAATGTGGAGACAGTGACACAATGGACCGACCTAACAGTTCCCAGATCAATAAGCAGGTTTTCTACGTATCGGCAGCTTTTGTAATTTTGTTTGTACTCATAGGAGTACTTTTTACGGAGAAAATGTCTGCATTCTTCATAACATTACAGGATCTGATAGTTGTAAATCTCGGATGGTTCTATATCCTTTCAGTGGCTATTTTCCTGATCTTTGTCCTGTGGTTATACTTCAGTCCTTACGGGAAGATCAGGCTTGGAAAGGATTCCGACAGGCCTGAGTACAAGGATACGACATGGTTTGCCATGTTATTCAGTGCAGGTATGGGCATAGGACTTCTCTTTTACAGTGTTGCAGAGCCCATCATTCATCTGGCATCCCCAAGGGAAGCCACATCCGGAACTATAGAAGCAGCCATAGAGGCCATGGAGCTTACCTTCTTTCACTGGGGACTGCATGCATGGGCAATTTACATTGTTGTGGGCCTTTCACTTGCCTATTTTTCCTACAGGCATGATATGCCTCTGACCATTCGTTCCACGTTGTATCCTCTCTTCGGTGAAAAGATCTATGGGATAAGAGGCAATATCGTGGATATGCTGGCGATCTTCGGTACGCTTTTTGGTGTTGCCACCTCCCTGGGCCTGGGTGTTATGCAGATCAACGCAGGTATGGACTATCTTGGATTGATATCCATATCCGTGAACAACCAGATCTTCCTCATTGCTCTGATAACGATACTGGCCACCGCTTCAGTTGTTTCCGGACTTGACAAGGGCATACGCATATTGAGTCAGATGAACATCCTGCTGGGACTCATACTTGTGATCTTTGTCTTCACAATGGGACCTTCATTCTTCCTTTTAAGCTCCTGGGTACAGAGCATGGGATATTACCTGCAGCAGATAGTTGGCCTTACGTTCCGGACAGATGCCTTCATAGGAATGGAATGGCAGAAGACGTGGACCATGTTCTACTGGAGCTGGTGGATATCATGGTCACCTTTTGTGGGTATGTTCATTGCACGTATATCCCGGGGACGGACCATCAAGGAATTCATCAGAGGTGTTCTGCTGGCCCCTGTGATAATAACCTTCATTTGGATCATAGTCTTCGGCAACACGGCGATACACATGGAGCTCTTCGGAAACGGAGGTATAATCAGTGCTGTGGAAACCAGCATCCCTACAGCACTTTACGTCATGCTGGACGGGTTACCAGGTTCTGTGCTGAGCTCTGCCCTGGCCACAATAGTTGTAATGACATTCTTTGTGACATCCTCTGATTCCGGTTCTCTTGTAATATCAATACTCTCATCAGGAGGGAATCCCAGGCCTGCCATTACTCTAAGGCTTTTCTGGTCCCTTCTTCAGGGAACTGTTGCTGCGGTCCTCCTGCTCACCGGAGGGCTTCTTGGCCTGCAGACCGCAGCACTGACAACCGCCTTACCTTTCTGTATCGTGCTGCTTATTATGTGCTACAGCGTTGCTAAGGGACTCAAGGCCGAGGCCGACGCTAATCTCACTGCCGATACGGCCAGGATACCACCGGAAAATACATCAGACAATAGAGCCCATAAACTTATAGGAGAACTTTTCAGGAATGGGGAAAATGAGCAACTGGAAACAAAGGATCAATGATATATTCCGCAAGGTGGAAGAGACGCCAGAGGAGCTGACCGTCCAGAAGATGAACATAAGGTTTGCGGAGCTGAGTATAGGTGAGTTCTTTAAACATGTTGTAATACCTGCATATGACAACCTGAAGACCGAACTTGAGAAATATGGCAGGACCGTGGTGGTGGATGTGAATGAGACAGGCTTGTATTCCGCATCTATTATCGTGTACGTCCCTTCGAAAACTGCTCCCGGGGAGAAGGTGGAAGAGTTCTATTTCGAGATCAGAGGCAGAGCGTACCAGAAAGCAGGCTTTGCTTTTCCTGAACATGCCAACGAGGATGAACCACGCGTGAAAAAGGTTGAGATGGTACTCAGGAACGGGACTCTGAGAGAGCACGATATAAATAAGATCGGTCCCGATGAGATCATAGATTCCTTTGTTGAAGAATATTCCAAGTGGATCAACTACTAAGATGGCAGAAGCATGCCGGGAATATCTTTATGCTTTGTTATTGGAATGGATTTATATATTTTAAATTGATATATTAATGCCATGCCATATCCTGCATTCCATCTGAGCTTTTTCATATTCTGTATATCCCTTGTGGGCATATTTGCTATAGCCAGTACCGGATTCAAAGGTGAGATGAGCTTTAAGGATGTGAAGCACCTTGGTATTCTTTTTGTTATAGGCAGCGTTGGTTCGGTATTCCCGGATGTACCAGCGGTGTGGAATTATTTTTTGTATGGGAATTTGGATCATACGATGATAGGCAGTATGCCGACACATTCACTTTTCTTTGGTATTGTGGCTTTTGTTTTTGTGGTGATCCTTGGGTATTTACTGAGCAGGGATATTCACAAGACCATCTCCATGGGAATGTTCTTTGAAGCGGCTTTTCTATCCCACCTGCTATTGGACGATATTGCAGATGGTGGCCTTACATATCTGTACCCATTGCACAATGAAGCACTGAGCATATTTGTTTCTATGAATGTGAATCTTTCTGGACTGGATTTTTTCTATTACAATTTTGCCTGCTTTGTGTCGGTGTTCTTTATATTCTGCGTGATGTTCATGGCACTTCTGGCATTGAAGGACCTGGGCTTTGGGTTTAGATACGAGCCGATGAAGTGAAGCATGTTTTTTTGGAATCCACCAGTTGCTGCTTGAAGATTGCCAGACTTAGCATATTATCCAGGCTTGGAAAGAAAAAGTAATAATATTTATATCGCAAACAGAACAGAAATAAGCGCGGAAGTTCGTTTGAACAGGGATGATTTCAGATCCCATCTTGACGAAAGAATTTCAATAATAGAGCATGAATTAGCTCAGATCAAAGCAAAAATAACATGAATTCGCATTGATCCGGCTTTGTAGAAAAGCTACTTCTTTTTTATGTTTGATATGCATGGCCAATTCCATTTATAAAATGAACGATATAATCTCTATTAGTGATATACATATTCGGAATGGAATCTCTTTTTAGAAAAGAGATCTTTGCTGTATAATCTCTATTAACAATGGAGATCTTAGTGATCCTGATCGAATCAATCTGCACATCCAGTTTTTGGCAGCTGTGCCGCCTGCGGCGGGATGTTTTTTGCTTTTGTGATCTTTGTTGAATAGAGCTTTGTCTGGTAAATGTTAAGTATTATTGTCTACACAATAATTGTTATGTCAATAAAGATGGATTTTGTTAATCGTAAAGATGAACTCGAGTATGTTGAAAGCGAATTTTCAAAGAGGGATTTTCGATTCATTTCTGTTATTGGAAGGCGAAGGCTTGGGAAAACACGTTTTCTTGAGCAGTTTTTGAAAGGGAGGTCTAAATACTGTTATGTGCTTATTCCCGAACTCAATGATAAAGATGTTAGAATGGAAATTGCTAAGAATTTTCATGAGAAGTTCGGAATTAGCTTTCTGGGATTGCCTTCATGGGACGAGATCTTTGAGGGTTTGTTCCATTATTCTCTTGAAGAGCAAATAATCGTTGTATTTGATGAGTTTCAGCGATTCTCACGGATAGATAGTAGCATTTTTTCATATTTGCAAAAACATATCGACAGATCTGCTGCAGATTCTAAGTTGTTCCTTGTTGTATCAGGCTCCTCCATAGGCATGATGCATCAGATATTCGAGTATGCTTCACCATTGTATGGTAGAAGGACGGGACAGATGCCTTTTGATGCATTCAGCTTTGCTGCACTTGCTGATTGGTTCTCTGAAATGTCTGTTGATATGAGAGTGTACATTTACGCGATCTATGGAGGTACTCCAAAATATCTGGAAGAGGTTGAGTCTGCTGATATGCGAGATAGCATTAAGAGGATCCTTTCAAGAACAAGTATACTATATAATGAACCTGAGGTACTGCTCAAAACCGAGCTTCGGGAAAGTAATACATATTTCAATATACTGAAAAGTATAGCTTCCGGCATCTCGAGATCTTCACAAATTGCAGAGAGTTGTGGGATTAAAAGCACTTCAATTGATTACTACCTCAATATTCTGATCAATGATCTTGACCTGATAAAAAAAGAAGTTCCGGTCTGCGATAAGGATTCATCAAGAAAAGCTATCTACAAAATGAATGATAATTTTTTCAGATTCTGGTTCCGTTTCGTATACCCAGCTCTT
>JAIPUR010000040.1 GCA_020055655.1 Methanosarcinaceae archaeon | reverse complement strand
GTTGACGAAGTAGTTGACGACGAAGCAGATGAAGAAGCACCAGTTGATGACGAAGTTGACGAAGTAGTTGACGAAGTAGTTGACGAAGTTGACGAAGTAGTTGACGAAGTTGACGAAGTAGTTGACGACGAAGCAGATGAAGAAGCACCAGTTGATGAAGAAGCACCTGGATTTGAATCTATCTTCGCTGTTGCAGGACTTCTTGCAGTCGCATACCTCGTTAGAAGAAACTAAAATCAATAAAACTTAGAAGGGATCTTCCCTTCTTATTCTTTTTTTGGATTCTTTTTTAGATTAATTTATCACTGATTTTTGAGGTGAAACAATGCTTAATAAATTTACTCTAGTGTCAGCTTTGCTGATTCTCATGCTTGCAATAAGCGGATGTACTGATTCTCCTGAAAATAATGCTGCTGATCTGCCTGAAGGTTATGAATATCTGGGCGATCTTCCAATGTCAATTGATGATGTGGAGGAAGATTATGTTTCAATAGATGGTATTGTGGGTGCTTCAGAATCACTTTACAAGCATTCTGACGTGGATCTGTATATTGACACGATAGAAATGGAAAATAGTGAACTTGCAGATGAATTTATTGTCCAGTATAAGGCTGGGTTCAAGCAAATGATGGATGGTTCCCGTTTCACAGATGTTTCTTTCAATGATCACTCCGCAGTCGCAATAAAAGAGCATGTTGTTATAAGTGGTGAACAGGTTCCGCGGTATAAATATCTCTGGAGCAATGGTAATTTCGTTTATGTTCTGGGTGGAAATACTGACGACATGGATGTACTGAAAACTTTTGCTGAATCTACTGAACTTTGATCGATTTTCTTTTTTCTTTTTTCTTTTTTATGTAAAATGCATTTCAATCGACATGCTTTAATACAACATTGCCCATCTATGTGCTGCACTGCCCGGATAGCCTAGTTGGTTGGGGCGCCAGACTCATAGGGAATAAAAAACCGTGCGTCCAAATCTCCTGAGACATCTGGAGGTCGCGTGTTCGAGTCACGCTCCGGGCATCAATCTTCTTATTATATGCTTTTGTTTTTGATGCTTGTTCCATATTCTAACAGCAAAGCATATATGCTGACAAACCGCTAAGATAGCACATGAACTTCCAGATATTGGATGCTGATTATGTTCGAAGTGATGATGGTCCTGTTGTACGACTTTTTGGCAGGGCTGAGGATGGCAAGAGCGTTTGCTGTTTTGTTCCTGGCTTTGAACCTTATTTTTATGCCAATATTACAAGTGACCTTTATTCCGCAGGTGAATTCTTAAAAGAACGCTTCGATGTCATTAAAAAAACGGAGATCGTTTCAAAATATGAGCCTGTGGGTTATCAATTATCAAAAAAACCAATGCTTAAAGTAACGACATTGGAACCTCGAAATGTTCCGGAAATTCGTGATGATATAAGCGCCATATCTGCTGTAAAAGAGGTATATGAAACTGATATCCTTTTCAGGAATCGTTTTTTGATAGACATGGATCTGCATGGGATGGGGTGGGTATCGGTTGAATCAAGTTCAGATAATTCATTTGTCAATGATCGTAAGATCTATTGTGATAATACTATAACATCAACTTCCGTAAAGGAAATTGATAAAATATCCAATGCTCCGCTTAAACATCTGGCTTTTGACATTGAGTGCTTGCCAATAGGTGGCTCAATGCCGACTCCTGAGGAATCTCCCGTTATAATGATCAGCTTATCCTTTTCTCCATCTTTCAATGGCCACGGGACTATAGTCTTGGTCTCAAAGCATGTAGAAGGGGTAGATGGGGATGTTGAAGTATTCCCTGATGAGGAATCGATGCTGAATCGTTTCTTTGATGTATTTCAGGAATATGATGCGGATATTGTCTCCGGATACAATATTGTTGATTTTGATATTCCTTATATTACTGACAGGGTGAAAACTCTCAATGAAATGGGTTGCAACATAAGATCCTCGGTGGGTCGTGATGGCAGAGCGCTTTCCTATCGTAAGATCGGCAACCGTACCATGGCCTCCATTCCTGGCAGAGTTATTGTGGATGCGCTTCCTTTGATCCGTGCTCAGTATAGTTTGAAGCGTTATACCTTGAGAAATGTTGCTAAAGAATTACTTGACAGGGAAAAACTGGATGTTGCTCCTTCTGAGATGGAGGAGTACTGGGATGATTCCGGTGAAAAGATCCTCAAATTTATAGATTATGCACGACGTGATTCTGAATTAGCCCTTGAGCTTATTCTAAAACTGAGACTTTTTGACAAGCACATTGCAATCTCTAAGGTAAGCGGCTCTTTGTTGCAGGAGGTTGTAGATGGGGGGCAGACCTCCATGGTGGACAATCTGCTGTTGCGAGAGTATGGTAAAATGGATCGTGTGATGCACACAAAACCTTCTGATGACCTGGTCGCTTTCAGGAATAAGAGCAGTGAGGGTTTAAAAGGCGGGGAAGTGCTGGATCCTAAAAAAGGCTTGCTCGAAGATGTTGTCATCCTTGATTATAAATCACTTTATCCAACTATAATGATGGCCCATAATCTTTGTTATACTACTGTTGTAGAAAATGACCGGCCTGATGGTGATACTATTATTCCTCCATCCGGCGGGGAGTTTGTTGCAGCTGATGTCTCAAAAGGAATAATGCCATCAATTCTTGAAAATCTCTTAAATCGTAGAATTGAGACGAAAGCTCTCATGAAGGCAGTCTCAAATGACGATGAATATCGCGCTCTTGATGCTACACAGCTGGCTTTAAAGATACTTCTGAATAGCTTCTATGGTTACTCTGGTTATACGCGTGCACGACTCTATAGTCTTACTCTTGCAAATGCTGTCACCAGCTTTGGCAGGGATAATATTCTCAACACACGTTCGCTTATCAATGGTACAATAAGCAAGGTTATTCTAAAAGATGATCAGGCCTTTTTTACAGAAGAGCTGGATGAGATATTAGAAAATGATAAAGTAGTTTCACTCTCAGTTGTCTATGGTGATACGGATAGTGTGTTCGTGCAATGTAGTTCAAAGGATGGTATTTCTCTTGAAGGTGCCGAACTTGTGGGAAGCAAAATAGCTGGCATGGTCTCAGAATCTCTTCCTGATCCGATGGAACTTGAATTCGAGTCAATCGCAAAGCGTGCTCTTTTCATTGCCAAGAAACGATATGCCTCCTGGGTATTCGAACGATCGTCTGGTGGCTGGGATGACAAGATCAAAGTCAAAGGTATGGAAACCGTTCGGAGAGATTGGTGTGGTTTAACTTCCAAGACTCTTAATAGGGTTCTTGAGCTTGTATTGAAGGAAGGTGATGTCGATGCTGCCGTGGGACATGTAAGAGAAGTTGTCGACGGTATTCGAAACATTGATGTCAAGAAGGATGACATAATCGACGATCTCATAATGACGCGCCAGTTCTCTAAGAAAATATCTCGTTACAAAAATAAGCAACCACATCTTACAGTGGTTGAAAAAATAGAGCGTAGGACTGGTTCTCCTCCTCCAATAGGCGATCGTATACCGTTTGTCATTGTTGCGGGTAAGGATCTTTTCGTAAATCGTGCTGAAGACCCTGAATATGTTCGAGAACACAATATTTCCATAGATGTGGATTATTATGTGAAGAAGCAGTTGCTTCCTCCAGTTGAACGAATACTTGGTGTATTCGGTGTGGATATTGCAAACCTTGACTATGATTCTAAACAAAAAGGATTGTTTGATTTTTCGGATAAGCCAGATGATGGGCCTGTGAAAAGAATAGAAAAAAGGGAGACTTCTACTCCATCCGATCAGAATGCAGTAAAATCTCAAAGCTCTTTATTTGATTTTTAATTAAGATAAACTCTTTCACCTGAAGCCATGTATACAACGCTTTCACAGATGTTGCATGCATGGTCTCCAATTCTTTCAAGATAGCGAAGAACAAATAGCAGATGGGATGCATTATCAATAATGGTTTTGTCGTTGGTCATCATTTCTATGATCTCTCTACTAGTTGAAGAGAACAATTCATCCATTTTATCATCCTCTTTGGATGTCTCTTTTGCAAGCTCAGGATCAATTTCCTTAAAAGCATCAATTGACTGCTGAAGCATAAGGCTGGCAATTGTTCCCATTTCTATGATCTCAGTAATAGGCCTGGCATGCTTTTCATCTATGCGTTTTACAATAGCAGCAATGTCAACGGCCATATCAGCCATTCTTTCCACATCTATTGAGATTTTCAGGCAGGAAGTTACGAATCTCATGTCTCCTGCAGTGGGTGACTGGCGTGCTATCAACTGGTGGACGCATTTTTCAATGCTGTCATCCAGTTCATCTATTGCCTGGTCGTCTTCAATAACTTTATTCGCAAGATCAACATCCAGATTTTCAAGGGATATCATCGCATTATCTATTGATCTGCGTGCTTCTTCTCCAATCTTTATTACATTATCTTTTAACAAATCTAGATTTTGTTGATACCTCGTGCGTGTCATTTATTCACCCGAATCTTCCTGTAATATAATCTTCTGTTGATTTTTCCTGCGGACTCTCGAATATCTGCTCGGTTTTTCCAAATTCCACCATATCTCCCACAAGGAAAAATGCGGTATGGTCTGATACTCTTGCAGCTTGCTGCATATTGTGGGTCACGATTACAATGGTATAATCCTTTTTCAGTTCAAGTATGAGGTCTTCTATTTTACTGGTTGAGAGCGGATCCAAAGCACTGCAGGGTTCGTCAAACAGAATAACTTCTGGTTTCACTGCCAGTGTTCTGGCAATACATAATCTCTGCTGTTGTCCACCACTGAGGTCAAGAGCTGAACTTTGTAATCTATCTGATACTTCTTTCCACAATGCACCTGATTTTAACGCATCTTCGACAATTCCGTCGAGATCTGACTTTTTTGCACCATGTATTTTAGGTCCGTATGATACGTTGTCGTAAATTGACATTGGGAATGGGTTTGGCTTCTGGAATACCATTCCTACTCTTTTTCTCAGATCAACGACATCTATATTTTTAGAATATATGTTCTCTCCATCAATATGGACATCTCCTTCTATGCGACATGATGGGATGAGGTCATTCATTCTGTTCAGGCACCTAAGGAATGTGGATTTTCCACAACCAGATGGTCCTATGAGGGCTGTAACGCTGTTTTTCGGTATATTGATGCTTACGTCATGGAGCGCATGATTGTCTCCGTACCAGAGATTCAGATCTTTAACCTGAATCTCTGTTTTTTTTCCAAGATCACTTGACATTTGTATGTACCTCTAACTAAACTTCACCTGATATTTAGTAATGATAATTATCTACTGAGCTTCTTTCTGTAGTGGTTCCTGAAAACTACTGCAATGATGTTTACAGATAAGACTATTATAAGCAGAATAAGAGCTGTGCCGTACTGCAGTGGTCTTGTTTGTGCAATATTGGTACCTGATGTTGCAAGTACATAAAGGTGGTAAGGAAGTGCCATAAATTGTGAATAAATGGAATTTGGTAACCTTGGAAGGAAATATGCTGCCCCGGTTAATAATATGGGTGCTGTTTCTCCAGCAACTCTCCCAATGCTTAATATGGCCCCTGTGATCATCCCTGGTATTGCGGCAGGTAATACTACTCTGCGTGTTGTTTCCCATTTAGTTACGCCCAGTGCCAATGAAGCTTCCCTGTATTCTTTTGGAACTGTGATTAACGCTTCCTGACTTGCTCTGATTATAACGGGTAATATCAAAAGGCCAAGAGTTAAGGATGCGGAAAGTATTGATGGGCCAAATCCGAGATATTTTACAAAAAGAGCCAGTCCAAACAATCCAAAGACTACTGATGGTGTTCCTGCCAGGTTGATGATTGCCATTTCAATTGCCCATGTGGTTTTGCTGGGCTTTGCATATTCATTCACGTAAATGGCAGAAAGAATTCCAAGTGGCATGGCAAAAGCCATTGAACCTATGATCAGGTATATGGTACCCATAATTGCTGGGTATATTCCACCCTCTGTCATTCTGTTCCTTGGCATTTCAGTGATAAATTCAAGACTTATCGCGCTTAATCCGTTTGATATTATATAGTATAATATAATGCAGACAAAAGCCACTACTGCTAATACTGCCAGCCTTAGCATTGCAAACGCTATCTTCTCATTGGTTTTTGCATTTGAAAACATGATGATCACAGGCTGAACCTATATCTCCTTTTTATGTAGTTGGCTATGATATTGATTATGAAAGTAGTTATGAAAAGAACTGATCCAATTGCAAAAAGTGCATGGAAGTGATCACTTCCCTGTGGGACTTCTCCCATTTCAAGTGCAATTGTAGCAGTCATGGTTCTCACGGGTGCAAAAAGACCCGATGGGAATCCTGGAATAACTGCGGAGTTTCCTGTAACCATCATAACTGTCATGGTCTCTCCTATAGCGCGACCAATCCCAAGCATTACTGCAGCAGATATGCCGGAAAGTGCTGCAGGAACTGTTACTTTGTAAATGGTCTGCCATTTTGTGGATCCTAATGCTAAGGATCCCTCTTTTAGACTCCTTGGGACTGAATTGATCGCATCCTCGGAGATTGATATGATGGTGGGTAATGCCATTATACCAAGCATTATGGATCCTGTTAATGCTGTTTGGCCGGTTGGCAGTCCGAGTGATTTCTGCAGGAACGGAACAAGTACAACTAATCCGAAGAATCCATATACTACCGATGGTATGCCTGCCAGAATTTCCGTGACCGGTTTTACAATATTAGCTATCTTTGGGTCAGCTAGTTCTGAGATGTAGATTGCCGCTGCAATTCCTAAAGGTACTGAAAATATAACTGCACCTGTGGTAACTATTATTGATCCTAATAATAGTGGGAGTAGTCCAAAATGCACTGGCTCTGCTGTCGGGAACCATTTTGTATCGGTAATGAAACTGGTTACGGATATATGCTTGAACAGAATTATTCCGTCGCTAAATAAAAAAATACAAAGTAGGAAAAGGGCTACTACTGCTATAACTGCTGAAAAGAAGAGCAGTGACTCAATACCCTTTTCCTTAAGATTTCTATTGATCATCTGCCCTCTTTTGTTTATATTATTGCTTGTTTTTTTACATTGCAGGGAAGTATCCTACTTCAGATACAATCTCCTGTCCGGTTTCGCTGTTTATGTATTCAAGGAATTCCTTTGCGAGGCCGCTTGGTTCACCGTTAGTATAATAGTGAAGTGGTCTTGCAAGTGGATAGCTTCCTGCCGTGATGTTTTCTGGTGTTGCTTCTACGTAGCCTTCTCCATCTGCATCAAGTGAGAGTGCAGTTGTGCTGTCATCAAGGTATGCGTATCCAATGTAGCCAATAGCTCCTGCATTCTGGCTGATCTCCTGTACGATAGCACCGGTTGCTGGCTGGACAAGAGCATCTTGGCGATATTCTTCACCGAGAAGTACATTCTTCTGGAAGTATCCGTATGTTCCTGAACTGCTGTCACGGGTGATCACTGTGATCGGAAGGTCTTCTCCACCTACATCTGCCCAGTTGCTGATACTTCCATCATAGATTCCCTTGAGGTCTTCGAAAGTGATCTCTTTTACAGGGTTTTCGGGGTTGACGACTACTGCTACTCCATCCCATGCAATGATATGCTCTACAGGTGTGATTCCATTAGCTTCTGCATTCTCAAACTCGGAATCCTTCATCTTCCTCGAAGCCATTGCGATCTCGATCTCTCCATCGATGAGTGCAGCAATTCCCACTCCTGAGCCGCCACCAATTACAGTGACACTCTTTTCAGGGTTTGCATACATGAAATCTTCAGACACTGCCTGGGAAAGTGGCAATACTGTGTCTGAACCTTTGATTATAATACTCTGCGGCTCTGGTGCATCTGCTCCTTCTTCTGTTTCTTGGTCTACACAACCAATGCCTGCAAATGCGGACATCAAAACAAGAAATACAATTGAACATAATACAATGCTTTTCATAATACTTTTAGACATTTTGATTTCACCTATTTTTATATGTACAGGTTCGTACTATGTGGTTTAGTAACTTGTTCCTCAACACAAAATCAATACATAAGGTTGATGTATTTATACTATATATGTATAAAAAAAGTATATTCTTCTATAGTTTAAATGTTTGGATATGATTCCTATATAGTATATATATTTATATGGTATGTTATACTCATAAATCATTTCATTTTCATCAGAAGATGCATATAGCTCCATGGAAATAATAGGCTATTATGTCTGATATTTTAATAAAGAACACAAAAGTATTTTACAATAACCAATTACAGCCTGCAGAAGTTTTGATCGGAGATGGTAAGATCATTAAAATAGCCAAAGAAATAGATGTTCATAGGCTAGATTCTACAATTAATGCCAAAGGTGCATTGACTCTTCCTGCTGGTATTGATGCTCATGTCCATTTCAGGGAGCCTGGGATGACTGAAAAGGAAGACTGGTACACGGGTTCATGTTCTGCCGCTGCAGGTGGTATCACCACTGTGATCGAACACCCAAACACCATCCCTGCAACCATTGATCGCAGGTCCTTCAAGGAAAAACTGAAACTTGCCAATCGTAAATCTGTAATTGATTTTGGCATTAATGGCGGAGTTACTGGCAATGTTGAGAAATTATCTGAACTTTGGGAAATGGGGGTTGCTGCTTTTGGTGAGATATTCATGGCAGAATCTACGGGTGAATTGAATATTAGTGAAGATAGTTTGGATGAAGCTATGTCTGTTATAACTGGTATGGGTGCTCTGGCATGTATTCATGCAGAAGATGAAAATATCAGATTGGAATGTGAGGCATATCTTAAAAATGACCTCAGTCCACAATCCCATTCGCGCGCAAGGCCGAATATGTGCGAGGCACTTGCGGTCGAGAAAGCTGTTTCTATTGCGCGTACAAATAATACAAGAACTCACTTTTGTCATATGAGTGCACTCGAGTCATTGGGGTTGATACGTAATGAGAAGTATTTTTCAGATGAAAACTCTAGTGAGTTTACTTGCGAGGTTGCACCTCATCATCTTTTCCTTTCTACAAAAGATTGGGACCGTCTTGGTTCATTTGGTCGGATGAATCCTCCTTTAAGGGATCGACGCAGTGTGAAGATGATGTTGAATGGCTTAAATGATGGGGCTGTTGATGTCGTGGCTTCAGATCATGCACCTCATACTGAGTCTGAAAAGGATACTGATATTAAAACAGCTCCTTCCGGTGTTCCTGGTGTGGAAACTTTGTTCCCTCTTATGATGATGGCAGTTAAGAAAAATCTTATTCCACTTGGCAGGATGCTTGAAGTTACAAGTAAGAATCCTGCCCGTATATTTGGTCTGGATGCTCATTCTAAGGGTAGCTTTGAAGAAGGATTTGATGCAGATCTGGTGATTGTTGATCCCCAAAACATTCAGGTCATTAAAGGGGATAATTTGCATAGTAAAGCCGGATGGACACCTTATGAAGGTATGGAGGCGATTTTCCCTGAGTACACTTTGGCAAGAGGTGAAGTTGTTTGGGATGGGGACATTGTTAGTTCCCGCGGTCGTGGCAAGTTTTTATCCGGAGGTGGTGTAGTTTCTGATTAAATGTGGTCATAAACTCGATTTTGTGCACATGAATCATTAAACTTATGTATATATACTGCATAGTTTGTGTATCTGGTGGTGTGATGAAAACAAAATTCCCAATTCATACTACATTGAGTGCTGATGCTATTAAAGTGCTTGAAAGGTATGAGAAAGAACTCGGTGCAAAGAATGTTGTACTGGAAAAGGCTCTCCTTAATCTTGATAATACTAGATTCAAGGCGAAACTTGACACACAGAATATTGACAGGCTTATAAAAAGAGTAGACTCTGGTATTCCTGGCTTGGATGATTTTCTGGAAGGGGGTTATCCTAAAGGATTTGCTGTGGTAGTGACCGGCCCACCAGGTACTGGGAAGACTACTTTTTCCATGCAGTTTTTGATGGAAGGTGTCAAAAATGGTGAGCGATGTATTTTCTTTTCATTTGAGGAGCGTGCGCAGCAGTTAGTTCAACATTTCATGCGCTTTGGGTGGGATGTTGGTAAATACATTGATGATGGTTATCTGGAAATATTTGGTATTTCAATGCTAACGTCTGAAGAAATGATGGAGATCATTGATTCACATAAACCTGATAGGGTAGTTTTTGATTCATTGAATGTGATAAGTGCACCTGGGGATTTTAGAACATCAACATCATGGCGTGCTGTTCATAGGCTATTGAAGAAAAATCTGATCACATCTATACTTGTTACTGAAAAATCACATGGTATAGATATGAAGCAGTTTGATGAATTTGATTTTCTGGGTGACGGCATAATTTTCCTTGATTTCATACAGACAAATGATATTGATACCACGCCTATGCCGGTTATGTCTGTTCAGAAAATGAGGGCTACAAAAGTAGATCATACTCCTCAGCCATTTAGATTTACCAATACGGGTATTGCAAAGTACCGTGCATTGAGCAATCCTTCTCAGATATTGCAGGATAAAATTGCGAAAAGAAGATCAGAGCGCCTGAGTCATGTCTCTTCAGACGAAGTATGATATGAGGCTGGCCAATATGGCAGTTGCGTAAATTGCTTTAAAACTGCCTGCACCACCGATGTTAATATAGGCACTTCCATATTTTTCTTTGTCGAATGTAATGGTTGATAATATTACGCCTAGCAAGATGCCCCCGATACCTGCAACAAATGTTATTACTGCTATTTCTGCAGGTGTGGTTATGAGTGCAAATGGAATTGGGATGATTCCTGTGTATTCGGGTATCACTACGCCTACACCGTTCACGAATTCTGATAGCATTGTTATTGCTACGATGACTATTAGCATTATCTCGAGCGCTGTAATTGTTGGATGTGTGATCAATAAGTAAGCAATGGCAATAACTGGAACTACAAAGCCCCCGAGGTTTAGAGTTACTGTCGTATCAAAAATTCTGTTGCTGCCATTATTCAGTTCTTTGGTCAGAGGCACTGCATATATGTCTTCTATGAGCGGGGCAAATTTGAATAGCTGCTCATTTTTCCTTGTCCTTATGTTTGCGATGGGGATCTCAATAAATGATCCCAGTAGCATTAAAATCAGAATGGAAATAAGTGAAAAAGAAGTTAATGTTCCGATGGACAAATGTTCTTTGTAGCAGAGGATTACAGTTGGTAATAATATCAATGCAAAAATTGCATATGCTCTTATTTCTAACTTGTTCAGGTAGCCTCTCATTTGTTCACCGATAGATATATTCGTATGCTTAGATTTAATATTGATCTTTAAATAAATATGGCTCTAGTAATAATCAAGCTGGGATTGCAGCATCTCTTGCTTCTTCTTTTCAAGGAAGCTGTAAACACTACCATGGGTTGCGCCTTCAATGATCATTTCTATGGATGTTCGTGCAATTTGGTTTTGCTCCGGATTGCCTATTATGCTCACAGTTTTGCCATACACGGAGAGTTTCACACCTATTAGCCTTTCACTAATTTCTCGGGTCTTTCCACCTTTTCCTATTATTCTTCCTTTGAGGCGGAGCAGTTCCTTCGGAGTGTTTACATATTTAGATAGGTCAATTACTTCGAGCATTAGAAGGTCATCATCAAGCATGGCAATTGTTTTGTCGGGGTTAAATCCTCTTGCAATTGCTTTTACTACTTCTTCAGCACGCATTGCTCCCACAGGGTCATCCCCTGGGATTATTTCTACTGATCCGTTTTCGCTGTCGATGTCAAGTTGTGCTGTTGACTTGTTCTCAATTAACTGTTTTACGGAGCCACCTGGCCCAATTATTGCACCAATTCTGTCTTTTGGGATTTTTATGTGTGTCATAGTGATTCTGCCATTTTATGATTTTGAAGTTTCAATTCGTTTTTTCTCTCTTATATCTGAAAGCATTTGGTCCGGGTCTGCCTTAATTCCAAATTTACGGAAGTAGCGAACGACATTTTCAATATCTCGAATAATGAACTCACGTGCCCTTGGGTGTTCAAGAGTAACTGATTGTCCCATGTCGATGAATATCGGTTCGATGGAATTTGGATCTATAATTATGTTATATTCACTCAGGTCTCCATGGACCAGATTTGCTTTGACGTAGAGTTTTTCTATGTATTCAGAGACAATGTCAAACACTTTTTGTGCTTGTTCTTTATTTAGTGTAAAATCTCTTAATTGAGGATATGGTTGTTCATTTTCTCCAAGAAATTCCATTACGAGCATGTTGCGCTCACTTATTATGGGTATTGGTGCTCTAACGCCTGCTTCTTTTGCACGGATGAGGTTTCTTTCTTCTTTTTTTGTCCATGCAAATATTATATCTCGTTTGGAGTGTCTTATGTTTCTGAAACGGGGGTCTCCGAGAATATACTTTTCCATTGAGTTGAACGTACTGGATGCTATTCTGTATATCTTTATGGCAATATCGGATTCATCCTCTCCGACGGCCAGAAATATGTTTGCTTCTTTTCCTGTACTTATGGATCCGCCAAGTGCTGCTACTATTCCTTTATTGGATAATGTGTAGAGTGTTTTGAGCGTAGGTTCATCAAACACATTGTCTCTTACTTTAAGCGTATCGCTGTCTTTTCGCAGCATGCGCTTTTTGTCGACATTTGTGTCGATGTTCTGCACTTTTTTAACAACTTCTTTTTTCATATTCTTGGCTCTGCATGTAGTACACTATAATATGCTTATTTTTAGCGTAGTGTGTGCTACGCCTCGTATGTTGTTAAATCTTGCGTATATATGATTTCCATTCTTTTCATTTTTTATTGACCGCAAGTTGCATATGTGATTAGATCTAATATTGATATTCCTGAATGGTGGTATGTGGTTGGTCGATCCTTGCCTTCAAAAGCATTTGGCTCAGCAATCTATTTATAGAACATCTTCTATTGTAGGGGTCCGCGTGAACATCACGCGCTAACGGGAATTCATTTCCGTTAAGTAAATATCTTCGCAAAGCTTCATCTTTGCCTTCAAAATCCCACGGGTTCGGAAGGTATATATACGATGTCTGCCTTTGTAGGAGTCCGCGCAAATCGCGTGCTGGCGGGAGCTTTTTCCGTCATGAAAAAACAATCATCAAGGCTTCCTTGGGGAGTGTTCGAAGTTCTTCCGAACAACGAAACACTTATATACCAACGTTGCCTTTAAAGAAGTCCTCGCATTGCGAGTTCTTTTATCACCTTCATATCATAATAAGTGGAGGCCGGAGTTATTTCCGGTCTGACATTGGATTTGGCAGTTCGGTTAATTCTGACTGGTAGTGTAATTATATACTATCTTCTAAAGAATTAGCCAAACTATGTGCAAAGTGAATAAACTCTCTAGAGTTTTTCCGATCGATTCTTTAAAAATACTTCCAAGTAAGTAGACTAAATTTATGTGTGTGGATCAGCAATTCTGGTTGATCCTGCCAGAGGTCACTGCTATCGGTATTCGACTAAGCCATGCAAGTCATATGTTCTTCGTGAACATGGCGAACTGCTCAGTAACACGTGGATAACCTGCCCTAAGGTTTGGCATAACACCGGGAAACTGGTGATAATTCCGAATAAACCAGATATGCTGGAATGCTTTCTGGTTCAAAGCTTCGGTGCCTTAGGATGGATCTGCGGCCTATCAGGTAGTAGTGGGTGTAATGTACCTACTAGCCGACGACGGGTACGGGTTGTGAGAGCAAGAGCCCGGAGATGGATTCTGAGACATGAATCCAGGCCCTACGGGGCGCAGCAGGCGCGAAATCTTTAC
>JAIPUR010000003.1:2611-175615 GCA_020055655.1 Methanosarcinaceae archaeon | reverse complement strand
TGGATAGAACTATGGAAAGAATAAGGAAGTGAAAACCATGACAAGATGTTTTGAATGCAGACAATATATAACAGGTAGACCTGAACATTTTGGTACTATACAAACGAAGGGAAACGCTCAGGGTTTGGGTGGGAAGTCGATGGAAACGCAGGAACTCCATAATAAAGGAAGTGCTGAATAATGAAAAGGAAACGAATAAACAGCTACATGCCTAACCGATCCTACATGCGCGAGGTCAAAGAAGAAGAAAAACAAAGGAGGGATAAAAATAAAACTACCTGAATACATCGCTACATTTCCCAAACCACGTATCACAGATGACCGTTTGGAAGCTATCAGACAATTGAAACGTGATAATCCATCTGCTAGTTGGCGCGAGCTGAGGATGTTGAGTGGTGAAGGTGAATATGCAATTAGCAAAGCATTAAAAAAGTAAAAATGTATTAAGTTACTTTTTTATGATCATATACACAAATATTAAATACCACCAACGCTATATAATATATTCCAGACAATGCGTGTTAAACAGTTGAATCATGTTAGTAGGCCATTTGATTCAACTGTTTTATTTCTAAAAAAACTTATATCATATTAAAGCATATTATTATTGATGATTTCTAAAAAAATACTTCTAAGCATCGCGCTTGTCTTCCTCGTTGCAGGAACAGCAAGCGCAGCAGTGTTGAGCGGTTTTTTCACACACACCACACATGCGACTGTAGATGAAGCAATTACAATAGACGGCGCGGAATCATGGGTATCCTTCTTTGGTGGTGAATCCTCAAATGAAGATATCTGGATCACTAACCGTGCTGGTGTTGACATTCGTGGAGAACTAAAGACAACATACTCACCGGATGGAATTGGTCTGACTACTACTTACATGTTGAATGGTGTTGAACTTGTGGACACTGATGGCAACGGTAGACCTGAAATTGTAGTCCCTGCGGATTCAACAGTTGTTCTTACAAAATGTATGAGTGCTGCGAGTAATATTGCAGGTGGCGAATATACCGTTGTAACTGAAATGAAGCCAGTTGAAGTATAACTGGTTTTTTCTTTCTTTTTTGGTAAGTTATTTATATTATGTGTAAGTAATTGTTTTTAGGTGATTATAATGAGACCATCTTTACCAGTAGGTAAAAAATTACTACGCAGAAGTGACGGGAAAGTATTTTACATTCATGCAGTGAGCAAAGCACATGTAAAAAAGTCACCGCACTATATGTATACCATTCGACAACATGGGAAAAAACCACAGCCTATGCCTATAATGGACGATATTCTTTCAAGACTGTATAAACCAGTTGCTAAATAATAATTATGTGGAACCTCTCCACTTAAAAAAATAGAGTTATGGTGTTCTCTTTCAAAAACACCTTTTAATTAAAAACCGTCTTTTACCTTTAATCTCAACCTTACGGATTATTACTTTTTTCTTTTTTTTTGTCTTCTAACTGTGTTATGTTTCCCACCGTGCAGTTCTCTGCGGTAAAACTGCGGAAAACTTTTGAAGTGTATGCAGTTATCTATTACTTTCATTGTTCTTCCTCTAAATCATCTATCTTTAGTTGAAAAATTCCAATCCATAAACATATAATAACAAACCACCCAACCATTCCAAGTATGTATATGTTTTGTTGCTCTTGTGTTAGATACCCCCAATTAAAATACATACCAAGTGATTCAGTATATTTATAATAAAGAACGGTTAAAACTCCATGAAATAAACATGCCGCTTTGAATCCCATTTAATCACTTCTGTGTATTTTGCGCAATATGTAAAATGCTGTTACATTTGCACATGTGTTTATTATAAAAATACCAAATGTTATTAAAAACAACAAAGTCAAATCAACATGTATTAACATTAAACCACCTGTCTTTTACAATTACAACAGTACACCCTCGCATCATCTATTATATAAGTGACATAAATATAAAAATGTCTACTGTTGCAATGTTCGCATAAAAGACCATCTTCTATTTTATTATTGATATGTTTTGCTCTATTCATATCAAATGTTGTATCTTCTTTTAGTTTTTCTGCGTTAAGTCTGTTGCTACCCTTGTATAGTTTCATTGTTCCCCTCTCCACAATACGTCTATTCTATCTTCTTCATAACTTACACATGCAGTTGATAAAAAGTTGTGAATTACTTTCCTATGCGTGAATATATACTCCCACGGTTGCATGTTAGACGGGTTGTCTCCAAATTTGTCATATATCTCTAATTCAATTTCATGTTCAATTGCTTCGCTTTCGTATTCAAATTTACGATTGTCTGATGTTACGTACATTGTAAACTCTCTTTTCTTTATCATCGTTTAACATCTCCTAATTAAAAACCGTCTTTTACCTTTAATCTCAACCTTACGGATTATTACTTTTCTCTTTTTGTAATGTTTATTTGTCATTGTACTCCCTAGCCCATCTGATAAGCCTTGCTACATCATCCGTGCTGCAATTGTGCCTTATTCCATCTTCGTATATGTGTTCAGGCATTAATGAAAAATCGTCTTTGCCTTTGATTTTACTAGGTTTAGTTATTCTAACTTCTGCATATTGTTTGTTGTTTGATGGTATAACGCTTATAGTCACATTGTTGTTAAATGTCATTGCAAACCCTTCGTTCGGTCTGCTTCTAAAAGGCGTAGGATTCATTAAACATCCCTCTCAACCAATACCAATCCTTCCTGCATCCGTGTTCGCTCACATTCCATATGATCATCTTTCAATGCACAATCATCACATGCTGTGTATAGTGTTTTATTTGGTCTACTGCAACCGGTGTGGTTAGTCATTTCTTCACCGCCTTGACATCATGAATAATCAACTCGTCTTTTTCAATTGCTTCTAAAGATTCTACTCTTATGTTTCCATTGTATGTCATGTTAATTAATCATTATTTGTTTCTTAATACTGCCAATGCTGCTTCTTCATACGATTCTAATTTTATTATAGTATCATGAACCATCTGGGCAATTGATTTTTCAGTATCTTCTTTCAAATCATACATTTTGTTCCAGTGTTCATCAAATTGGTTATTAATGGTATCAATACTTTCTTCGATTTCAGCTAGTTCTCTGTGTATTTTTAATAAATCCATTTGTATATTCTCAATATCGTCTTTTTCATTTAATATTTCTTCTTTGATTAGTTTTTTAATATATTCTTTTATCATTGTTTTAACTTCCTCTTAATTAATCCTCATCTTATCATGTATGAACTTCATGCATATTTCAGGCGTGATTTTTGCGTAAAAGTTCGCAGTTGTCTGCACATTGCTATGTCCTAAGAACTTTGATATAAATTCAATTGCAACACCATTATTCAACATATCAACAGCTATTCCATGTCTATACAAATGTGGGTGTACATTGCGTGTTATACCTGCCTGTTCTCCGTACTCAGCAATGAACATGTTTACCTGTCTACGCTTAATATGTTCCTGTGTGGTTACATCTGCGTTTATGTCTTTGAATTTGGTAAACAGATACCCTTTGATATTCCACTTTTGTACATAGTTGTGAAATGCCAGGATAAATGTTTCTTCCAGCATAACTATGTGTTTTTTTGATGTCTTGCTAACGTCAAATGTTATACATCCTTTGTATGTGTCAATGTTACCAACTCTGAACTGGCATACATCGCTTACTCTTGCGCCGGTGTTCCATAGGCACAATAGGAAAAAGTAATTTCTTTCCATTATGTACTGATTGTATGCACTTGCTTTTTTGGTGTTGTAGACTTCTACACATGCTTGTAGTATCTTTTCATGTTCTTCTCTGGTTATGTGCTCTTTTTGATCTAGAAGCATCATATCGCGGGAGTTGTTGTATGGTGTTATTTTGTTCATTTGTTTTCCTTGTCATATTCTCTAAGTGCGTCTAAAAAAGCTTTTTTGTGTAATGATATATAATAATCCCGAATTGAAAACCATATATCCTGAATTAAAACGAATGTAACCACAGTACTCAACAATGCAACTAATACAATAATTACAGTGCCTATTATTCCAATGAAATCCATTCCAGTGCCATATGCATAATTTGTTGTTGTGTTGTACATCATATTAATCAACCATTGTGTTTAATATAATACACACTACGTCATAATGTGTTATAAACATTTCGAACTGTGCACTTTAGATAACTATAAATAGCATATAATCATTCATTAACATAGATTATGGCGTGTTAAAATGCACATTTTAATAGAAATGTGTAATTTATAAAAATTGGAGAAATGATAAGATGAGCAAATTGACAGAGTTACAAAAAGATTTACAGTTTATGAACGAATATATTAAAGCACAAATTAAAAGACACGAAGATTTACTTAATGCAGATCCAGATGATAAATGCATTAAATCCAGCTTAGTAACTTTGTATGGTATTGAAAGTGTATATCATAGAACATATTTAGATATAAATAAAGGAAGTGATAAAGGAAGTGATAGAAAATGGTAATGTGTTTAAAATGTTTGACAGAGAGTAAAAAAACAACCGTTGTAAACGGGGTGATTGTACCGAACAAAATGCCTGAATTTGCAGGTATGCCATTTTTTTTATGCCCCCGGTGTTCAGAAAAATATAATTTAGTGGAATATGAGTGGAATGATTCACTATCAAGTGGTGAAAACATGTTAAGACGTTTAGACATGTTCATAGGATTACAGAAGAAAGTGAAGATATGAACGAAAACATGAATAAAATCATATTTACATTGACATGTGTAGGATTTGTAGTGTTATTCATGTGTATTTACATCATGATTACAAATTTTAAACTTTAACATATAGAGGTAGACGGTTGAAAAGTATAAGAAACACATAGCAAGGTGAAAACAAAATGAATATCACAAAAAGAGACATAATTGGAATGATATACTACTCTATTTTTTTAGTCAGTTGTGCTTTTGTGTATAAATGGCTAGTTCCAATAAATGAACTGTGTGCGGTTTATTATTTGGTAGGTTGGTCGTTTTGTTTTGTCAGTATGGGTGTTTTTTTTTGGTTAAATGTATTAACTGTTAAATTATTGAAGGTATGACACGATAACGATAAAAACAATAGGTAAAAATATGAAAAAATCAACAATACTTGAAACTAAATTGGCTAAATGTGAATATCTAATACACTACTATAAGAACGAAAAGGACAGATTAGAAAAAGAATTAGGTGAACTTGTGGAAGGTGAATAAAATGTATACAATTACAGAGCGTATAAAAAATGCAGAGAGAGAACATGGCATGGTTATCATGGAAATTAACCGTCTACGTAGAAAGAAACTGCAATTGGAAGATACAATTGAAGAGCTGAAAAGACATAAATAAGAAAAACCACATATAGAGAGAGTGATTATATATGAATGATAATTATCCACAAAAACGATTGACCGAACTTGATAATCAGCGTGCAGACTTGTTCAAACAAATCAAATACCTTGAACAGAAAATCAAGGATTGCAGAGCAGAAATTGATATAATTGATATTCGTTATGCTGATGCGGAAGAGTTTGCAAGGGAATGGCCCAAAACACCTGGTCCGCTGCAGTGTGTACCTGCACCAAGCACAAAAATCAAAGAAACATCTGATACCGAAGAAAAACGAATACATATCAAGGAAACATCTAAACCAGAAGGCATATCAACTCCGGTGAACACACCAAATGTTATTGGTGACAGAACATCGATGGTATACTTCTTACAGAAAAAGAATGAACATGGTATGCCAGATAATCGTAACCGGTTAGTCATATCGACTATGGAACTTGATAACTTTGTAGCACAAATCAAGAAACGTGGTAAGGTCCACTTTGATGACACCGATGGTATTAACGTTATGAAGTATAGTATTCTCGTAGCGTTTCTTGATGATTCTCGCACTGACTACGCAAACGTCAAGTACACGGCAATCGGCAACAATGGTAATTTGAATGTGAAGAAATATCTAGTTTGGGATGAATCTTAAACATCCCTTTATTTTTGCTTATACTAAGCCCATATGTCCTTTCTAAGCGCATTAAATATCAAAGCAATTGTATTATATGCATTGAAAATAGTAAAAATAGATAATTAGTGCCCGTGAACACAGAACACAAAAGCAAACATCATTTCAGGAGAGTTTTTGTCCACGGGTATTTATGTATGGTTGTAGTTTCCGCCAATACAGTATTGGTTTTTATTGTATTTATACCTTCTTAACCGTTGCAGTTCCGCCCTTTGCGCGTACCTTCTTAATCAATCTTTCCTTTTCGGCCATTGTTACCTTCCCCGACTTCAAATTAAATTTGCCCGTCACAACATACATAGGCTTCTTTGCAGGTTGTCTTTTGGTTGATGTTTTCCGTGTTGATCTTCTGGTTGTAGTTGTTCTTTTCCTAGCTGGCATAATATCACCTATTTAGTATTATTTTGTATGTCCTATTATTTAAAGCTGTTTTCCACGCAGGCAATTGCTTCAATTGTCTGATCATCTAATAAAATAAAAGTGCCCGAGTAATTAGACACTGTTGCCTTACTCCTACCCTTGCGTTTTTTAGATTTCATTTTTGCATATTCTGGTTTGTTTTGTCGTGACAAAATATCACCTGTCCTTATAAACTGCCCATACAACACCGGTAGCACCGAGCACAATCGACAACTGTGCGAACATTGTATACTGTTCAGGTATCAATGGTATCATAATAAACCCTAAAATCAACCCTAGTACAGATGGTAACAAGAGTTTTTGTTGTCTGTTCCATATCATATAGAATGGTAGACCTATAACAAATAAATAATAAAAACCACCTAACATCATTGTACCTGGTATAGTAACAGCACCAAAAAAGTCATTTATTTCATAAGTTCTAAACGAATCCATTATTTCAGAATATCCACTGTTCTCGATTCTTACCGAGTCTTCGGTGGTAGTTTGCCTAAGAGAATACGGATAAAAAGAATACGTTGCTATCCCGTTAACGTTTGTTGCTGTTACCGTCACATTGTGCTGGCCTCTGGTAGATAGTACAATAGAAATAGAATCGCTGTTTGTGGCCTGGTCTACCCCATCCACACTCCACGCCCATGTATCTATACTTTCATTTGCTGTAACCGTGTAAGTTTGATTAGTTCCATGTGTAAGTTTGGCAAATTGCGCAGGTGATGAAAAATCAATCACCGGTACTGCATTTGCGGGTATGGTACACATCAAGAGAACAAATAAGACAGCCAGAATCGCCTTATTTTGCCTCATTAGCTTGTCCTCCTGCCGGTCTTGAATTCAAGTATAGCAAGTGTCTGTATCACAGTTGTCATCCCTTGGAATATCAATGCAAATGCAGTCGGTACACCATATGATATTAGTGTGGGTGCAATTACTAGAGTTTTTAAGAATACAATGACCAATAGTTTCAATGCGTCTAGTATCAGCCCAGCACCCAAAAACAAAGAATCGAGTAAACCATCGGATACAACTACATCTGATTGCATTTGTGAGTACGTGGATGAATTCAACTGTTCAATGGTTGTTCCTGAATTGTCCAGTTCATTCATTGACTGTGCAAAAATATCCTCTGAATTTATTGCAGTTGACATGAGCTGAAATGCAAAAATGAAAAGGACAATTGCATAGTATTTTTTCATATTTCCTTCACTCCTTCTTTGCTTTATCACTCATATATGCCGCTATTGATACAACCGTGGCAAGTGTCAGGCCGGATATTATAGACACTGAATTCACCGATGCAAACCAGTCCATAGCATAAAGAACCCAGCCAATCAACGATACTGTTATAGCTCCAATAGATGCATTTGGTTCGCTATACATTGCTGCAACGAATACGAGAACAAAAACACCCATCCACAACCACGCGGTAGACCATCCGAGATTATCCTCCATTCCATCAAATGAAACTGAAAATACTCTTTCAATGTCGCCAAACGTTGTATGTGATCCGATGAATTTTATAATATAGCCTTCGTTTGAATAATCTTCAATGATAAATGAGCCGTTTACGTCTGAATCAGCGCCATATGATTGGCTTGCTATCAGTGTTTGATTTACTATATCAGATTGGTTGTTTTGGTATATATATATATTTATATCCGTGGTTTCACTTAGTGAATCTAAATATGTTACATTGATGTACGCATGTGAAGCGTTTATCTCGTTTGCCGATACTGAAAATGCAATATAGTCATCCATTATCTTATTTTCATCTAGGTAATCCCAAACAGACCTGAACACATACACGTTGTAACTAGTTTCAACGGGGTATATTGTTATTTCTTCATCAATGCCCAATTCAGAGCTTATAAATGTCAATCGGTACTCTGATGTTTCGGATAGTTTAAAGCCAACCCTTCCAGCACTGTCAGTTGTTCCCGAATATAACGATGTTGCGGAATCTCCTTCATACACATTAACATTTACATCTGCGTATACTGCGTTCCATAGTGACTTTACTGTGAATTGAACATAATGGGGGAGTATGTAGTTAGGGGCGTTGTCTTCCTCTAATATTATATTTGTCGTTGTGGTATATCCTGCTGTCACATTAGCTATGTTCAAAGAATTTGTTTCATATCCGTCTTTAGAAGCCTGAACAACGTAAGAACCAGCACCTATCCCATCGTTGAAAAGATAATAACCATTGGCAGTCGTTAAATAATCATCAGTGTATGTATCATTGTATATGGTCACACGTACACCAGATAACATGCTTCCAGCAGGTGTATAAACAGTGCCCTCGATTGCTGGACCAGTGATTGTACTTGATGCATTGACAGTGAATGTCCACGGGGTACTATAGTCCATGTAATCGCTCAAATCATCCGAATACCCTGCTACACGCCAATAATATGTTCCGTCCTGTAATGAAACCGTTGCAAATGTATTTGTTGTGGATGAATCCGCAACCAGCGTATTGAAGTTCACGTCTTTAGCTACTTGGTATTTATATCCGTTTGATGTCGGACCCGACCATGTCAGTTGTATATCATGTAACAGGGGTGGGTATGATTTCGTGAATATGGTAGTATTGACAGGTGATACCAGGAGCGGGGCTATATTACCGGATGTGATTATATCATCACTGGATACACTAGAAGATACGGCCACTAACATCTCCCCATCGCCGCTTTGGCAATATTCAAACCCATCCCACGATCCCGTATATGGTATACTCATATTGTACCAAGTATCTGCATCATATGAATACATCAAATCACTACCAGATGCGAGTGCTATAAACTTTTCGCCATCATGTTCAACCGAATTCCATGATTCCGCGAAGCTTGTACTAGAACGAGTCCATCCACCGTAAATTCCGTTTTCAGGGTGTTTCCACGTAGTTCTATAATCACCACCACTTGAAACTATAACCCATGTGTTATTGGCATATTCTATATCAGTGTAAGTAAAAGAGGACGGGGCAGACAATGAAAATGATATGTCATTAGATGTCAAGAACTCTGCAATTACTCCATCGGCAGACACTGCCACAAAACGATCATCACCGTGTACAATAGACTCCCATTGGTTCGAATCCATGCTAATTATACTTGAATATACACTCCATGTTTCTCCTGCGTCAGTTGAATATATGGTTCTATTTGTTCCCAACGTAGCAACTGAAATAATATATCCATCACCAGAAGCAACGGATGTAAAAACTTCATCAACGGGCGGTGTTATTTCGCGCCAGGTGACACCATCGTCACTAAGCATTATAGTATTGTCACCAACAATAACAAACTGTGAGTTCTCTTCATCCCATATGACCTCTGACAACACACGGGAATCATTTGCAGATGATACCATTTCATAAGTCATGCCGTTGTTAGATACCATTATAGAATCATTGCCGTCCCCGTTGTTCGAAGTGGCCACTATTACACCATTTCCAAAAGCAACACTCGTCCATTGTCTTTCGTCTGGTGCTGTGTAACTTGTCCAATCATCAACTGATACAGCAGCGGTAGCGGGGATTATACACAACATTAAAACAAAAATGCACATAAACAGTTTACGCATTCAAAATCACATCCCTGTTATCCCACAACCTGTAAAAATTACGCTTAATAGGTTCATCTATCCAAAAATGATAGTACTGCCCGTCTAATTGCCAGTTGTGGACACCATAAGATGCATTTTGTGTGTTGTCAACTATGTGTATTGTATCACTGTCTAAAATCTTCACTGCGACCATGTGGCTCATCTTGAATGTGGGAAACCTTGACATCGAACATGGTATGTATTCTGGGTTCTCTCTGCAATACTGAACAGCCATGCCCACACAATCCTGATAATCTTCGTTTGGCCGGACTATATCAAATGACTGAGCACTGGCTACACTAGACAACAATAAAAAGGAAATAAATAATATTGTTTTTATTTTCACGTCATCACCCAAATATTGTTGAAATATCAGCAACTGCGTTGTTAAACTGTCGAGTGTCTAAACTCCTTGTTACCTTTCTACGTCTGATTATCTTTCCGGGTTTCTTTTCTGGGTGCATATCTGGTATCTTTGGGATCTCAAGTGGTTTAGGTGGTTTTGTTTTTATCTTTGTAACTGGTTTAGCCTTTGTTTTTGTGCTTGCTACCCGTTTTGCATCGGTGATTATTTTATTAATTGCCTTCATATCATTTAATACAATTGTTCTCTGCTTCTGAATGTTTTTAATAGCTTGCTTGTATCTCTGCTGTTGTTTAGGCAATTGTGTAAGCAAAGTTCTTTGTTCACCCATCAGCTTCTTAATTTGAGATAATGTCTGTGCAGACATGGCTATTTTTGCAAGTTTAGCATTGTTTATAACTAGCTGTGATTTTATCTTTTTCAGTTTAGATTGTTCTATTGCTGCTTGTTTTTCTTTCAGTTTAAGCGCTTGCCTGTGTTTCTGCAAACGTGCCTGAATAGTATTAGTTCGTTGCCTAGTTCTCAGTTTTTGCCGTCGAGCTTGTATTTTTTCAAGTGCTGTTTTTTGTACTGCACCTGTTTGTTTCAGCTTTGTTTCCTGTGCCATGAATGCACGCTGTTGAGCTTCAAACTCTGAAATTAACTGATCTTCTGTTTTCTTGGCTTCTTTTACCTTTGTTTTAGTTTCAGTTATGAGCTTTTGCTGTGCTGCTTTTCGCTTTGTTTTTACTCGTGGGGATACTTCCCCCTTTGTATCTGCTAAGAAACGTTTGAATGATTCTGGTGTTTTGATTCTTTCGGATGCTCTTATAACTTTTAGTTCATCCTTCATCCATTGTGGTACTTGTTTCTTTTCAGCTCTCAAACGTGCAACTGTTTCTTTTAGTCTCTTCCCGTCTGCTTTCACTTGTCGCCGTGTAGTCCACGCCTTCTTTCTAGACACATACGCTTCCTTTGTCAATCTTGATACTTTTGCAGATTCTTTGATTATTTTTGTACCTGTGCCTTTCAACAACTTAGCACCCTTTGGTAATTTCGAAACAACTTTAATACCAAACTTTAAACCAAGTCCGGCGGGGAGTACTTCATTAAATATTATGTCACCTGTTACATATCCCAATTGCCGAGCATCTTCCACAAGCATGACACGTCTACCAGACTGCAAAACATATACCCCCGCCATGCCTTTTCCAATCCGTTCAGCTGCCTTTGTCGACCTTGCACCAAAACCAAGTGCCTTTGCTGCGGGTGCCAGCCCCTTGATTGCAGCCCCCCCGATTGCAAATGTCGCGAACATCGCAGCGGCTTTAAGTGGGCCTTTCTGGAAGGATTCATATTGACCTACGTTAAAATCAACTATCTGCTGTGCATACTTTCGAGTCTGTGGGGTTGCATTGAGAACTTTATATGCACTTGGACCCGGGGCATTTTCAAGAATAAATTTGATAGCAGGTTTGGCTTGTTCTGGCGTTGGAAGTTTTTTAGATATATAAGAGCTAGCATTTTTATAAGCTGCAATTGTTTTTGCTATTGGCTCGGCCGGTCTTGTTTTCTTCTGCAAGTTCTGCAGGTTCTTATTATATTCCTTAACATCTATATTATGGGATTCCACTAATCTATTATAGTTATTCTGCAAAGTTTGATACTCTTGATAATCTCGCTGGTACTGCTTATACTGTTGATTTGAACCAACAAAAGCACCATCTTTGATATACTGATTATATGCATTGAGTTGTGCTGCTGCGTTCTGTGTCCGCCTTTCAACATTGCTTATCCTAGTATCCCGATTGTCGATGCGCTGTGTTCGTGCACTAAGATCTCTCCTTAGTGCAGCAACTATATTTGCACTCATAGGCATACCAGGCATGACTTTTAAACCGCCGCCGGTTATACCCCTGATAGCATCCGCTTGGTCTTTTGATAATGTGGGCGCACCCGTATCTATTCCACCACCCCCGATTATCTGTTGGCGCTGGGACCCTGCCTTTGCTCTATATTGACTCGGTGACTCTCCCGGTTTGGCCCTAGCTGCTGCTCTTTTCTTAAACGCTGCTAGTTTCTTTGAACCACTGCCACCGGAACCCGTCTTAGTTGGAAATGCCATATTTATAACCCACCTGCACTAATAAAATCATCGTTAAACTCTGTCTGTTTCTGTTCCTCTGACAAACTATATCCAATCTTCTCAACTGATGTCAGCAAATGGATAGCAATGCCGATCATACTTGGAAGGATACAAGCAAAGTAGAACAGATCAACCACCATAAAAGCGTTGGATTCATTCACATCTGCAAAATCAATTAAGCCGGATGTAACAAGTGCATTGAGTATCATATCAAGTGGATGTGCAAATGCAAATACCAACAGGACAGAAACAAAAGACATTACTAGCATTATAGTAGTTGAGCTAAAAAGAGGAAACATTGAAGTATTGCGTATTTCCGTGTCAAACTTTGATTGCCGGATACCATATAATACTAGGCCAATGATACCAAAAACCATTGTAGATTTGAATATATTCACTGATAGATTGTAGAACTTCTGTGTTTGCTCGGATACCGTACCGTCTGCAATTGCATCATCCTGTTGAACCGAGAATGTATCTATGACCTCGGCCATCCCGATCCAGAAAACCGACATGTAAACCAGGATAACCGCAATAGTAATAATAGAATATGATATTGCTTTATCATCTGCAAATATATTTTTCATAATAGATATGATGTTTTAATAATAGATATGTTTTTCCTATAAAAATGAATTAATTATCGGTTTTTTGTTTACTCCAATTCTGTTAACAGTGTTAACCAATGATTCCATTTTGATTTAGTTATATATAGAATATGAGTGACCGATAACTAACAAACTTATGCATGACCAGATGCAACTATCTTTGCATATCCATAGTTAACATCGTTGTCAACACATGCTGCTTTTAGGCTGGGATATACACCTGCTTCAACATCGCGTTTCAATTCTAATATACGCTCTTTCACGGTAACTTTTTCAATAACTTCTTTATTCTTTGCCGAAACACTAACTTCCTCAAGTTCATTCAATGTTTCATTCCTATTTTGTTCTTCTATGGCCTTTCTTCTTTTGTCATACTCATCAATTAGATGTTGCGGTGGCATCTCAAAAGCAACCAAGTTGTAGAACTTACCACCAACGTCATAGAATGGATAATACGCCTGGTCATTGTCCTTATGATATTGATACTTAACCTTTGATACCTTGCCAAATGTCAATCCATGTTTGAATAGCTGACTTGTCATGACTATTTTATTATGAGTCAAACGCCTTGCGTTCTTGTCAACCATTGATTTATTTGGCACGGTCATCACCAATAAATTATTCAAAGTACGGAATGTCATAAGGATATTATTAATAACCTCATTGCTTTTCTGATTCCACTTTCTTGAAGATAGACCAACGCCGATATCATCAAGAATATAGATACCATGTAGCTTCATATCTTTAGCTACTCTTAGCACTTCATCGGGGGTGATGATAGCCACGTTGTCTATTGTGAAATAGTCCTCCGGAACACCACCGCGGGTATCGGCCAGGTACACGGAAACTGACCACGCCAGATAGATGGCTGCATACGATTTACCATAGCCGGTTGGGCCTTCAAATAGTGCTATAATATGTTGCTTATTACTAGAAACAAGTTTCTCACCCCATGTTTCAGCCAGGTACATATAGTTTTCATCATATGCACTCATTTGTATTTCTCCAGTGCTTTTTCTTGCAGTGCCTTTAATCTAGGCGATGCTACTCTCATAATCTCTTGCTTTTTGATTACTCCCAAGAAGCCATCAAACGATGATACACATTCTCCGATTACATCCATGTTGATGTCTAGCATGGTTTTATTGCGCTCCAAATCGGTCATGGTATCGATTATTTCGGCTTCCATTCTGTCCTTACGGTAGTGTTTTATCCTTTCTCTCTCGTCTGGGTCAATGATCAAAGCCATGATGTACTGCACGTGAATATCAATGTTTGGATTGGCATAACCCGTTGTATTGTGTACTATCGTATCTCCCATTTTATCAATTTGCAGGAAGATTGTTTGCATGTAGACGGGTGCAGCATCAAAACGTTTATTATTTGATTCGAATACAAGTTCATTTGTTTTTTTATCTACTCGCGCCACTATTACAACTCCAGTACTTCAATTCTAACCAGCTCATCAATTGCTTTATTATACAATTCCACAGACCGTCTTATCTGTTTTGGAGTTGGCCGGTTTGGCATGTTTAACCCCATCCAACCCCGGAACTCGATCTTTAATTCCGGTTTAAAGTTTCGATATCTATGCGATGAATTGTATAATTCAAACATCAACTGCCGGAACTCTATAAATGTGAAATATATGTCACCGGGGGCTTTTGTTCTGCTCTGGTTTAGCAGTTTGGCGGACACATGATTAAGGTCAAGATACAAATTGAGTATCCTGTCCTTATTTGTGGTTTTTGTATATGGAACAGTGCCTTCCATTGCTTGCCTCACATTGCATTCACAACTACATACGCAGCGACAGGTACCATACAAATGATAGCAAATATTATACCATACTGCATGTATTTCTCCATGAAATCTGCTTTATCCATCTTGTCTTTAACTCTCTGCATTGCCAGTATTTCATTGACATCACTAGCATTTGCACCGATTGCACTCAATTTCGCAGCTTCGGATAAGTAAATAGGACCGGAATGCACCTGTTTGATATTACACTCTTTTCTTATCTCATTGAACATGTTTAACAAGTTGTTTGCTGCAATGTCAATATCATTGTCATCATACTCATTCATTTAAATCCTCTCCCATAACATCGGTTTCGTGTTCATCTGGGAACTGGTCATCATCGTCTACAAATGATTCTATATCATCACCAGTTGCATCCGGATACTCAAATATTTCATCTGGTATGTCAACGCCTATCTGAATGTACTTGTGAATCAACTGCACGCAATCCTCATATGCATACTTTGATTTTTTAAATATACCCTCAACAATGTATATTTCATCCATGAATGTCAACTGTGGGTACTTATCACGGACATATTTAAGCAGTTCATCAATTGCTGCTGCTGACTGGTGGGTGACTGGAAAATCACAAGAAACCACATAATCAACGTATGGCAGACCGTTAGGCAAATGACCCCGAACGTTTGAACTTGCTAGATTCGGACTTCTAAGAATGTTATCTTTATATTTGATTAATCCTGGCATTTCTGGATCGGATTCAATCATAAACTCAAATCTAATCCCCGACTTGTTAGTGATTGTACCGAGTGGTTTGCGTTCTTTCATGCATCTTTTTCTTATCAAAATATCATTTGCATAACGCTTTAAACCCATACGCTCAGTGAATAGCCAGTATGCAGAAACGCAGCCTAACACTGCTAAACCAATCCATACGAGTATTAACCCCTGCATTTGTATTAAAAATGCTTGATAAATATCAGTAGTTGCCATTTTTAACTATTCCTTCTAAAAAACCCTTTGTTTTTACGTTCTTCGTTTTTCTGTTCAATTGCACCAGAACGGGCAATGCTTTCAGATTCAGTTCTAAATACACCATTGATAAGACGTTCACGTTTAGGCCCATGTGTCCTTGATAACACACATCTAAATACAAACATCAAGTCATCTTCAATTGTATAAGCGGACGGTTCTAATTTATCAGACCTTGACATTGACAGCCTACGTTTCATCAAGTCAAGTTCAGCACTAATTAAAGCAAGAGAATAAGAATCAACCTGGGTAAACCTTCCGCTCTTTCTATTCGAGGTGTCCGATAATAGAATATCTTTGTTAAACGAACGCTGTGCCCACCTAGCCAAGTCTTGTTTATACTCCATCGTAAATGGCAAATGGGTAACAATATCCAATGCAATGTTTTTATAGTCACTTGTACGCAGTGACTCGGCATTCATTAGATCTTCACGGGAAAATGGAACACGGGATTCGGAAAAGTTATGCAGTGCATCTGCACCGGACACATCTTCCTCATCTTCATAGCTTTCGCTATTGTCTAAAATTTCGTTATTCAAAAAATCACCACAAAAAAAGAGTTTGTTTTAGGGGGTTTCCCCCCCATTCTATACACGCTTAATCGCTCCTAAGCTTGCTTACTGTTCTGATAGCACCGCCAATAATCACGATAAGAATTGTGATACTGAGGATTGCCATGTTTGTGTCGAGAATCTCAGCACCGGTTGTCACGTCTGCGAAATCACCTGATGCGTTAATTGGTAGAGCTGTACTTACCTGCTCACCTACACCAGTTGCGAGATATGCGACAATAACAATGGTCATAAGACCAATTGCTGCTGCGATCTGTTCACCTAGTCCGGCCATGTATATGCACCCCTTCTTGGGATGCGTTGTTAATATATTGCATCGCACGATACATAATATCCAATTGGTTATAATGATATTTATATCTTTTGCCTTTTATTTAGCAAATAGTTTGATTCCGGTTATTATTATCAAAATACCAAATATAAAACCAATTGGTGCAAGCAGACCAAGTGTGGCATTGTGTACAGTAACACCTGAATCATATTGTCCCTGGTAGTCAGTATCTACATCCATCCCATCGTCTGCATTTGATAATATACCCGTTGCATATGTAGATGCTATCATAAAAATAAACAATAGCATTACAAGAGGCAATATCTTATTCATTGCTTTCATTTTTTTTCCTCACGTCTTTAATATCGGCTTTCTTCATGACATCTGATGTCCATTCTTGTTTGTGTGCCTGATCCATGCAGTAATTGAAGAACGCACCCACATGATGTTTGAATGTATATATAAACAAAAAAATAGCTGCAAAGGTTAGCAGCGTTATTGTTGCATCGTTAATCATCTAACAGCCTCCTTTCCTGTATGAAATTATAAACCATCATAGCAAACACAAACACAAATACTATTCCGATCAATTCAAAGAATGTTGACATTGCCGGATTAATAAATGTTGTTGTGTCTGTTATTATTCTATCTGTTGATGATACAAAGGATTCGGTGATTGCTACTGTTCCATTGATTGATATTTTAGACAAATAGAACGAATGGATTATTGTTATCAATCCGAATATTAGATTATCACCATATACACCGTCCTCTTTTACACCTCTGAATGTCATTAGCACAAAGAAGAACAGTAGACCAATGAGCAGATAGTACATTGTTATTGGTGTGTATCTGATAGACGCTGGTTCGAGTAGTATATCCACGCCAGTTTCATTAGCACCTGCAATTGTAATGGATTTATACCCAGTTTCATAACTTTCTGACTCAACTGATATTACATATGAATCATTATGGAATCCATCGAGTGTGTAGAATCCATCTGCATCCGTTGTCGCGGATGTATCTGTCACGGACACCAATGCGTTTGAAACGGGGACAAGGTTGTCAGCATTATATACAGTACCATTTATGCTGTACCTGGGAGGCTCCGAACCCGAAAGGTTATAGGTTTCAGTGTCGCCTGCATCAAGTGCACCGGTGTATATTTCAAACTCTGTTCCATCATAGTCAAACGTTCCATTTACGTTTGTACTTGATAGAGCAGGGATATATACATTTGAGAGGAGTGTTGGTGTGAACGATATTGTTCCGGATGTCACGTTTTCACTGGCCACGTGACTCAATGAAACTGCATAGTCATTACCAGTTAGTGTTTCACTGGTTAGTGTTACATTGTCTGTTACGAGTGCAGATATTGTGACATCACTTGTGGCTGTTTCCTCTGTGTTCACAACCTGCACGGATTTAACTGTGCTGTCAACAGGGAGGTCAGCTTCTCCATCTACGACAGGTGTCCATGTTCCATTAGGGAGTGTTCGGGCTGCTGTGCCTGATATTTCTGTATAGTGTGCAGATATATCAGTTGGGGTAAGTGCTGTATTGTAGTATATCAACCTATCATATACTATATTCATATTACTTGACCCAAGAACTAAATTAAACGTGCCCGATGTCATATTGAATGTATACGAATCGGAAATAATAGCACCATCATCATTATAATATAATTTGTATGTTCCATTCTCTACAACGATAGAATACATATGGAACTCGTTTGTTGTGGGCACGGGATACATGGCCGCATCATATACACCATCACCGCCTATAACTAAATATAATTCCATAGGATCATCTCTGGTCATCAGTGTCCATGCTTCATTATCATTACTTGGCCAACCTCCACCATTTGATATTTTTACAATTTCTCCAAAATCCTGATTCCATTCATATGCAGACAACCAGAATACAATTGAAAAATTATCATAGACCGGCGTACTACCAAAATTAATAGAACCGTTTGCTGGTTTGATTCCTCTAGAAGTGTTCACCCATTCCACACCGGCTGACGGAGTACCTGTTACTCCCATGATGCTTGTATAATTTGCACTTTCAGAAAACTCCCACGCGTCAATCATATAACTGCTTTTTGGGTACGATGAAATGACACCACCAATATCAACGCCATCAACAGCATCGGGAATACTCACACTAACATCCGTGTAAGTACCCACAAGCGCCTTCTCAAAATCGGTAATATCAGCATCCACGAAAGATTGATTGTAGTACCCCTGGAACGCATCTGGTAGTACCGTTGCACTTGCTGTCGTGACTAACAGTAAAAAAATAAAGAGTGAAGTTATTATTTGTTTTTTCATAATTTAACCTTCTTGGCACTAACTCTATACAACCCTTTGTTCTGTTTTGTGATATATCCATGTCGCTCTGCCCTCCGCATAAGTGAAAAGTCCCGCATTTCAATGGGCAACTCACCGAATCTAAATGTATTTTTCTGGATTTTATACTTTACATCAATGGTCCATAGTAACGCGGGATCGTATCGCACTTAGTTCACTTCCACAATTTACGCATTGCACCTTTCAGCTTAGTTGAAAAGGTTTGTTTCTTTGGTTCAGGCACTGTAATATTTTCCACTGGTGCGGATTTAATAATTTGTTCCTGTTCTTTCTTTGCTTTCATTTCATGCAAACGGTGACAGCCATGTTTACCTCTGTTTGGGTTATCACGTTTACTAGTGTTTGGTTTTCTGTTCTTTATGTCTTGTATTTTGCGGTTTTTTGATTTTGCCAATATATCACCACTTATAATTATATTCATCCGGTAATTTCAATTCGCCTTTTTTCTTCTGTTCTTTTTTCATTTCTGCGGCCTTTTTGTCTGCCCAATTGTTAAATTTCTTACCCACTTCCGATTTACTATTCTTTTTGTCACCGCGTGCTTTTGCCTTACCTCGTTTTATTGCAGCCTTCGCTGCTTTTTTCTTTTTTGCAGCGGTGACCTTCTTCTTTTCTCCGTAGTAAGCGGATTTTTCAAGTGCTTTCAGTTTTTTTCTTTCATATGCTTCTTCTTTTGCCTTTGCTTTTATCTTTCCGAGTATGCTCATGTAAATCATCTCCTGTTCTTAAATAAATGATAGGTCAATCCAGTTATACCAAACACTAACATTATAAAGGCTGGTTTTTGGAGTTCTGATGTGCCTGCTAATGCAAACATTGTACCCAACACGAGATACAACGTAATCGGTATAACTGTGCTTTTTTGCATTAGCCATGTTACGATTATAGGCATGGGTAATATTAACAACCAGAAGGTATTATAGCCGATAACTCCACCGGCTACATGGTAGATACCAGATAGTATACCCCATCCAGTGGGTTCTTCGTACAATACATCTACCCACTGGCCATAGTTATTTGACATTTACTCCATCCCCTTGGTGTTCCTGCCGGTTAGTATTTGTGCCATTCCCCATATATAACTAATCCAGATGCCTACCTGTACAATAACAAAGAATCCAGATAGTGGACTAGAAAGATATGCATAACCAGGATAGAATATTTTAGATATAACAACAGTTAATAAAAATATACCTTCTACCAAACCAAACAGCATTTTAAAGGTACTTGGTCTTTCCGGTTTAAACTCATCTTCATCTGACATCAGATCATTCATATTATAGCGGTCATCTGTGGATACATCTACGGTGCTCATATCAGGTGCATTATAATCGCTGAACCAATTTTCATCAGAAGCTATCATTATGCCATTTATTGCACCTCCTACCGTTCCCAATAACGCACAAAATAGCATTATATCAAACATTCTCATTCTATCGACTCCGATTTTCTCATATAGAAAGCAACTGATACAATTAAAGCAATGAACATCATAGCAACTGTTAATATCGTTTGTGGAATCCAACCCGTTATGAACACGTGGAATAAACCAGATACCGCTACAAGTATAGCCCCTAGATGTGCATTAGCTGAACCAAACAAAACCGCAATGAAGATAATACTTAATGCCGCTAAAAACATTGATTGCCATTCTGCTGAAAATCCTAAATCAAACTCTGTTTTGACACCTGTATCAAACGATATTACATGCGATCTTACAAATGTTTCAGATAATCCGGTTGATTCGATGCTAAGTTCTACAATGTAAGTACTGTTTGCAGTAGTATTGACTTCTTGAGTTAAATAACTATTACTATGGGTTGAATTGAGATAATATGCTGTTGTATTGTCCCGGTTCTTGATTGTCACTTCTACAAGGGTTGTCAATCCGCTTGTATCGTTCCATGTTACATTAAGTTCATTGCCATCCGTATGCATCCCATAAAGCACTGTATCGGCTTCCTGTTGTGTCTGAGATGAACCAACTAAAGATACATAGATGTTGTAACTCTCTCTTCCCGGTGTTACTGTATATGTTGTGTCTATACCATCTGTTTCAGAATACAATGTTAATCTGTATTGTGTCGTTTCTGACATTTTAAACACAACTGCACCATCTGAACCCGTATTTCGTGTGAATAATGCAGTTGCACTATTGCCTTCATAAACATTAACCGTTACGCCTTCGTATACACCACCTAATAAAGAACGGACTGTAAATCTAACATCATGTGGTAAAATATAGTTAGGTGCGTTTTCTTCTTCTAATGTAATGTCCTTTGTATAAGTTATATTATCAGACACATTAACAATATTACCACTACTTGTTTCATATCCGTCCTTTGATGCAGATATAAAATAAATATCCTCCGTTAAATCTTCAAATAAATAATACCCATTTTCCCCTGTAATAGTGTCATCAGAATATGTATAATCAGCATTGTTAATTAATACTTTTGCACCTGATAAAGCAGTGTTAGACCCAGATACAGTCCTGTAAACGACACCCTGTATTGCAGTACCATAATCTGCACTCGTGGAGTTTATTTCAAAATGTGTTTCTGTATAATTACTTTCACTTCCATCATTATAATTATATTTGACTTTAAAATAATATACATTGGCTGGTAATGAAATAATATTATTAAACGATGTAATTGTATTTGAATTTACAACTGTAAGATAATTTATATCTTTTGCAAGTACATACGTGGAACTGATTGCAGAGGGGTGTTCTCTCCATTGAAATGTTATAAATTTATTTTCTGGATATGATGCATTAAATATTGTATTATTTAATGGGGATTCAATTACAGGATCATAATATACAGCATCCCATTGAAATATAGGATAATCATAATTAAATAATCCATTTATAACCCATGTATTAGTAAAATCCCACCCTACAAATGTAGATTGTGTTTGCATTTCAGTTGTGTTTTTTGGTATTCCTTTACCGATATCAGATAATCCAGATGTGGTAGAATCATAATATGATTTTGTTACTATACCTACATTTGTAGCGACTATTCCACCCTCTACTCCACTTGAAGAATATGGAACTCCGATTGCATAACATTCGTCTATAATTCCAGAGTTTCTTGCTGATATTCCACCTGCATTATTAGTAGGTGCAAGGATATCACAATCTGTATAAGATTGTTTTATAATGACATTCGCAGCGTTTTGGTATCCACAAATACCACCTACCATCTGATCTCCTGATATATTACCAGTTACTATTATATTTTCTATTAAAACATTGTCTATAGCCTCCCCCACTATACCCCCAACATCATAATTACCTACTATAGATACATTAATTAATGATACGTTATATATATGTGCAGATTCCCATAGTTCTTCAAATAATCCAACTTCTTCTTCGGTGGGTCTATTTATATATAAATCTGTAATTTCATATCCATTTCCATTGAAAGAACCTATAAATGTACCTAATGGTGCAATAGGTTCAAACCCTTCTCCGCCATTCCATGTGACCGTATCCGATGCATCAATATCGTTTATAAGTATAAAATTATCATCATAGTATGTTGTCAAATCATTCATTGATTGTAATTCAGTCACATTACTTATTTGATATGGGTAGTCAATTGTACCATTACCACCTGAAAACGCAAGTGCTGTGCTGCTTATACTCATTAGAATAAGCACGCTGGCGATGATTATTTTTAATTTCAATACAACACATCCCATCTATTATCCATCAAATGTCTATAATTCCGAGTTCTGCATCCACCCGGGTAAAAATGATAAAATGTATAATCATCATCGTACCAATTACCCATCATTACATATTCACACTCAACAAATTTCCCTTCGCTATTTCTAACAGCTTCATAAACATTCAAAGAGTTATCTTCATTGATGTGTACTGACTTTGCAGCAGACTCCCCATAGAAATATCTTGAATTTGATACGGATACGGTTATGTACCCATCATGTGATCTCGTATGATTGACTGCGTAGTCCACACATACCCATGCTTCTTTATCAGGTCTGACTATATCAAAATCACTTGCACTTGCTGCCATCGGTGATATTAATAACAGTGATATTAATATAATTGTTTTTATTTTGACGATACCAACACCCCCTTTACACAATCATATGTTTCATCTATTATAAACAATATACCGTAAAAAATGGCAAAATCAAAAAATGATTGTATTATTTCAAAGCCATTTGTCACAGCAGATAATAAAACAAAAACAAGCGAAAGTATCAGTATATTATTGATTTTCATTTCATTAACCCCTTTGCGAAAGATTCCCATTCTGCGACGGGATTCACGATATCTTTAAACTTACCTTTTGATTTTTTAGTAACCTTTTTAGTAGATTTGAATTTCTTTTTACCAAATGACACTGTTTCTAAAACCGGTGGGATGAAATCATATTCAAACGATGTAGATTTTTTACTCGGTGGTTTTGTGATCGGTTTAGTAGTTTGGATTGATTCAGTTGATGTGTCTGTTTTAGTTACCGGTTTTGTAATAGGCACTGTGTCATATATCCGTTTTGTGTCAACGGATGGCGGTACAGACAATATGCTTCCTGTCATCTGCTTTATTCCATTATATGGCAATGTAGATGGCTGCGCTCTGACATTTGGTGCTATTCCAAGTGCGAACACTGGCATTTGTGCTTTAGCTGGCTTAGGCGTTTTAACTGCTTTAATATCCATTTCCTGACTGCGTTTAAGTATTTGTTCGAATTGTGATTTAAAGGGTGATTGTGTTGTTGGTTCTTTAAATGTCGTTGGTCTGCGTGATGTGGTTGGTTTTATTTCGTATTTTTGTAGTGGAACTTCTTTTCTTATGGGTGGTTTATAACGTGTTGCAAATATTTCCTGTTGTGTTGTACCACGCTGTCTAAGTAGTTGTGCAGATTCTTCCCTCATAAACTCAGCAAACTTTGTTTTTGTTGCACGGGTGGTTAGCTGCAAAGGATCGGGTTCTGCCTTTCCAAACGTTTCAAATACATCTGCAGCCTTAACCATCCTTTCAGCAGGACTTAAACTAATCTTACCCGGTTCAGCCTGTACTCTCTTTTCAAGTCTAAAAGGTAATTCAAACTTTTTAGATGTTTTTAAGCCGGATTCTCCTATCAGTTCAGGTTCTAACGTGCCGATACGCTGCTCTGTGGGCTTAATACCGCCTTCCTGAATGGTTCTTTTGCCAGTTGGTGTAAATTCAATTGCACTCCCTTGAGGTGTCCTGACCTGCCGGATGTTTCCTTCATATGTTTTAGCAAACTTAGCTGCTTCCTCTGCGGATGCTCTAAAGAACACTTCCTGATATCCTGGCCGTGTTTGTTTCCCGATCAACACATCAACTGTTGTTTCTGCCTTTGGTCTGGGAATAACAGATGGTTCTTTCATTTCAGTAAATACTTTGCCTTTACCGGTGACCTGATTAATATATTCAAGTTGTGTGAACTTGGGTGCTTCGGTGGTTGCTTTTGGTGCGGTTGGTAATTCGGTACGCACTAAGAACTCTTGTGGTGTTGTGGTTCTTGTTATCTTTGGTGTTTTGGTTTTTACAAACCCACCAACCTTTCCCGCACTATATCCCAATGCAGAGAATACCGCCAAATCACTCACAAGCTGTGCGGGATCTTCTTTTATTTGCGTGGCTGTACTAACGGGTACACTAATAGCACCGGTAACTAAAGCGGGTTTAATCACATCTGGTCTTTTTGCTATTGTTTCTACTCCACCTGGTATCATACCTGCCATTTCTACAACATTTCCAACAGATGTTAAACCATATCCACCGACATAAGAACCCGACTGCTTCAATTCAGTACCGCGTGTTCTTAGTTTTTCAGACGCGGACTGTGTGACATCATATGCTTTTTGACTAACGGGTGACAACTGTATGCCCTGAGTGGCTTCATAACCTTGTTGTGCAGCAATGTACTCTTGTTCTTTTACCTTCTGCATTGCATCGGCTCTTGCAGCTTGCCCCCTTTGGGTAACATCTGCCGCAGTGATGCCAGATTGTGGTGAATATCTACGCTGAATATCAATGAATCCAGCAGGTGTTTGGATTACACTCTGCTGTTGTTGTGTGGGTTGTATTCCAGCCCTAGCCATCGGAGAAACATCCGTACTTGGTGTTTGTGATTGTGATGGTGTATTAACTGGACGTGGTTGTGTTGGACTTGTTACTCTCTTACGATACTGTTCTGGTGTTTCGCCAGGACTTGCTCTAGCTGCCGCACGTTCTTTGAATGCTGCAAGTTTTTCACTACCTGAACCACTGCTGCCAGATGAGGATGATGAACTACCCCCGCCGCTTCTTACATTTGTATCATACCTTATTCCACCAGCTGTTCTCTGAACCATACTTAAAACCCTCCTGGTTTATCGCTTCTTATAGCCGTTACAATTACATATGCAAGTCCTAACATCATTACAACTAATATTATATATCCATACATGTTATAAATTGTGTCTGCTGTACTTATGCCAGTTTCTGACATGTATTCGTTTTTATAATCATCGTCAAATGCATCATTAATACCGTCTATAGCAGGGCCAATAACAACAAAAGAGATGACCGCAACTGCTAACATCAAAAGGAATAAAGTTATTCCCCATGCAGCAGATGAAGCACGATCATTGTTCATAATATTGTTCATAATCTCCCCTCTGTTGCATCCTTTGTTTTTTATATATGTTCACGGCTAAATATACAAACGACATTGCACCCACAATAATCACATACAAATGCCACGATGTAAATGAAAATATAACATTGTTGTGTATTGATTCAGTGTAAAAACTGTTATCTGCTGGCATCAGCTCCCACAAACCAAGTACTGCATCTATTGCAGGTGCAAATGCATAAATAAAAATCAATAATGCTGATAGGGTTATAGGTATCAGCAATATTGCAGCTATTATGTTTGTATCTCCTTTATCGTTCATCATAGGTTTAGTGCTCCTGATATACCACTTAACACTGATAATCCGATGTATCCTAACACTGCGACTACTAGGAAAGTGAATATTATAACAACAGACGACTGAACATCGAGCACACCGGTAATAATACCAACTAATGACCCTATAATAGCAGTAGCAACTAGAATAACAAGAAGAACACCAACCATTGCGAGTGCTGTTTCTGCTCCTTCTGTTCTACTTGTATCTTCGGTTGGTGATGCAACCGGTTCTTCCGTAACTGTCCATGTCCATGTCTGGCTAACCTCTGTACTCCCATAATTTGCCGATGCAGTGACATTGTGAACGCCTGCAGAAGCATTTGTGTTGGTGTATGATGCAGACGTTACACTTTCGTTGAACTGTACGGATACATTGTCCAAATATGTTGTAACGTTTCCAGTTGAAACAAGATTGAGTGTGAATGTTTGTGGTGTTCCGTTTGTAGTTGTTGGTGTTAAGTCAATTGGTGCGAATGATAAGATTTGCACACCATCCGATGTAAAATCAAGTGATGAAAACATGATATCAGTACTACCGGATGACAATCCAAATGTAATTGTGTTACCTGTTTCGACTTCTCCAAATGTAACATTTTCAGCAGATGCTAACGTCACCGTACATCCTGTATCAGATACATTCGTAACTGTTACAGATGATGTTGGTACTAATGTATAGTTGTTATTCCAGTGAAATATAAAATCTGCATCACCAGCAACTAAAATTTCTCCGCCATCTGAATCATATATTACATTTTCACCGTCCACAGAAAACAATTTCCCAGACGATGATTTTACAATTTGAGTATCTGTTGATTCTAAATTGAAAATGAAATCAATTTTCGATTCATCTATGGTTACGTTTCCATCACGCAACCGGATAACTTCAAATTCATTATCTATTATATCGGTGTTTTCCATTTCTGATAAATATAGCCTTGAATCTAATGAACCACCCACGTAATCAATTACTCTATTATTCTGAATTGTAATGTTTCTAGGTGTATTTAATCCGGTTGATGTTGAAATAATACCATATACCGAGGGTGCCGATATCAAATTTCCTGAAATCACACTATTTTCAAATTGACCGAAATACACCGCAGAATTTAGTCCGTCTATGAATGTATTGTTTGTTATGCTTATATTAGAAAAGAAATACCCGATATCATCACAATGTGTGAATACCCCATCACACCCAACAACTGAATTTTTTCCACTCAATAAATTATTATCAATTATAACATCTTTTACATATTTACCTGCTTCGTTTTGCATTAGATCAATGAGATTGTGACCAGTGTTTTCCGAGAAATTGCATTCGGAAACCAGGACATTATATGAGTCTCTCCATATAGCAGCAACCTGTACAGTATTCCACCCATTATCAAAAGCAGTGCTATTTGTTAATTTAATATCGACACCATCTGTCAGGTCATATGCAGTGCCTGTTGTGTTTTGTACCCACATATTATCAATGTATATATTATTGTTATTTCTTGTCTTAACTCCTGTACTAGTGCCTAACAATTTCAAATTAGATACATAAACCCAATCGTATCCATCAAAACTACCATCATACATTATTTGAATATTATAACTGATATTTTGCCCTCTATTATCAAAAACCGGTTCTTCTCCCGATTCATTTGTAATGATAATCGGATTGTCTTCTGTTCCAGAATTTGTTATATGGATATATTCGCCTGTATATGTTCCACCACCAAAATACACAGTTGTACCAGCCACCCATGCTTCAGAGTCTGCTGTAGTATAATTTAACGGGGTGTAGTGCTTTTCAATTGTTGTGCCGGGTATGGATGGTTCATCATTATCGTAAACTGTACCGTTCCACTCATCATTACCTAAAAACATATAGTCATATGTACATGTTTCATAATATATGGTAGATGGTGAATTTGAATAAAATACACCACCCACATCAAACACAGCAGTAGAAGGAGTAGAATTTAACAACGTGAAGGTATCACCATCATTAAATGACGCATATGAGTTGATATGAGTATCATTCTGAGAGATTATGTAAATATAAATATCGTTACCATTATCAGAACCAGATAGATACGAGTGAGTCGCATCATTATATCTATCATAATTAGAAAAACCATTTCTATATAAACTATAATGATTATCGGTATCTGACGAATTGTATAAACTTATACCCCAATATTGCTGACTACTTGAATTTGTCGAGTTGAATCTAGCATACACTGTTTTCCATCGTGTATCCGTTTGATTAGTCACCCCTTCTACTGTCCATTTTTCAGAAGGGAATAACTCTACTTCGGATGCTGTACTTGTGAAATTCGCTACTAGATTGGCTGTCATAGTACTCCCAAGCTCAAAGCTATTATTGAAACCATCGTAATAATCAGCACTTGCCGTTCCCATACACAAAACAGCAACCATCAATACCAAAAAAACACCAATTAACACCCGCCAATTCATGATAACATCCTCATTATAAAGTCCATATTAAGATATAATGCGTTTATATAATATACAACTTTCTATTACATAATCTGAACTGATGCACCGAATGACCATACCAGATAGAATAATATAAGTATGTAAAAAATAGAAAAAATAATAATAATTATACGTTTATTCATTTCTTCATATCATTCTGCACATCCCCAAGCATTTCATTATATGCATCATCAATAGTCATATTTTTAATGTTCTCGGGTGGAAATATAAGGTTGACTTCTTTTTCATCTGCAATCTTTTTTATCATTCCGGTTTTGAGTGCATAAACGTTTGACCAGTAGTATGTTTTTGCGTCTGACCTTTCAGATAGCTTTTCAAGTTCTATGAAAATCCATTTATAAACTCTATATGTAATTAGACCCACAACAACCATAATGAATAAAGCACCGAGGCCTTGTAAAAAGTAGTATGCTGTCAGGTTTCCAGTTAGTTGTGTCAAAGACACGGGTTCATATGTCATCATATCACCTATTGTTTTATGGGTTTAAATATTTACTCGGCCGGATCTTCCGACCAATCCAATTCAACTTGCTAATAACATGCTGTACAATGCTTTTTGATAATAAAGATTGGCACAATAGCATGAGTTTGAGTAATGTTATGTATTTGAATTTCAGGAAGTTATGTTTAATCCTCATTTATATCACGACAATTGTTATAATCTAAAATTGCATAAAACTCTAATGCATCCGCTATCTTACGCGATGTATTGAGGTCTGTAATATCACCGAGTCCATATGTTGTACACAGCGTCATAAAAAAATCAGTTTGATACATACACGTGGCTACTGCATTAGACCAGTCTGTGCCGAGTTTATTTTTAATTTCTTTTAACTCGGTGTGTTCTTCTGAATCATATTTTAAATTAATTACTGTCATATTATCACTTTAGGAGAATATTGATGCGTGGAAAATAAGTGGAGAAACCACGCATCATTCGTTTTTAGGAGTTTTTGCTTTCAGGGAGCACCGACAGAAACACAAAGAAGGATTAAAGAAACACACGTTTGATCAGTTTTCTTTTTTTTTGGTGGTATGCTGTGTTTCTGTCAGTAATATATAAAAGGTTTTTATTTTATTTATAATCAATAGTTTCTAAAAGATACCCACAAAATAAAGCGATTTAAGACGTCTTAGATGTTTAGCATGGAATTATACGAAAAAATAATTAAAATGCAATGAATGCGCTAAAAACAACGTTCAAAGCTATTATGGGATGGTTATTAAGTTAATGTAAAAAAGAAAGACGTTTTTTTTTAAGACCAGTTAGATCACCACACTTTCATTAAGCAGTTCTCCGCCGTTCTTCCCGCCTACCTGTATACCCCATTCGACCACCGTCTTGTTAGTGACTGTGGATACTCTCACCCGTCTGAATTGGTTTATACCTATACCACTTATGTCTATGAGATTGTCGCTTTTGTAAAAACTTTTAAATGCAGTTTCAGGTTTGCTTTTTGGTGTTTCCTTCCCAAATCTCAAACCACACCGATTGCAGTGATTATGTGGAACGTTTTTGAACTCGCATGGGAGATTTTTATTTGAATACTTTCCTTTTACATACAGTATGCTTGTACTATTGCACCCAGGACATCTTATTTTTGATTTTATGTTTACTGGTAAACCGTTCTTCTTTCTCCATGTGTACACTGTTGTGCGATTGCATCCCATTTCAATTGTGATTTCCTTATCTGTCATTCCTGCATCGTACAATTCTTTCATTTTTGTTTTGTTGTGTTTATGTGGTCTCATTGTGTTCACCTATTTTATCATTTATTCCATTTTATCATTTCATTGTGTTTTACAAGTTCCCCTGATTCTCTGAGCTTTTGCACAATTGCATCAGGATTAGACATTCCAACTTTGTACAATTTTTTTATCAATTCTATATGTGGAATAGGCACGATTGTAAAATCTCTAACTATTGCAATATTTTCGTAATTGTTATAGGTAGTCGAAGTAGCCAAAGTAGGCACTTTTTCACTCTGTCTTCGTATGTGTGAAACAGAGTGGGGTTCATGGCTACTTTGGCTACCTTGCCTACCTTCCCTATCAAAATTCCACATAAACCCTTCTATTGCCATCCAATTTGCCGGTTTTATTTCGTTGTTATCTCCCTTGTAAAGTTTTACTAACTCGGTATTAAATTTACATTGTGGCTTGGTACTGTATCCAGAACTTTTAAGCCTTTGTGTAAATTCTTTCTTAGTTAGTATTCTATGACCAGCTACTTCACAATGTTCTTTAAATTTCTCGTAAATAAACCAATGAGGTGTTTTCGCATTGACGTCTAAAATACATGTGTCCTCTATGAATTTATTCAGAGGGTTAGACTTGGCTTCGTACATTGCAGCTCTCTCAGAAACAGATCCTTCGTTTGTAAACTTACCTTCTTTTATCAATCTGTTAAGTTTTATTGTGCACTTTTTGCACAGATTGGCGTATTCTTTCTCCGGTATTTCGTTAATTATATCCTTGCCTTCTTGGAACTTATTGCAGAAGTCTATGATCATCCACCTACGGTAAAAACCCTCAGTTTTATCAGTGGTTTCTGGCAATGAATTAGTTGCTATGACTATTTTTGCATGGTTTACAAAATCAAAACCATCCCGACCTTTGAATTCACCAGGTACAGAGTCTTCACCTGATAACATTTTTAGCATGTTTGTCCTTGACATAGTGCTAAAATTTGTTTCGCCTATGAAAGCTGCTTTTTTCTTATACAGTTTTGCAGTTTCGAAGCGTGAACTTGCAATCCTGTCAAGGTCCGTGGAAACACAGTTTTCAACCCCTATGAACCTTCTCAGAAGTGTCATAAACTGTCCTTTTCCATTTCGACCGGTTCCTATAAGTGTGAAAATCCTGTGTATTGGATATGAATCAAAAAGACAATATGCGCATATTTCGTATAGTGTCTCTTTGTGCTCTTCACCCACCCAATCTGTAAACAGTTTATCAATTGTTGGTGTGTCATCCGATGTACCATAATCATGCGGTATTTTTGCGGCATGGAAATATTCTGGCCTAGGTCTGAATGTATTCATGTTTTCAATATCAACCACTGTGTTATGAAATTGTATCCATGTTCTAGGTGTTTCCTGTACGTTTCTGTATCTACCAGTTATTCGTATGGATTCCATAATTTCATTTTTCACATGTGATTTATATATCTCAGATACTTCCATAACCGAGTTTATCTGGCATAATACATCAGTTTCGTCTATTCGATTGTATATAAGCAAGTCATTATCCCACATCCATATATTACGGCTTCTATCGAACCAAATAGGATTAGTCTGCTGTAATGACATTGCTATATCCATAGGATCATTAATGGATTCTTTCACTCTTTTTTGTATACGGTTGTCATTAAGTTTCTTTCTACCAGTATTGAAATCATCTGTTTTGATAACTTCGTTGTATACTGCCGTTGGTAGTTTCCACTCGTCTTCCACATCATCTACGTTGCAGTATCCTTCCTTTGCAGCATAATAAGCAAGTGCTTTTGAAGGCATCGGGTCGTCCTGTGGTATATATGCGTTGTCCTTTGCATATCTCCACAATGTGTATTGTACTTCTCCATCTGAATAATCAATGTTTGGTATACCGCCACCATTGTGGCCGTGCCCTGCTTGGCTGCAAGTTGATAGACCAGACATAACAGCAATACAACTTAACGCGTTGTGGCTTACGTTGTGTCTCCAACAGTGCAACAAATCGTGATTGATTGATGTATCTTTGTATGTTTTACTTCCGTGGAATGGTGATGGAAACCTTGCGCTGTTACTGTTTGACTTGTCGAATATATCGTGAACTGTCAAATCCCACATTGCAGACCGTGAACCATTTGTATCATCAACTGTCTTTTTCCTTTTGTTGTCTTTTCGTGTTGTAGCTGCTATGTGTGCTTCTCTTTTGTTTTCAAGACAAGTACGGTATGTTTGCGGAAGTTCATCATATGTTATGTTGCTTACACTATGTTCAATCATAACAGTGTACAATCCAGCGTTTGCGCGGTCTGTTTCTGGTATCCTTTCTATTTCCTCTGGTGCACACGGTACATATGACCCGGGTGCTACTACATATTGCCAGTTTGACCTTACCTCTCCGTAATCTTCCGTTGCTATGTTCTGTTTTGCAGAGTTATCAAATACATTGTTAGATACCTTGTCATCAGAAAAATAAAAACCGTGTCTGCCAATTCTCTTCCTAGATTGGTTTGTCAATGTGGGTTTAATTTCTCCCACAACTTCTAAATCATCCACGTCAACAATTACCAGCTTGTCTTTGTCCGTGGCTGCAATGCCTATGTTGTAACCATTGTGCATTAATTCAAGTGCCTGGTCGTATGTTCTCCTGTTCTTTTTCCATGATATGTTGCTTATTGGATCTTTTCCGTTTGTTTCTAGTGGGAAATAAAAAGGCTCATATTCTGAATTGTCCTTTGTTAATAGTCTGTGAAATTTTTCAAATTCTTCTGGTTTCGTCATTATTTCCATACGGTGACCCCCTGTTTTTTGCCTTCCTTAAATTGTAACATCGGTGCCACTGAATGTTCGTAATTGAGTTTCTCGCTTAGTATTGCACCAATTTTAACACCTATGTTATACTCGGCTGCCATTCTCCACAGTTCACGTGTAAACTGCTCTGTCATGCTGTATTCATCCGTTGGAAGTTGTCCGTGTTCAATGGCTTTTTTACGGCTCTCTGACATTTGATCGTATGTAACAAGTACTTCAACATCTGGATTAAACAAATGGCCTGCAATGCTATATTGTGTTGCAACAAAATACCCACATGGTTCAATCAGTTCATCGTCAATGTAATATTCAAAATCGCCGCTTGCATATCTAAGAATCTGCGGAAATGAATCATACACGTTGCTACTTTTGTCCGCATTCTTAACTTCACACATGTAATATTTGTCATGGTATTTGATAGCAATGTCTGGCTTCTCAACCGTTCCAATGTTATTTGTTTTTGTTTTGAATATTGGATAACAGTGTTGATTTGTTTTCTCCCACCATATCTCACATCCGTATGCGTTTAGCCAAGTGGATAGTTGTTGTTTCACTTGTTCTTCGCTAATATCCATATTTTACACTTCCTCTATAACATCAAGTATATGGTTAATTATCTGATCGTATGTTTCTCCCTTTTTTCCATGTTCACATATTCGCTTCTGTGTTGTTTTTGTTATTTGAATAGTTGTTTTATCTACCATATAATCACAATACCCACTATAACAGTTATAGTATAAATACCCATGTATTGCACCCAATACAATACACAAAAAATAAAAAAAATGAATTAAAATGAGGTAATGTCAGGAGTATCTAACATAGTCCTGTCTTTTATTAACTGTTCATACTCTGGATTCAATTCAAAAATAATACAATCCCTCTGGTTCTTCCTACAAAACTCCGCCGTTGTGCCAGAACCACCGAACGGATCAAGAACAACCCCCCCAACCGGACAACCTGCAAGTATTGGTCGTCTTATCAATTCAAGTGGATATACTGCAAAATGTGCTTTTGAATATGGTTTTGTGTTGATATGCCATACATCACCGGGGTTTTTACCTAATGGATTATTATCATTTCCGTTATAGTGTTCACGTGTATTCCGTGCTCTAGGACTGCTTGATATTTCAGGATTTATTGAACTGCCTTTATACTTACCATTGTATTTTTGACTTCTGGCCATACCTGATGGTCTATTTTCCATTGTCTTATGTAGTTCTCTGATAGCATCCAAATCATAGTAGTACTTCTGTAATTTCACAAAATGATAAATAACTTCGTATGACTTTGTTAGTCTATCCGTGACACTTTCTGGCATGTGGTTGGGCTTGTACCATATTATCTTGTTTCTGAGTATCCATCCGGTTTGTATCATCTGCCATGCGAAGCGTTCAGGTATCATACATAAACACTTATCTGGAATGTTACTTTTTTGTTTTGTAAACCCTTCTGTGTTTACCATGTTGTTTTTTAAACACTTGTTGCCTTTTTTCGTGCCATTGTATGTATCGCCCAAATTAACAAAGCAATTACCATCTGGCTTTAATTTATCTTTTATATCCGAAAACAAACCAACCATGTTATCAAGATATTCTTCGGGAGTGTTCTCTAAACCCATTTGGTTATCATGTCCATAGTCACGTAGCCCCCAATACGGTGGGCTGGTCATCACACAATCTATACTTGAATCATCAAGTGTGTGTATTAATTCTCTGGAATCTCCGATTTTAACTATTGTCATTTAATCACTTCCGTATGTTGTAATGTCAGGAGTATCCAACATTGCACGTTTTCTAATGTTTTTTCAACGATCTTTTCTTCTGCCTGTGGGTCCTCTGCGGACACTTCCATAGATGGAATTAATTGCCTGGTCTGATAATCCGCCATAAGACGTTTCTGACCACCACCGGTAATGTTGAGAACAATACTGTCACCTGATCTCACATTGCCCTGTTCAACTGCCTGTATGATTGATGCTACAGCCAGAGCAGCAGCAGGATTTATGTCAATTCCTTCTGCATCTTCAAATCTTGCTTGTGCACTGGAAGCCTCCTCATTGGAAACTGCATACATGACACCATTTGTATCTTCAAGAGCATCTTTTACACCACCTGTAAGTCCATATGGTGGTTTTCTGTTGAAGAGAACATCATCATACATATCCTCAGGACATGAAGCTGAAACCTTATCCACATCATTCCAAAGAGAGTAAATTGGAGCACATGGAAGGCTCTGGCCTAAATGTAAACGTGGGAGCTTTGAACCGAATCTGCCATCCTCAATAAAACGCATGGATGCTTCCCATGCAGATATTCCACCAGTACCGCTACCTACTGCCTGAAAATAATGATCGAATAATTTACCTGAAGTCAGAACCGCATCCAGCATAACTGTAGCCATACCGTCTCTTCTGGCAACGTTCTTGGCACCGCCTTCATTTACAAAACCGTCTCTTGCAGCAATCTTTCCTGCAAGTGCTATAGCATCAAAATAATCACCTTCTACTGTAACAAGGCAAATAGATGAACTATCTTCCTGAATTGTCCAGAGCCTGTGTAAACTGGCCTTTGGTACCACAAGAAGTAAAGGCTGCCCTGTGATACTGCAAACATTTGCAAATGCCCTTGCAGTATTGCCTGCTGATGCCACAACCATTATGCGGGATTCATCAAGCTCCTTTAAACGCTGCATGGTTGGAAAGGATTCCAGGTCTTTGAAGGTGCATGTCATCAAACTGGCTTCTTTTTCGGGCCAGTAACCGTTAAAAGATATCCACAGATCATCAAATCCTAATTCAGATGCAAAAGCCTCACTTTTATAGGTCACCGTCTTCCCGGAACCTTCCTCTATGATGCCATTTACCGGTAGCCAATCATAAAATTTCCAAATTCCGGGATTATCCGATAGTACCAATTGTTTTGATGAATACTCTGTACGAAGAAGGGATTCATCATTATTTTTACAATTCATGGAGTAAGAATCGTGGACTTCTCCGCATTGTAAGCACTTTACCATGTATTTGTTCATGTGTCAAACTTGGAAAAAGCGCTAATAAAAGTTTCCCCATTTAGGAAAAAAGTGTCCATTTTCGGATATTTATAAAGTATAAATGGCACCATACGGACACAGATAGATCAAGCTCAGTGTAATCACAAAAACAAGAAAAAACAAAAACTCCCTGATCATGAATTGAGTAATGCTAAAAGATAATCCTGAAGAAATTCATGATCGGTCAGAACTACATCAGCTTTTGACAATTTATCAGGAGATACATACGTGGGTACTCCAATGCAGTAAATACCTGCATTTTTGGCAGATTCCACACCCATAGGAGCATTTTCCACCACTATGCACTCATCAGTACTAACCCCAAGTATTTCTACTGCTTTAAGATATGGTTCAGGGAATGGCTTACCTTTCTCAACATCATCGCCACATACAACTACATCAAAAATACCAGGAAAGAACTCATTAAGAAATGATTCTACTGTTGATCTTTCCGATCCGGTTACTACCGACAAACTAAACTTGCCCTTAAGCTGTAAAAGGCATTCAAGAATACCAGGAAAAGGTTTTACGTCGGCAATACGGGAAAATATTTCGATCTTACGATCCAATACCTCTTCATAATATTCAGGTTCGAGTTGCCGTCCAGCCCCCTGGAATAACCATTGAAGACCAAGAATATGGTTAGCACCTTCGAGTTCATAGATGTCGCTATGGGATACCTGTATGCCCCATTCACCCGATACCTGCACCCATGCATCAGCATGATACGACATCGAGTCAAGTAATACACCATCCATATCAAAGATGACTGAACTTATCATAGCTTCGCTAACGAGGACATATACAATAAAGATTGTGATTTATTCATTGAATCAAAAATATCATTCTGCATCAATATCAATACCACCTTTCAGGCAAAGTATAATTCAGCTTGCTACTGTAATTTGACGGAAGATAGAACTTTGTACCCCGGTCGTCCAAAGACTCTACAAAGCCCGGATCAATGGACTCTAGCTTCTCATGCAAGCTCACCGCAGTTTTGTGTTTACCAACACGATATAGAGCGAACTCTTTATTGTAGAGGGCGGAAGCAGAATTTGGATCGAGTGCCAGAACACGGTCATAAGATTCAATGGCACCATCCACATCCCCCTGAATATTCAATATGAAACCCCTGTTGTACCAGGCGGTTATGCACAATGGGTCAATCTCCAGTGCCTTTTCATAATATGATAATGAGCCTGCGTAACTACTAAGCAGGTAAGAAAGCATACCTTTGTGATACCATGCAGAGGCATCAGATGGATCTATAGAAATACTTCGATCGAAAGTACTGGATGCAGAGGCATAATCACCTTTGAGATAATAGGCAAATCCCTTTCTGTTTATTGCCTCTATATTATCAGGATCGATCTTAATGATCTCATCATAAGTGGAAATAGCACTGCTGTAATCTCCAAGTTTCTCATATGCTCCAGCTTTGCTAAACATTACATTGCTGTCCATTGGATCGATCTGAAGGATCTGGTCATAATAAGCGATCGCATCAGAATACTCATTCAGGCCTTCCGAAGAGGCACTCTGGAACATGAGAGCTGTAACGTTCATTGGATCTGATTCTAAGACATGGTCGAAAGCTTCTATTGACCTTTCATAGAAAGAAAGTTGATAACATGCATTTCCTTTCTTGAACCATATATCGATATTCTGTGGATCAGCGGATAGTATAGTACTGTATGAGCTCAAAGACTGTGCATAAAAACCAGCTCTGTCACTTGCAAGTCCTCTTGAATACAAAGTTAGGTGATCATTTGGTTTGCTTGCTAACACATGATCATAAGATTCCATTGCCAGCCGATCTTCGCCTTTATTGTAATGAGCTCTGCCCTTGAGATACCACACGTCAATATTGTCAGGATCCAGCAAAACTGCCTGAGAATAACATACCAATGCCTCATTAAAATTACCCATGGCGTCAAGAGATGAACCTTTCCCAACCCATGCAGTGCTGGAATTCGAATTTATAAGTATTGCCTGATTATAAGATGAAATTGCATCTTTATGGAAGTCCATTTTAGCAAGAGAATTGCCTTTTCCAACCCATACATCATCATATCCTAATTGAAGACCAAGAGTTTCAGATTTATCATATGCAGTCAGAGAGGATGCAATGTATGGAAAATTGGTATCCCACATTAATGAACTTGAAATCATCATACCAGGATTGGAATTCTGGAACATTACTGCATTTGAACTTTTATCGGAGATATCAGAAGACCTTGAAAAGCCTGTTTCCAGTAATTCAGTATTAGTATTGATAAGGAATCTGGCTGCTGAGTTAGAAGGATCAAGTCTTAGAACTTCCTTGTAACAGACAATTGCCTCATCATATCTGCCTAGCTTATCCAGAGAATTTGCTTTCCTGAACCATACATTTGCATATTCGGTATTGAATTCAAGGACTTTGTTATAACTGTCAACTGCATCCTCATATTTTTCAATTTGTTCAAGAGCAACTGCTTTGTTGTACCATGCAGCGGTGATGTTCGGATCGGCTTTCAGAGCTCTAGAGTATGCTTTTTGAGCATTGTTGTAATCACCTAGCTTATCATAATTTGTTCCTACAACATACCAGAGATCCGTGCATGAAGGATCAAGATCCAATGACTCAAGATAGCAGTCTACTGCTTCATCATATCGGGCCAATTCATCCAATGCAACAGCTTTTCTGTACCAAACAACTGCAAATTCAGGCTCAGAATCCAGGACATTATCATAGGAAGCTATCTCATCCTCATAACGCCCAAGCCTGTGATAAGCCAGGCCTTTATTGTACCAAAGACTTGCAGATTCTGATGAAAAATCCGGCATATCGATGTAGCACTCGGTCATATCAACATTGAAAATGAATGGATTGGAAAAACCTGCACCTGACAATTCTGCAGTATTATCAGATTCCAAATATAGAGCCTGGTCAAAAGCTTCTATCGCTTCATCATATCTACCAAGGTCATCCAGAATACTACCTTTTTTTGACCATACCTGCTTGTTCTGCGGGTCGTATTTCAAAACCTGCTCATAGGCATTTAAAGCGTACTGATAATTTCCTGATTTTTCATTGGCAAGGCCTATTTTATACCATACATCTACATTGTAAGGATCAATAGAAAGAGCTCTATTATAATATTCAATAGCAATATGGACATCACCGAGGTGTTCAAGATCTGCTGCTTTATTCAAAAGTGCATCTTCATGTTCAGGGTCTAACTCGATCACACGTTCATAAGAAGAACTGGCTGACTCATAGTCACCGAGTGAATCATAAGCAAGCCCTTTCTTATACCATACTTGAGTATTATCAGGTTCTATCTCAAGTATAATGTCATAAATAAAAATAGACCTTTCATATTTCCCGGAACCGGATAACTGCGAAGCATACCTTTCCAGCTCTCCTGTATAATCCGAACTTATAGAAATGATCTGCTCATAATAATACAACGAATCATTAAACTGATCGAGGGACTCTAATGCTTTCCCCTTGTGATACAGGATACTAACTTTCCTTTTATCGAGATCATGGATATTCACATCGTGAGATCCCCGAATATCCACGATTTGTACATGCCCAATATCAAAATATGATTCGTAGTCTGAGCTGCTACTATTTTCAAGGAATTTTAGTGATTTATCATAATGAATCAAAGCAGACTCAGGATCACCTTTTGATGACAATACCAAAGCTTTTTTGAAATGAGCTACCGATGACTTTGGGTAAATAAGGAGTAGATTGTCATATATACCCTCAGCAGCATCATACTCACCCATTAATATGAAAGTGGAGCCTTTGTTATCAAGTGCTTTAACATAGCCAGGTTCAATATCCAAAGCCATATCATAGTTGACAAGAGCTTCATCGAAGCTACCATTCTTTGTAAGAGATACTCCAATAGAATTGAAATGTTCAGCTTCATTCACTGAACTATTGACCAGAGGGATGAATAGACATGCAAGCAGCATGAATAATATAAACCATGAAGATAACTTTTTTTTCAGCATAATATGACCTGTCAGCTAGGAGTATACCCCATTTGTCGCAGTATTCTTATTATATGATTATCTTTCGAATATATACCAATATCTAAAAATCATGTTATATATATATTAAGATAGCTAAATGAAATCAGGAAGGAATCTTTTGGAAGCATATACTACACTAAATACACTTGGTACATCAGAGGAAGAAATTCGCAATTCCGTATTTATAGGATATGCCAGCCCTGTGAAAGATGAAAAAGAAGCCCGTGATTTTATTCAGATGGTCAAAAGCAGACATGCCGATGCAGATCATAATGTATATGCATATGTGATTAAGAGTGATAAGAATCTGGCAATCAAATATGATGATGATGGAGAACCTGCTGGCAGTTCAGGAAAGCCTATTTACAAAGTCCTGGAGATGAAGGAACTTAATAACGTAGCTGTTGTGGTCACAAGGTATTTTTGGGGAATTAAGCTTGGTTTTGGAGGACTTGCAAAGGCTTACAGAGAAACAGCAGCCAAAGCCATTGAAAATGCCGGATATCTGGAAGTACGCGAAAGATCAATTGTACGCATTAAACTCGAATACCCGGATATTCAAAAGGTAAAAATGACAGTATTGCAGCACGGAATTATTATAGAAGAAGATTTTTCAGAAAATGTGCTATTCAGAGTAGAAATAGATTCTGACAAAAAAGATATCTTTATTGAGCAGCTGATCAATGCCACGAAAAATAGAGTCCAAATTGAGATATCAAAATGAATTTCAAATATTTTTCATTTATTGCAGTATGATTTTTAGAGCATTGCCATAGATATAAGATAAATAGTATGACCATGTTTTTTTATTATTCTAATCAATAAAAATTCCGAGAAATATCACCTATGTCCAAAAGAGAAAGAGATATGGCAGTCAGACACTTGAACAAAGGAGTGTCTTTGATCGAAAGAGGCTATTACGAAGATGCACAGGAAGAGCTTTCTGAAGCAGAGCTGCATGCGAAAGAGGCGAATGCACCTGAAATACTTGCAAGCGTATTGCAAACATATGCAGATCTGCTATATTCCAATGGTCTGGAAAACGAAGCACTTACACGATATTACCAGGCAGTTGATTCTCTAAGTGAGGGAAAAACGACATTCTATATGAATAAAGGACAGCTTGCCGGAATGTTCAGCAACATGGCATCAATCCTGGAACTAAAAGGGAAAATGGAAGAAGCCAGAGACAAATACAAAAGATCAGTTGCTGGCTATGAAGAGATTCTAAAAGAAGACAGGTCTGGTAAATATGTGCTTAACACAATATCCACCCTGAATAATTACGGTGCTTTGTTAGCAGAAATGGGACAAAGTGATGAAGCTAAAAAAGCTTTTGACAAAGCATTACTTGTCATGAACAAACTGGGAAGCGGCAAGTGCGATGACAATTCGCAAATATCTGATAGAATTACCATTCTGGAAAATCTCTTGCGTTCACAAAATTCAGAAACCGATTTTGATAGTATGGTCAGCAAGTATGTAGAATTGATTGGTATATACAAAATAATGAAGGAAGAAGATCCTTCAGAAAAATACTATGATCAAAAGCTTGCACCCCTCCTCGAAGGATATGCAGATCTGCTCGTGAAAAATGAAGAATATGGAAAAGCTAAAGGTGTTCTAAAAGAACTCATTGAGATCATAAGTACATTTTCAGACAATGACAATGCATCCAATATGTATAGAATGGCATCTGCACTTAACGATTATGCTGCTTGCTTGGATGAAGAAGATGAGATGCCTGCTGCAAGAGCTGAAATGGTAAAGGCAATACAACTGGTCACGTTGCTGCTGGGAGAAGACAGAGGAAATACGAAATACATCAATAAAGCAGAATCCATCCTCGAAAATTTCGTACATCTTATCGATAGAGAAGATGCAGATAAGATCGAAATTCATGATTACAATATCATTGTAAACCTATCAGAACTACTAAGCAACAGTGACCCCACAAACATTTCCTACAAGCTGAGTCTGGCATTATCATTCAATGTTCGTGGGAAGACACTGGCAGAAATGGAAAAATGGGATGAAGCTGCAGCAGATATTACAAAAGCACTTGGCCTTGCATACGAAATATTTGAAACAGAACCTTCCAATCCATCATATCGATCTGCTGTAAGATCTATGATAACCGATCTGGAACTTGTTGGAAAGGAAAGCGAAAGCAAAGACTGGATGATCAAGGTCAATCAACTGAGTCTGGACGAATTCCAGAAAGATACAGAGGAGAATGGAGATTTTCCGGCAAAGGCTATTCTCTTCGAAGAAAATGGATATATGCTTGCTGAAAAGCAAGATTATGAAGCTGCACTTGAAAATCTCCTTTCTGCAAAAAAGATATACGATGACATATACAGTTCTGATCAGGGTAATGAGGAAAACGCAATTAAATTGCAGGCCATTCTCCTTAAAATAGGAGATATACATTCCAAGGTCGGTAAAAAAGAATACTTGCTTTCCACTTATATTCAGCTGTTCAAAATACAGCCTACAGAAATCGATTATGCTAAGAAGCTTGAAAAGGCACTTGACAGCATTGTAACTGACCTTGTAGATGAAGAGAAAAACGAGGAGCTCGCCCTTAAATATACGGAAATACTTGAAATATATGGAGAGCTTATTGCATATTGGCCTGAAAATCAGCAATATGCATTGAAAGAAACAAGTGTTGAAGAAGCTCTTGCAAGTCTTTTTGCAGATATCAATGAGCATGAAAAAGCTCTGGATATTTATTGCAAATTATTTAAAAATGATATAAGCAATTCATACTACCGTTCAAAAATTGCAAGAATACTCGATAAGTTCAGAGCGGATATAGATATAATAGCAGCAACAAAAGGAAATGTTGATGAGATGATTGACGATTACAGACGATTACTCACAAAGTATGACCGGGTCATTGAACTGGATCCTGCAAATATACCAAGCCTTAAAGGAAAAGCAGAGGCTCTTGAGACCGTAGCTGAGCTTATGGAATCTGATGGAGTGCTTGAAAATGCGGCATTCAATTACAAACTTGCCAGTCAGGTATATAGAGACCTGCTTGAATTGGAGCCTCATAGCAGGGAAAATCTTAAAAATCTGGCAAAGACCAGCGCACATCTGGCAGCATTGCTTGCAGAAACAGGAGAGAAGGTCGAAGCTGAGGCTTATTATGATGTGGCTTTGCAGATATATGACCAGTTGAGCAATGAAGATGCATCCAACACATTATACCAACAGGGTAAGGCACATGTACTGGGAAATGTTGGTTACATGTTCCTTGAAGAAGAAAGAATAGAGGATGCAAAAGCTGTTTATGAGAGAGCACTTCGGATCTATGGTACTTTACTGGATATTGAACCTGAGAACAGATCATATCTGGAAAATGTTGCAGCTACCATGAGCAATCTTGGATACATACTTGATAAACTTGGAAGAAGAAGTGATGCTGACTGGATGTACGAAAAAGCTAAAAGTTTGAGTGGAAATTAATTATACCACTCGAACCTAAAGCATATTTAAGGGAGGTTTTTCGTAATCCAATAAATTGACAATAACCCAATGCATGCCATTTTCTAGCATACATAAACCCCCTCATACTCCACTTTAATTTGCTCATACTCCATTTAACGAAGGTTAATGGGAAACGGGTTTCAGGAGATACTTGAGGGGAAAGAGTACCTTTGTTTCCACATTTACCCTTCGTAAATACGTTCTTAACGATTTTTGATGAGATACATATCATACCACCGTACGATATTGATCATACAATTCATGTTTTTGACGGAACATGTGATTGCAATTCATAGTTCCCATATATACTATATAAATATATCTATACTATTATATATTATAATTATCATAATGATGAGGTTTATGCCAAAATATGATCTGAATTAACTCATCAGAAAGTGTGAAATAAGAATTAATACTAGCACTCACAAAATGAGCACATGAATAATTACAAACTTTTTTCCCTTTCCAGAGGATTGGATATTAAAAATCCAACTAATCGTTTGATAATTATATTAGCAATTTTCACAGGATTTATTGCATCCTTTTTTCATGCCCTATCAACAAGATCTTTTGATGCTGCTTCAATCTATGGATTAAAAACTGGAGTTAGTGTTTTTTTGATGTGGGCCATTGCCAGAGAAGTGGATCCCGATCATGACTACTCATCTTTTACTGCCATTGCACTTTCAATCATAGGAATAATTATATTTGAGCTTCAGCCAAATGTTCTGCCTTTAGCATGGGTCCTCATATGTCTGCGAATAATTAATCAATCAGTAGGAATGGAACCATATATAGGAGATAAAATTGTAGTCGTTGCCATCGCAATAACATTAACATTGTTATACGGATGGATCTTCGCTGCACTTACAGCCCTTGTTTTTATAATAAACAACAGACTAACAATAGATGAAAAATCATATTTATTACCAGTGTTCATGATCCTCACGGCATCCATATCATTTTTTTATGAATTTACAAACCATCTTACATTATCACAATTCAATGGAATCGGGATTTTTATCACATTCATTGTTTTTGGGCCAGTTATAGCTGGTTCACGAACAATAAAAAGCAAAGGAGATAGATCTGGAAAGAAGTTAGACCCTAGTAGAATACGTGCAGCACAATTAACTTTACTTATTAGCTCAGTTATTTTAAGTATATTTGAAAATGATGTTTATAAAATAATGTGGCTAATAATGATAGGAATTGGAATATATTGGCTAATAACAGGAAAAATAAAAAGCCTTTTCAATTAATAAATAAGGAGAATAAAATGATAAGAGAATTCAGGAAAAACTTGCCAGAGATATCTGACAAAGCATTTGTTGCCGACTCTGCGGACTTGATCGGAAGCGTTATCATTGGAGATGATTCCAGTGTATGGTTCAATGCAGTTATCAGGGGTGATGTCGGAGAGATCATAGTTGGAAAGAGAGTTAGCATACAGGATAACGTAGCTATCCACACAGACCCACCCCTAAAAGTTGAGATAGGAGATGGAGTCACCATTGGCCACGGTGCAGTGATACATGGTTGTAAAATAGGTGAGAATAGCCTCATAGGAATGAATGCTACGATCCTGGATGGTGCTGTCATCGGGAAAAACTCCATAGTAGGTGCTAATGCATTGATAGCCCCTGGAAAAACATTTCCAGACAATAGTGTGATAACTGGCGTTCCCGGAAAAGTAAGAAGAGAATGCACACAGGAAGATATAGATGGCATTAAGGAAAATGCTGAGGTCTATGTAGGACTCACGCGGGAATATAGAGCACAAGAAAAATGATCAATTCTGTAAAAGCTTATGAAGAAGGTGGGAAGAGTCAAAACCATCCTTCGTTTTGATAAATCATTATAACTCTATCAATTAGAAATAAAAGAATAAATTAGTGAGTAAGATAAAAATAAGTCGACCCCACATAAGCAGCCTATAAATTGATCATTATTTTCTTCCAACCACAAATAAAATTGCGAAAATGGACAGCAAAGGAATTATTATATTTGGAAACTCCGGAATATTTGCCGAATCCTCCGGGTCTTTCAAATCCTCAGATCCTTCCGTATCGTCTGGATCACCCGACCCATCACTGGAATTTATACCCAGATAGCACAACATGTCCTGGTCATTGAATATTTCTGAATTGTTGACTGCTTGAGCGGTTACATCCCCCAGCATTTCAAACTGACCTTCTTTTACAGTATGTGGCTTTTTGAAAGAAATGCTTTCACCTGAATCAAGGAAAGCAAAGTTACCCACATCACCAAAGAAATCATCACTTACGGACAAATTATAGAACGAGTGCGAAGCCATGTTGGTAATGATATATTTCAGTTCAACCTGTGAGCTTGCTGATAAATTCGGGCCAGGAATCGAATCCGCATCTTCGCCATTGACCGTGATCTCAAGGTCTATCATAGATACAATATCCGCCTTTTTCTTATCCTGCGAATCTGTAGAACTGTAAGATACAGTACTATCACCAGTATGCTTCCACCATCCCGGTTTTTCTTCGACCTGTTGAGTTGCAGGTGCATCATCGACCGGAGACATCAAAGTTAATGTTTCATTTTCGATCTCATCAAATGTGGTATTCTCAGGAATTGAAACGAATTCTTGTGACGGAGTGTATGATAAGAAGAACAATGCAATTAGTGCCAAAAAGAATACGAAAACAATATACTTACCGCCAATGCTCATAACTGATCCTTCAAAAAATATACAACAAAATATTTTTTACTCAACAGATACCACCACTTCATAATATATAATGATATAGCCATTGTAATTCAAACCAGCACCAAAGACAATTGAATTCAGGCTGAATTTTAATTGAATTATTGACTATGCCTGAACAAGCACTAGAATCAAAAATAGAACAAAAAAGATGTAGGTGAAATCTACATCAGCAATTTAGAATTATTTCCACGAAACTTTTGCAGGGTTCCTTCCCGGAACCTTATAGATCGTGTACAAAGGTTGTCCGAACATCATTGCATGTTGTACTGCATGGCCTTTAGGCAGATCAAGCTCATCCATTATTGGCTGATATGAATTTGCAGCAATGTTCAAAAATCCGGCCCAGCATGCACCGAGTCCGTAAGAAGGACATGCAAGCTCAAACCATGAAAGTGCAATAATAGAATCAGTGTAAGCCATTGGATTATCCTTGTGTGCATGTGCTATTGCAAGGTGTGGAGCACCACGGCATATTGGATCAATTCCGGATTCATAGGCGGTTATGAGTGAAGGTATGAACTGTTTCAGAGGATGTGGCTCTTCACTTGCCAGAACTTCTTTCATCCAGTCGATTGTAAGACTTGTTAGTTTCTTAACAACATCAGTATCATGCACAATGGTCCAGTGAACAGGCTGGCCATTCATTCCGGATGGAGCATAACGTACATTATCAAGAATTAGGTCTATTTTCTCTTTTGAAACCGCAGCATTGCCATAATTTCGAATCGAACGGCGTTTGACCATATAAGAACCAAGTTGTTCGCCAGAAATATCAGGATTCTTTAAAACGTCCAAACTTGTATAATTTGTATCGAAAAGTGAACTTATGCATGATTTTACACAGAAACTTATGCAAGCACCACACTCATTACAAAAAGCAGCAGCTTCTTCCGGAATATAAGGAATATCCATTAGTTCCTCACCAGGAGAAATAATTCCAACTGGGCAAACATTTACACATATACCACACCGCACACATTTTTCAGAGTCAATTGATATTTTTTGCATGATATGAACTTCCATTGAATGATAGTCATATATACCACTCAAATGCATAAAGTGTGGTCGGTTAAAATGTTAATTTTTTCCACCGTGTGAGCGCACATGATACCATGCACGATGATGATCTGAGAGATCACTTTTTTCAGAATATATCGAAATATCCTCACGTCCATAATGCAAACGGTCGCATCCTACAGGACAGACTTTGATACAAATTCCACAGGGAGAAACAAAGCGTTTGTTAAGTTCAATGTTAAAAAAAGTACAGGCATCCTTGTCAGTCAATCCGTGAGGATAATCTTTTGTGTCCAGCGCATTTGAAGGGCACATTTTTACACATGCCATACAGCGAGTACATAGATCATATTCCATGATGGGATTAGAAGATAATTTCGCACTTGTGAATATCGAAGCAAAGCGCACCCTTGGACCATATTCTGGCGTAAGAAGGGTATTATTTACACCGAAATTGCCAAGCCCTGCAAGAAGAGCTGCGTGCCTATGTGAAAAGAAAGCAAGCGGATTCTCTTTGAGTACTTCCACTGAACCATAGCCATCCCTGGGAACAAAAATAGATGCATGACCCTGTTCATTAAGGAAATTAGAAAGACGGTATGCATATTGATCCAGTAAAGAATTAATCGTCTTGTAGAGTTCACGATAGTAGATAGATGGAGATGTTTCAAGCACAGGAAGCGTAACAGGCAAACCTATCACAATCACTGACTTTGCTTGTGGATAAATGGACTGTGGATAAAACTCCTCAGGAACCCATGGATGAAATGGTGGATTTTTCCAGTCATCTACGCTGGCCACTCCTACCAGAGGAATTTCCATATCTTTGCATTTTTCCAGAATATCCATTTTCAGCTTCTTGCACATAACCCGCACACCAAATTAAGATCAGGACCTTACTGCATTTACACCGAGTTCCTCAATCATCATACTAAGAATCCTATCCTTGATGATATCCTTTTCAGCATATTGAGCTTTGTAAACAACATTGATCATAACACCATCGCAATCAGAGTCCAGTGTAAAAGCTGCATCTGAACCTGTGATCGTTTTCCCATTTTCACGCATGGATAACAGCATTGAATTCAGAGAAGAAGGGACTTCTTTTACGTAAAGATCGAATTCAGAGAAGAACTTTCCTTTGCCATAATTGTTAATGGGTTTTTCCAGAAATACTTTGTTGGGTATCTTAAAATAATCATCAAAAGTGCTTGGATGTGGATCTATTACTACATAAAAAAGGCCAATATGCTTTACAAGGCCTTCCTCATCACCCACTTTGATATAATCCCCTATTTTGAAAGGTTTTTTTGTGAGCAGAATGAGCCATATAAAATATGAGAGAATGATATTCCTTATGGCAAAAGCAAAACCTGTAGCCACCAAACTTATGGATAGGAAAATATTCTCAATATTAGTTCCCAGTTGCCAGAATATGATGACCGTTGCAAGGGAATAGATAAATGCAACGTATATCTTGCTAAGCAGTATTTTTTCCTCAGGTCCTCCGGTTCCCTCAAAGCTATTGGAAAACAGATCTACCGTTAATTTCAGGAGAATAGTTGCCATAGTGTAAGATAAGAGAATGGTGATAAAAGTATTCAAAAATGATTTTACAATCTCAGGAACCTCGATCAATCCACGGTCATCAGCGCCTATCACCATTACCATTGGAAAAATCACAAAAATGAACAGGAGAATCAGACGATTCAGTATCCTGCCTATAGATTTTGTCTTCACTCTTACCTTGTTCAATGTTTCAATAGGTGATCTCTTATCCAATGGACCTTTTACTGACATGATGTGGGACCTATTAACTAAAACAAATAGCTCTGAAATTGAAATGGATCAAAAAGAAAAGTATTATTCAGTTTTCTGATACTTATCAATTATTTCCTCAAAAGAATCTGCAACATACTGAAGGTTTTCTCTGCCTACCTGGAATGTACTCAGCTTGAAATATTTAGTAAGACCGGATTTGATGCCGTGAATATTCCTTGTCTTAAGTTCCTTGTACAGGAAGTAACGACCTTTCTTTGCATTCTGAGAGATCTCATAGAACACAGGCGCTTCAAAGAACATGAGGTCATGGTTGTGTGGTTTTTCACCCATCTGTATAAGACCCATATCTTCAAGTTTTGAAGAGAACCAGCGCGCATCTTCAACTTCATTACCCCAGTTGCGAGTACGCCTGACAACTTCAGGGAATGATGCTATCATTGTCATAATAGTAGCACCTCTGGCAGTGCATCCGAGAAGTTCAACTTCCTTGACCTTATGAGTAGGAGACTTTCTGAAAACTATTTCAGCATAATCATCCTTGACACCCAGAACGCCTATTGGACCGGATGAAGCCATGGATTTATGACCACTGCCTACAACGAAGTCCGCACCCAGCTTCTTTGCATCAATTGGCATCCTTCCTACGGAATAAGCACCATTGACCATAAGAGGAACATCGTAATCATGGCATATCTTTGAAATTCTCTGCACATCAACAAGATTTCCATAACTACCATCCGGATACGTGACCAGAGCTAGAACAGGTGCTTTCCCGGTTTCCTTGATCACTTCCTCGATAGCTGTGGCATAGCCTTCGACATCTGTCTTGTAATCAGGCGCACCACTATGAGGTACTTTTTTAACATTCAGACGAGCACGTTGTGCTGCCACATGGGATGAATAGTGAGCTAGCTCATCCAGAACAATGGTGTCTCCCTCTCTTGACATTGAATGCATGACCATGAACTTTGATTCTCGTGCACCATGGGTCACACGGGCCTGATCTGTTCCCAGGAACTCAGGGAGAGCCTTGTGTACAAATTCTTCGATCGGAGGTTTTTTGAGAAGGTCCAGCACACCACCACAGAAATCACACACAGAATATCCATCTCCCCATTCCACCAGAGACTTTCTTGCATCTTCTGTGAGCTTACCGCCGGTCTGGAGCGGGTCAATGTTTATTGCATTCTTTGGGCCACGTGAAATAAAACCAAATTTACTAAGTGCTGAATCGTCAAGTACCATGATTTTCCCTTTGTTAGTGTTATATGGACAGGGAACTCACCTATCCTTATTAAAAATATTCATTTAGCTATTCGTTTATCTTCTTCAAAGCCAAGCCATGTTCTTCCTGAGATCACGCATTGTTCCTATACCTTCTTCATCCTCAGAAACTTCACCTTCTGCCAGACCCATTCCGATATTCCAGTAACTTGAACCCGGGAATACCATCTGCCTCATCTATTTTAGCGATGCATTCGTTTATTGGGTTTGTGGTGAGTATGCATTTTTTATCCTGATTATCTGCACACTTCATACATGCAATCGAGTTTCCATAAGATAATATCCTCCAGGCCATTCCAATAGAAATACAACATGATAATTAGATGCCATCAATATTAGAAGATATCCTAGGACATGTAAAAAAAAGAATTTAAAAAAGGAATTATGCACCTGATAGGTGCTAATTAAATATCTACTGCCTTGCTGAAAACAGAAAGGAATTCATCACACTGAGACATCAGTATGTTAAGTGCATCTTTGACAACTATAATCGGATCCGTACCATCAGTGTTTACGAAGAGTATTGGATCACTGATAGATACGTGTTTCATATCATAAGTTGCTATCTGAACCCTCTCATCATCAAGAAGAACTGACTTAAGCATATTGAGCAATGTGTGGGTCTCACCTTTTATCTCAATATGCATTTCGTCTTCTGTTTTGTCAATGATCTTTAATTCCATCTTTATCTCACCTAATTATTGAATAATTGTAATTAAATTATGCCAGTTCCATAGTCAGCAGAAATCTTTCTTGTCTCTGTGCGACCACATGCAGGACATTTCAATTTCTTCTCATCTTTTACAAGTGGAGTTCTGCACTTTGAGCAGTATGCCTTCATCACACCAAGTGATTTATGTGCAGTGCTAAGACGCATATTCTGGGTATTGATAACCTTTGCTTTCACGATATCTGACATGGAAAACTCATAGGACAGATTCTTGACATAAGAGTCTTTCACATTGGAAACATGGATAGCTGCAGAGCCATTTGTCTGGAATTCACGCTCACCCTTGCCTTTGATCGCACCAATATTTACCAGAGCCACTGAATCACGCATATTTACAACCTGAGCAACAACAACGTCACCTTCTTCAATTACAGGTGGTATGTCTGTCTTTGGAATTACTGATATCTTGCGTGATTTTCGGTCAATATTTACGTATCCTATATTAAGTGAGAAAATATCACTTACATTTGCATACGTACCGTCTCCTGCTATGAATTCTTCGGTAGTTCCGACAAAATCACCAGGCATTACAAAAATACTTTCATCTTCCATGTTATCTTCTTCCGCGGGAATTGGTTCTGGTTTTTCATCAGATCCACTTGCTTTGCTTGCTTTAGCCTTTTCTTTTTTGGCTTTTTTAGGAACTACTTCTGACTTCACAGGTTTATCCTGAGAAAGAGGTGCATTGACCGGCTCTTCAACCTTATCTACAGGTTGATCCTCTGAATTTGAAGATATGATCTTTCTGCGTGAAGTCTTTCTTCTATTTCTTATCCTAATTAGAATCCCTCATATGATCTTGAAATTGAATTAAAATTTGAAAATCTGATACTTTAATGAGATTTGTTATATTTTAGTAACTAGCATATTATACGATATACTTCTACTTTAATTATCTCTACTTCTTTTTTATGAAATTTAAATGTTCGTTTTAGTGGAAAAGCTGTAGTGTACCAATCTGTAATATTAGCATCGCCGATGAACTGGCTTATAAAATTATGACTTCCACAGTTATGAATGGAATATACCACATCGCTGTGTTTCAACGCACTTAAAAGAAACGGTCGATCATTGCCTTTAGCCTGTGCACCAAATGGCGGATTCATCACAACCGTATTCGAATGCCCTTCTACATCTGAAACATCACTATGGATGAACTCAACATCCACATCCATTTTTTCGGCATTCTCCCTGGCAACTTCAAGTGCCTTCCTGTCAAGATCGAATCCTACAACCTCCTCTGCGCCGAGTAGTTTTGCACCGATGGCAAGAATACCTGTACCACATCCAAGGTCGTAGACCGTATCCTCAAGGTCACTCTGCATGTAAGCATGATGAAGGACTTCAGCGGCAAGAGGTGCAGGAGTTGCGTACTGTTCTAATAATGCATTGGGTTTCTCAAACCCTGCAACTTTTTCCAGCAACATCTCAAGTTTTCGCTGTTTCATGGATCATTCACCGGTGATCTCGTCAAATACTATATCCTCCCATTCTGCCTCACCCAAAGCGATCTCAAATTCCTGGGGTGTGAGCATAGGAGCATTGAACCTGCCAACTTCATCAATTGCAATTCTCGGACATGCAGTGTTCACGAACGCATCGACCTTGAATTGTAATAGTTGCTCTGGAGTTACAAGGTCCATTGTAAAAATATGTGCAACTTTGTCATGCTTTGCAGCAAGAGTTTTCAAGTCCTTGGCCAGTTTCATCCTCTCCTGACCAGGTTTTGATGATAAGATTATTCCAATAACCTGTGCATCCAGTGATTTAGCTATGGCTGCACTTCTCTGCCTCAGAATATAGGATGCATCAACTTCCCTTACCTCATTGACAAATGGGTCGGCGATCATCACTCTTTTACCAGTTGACAGTGAAACACCCAGAGGGTGGAACTCGCCACTACCAATATAGAGATATTCGTCACATTCTTCTGTGCGCGCGACTGAGAAATTACAGCCTAACACCTGACCAGGATATGCTATTTTACTGTCACCTGTGCCAATAACAACTTCCCTGCCATCTTCTTCCAGAATTTTGCGGGCATCGTTTAATTTATGAACGTGCTGCACGGTTGTGAGGAGTCCTATCCTTTTGCCTTCGAGTTCTGCAAGAGCAAGCTTGACAGCATCTTTTACATCAACTTCCGACCTTGTTTCGATGAAGTAGACCTTATCACTGAGTTCATTATCATCAAGCGGAGCATGACCAAAGTGGAAAAGCAGGTCAACGTTCTTTAGCACGGAAACGTCAAGATCACATGCCCCAAAGCATGGGTTCCCGGAAACAACTACCATGACACCTGTTTCTTTTTCTATGCGCTCTGCAATGGCAGGAGACCTGCGCTTAAAGCCCTCGGGAAATTGCAGACCAACCATCTTTACACCACTGTCCTGTATTATAGATATGATACTCTCAACCTGAAAATCGAACCCTTCGCCTGAGAACATATTAATCTTCACCCTTTATGAAAACCCCGTTCTTATCCACACCAATGCTTATGAGAGTCTTTACATCAAAACCCTCAGACCTTAATTTAGTACAACCTTCGCCTCTTTCAATGACTACTACAGAGTCGGATACTGTTGCCCCTATCTCTTTCAGTGCCCGGTGCAGTGCAACAAGGGTTCCGCCTGTACTTATAACGTCATCGACTATGAGGACACGATCGCCTTCTTTTATGTCATTGATGTAGAGTGTACCCTTGGAATAGCCAGTTTTCTGGGACAGGACATATTCACCTTCAAGCTCATAGGAGCGTTTTCTTATGATACAGAATGGAATTCCGGTCTTTAATGATAGTAATGTTGCAAGAGGGATACCCATTGCCTCAATGGCAATTATCTTGTCCACATTGGTATCTGCAATGCTCAATATGTGTTCTGCAACCTCATTGAGCAGTTCAGGGTCAAGGGAAGGAACACCGTCTGAAATGGGATGGATGAAATAATGATATTCTCCCCTGTGCACGATAGGAGCATTTAGTAAAGATTCGCGAAGTTTTTCCAGCATAAGTATGGCTAATACTTTACACTATATAAAAGCAAACCGTCAAAAAAGGAAAAATATAGAATAGCATTATGCAAAAGCGGTCTTAGAGTCCCGCTCCTGCTTGATAGCAGAATACAAAGCCTCCTTGCTAAGTGATCTTGGGTGATAATAACTACCATTGCTCTCACGGGCGACCTCTACAACGAGATTGGAGCCGGTTTCACTGATATCCACCGCAAGCATATTTACATGGAAATGGGATATCTGCCTGCAGACCTGAAGTATCTCTCTTCTGATGTTACCACCAAGGTTCAGAGGTGAATTTGCTGTGCCGTCAGTAACAAGAATCATAATTGGTACGGCAGATGGTTCTTTCTTAACCTCCTTTAGCAGAGTTTTAAGACCCATAAGCATACCTGACGCCATTGGAGTTGTGCCGCCAAATGGAACATTTTCAAGGTATCGCTTTGCAGCCTCCACAGACGAAGTAAACGGAAGTACAAGCTCTGCAGACCTGCCGCTGTATGTCACAAGTGAAACACGGTCACGTCTCTGGTAAGCATCCTTGAGCAGAGCTATCACAACACTTGTGGTGATCTGCACCTTTTCATGCTCATCCATTGAGCCTGAGGTATCAAAAACAATATTGATAAGACTTGATATTCGCCTTCTGCGAATCTTTTCCCGAATATCACTCTTTCGAATTTCGATCTTCCCATCCTTGGAATGGAATGCTGCTGCTCGTACTGTAGGAGCAATAGCAATATCAGTGATCTTCTCTCCGGGCATTTTGTAGCGCACATAGCGTCCACGCTTACCCTTTGTAAGCACTTCCGCACGCCTGCCGGTTTTCAGCCTTCCTGATGCCAGCCCCTTTTTCCGGGAATTTTTCGCAAACTCATTCAGTATCTTTCCGACTACCTTATCCTCCCGAAGCTCCTTGTGAACCTTGCCAGAATTAGCAGAGTCATTTACAGAAGATGTGGAAGATACAACGGAGTCAATAGCATCAGTAGCATCTAATCCTAATTCATGCTCCATCCCATCGGGCATATCTTCGATATCATCAATAATATAATCCTGCGAAACTAGCTCCACAAGAACTTCAGATTCCGGTAGAGAATTATCCGCTTCAACACTGACAGTTTCGTCCCTATGCAAGACCTCGGACTCCGGTATCAAAAGTGCAGAAGCATCATCATTTTGCTTTATCTCTTTCGAAACCTGCTGCAACTCATCTTCCTGTAGCTCATCTTCAAGGAAGATATCCCCTGTGGAAACAGAATCTATTGGCTCATAAGAATTGTATGATTCATCATCATTTAGAATCTCAGTATCATCTTCGCGCGATAAAAGGGTGCCAAAACCGGACTCACCGGTTTCTAAAAACGATGGAAACGGCACAGTATCTTCACCCAGCAATGGTTTAAAGAAAGCCACAGGATCGATCTGTACATGATCAATATCAGCTACCACATACACAGTACTAATCTCAGATGGCCTCAGCTGCTCGATATTAGAATACAGGACATCATAAAGAGTATCCGTATCATGCCTTGAGAATTCAGACACAGAAACCCGAGGGATCCGCATGCCAAGCACAGGTACACCTATAAACATCACCTTGATGCCATAGTTGCGTAACAAATTCCTGCGCAGGCGAGTTGCGACTTCTTCCGAGCTCATCCCCAATACCCTATCATACATTACCTTCTACAACAGCTCTAAGCTGATCAACACTGAACTCTTCCTCTTCAAATGGCTTCTTGCGCATCCTGTGAGGGAGAACCATTTCAGCAGCTTCGATGATATCATCATTTGTGATACGCTCTCTGCCCTCATATGCAGCATTTGTTCGGGCAGCACGCTCTATCATGATATCCGCACGGTGACCATCCACATTAAAAGCAATGCATATCTCAGCAATAGTACGCAAATTCTCACGGGTTGTTGCGACCCTTGGAAGCACCTGCATTCCCTTTAATATCTTCATGCGCAGCTTTTCCTGCTCAGGACCGAAATCATAGATGAACTTTTTAGGGTCATCGTTGAACTGGTTACGGCGCTCAATTATCTCAATGCGCTGTTCAACATCATATATACCGGAAACTTCCACCTGCAATGCTATTCTGTCAAGCAATTGAGGACGTAGCTCCCCTTCTTCAGGGTTCATACTACCCACAATAATGAAATTTGCAGGATGGCTAACACTCACACCCTCACGCTCAACTGTGTTGACTCCCATTGCCGCAGCATCCAGAAGCGCATCCACAACGAAATCATCAAGCAGATTTATTTCATCTACATAAAGTATACCGCGATTTGCATTGGCAAGAATACCAGGATCAAAAGCCTGTACACCCTGACGTACAGCTTTTTCAATATCAAGGCTGCCCACAACCCTGTCCTCTGTAGCGCCTACCGGAAGATCCACGACCCTCATCATACGTTTCTGAATACGCTGTGTGCCTCGTTTCTTCTTATCCAGGCATTCCCAGCAGAATTTCTCCGGGTCTGCAGGGTCACAGTTGAATTTACATCCCCCTACGACCTCAATTTCGGGCAATATCTCTGAAAGACCTCTGACTGCCGTGGATTTTGCAGTTCCTTTTTGTCCACGAATCAGGACACCGCCAATTGATGGATTAATGGTATTCAGGATCAAAGCCCTGAGCATTTTCTCCTGGCCGACTATAGCAGATATCGGATAAAGTACCCTCTCTGTTTTTGTTGCAGTCCTGGTAATATCCTCAAGTGAAGATGCCGGACTTTCAACTTCTTTTGGAACCTCTTTTATTGTCCCACTGATCTTCAAACTCATATTATCATCCTCTTAAGCATGAAATTAGTTGTTTAAATATACCTCAGAACAATTGCAGATATCAATGCCATGAACAAAAAGATCATTCCCAGAGAGAATACTCCGAAAAGAGCTCTAGTATGTACTTTTTTTTCAGGATTCTTTGCAAGTCCGTTCAATTCATACAATGAAAATGCCATACTTAACAGGAAAACCATTGACGACATCAAAAGAAGGGATCCTGCAACAAGGATATATTCAGCCGTCCATGTCAGGGCCTGCGCATTCAAAAGGTCCAGGAAAAAGTCCTTTCCATGCCTCTCGTATGCGGAAGATATCCATACCATTGTATAAGTTATCTCCGCGGAGCCCAGAATAACAGAGCAAACCGCGGTTGTCATAAGCGTGACCATTGCCCCTATATCGGGGATCTTTAAATCGATATTCCATTCTTCAGTCACAATTTCACCCTGAAACTGTATTAAGTACACCTCAAATTAAACAATATACGCCTTAAAATAATAAAAATGTACGTATTTAAATATTTTATGTAACTAAAAAATAAAGTAGAAGGTTTTTGTTTCAAAGCATAGCTCCAAATTCATCTACTATGATATTAGACAAGCTTATGCTTATATCAACGCTCTTCATGAGAGTATCAGCACGCATAACCTTGCAATCCAACTCATCAAAAGCTGAATCATCAATATCATCCCTTTCATCGATCACAAATACATCAATGAAGTCCTGATAGAATTATGCTACACTAAAAGAAGAAACATCCATACCGCGTGCTTTCATTAATTTTCCGGCAGGACCACTTATGGGTTCTGTTCCAATTATAGGACTCACAGCAATGACTTTCTTTTTCTGTAATATCTCCCTCATCCCGGGAATTGCCAATATAGGACCAATGCTTGTAATAGGATTGCTCGGACCAATTAGCACCTCATCATCTTGCTCCAATACTTTGATAACAGCGGGGGAAATTGACGCATGACTTACCCCATCCTGATAAACATCCAATACATCCGGATCACCGTGTTTTCCAAGCCAGAAATCCTGGAAATGCATTGTTTCTTCTGGCGAAACTATCATTGTTGAAACGGTATCATCAGACATAGGGAGTACTTTAGAAGCGATGCCAAATGACTTTGCCAATTCAATAATAGCCTCACTAAGTGTTTTTCCTGCCCTGAGATGTTCCGAGCGCATGATACTAGTTGCCCGATCCAGATCCCCTAGCATCATTTTTTCATTATGTTCCAGAGATTTCATTAGTTCATGGGTTCTGAAACTATCATCAGCCACACCCCACCATTTATTGGTGTCTATCCTATCTGAAAGAAGATACAAAACAGTATCTATATCTGGTGTTACCAGGTTCCCCGATACCCAAATATCCTCAGCTGTATTCACAACAACAGTGAGATCCTTTTCTGAAACTACTTTTCGAAGACCATTCAATAATTTTGGAGTTCCGGTTCCGCCTGAGAATATTATCATGATATGTTTCCTTTAACGATTATAGGAATACCATTATATGATGAAATCTATTTAAACGATATGAAAGTCATCCGTGACCCGATTCATGGTTACATTAAACTTGACAAACTTACGTTATCACTAATAGACTCCCCGCTTATGCAGCGCCTTCGTAGGATCAAGCAGCTTGGGCTTTCCAATCTCGTATATCCGGGAGCTAATCATACTCGTTTTGAACATTCTCTTGGCGTGATGCATCTGGCAAGCATGCTGATAGAGAGAACAGAGACAGTATCACAGGAAGAAAAAGATGAGCTCAGGGTAGCTGCACTCGTTCATGATATTGGACATGGCCCATATTCACATGCAACAGAAGGCCTCATGAAATATTATACCCGTCAGCGACATGAAGACATTAAGTCTATCATTGACAAAACTGAGATTACAGAAATACTCCATGACAATGGCATCAGTCCTGAAAAAGTGGAAGCACACATCAAGGGAGAGACCGAGTTTGGAAAGATACTCAATAGTGAGATCGATGTGGACAGAATGGATTATCTGGTCAGGGATTCACATTATACTGGGGTGGCATTCGGCCTTGTAGACCATGAAAGACTCATCAATGAGATGCAATTCTATGAAAATAGTCTTGTGCTAACAGCAGGTGGAGTGAAGGCAGCTGAATCACTTCTTGTATCAAGATTCCTAATGCACCCTTCTGTTTATTTCCATCATGTATCAAGAATAGCAGAAACAATGTTCACAAGAGCTGTGGGTGATATGATACAAAGAAATGAACTGAATCCATTCGATATGCGAAAAATGGATGATGGAGAGATCTTTGGAATAATTCGAAATGATGATGAATATGCAGGAGAGCTGGCAAATCGTCTTTTGAATAGAAAATTGTATAAACGTGCGCTCTACGTAGGGCTTGATGAAGTTGGAGAAGGGGTCCTGAAACACAGGAAGAATATCCAGCGTATTGAAGTTGAAATTGCGGAAATAGTTGGGATCGATCCAAAAGAAATACTTATAGATGTTCCCGGACAACCTGATATTTCAGAAATGAAAGCTCTTGTCAAAATGAATGGAAAAATGCAACGGCTTGATGAAGTATCCCACGTTGTGGCAACACTCGAACATGCACATAGAGATAATTGGAAAATGGGAGTATACACACCCAGAGAGCATCGTGAAAAGGTAGGAAAAGCCGCAAGAGAATTCTTTGATGTGAAAAAAGTTACAAAACAGTTCCTTTTAACAGATCTTGAGTGATAGTTTGAAACAGATATACAGAGAGCTTTTCGGAACCAGATTAGTACTTGACTGGAAAGAAATTGACAAGGACATTGTTGTTACACTTACAGGCGGAGATGAACACGTAGGTGCTGTTGCCACAGGTTCATTTGACAAAGTATCAGAGAGAACTTATGCATCTGTTATCACTTTACCTGGACACAAAGAGGATGATATAGCACTATATGGAGCAAAAAAGATTTCTGCAGTGAGTCATTCAACAACGGTTTTTATTGTTGGCATCCATCTGGATAATATAAGCAAAGCTGAGATTCTCGAAATTGTCAGGGTCTCAAATGAGATGATAGAAGAATTATCAGGGATATTAGAGGAGGAACAATAGTGGAAATAATAATAGGTATCAGTGGTGCTTCAGGATCGGCCTATGGAATAAGAATACTTGAGATCCTCTCTAAAACAGATATTATAACTCACCTCGTAATGACAAAAGCTGCAAGGCAGATAATTGAGATCGAGACTGATTATTCAGTGGACTACGTGCATGGCTTAGCAACATACGTACATGATGAGAATGATTTTACCACAGCTATTGCAAGCGGCTCGCATCGCACCCATGGAATGATAGTGGCTCCATGCAGCATGAAAACACTTGGAGAGATAGCAGGTGGGATGTCAGATAATCTGCTTGGTCGCGCGGCCGATGTATGCCTGAAGGAAAAGAGAAGGCTTGTGCTAATGGCAAGAGAGACACCTCTTAATCAGATACATCTGGAAAATATGCTTAGACTGGATAGAGCAGGTGCTGTTATCCTTCCGGCGTGCCCGGGATTCTATTCAAAACCACAAAAAATTGATGACATAATAAATTCCATAGCAGGACGAGGACTTGATCTGCTTGGCGTTGAAAATGATGTGTACAAGCGTTGGGATGAGGATGGAACTAGGTGAAATGAAGCACTGCCTGAACACAGTATTCACATTGTGGCTTCGGGAAATGCTTCGTTACAAAAGATCACGCTCGAGAATAGTAGGCTCTCTTGCAACACCATTATTCTTTCTTCTGATAATGGGATCAGCATTGGGGAGTTCTATGACCATAAGCTCCGGAAGATATATTGATTACATGGCACCCGGTATCATAGGAATGTCAATACTTTTCGCATCACTTCTTGGCGGTGTTTCAATTATATGGGACAGGGAATTCGGATTTTTGAAAGAGATACTTGTAGCTCCTGTTAACCGCTTTTACACTGCACTTGGAAAAGCTACAGGTGGAGTTAGCACGGCAATGATACAGGGTACCATGATAATGCTTATCAGCGGTTTCCTGGGAATTAACTACGTATCTATATGGGGCCAGTTGTTCAGTATTTTAATCATGTTCATTATTGGCCTGGGATTCATAGGCCTTGGTATCACCCTTGCATCAAGGATCGAGTCACACGAAGGATTCCAGATGATAATGACATTCATAACTTTTCCCACACTCATGGCAAGTACGGCATTCTACCCACTTGATGACCTCCCAACCTGGTTAAGTATTCCAGTTCATCTGAATCCATTTACATATGGAATAGAAGCACTGAGATGGAGCCTTCTTGGAACTTCATCTATACCCATGTCGCGCTCACTACCTGTGATAATTGCCTTTGCAATAGCCATGATATCACTTGGAAGCTGGTCATTTGACAGAGCTGGAGAACAATAGATTCTGATATTTACTGAATTCGTTGAAAAATAGCTTTCAAATCCCTTGACATACGCAATGTTTATAATCTATGACTGCTATTGCAGGAGATACACCCTTCTGATTGGGATAGTAGGGTAGCTTGGTCCATCCTCGAGCGTTTGGGACGCTTGGACTGCGGTTCAAATCCGCGCTATCCCACCAGACTTTTTTAAAACTCATTTAGTTAAGTCATTTAGGAATATTTGATTCTGAATACTATGAATACATTTATTACATATCCATAGTGAATAGGGAATTCATGGCCGATATTACTATCAAACTGTTTGCAAATCTAAGGGAGATAGCAGATGAATCATCCCTGCAATTAAGCGGAGAAACAGTTCAGGATATTTTATTTGCACTTGTTGAAAAACACCCGGCTCTTGATGAACTCGTTTTTGAAAGAAAAGGAGATGATTTGAAACTTTGCGGATACATCAACGTATTCCTCAACGGAGATAATATCAAGCATATGGAAGAGCTTGATACGAAAGTAAATGACGGAGATGAGCTTGGGGTATTCCCACCTGTTTCCGGTGGATAATAAAAATAAAATCATATTTGAGGAAAGATTATGGACAGGATCCTGAAAGAACGTACATCTGTTAGCAAAGCCAGGGAATTACTACTTGAAAAAGTTGTGCCACTGGAGCGAACTGATATTGTGCCAATTAGCAATGCTGCAGGAAGAGTTCTGGCCACTACGACACTTGCACCAAGGAACGTACCTCATTATCGCCGCTCTGCAATGGATGGCTACGCAATCCGCTCAGTCGACATCATGGGAGCTTCACCCACAAACCCGGTGATGTTACAGATATCTGATTATGTTGATGAAGGCGTATGCTGCCACTTGAGCACTGGAGTTCAGGTACCTGAAGAAGCTGATGCGGTGATCATGATAGAAGATACTGCCACGATAGGCGACATGATCGAGGTTCGTGCACAGCTACACCCCGGTAAGAACATAGGCGATATTGGGGAAGACGTACGCCAGAACGAGATAATCTTCAACAAAGAACATCTCCTCAGGCCATGTGATATTGCTGTTCTGGCATCCCTTGGTATTGAAGAAGTCAAGGTATTCTCAAAACCAATAGTTGCCATCATACCCACAGGAAATGACCTCATTCCCCTTGGTGACGATAATCTGCCTGCACCAGGAAAGACACTGGACATCAATAGTACAATGATAGGGATGTACGTTGAAAAATGGGGTGCTAAAGCAAGGTACTGTGACATTGTCCCTGAAGACAGAGAACTTATCAGAGAAAGTATTGTACGCAACATGGATGCCGATTTCATTGTAGTATCCGGCGGAACATCTGTTGGAGAGAGAGATTTTGTACCAGGTGTAGTAGAATCCCTTGGAGAGAAACTGGTCCATGGAGTTGGACTAAGTCCCGGCAAACCAACTGCCCTTGGTGTTGCAGGAAATACACCTGTACTTTGTATGCCCGGATATCCTGCTGCAGGACTTGTCGCTCTTTTTGCATTTGGCAAACCAGCGATCAGGAAAGTTGGGAACATACCCGACATACCTGAGATCACAGTCAATGTGAAGCTTACAGGAAAGATAAGCTCCAGAGAAGGCTATGTGAGCTATGCAAGGGTTATAGTTGAAGGAGATACGGCACGTCCCCTGATGACCGCAGGAGCAGGCATACTCAGCTCCATAGCGAAGTCCAATGGTTTTGCCATCATTCCTGAAAACGTAGAAGGGCTTGAAGAAGGAAACGAAGTGGATGTTGTGTTAATTGAGTGATGAGCATAAACAATATTACGATTTTCTAATTATCGGTGCAGGCGGGTTTTTGGGAGCAGCATCCAGATACCTGCTTGCTGGACAATTTACAGCAGTTTACGGAACACTTTTTGTGAATGTCCTTGGAAGTATACTGTTGGGTTTCTTGATGTACAGTTCAGATCATCTCGGATACATAAGTGCGAAAAAGAAAATGTTTTTTGGGATAGGATTCCTGGGATCATTAACGACATTTTCCGCATTTTCGGTACAGAGCTTCCAGATGAACATACCGGCCTCTGTTATCAATATCGGCCTGAACATCACACTTTGCGTTGCAGGGGTTATAGCAGGAAGAAAACTAGTGATTTTTATTGCAGACCGCAGGAGCACTGAATAATGCTTATGGGAGATGAGATCCTTTTTGTGGGATTAGGTGGATTTATTGGCGCAATATGCAGATACCAAATATCCAGCATAATGCCCAAAGTAAAGGATATACCCACCGGAACAATGACAGTGAACATCACTGGAAGCTTCATACTCGCAATTCTGACATTTACTGCTCTTGAAGGAAGTATGCAATATTTTGCGAGCATTGGAATACTTGGCTCATTCACAACTTTCTCTACATTTGCTTATGAAAGTTCCAGGATGCTGGAAAAAGGAAAAGAGCTGCATTTCCTGATGAATATAGGCCTGAATGCAGTATTATGCTTTGGAGCAGTGGCAATAGCAGCATTTTTACTCAGATGATATTGGAGTTCAGAAGGAATGCAAGTAGTATCAGAATAACACCGGTTATGAAGCGGATCTCTACTCTTCTTTTTTCTCTCAGGTCATTCAGTTTTTCGGGTTCAAGCCCAAATGCCAGGAATACACCCAGTATCAAAATTGGCAAAACTACAGCAAAATTATAAATTCCCATATAGAAAGCCCCTTGGAGAAGATCATTGCCGGACATCAGCATTTCGAGTATTGTTAAATATACAGCCCCTACACAGGGTGCTTTAACTAAAGAGAAAATTCCCCCACCAACAAATGATACAAAGAGAATATTCCTACCCTCGAATCCTCCCATGAATCTGATCAGTGAACGAGGAGTCTTCAATGAAGAACGGGAATGGATTTTCATATAATATGCATCATAAATATGCCATAATCCCAGTACAGTTATCAGAATTATCATTGACATAGTGATGATATCCCGTATTTCAGGAAAGGAGCTTATGGTGTTGAGTATCCCCAATCCTACAACCATATAGGTTACAAATATACCACTGCAAAAACCCAGAACCAATACAAGCATATCCCGACGGGAGCCATTGGATGAAACTATAGCCGATGCAAGAAAGGCCATTACGGCAAGCAGACATGGATTAAAACCAGCCAGCAATCCTGCTATGAATACAATAATAGAAGTTCGTCCATCACCCAACTCCAATCCAATATCATATGAAGTTGACGCCGTTTTTGTATCACCTATTGGAGCTGCAGTTTCAATACCTCCAACGACCAATTCACGAAAATATCCAATGTCACCCTTGTAATCGTCATATTTTATAATCACAGACTGATTGATCACCACAGCAGGAACAGTTGTCACACCGTATTGTCTGGCCAGAGAAAAAGATGAACTTATCTCATGCTTTGAATAATTGATGTTCTTATAGTCGTTTAGTACATCATCTATAACAGGAGATGTCTTTTCGCATTTTAGACAGCCACTTTCATAAAAGTACTCAAGTTTTGTAGTTTCAGCATGAACTACAGATATGCTTGCAACAAACAGGACAAGTAACAAAAAGCAAATCCTGAAAAAAGAAGGGTTAGTGGCAGGCCGTTGAGGCACAGGTCTTCTTATCATATTCACTTTCCAATACAGACATTGTTTTTACATCGAGAACTTCACCACTGCTGGATGAAACATACCCTTCAACCAAATAGAGGTCTTTTACGCCGGAGCACGCACAACTACGTTCCATAAGCTCCACCTTCCAGAGAAGATCATTACTTGTAATTCCAGGCGGCAGATCTTCTGAAGGATCAATTAGACCCGCACGTGAAATTCCCCATTCAGGAGTGCTGAAGTAAGTGGACATGTATTCACTTGCATTGGAATTATTTGACACCAGAGAGATAGCTTCAGCTTCTGATATCTCAGTATCTGGCACACTATCCATTTTCATCATATATGCACTTGCAAAAAGTATACTTAACACAGCAATAACCAGAAGCGCGTGTGGTAATTTGCTATCTTTCATGAAATAATGATGATTACATTGCGTAATAAGTCTTCTGACAGATATCCATAAAAAATTGCATAAAGAATAGAGATGTTTACATAGGATCCAATCCTAATTAAATTATAAACAAAATGAGAAGTATTCTTGCGAATACTGCACAAATATCAAATTAAAAGAATACAATTATTTGTAGAGAACAGCCGTACTGCCACGTACTTCGATCAAAGTGGTATTGGTCAGCTCTGCAAGTTTCTGAGCTGCTGTTTTAGGATCGTCGCCATCAGAGCTTGTCTTTAACATTTTAACCTTAACAAGACGATTTGCCTTTATCTGTTTCTTAAGCTCCTCTATGAGGGAATCCGTAATACCATTCTTACCAATGTTTATAATAGGTTTTAGCTTTGAAGCTTCATTCTTCAATTTATATAACTTTTCTTTTTCCATAAGATGCACCTGATAGAATCAATAATAGATAAGGGTGACGTAAATTGATTTATATGTATTGATATTTTGCTTTGAGCTTAATATAAAAAATGAATGTTGGAACCAATTCCACATTATACAGGAATTGTATCAGAGAAATATTCATTAGTTCGTCTTTGAAACTGAAAATGAGATTTCTTTGCCGTCGATACTATATTCGAACCAGGGTGTTGGCTTTGGAGAAAGACCTACTACCCTCATAGCATAAGAATCACCCATTGATTTTATCTCAATGAGTCCATCGAACAATTGTTTTAGTGTAGCTATGGTCTGATGATCATGCATTTCATCTTCCACAACATAAAGTCCGAATCCACCTGCGGCTTTTATACGACCTGTGAATACATGCAGGAATCTAAAAACGGTTTGCAGGTTTGAGTACATTAGAATCGTGGAGAGTGAATTTATGCACAGTCTCACTCTCGGAGCATTTTTGCTCACAAAGAAATCCTCAAAGAACTGGCTTATCTTAACACCAATACCAGTAAGATCCACAGGGCTTGATGCTCTTTTGATATTATCAGAATCTGATGCACCAATACCCAGCGTTTTAGTGACACAATCCACAATTCCAATATTGACTGTAGAAATATCCAAATTCTGCTCTTCAAACCAGCCCAATACACGCTCTCCCGGCTCCCGGGTAGAAACGATAATAGCTGAGTCCTGAGCAGTTGAGAAGGTGTTATATACGATCGCATCCAGCAGCTCATCCTTTCGGCTCATAGGCGGGCCTATAATCATCAGATTAGTCCCTTCCCGGATGTCTCCAACAAGATCATCCAGTTCTTTGATGCCTAATGAGTAGCCAGACATGCGTTCTCCATAATTTGAATAGTATATAGGATTGTTCCCCGAGAATTATATAGTTCTCAGAAAACTGTGAGCTTATTTTATATATATACGATATATAAGTAGTTACATTATGATAAGTGTTTGTTATTCCATGCAGAAAATAACAGAATACAATATAAATGTTTTTAGTATAGCATATGCCTGATCCATTCAGCATTTATTGCAACACGTGCTTGATTATATGTCCCGTTTCAGGAAGTATGATCGCTTCCAGTGCAAGTTCAACTGCTGCAGGCGAGCCAGGCAAACAAAATACAGCCTTGCCTTTATAAGTGCCTGCATCTGCCCTTGTTAGTATTACTGAACTTCCTATTTGTGCAATGCTCTTATATCTGAAAAGCTCCCCGAAGCCAGGCATTCTTTTTTCGAATAGTGGAGTTATTGATTCGATGGTCACATCAGCTTGTGCAAGTCCGGTACCACCTGTTGTAATTATAATATCTGCATCAGAATCTGCTGCTTCATTTACAGCAGCAATAAGAGATGCCTCATCATCACTCACAAGAGAATACTTTGAAACATAATGACCCTCAGAACTTATCATATCGATCATCTTTTCCCCGGAAATATCATCTGCATCCTCTGGAGATGATACTGCACCATAGATCGCAAAACGAGAACTTGAGACAGATATCACTACATAATTACAGGATCTTTTTGTTCCTTTTTTGTGTTCTTTGACAACTGAGTCTTTCATACAAAGTATTTATACGCAAATAAGTATATGAAATACTCGATAAGCATGAGGATATTAGCCATAGACATTGGAACAGGTACACAGGATATGCTCCTGTATGATACAGAAAAGGAAGTCGAAAATAGCCTGATCCTGGTCATGCCATCACCAACTGTGATCATTGCCGAAAAAGTACGTCTGGCAACAAAGAAAAAAAGGGATATATTCCTTGACGGAACAGTTATGGGAGGCGGACCTGTTGTCAGAGCTATAAAAGAGCACCTCAAGCAGGGATCTAACGTTTGTTCAAGTCCCAAGGCTGCACTGACAATAAAAGATGATATTGACCAGGTAACTCAGATGGGAATCCACATAATAAAAAATAATGAGGACATACCAGATGAAAAAAATATAGAAGTAATTAAGCTTGTGGATCTGGACATAAATGCCATAAACAATGCATTGAGCAGCTTTGGAGTAGCTATGCCTGAAAGTATTGCAGTAGCAGTTCAGGACCACGGATATTCGCCGGGATCAAGCAATCGCATCTATCGCTTCAAAATGTTTGAGAAGCTCATGGACATGGGTGGAGATTTTGAAGTGTTTTCTTACGGGCACGATAATATCCCTAAAGAATTCAACAGAATAGCTGCAGTCTCCGAGACAATATCTGATATCGATGCAACATTCATGGACACCGGACCTGCAGCAATTTTTGGCGCATTGCATGATACAGAAGCAATACAGCCTGCACTTGTTGTAAACATAGGCAACGGACACACCCTTGCAGCTATTGTAAAAGAGAATAGAATTGTTGCACTCTTTGAGCATCATACATCCAGTTTGAATGGAAAGAAGTTACAAGATCTTATGCTACGATTTATGCAGGGGGAACTTAGTTCAGAAGAGATCTTTGATGATGGAGGTCATGGATGTTACATCAAAGAGAACACAGACGGCAAAGATATCCGCAGCATCATGGTTACCGGACCCCGCAGAGGCATGCTCATGAACATGGAGAACATATCTAAGAATGAGCAGATATGGCCTAAGATCCATTTCGCAGCACCCTATGGCAATATGATGTTATCAGGCTCTTACGGACTTCTCACCCGGCAGATAAAATGAGCAGATGATTTTGAGCAATAAGACTTATAAGGTCCTAGGTAATAGGGGATGAACCATTGAGACTAAACTATCTTGCTGACATAATTCAGCAAATTCAAATCAAAGGTATCAACTAAGCACCCCAAAGATGCTGTTGATTCCGTAATCATATCCAAATAATTAATTCAAGGAGATTAAGGCCATGGTAAGAAAACCAGCAAGTATGTACAGGAACGTAACACAACGCTCATTCACAAGAAGAAAATACATGGGCGGTGTACCAGGAAGTCAGGTTATTCACTACGACATGGGTAACAAAACAGCTGAGTTCCCTGTAAAAATAACACTTATCGCTAAAGAAAGATGCCAACTTACACACAAGTCACTTGAAGCTGCACGTATCACAGCTAACAGGACAATGATGAACACAGCTGGAAGAACAGGCTACCATATTAAGTTGAGAGTCTACCCACACGAAGTACTCAGAGAGAACAAGCAGGCAACCGGAGCAGGTGCAGACCGTGTATCCAGTGGAATGCGTGCTGCTTTCGGAAAGAATGTAGGAACTGCTGCAAGAGTTAAAGCAGGACAGAAAATATTCACAATCTCTGTTAACAAGGAAAACTTCGCATCTGCAAAGGACGCACTCCGTAAGGCAGGACAGAAGCTTCCAACACCCATCAGGATCGTTGTTGATCAGGGCATGGAACTTGTACAATAAAAATACACCCAATTCAGGAGGAATTTTATGGACGATTACGAAGCGCTTTTGAACCGTGCAATCGAAAACCTGCCAGATATGGAGACCACGGATGCCCGTTTCGTGATCCCCACTCCAAAAATAATGATCGAGGGTAAAACCACGATTCTGGACAACTTCAGCAATATTGCTGATACTCTCAACAGAGACCCAGACCATCTTATGAAGTACCTTACCCGTGAAATGGGTACTGCAGGTAAACTAGATGGCATGAGAGCTATATTTCAGGGACGTTTTTCTACTGAACAACTCAAAACAACCATTAAGTCATATGTTGACGAATACGTCATCTGCTCTGAATGTAACAGACCTGATACCCAGCTGGTAAAGATGGATAGGGTAATTGTTTTGAAGTGTGCTGCATGTGGTGGCCACAGACCTGTGAAGAAGAGACGCGCAAGTGCAGTTGCTAAGGCTGATGCAATTGAGGAAGGAAAGGAATATGAAGTCCACATCGATGCAGTTGGTTCCAAAGGGGACGGAATTGCAAAGGTGGACAGATACACTATTTTCGTACCTGGTGCATCCAAGGGTCAGACAGTTAAAATCAGAATAAAGAGAATTAGCGGTACCCTCGCGTTCTCTGAAAAAGTATAATTGGCCCAGGGCCAGATATTTGGGCCCACATATCTTTTTTATCGTCAATTTCTCTAAGGAATATGTTATATTCCATGAAATGTATTTATATATTAATGGCACTATCGAATTCATAGAGGAATTGAATGACTCGAGTAGCTACCGGAATACCTGGATTTGACGACCTCATAGAAGGCGGATTCATAGAAAACGATGTATTGCTCCTCATAGGAGGACCAGGGGCAGGAAAATCAACTTTTGGTGCGCAATACCTGCACGAAGGAATAGTCAATTACAACGAACCGGGAGTATATGTTACATTCGAGGAAACCCCGGCACGCATTATGCGCAACATGTGGAGATATGGCTGGGACCTTGAACGGCTTATCAAGGAGAACAAGCTCAGGATCATACGGGCGGAGCCCATAGCATATGGAAGATATATTGAAAAGAACAAGGACCCCAATTCCAACAAAGAGACCGATGATACTACTATTGAGACCATCCTCAGGCAAATATACAGTAGTCTTCAGGAGATCGGTGCAAAGCGTCTTTTCATTGATTCAATAACATCCCTGAAAATATCACCTGATCCGGTGAATGTTCGACATATTATACTTGAGTTCTTCAAAAATGTTGAAAATTTTGATTGTACCACACTTATTACAAGTGAAGTCAGCAAAGATCATGAACATTTCAGTGTGGAAGAGTACCTCGCCGAAGGAGTTATCTGCCTTCAGGTATACAGGATTGCTGGAGAACGCATCCGTTCTATAGAAATACTCAAGATGAGAGGAGTAAAGCATGACGAAGTGCTGCGGCCATACGTAATGACCGAGCAAGGGATTCTTGTCTACTCATCACAATCTGTAATAGGCAAGGAAGCAGATGTATTCTCCAAAGATATGTTTAACCTGAGGGGAAAAGCAGATGACATCTGAACACGCTGATTCACAGGACGATAAAATTACTTTGCTTTCAATACCAGGGCTTTCTATTGTTCTGGATGAATCAAATGATTTATTACAACTTAAGGCAAGTGGGAGCCTGCGCAAAGCATGCAATCCATTTTTGAGCAAGATAAATGAAAGGTTGAAGAATGAGAAACCTGCACGCGTTTCTGAAGGAGAGGTTATTGCATCCACATGGCTCCCCCCTATACCCAGTAAAGCTTTCAAGCGTCTGCTGTTGGCTGAAACACAGATCGCACTTGGAAGATACATTCCTGAAACTGTGTCTTTTGAGATAACACGTAATTGTAACTGCGACTGCGAGCATTGTGTAGTTAGCGGTGGAGAAGGCGACCTTGATATTGATACTATCAAACGTGCCATAGATGATGTTCTTGATATGGGAGCGATAGTTATCGTGTTCACCGAGGGAGATCCAATGCTTCGTGAGGAGATATACGAGCTTATCGAGTACGTTGACAAGGACCGTGCAATAGTCAACATGTACACCCCCGGTACAGAGATGACACCAGAAAATGCAAGAAAGCTCAAGGAAGCAGGATTGCACAATCTACTTGTTAGTATTTATTCCACAGAAGCTGAGAAACATGATTCTGTACGTCGCCTGGAGGGTGCTTTTGAAAAAGCTACATCCGCGATTAAAATGGGACTTGATGCAGGATTACTTGTTACCATGGCAACCCACGTATCTCCAAAGAACATTGATGAACTTCCATCAATGTACGAATTTGCAAAAGAGATTGGAGTACACGAGTTCTCACTATGGGAATCTGTCCCTAAAAAAGCTGGAGATGCTATAATCACTGAAGAGGACAGAGAAATAGTCCTTGAGATGTACCACCGCATCAACTCCACAAATGAAGGACCACGAATATTTGCAAACTCATATTTTGAAGGAAAAATGCTCGGATGCATGGCAGGACAGAGATGGTTGCATGTATGCGTGGAAGGTTCAGTAAAACCATGCCCATACGTTCCATTCAGCTACGGAAATATCGAAAGCGAATCCATCAAGGATATCTGGAACAGAATACGCAAGGACAAGACCTTCAGAGGACAGCGCAACACATGCCTGATGCAGGAAAGCGAGTACCTTCAATTAGTTGAGAAGATACCGGAAGATGCATCAAAACCATATCCAAGAGATGAACTGAAAATATAATTCAGTTTATCAGTCTATATTTTTAATTATCTTTATTTGTTACAAATATTACTTATTTGAGAATCTGTTTGATAAGAACATTTACATATCACTAGGTATTTTTACTAACAATTTCATGTGCAGATAGTAATCTGAAAAAAAGCATGGATACTAACTTAATTTGATGAAGAGGCCATATATGGACGTTAAACTTGACCCCTGGAGTGCAGCGAGCATTGATGATTATTCCAAACTATTCAATGAATTTGGAATTCGTCCTTTTGATGAAGTTTATTCACAAATTGAAGACCCACACAGATACATGCGCAGAAAGGTTATTTTTGGCCACAGGGGCTATGACCAGATAACTGATGCAATGGTCAACAAAAAGCCATTTTCAGTAATGAGTGGATTTATGCCAACAGGAAAACTACATATTGGTCACAAAATGGTCATGGAAGAGATAATCTGGCACCAGCAGCAGGGAGCAGATGCTTTTGTGGGAATTGCAGACAGAGAAGCACATTCTGTCAGGAACATTTCATGGAAGAAGTGCTATGATATTGGTGTTAACGAGTACATAACCAGCCTTATTGCTCTGGGATTTGAACCAGAGGGGCATATATATTTCCAGTCCAGCTCAGAACAGGTCAAGAATCTTGCATTTGAACTTGGCTCAAAGGCCAACTTCTCAGAGTTAAGTGCGATTTACGGATTCACAGGAGAAACAAGCGTATCCCACATGCTCAGTGCAGTCACACAGAGCGCAGACATATTACATCCGCAACTGGAAGACTTTGGCGGACCAAAGCCTACTGTGATACCAGTAGGTGCAGACCAGGACCCACACATTCGCCTCACCAGAGGACTCGGACACAAAGCAAATATGTTCAAGATAGAGGGTCGTGAGGATAAAAAAGGTAATAGTTATTTCAGTGTTCGAAGCAAAGGAGCTCCTGAAGATGCACTCAAGGAAATGAACGAGCGTATCGAAGGGAGAACAAAGCTCTTTGAAGGACATGTCGATGTTTTCGAGGCAGATAATTTTGATGAGCTCCTAAATACCGTAAGACAGGTGGAAATTGATTTTGGAGGTTATGCATTCGTACCTCCATCATCCACATATCACCGCTTCATGTCAGGTTTACAAGGCGGAAAAATGTCCAGCAGTGTGCCTGAAAGTAATATCCCACTTACTGAAGACCCAAAGAGCGCTGCAAAGAAAGTAAAAAGAGCAAAGACCGGTGGCCGTACAACTCTTGAAGAGCAGAAAAAGCTTGGCGGTGAACCTGACAAATGTTCGGTTTATGAAATGCTCCTCTTCCACCTGGTAGAAGACGATGAGGAACTTTCACAGATATACACTGAGTGCAAGCAAGGCGAAAGGGTTTGTGGAAACTGTAAAGTACTTGCAGCAGAAAGAACAGAAAAATTCCTGAAAGAGCATCAGGAGCTACGTGAGCTTGCAAAGGACAAGCTTGATGACTACGGATTATAAATGGAAATGGTGTGATCATGAGTTCCCAGTACAATCTTACATCCAATGAGAAGAATGTGTTAATAGCATTGGATGCACTGAAAAGTGCAAGCCCGGACGAGCTTGCTGCAAAAGCAGAAATGAAAGTTGAAACCGCAATGCAAGCTGCATTCTTACTTGAGGAAAAAGAACTTACACATGTCGATGAAAAGATCATTGAGACCTTTGCATTAACAGCAGAAGGTGAAAAATCCGCAAAGGATGGTCTTCCGGAAAGACAGGTCATCAATGGAATATCCGGTCCTACTTCAATGGATGAACTAAGGGATAAATTCTCACCTGCTATTGCAGGTATTGCAACAGGATGGCTACGCCGCAAAGGATGGGCAAACATCGAGAACGGAATGGTAGTTCCAAAAGGAACAGCTACCGTAGGAGAGGATGAGAGCGTACTGGAAAGGTTTGCAGGGCAGGAAAGAACTGCAGAAGAACTGGAAGCTGATCCAAAACTCCTGAAAAACCTACTAAAGCGTAAACTTGTAGTCAAGAATCAAGAGAAGCGAAGGTCCGTGCTTCCCACAGATGCAAGTTCCGCACTTGTAGCTGAAGGTATTGAGATCATTGAAGAGGTTGCTCAAATTAACGCCGAGATGTTGAAGAGTGGCGAATGGAAGAACAAGACTTTCAGGCCATACAACATCCAGACTGAGCCAAGACCAATTTATGGTGCCAAGATCCATCCATACCAGCGCCTTATCAACCAGATGAAAGGTATTTTCCTTGATATGGGATTCACAGAGATCAAAGGTGATTCCATACAGAGTTCATTCTGGAATTTTGATTCACTTTTCCAGCCACAGGACCACCCCGCAAGAGAAATGCAGGACACATTCCACCTATCCAGCACATCAGACCTCCCTGATGAATACAAGGACAAGGTCTGCGCAATGCATGAACATGGAGGAGATACTGGATCCACAGGATGGGGAAGCAAGTGGAGTGAAGAGATAGCCTGCAAGAACGTGCTCAGAACACACACAACTGCTGTCACTATCAAGTATCTGGCAGATAATCCGGAAGCACCTGTCAAAGCATTCTCCATTGACAGAGCCTACCGCAGAGAAACAATTGATCCAACTCATACACCAGAATTCGAGCAGCTTGAAGGTGTCATTATGGACAAGGATATGTCATTCTCAAATCTGCTTGGATGTCTCGCTGAATTCTATCACAGGATGGGATTCGAGGATGTAAGGTTCAGGCCAGGATACTTCCCATACACTGAACCAAGTGTTGAACCTGAAGTATATGTTGAGGGACTTGGATGGGTAGAACTTGGTGGAGCAGGAGTGTTCAGAAAGGAAGTTACTCACCCACTGGGAATCAAATATCCAGTACTTGCATGGGGACTTGGAGTCAGCCGTCTTGCAATGCTTAAACTAGGCCTTAAAGACCTACGCCAGCTATACCACTCAGACATCGACTGGCTACGCAAGAGCGAGGTGTGCCAGCTTTAGAGCTGGTGGCAATTTATTTTTTATTTATTACTTTATTTTTTGACTTTTTTGAACTTTATTTTCGTGTAATTATTTTTGCCAGCAGAGATTTCTCAATACCCACTGCATTCTCAGGACAGAGCTCACGGCAGCAGTAACATAAAATGCATTTATTAGAATTCACCTTAAAAGCATCATCCACCTTTTCGATAGCATGTGCTGAACAATTCCTAAAACATGCACTACATTGTGTGCACTTTGAGTCGTCAATTCGAGGAATAATTGTGAAGTATTTCCCAAATACACGAGTTATTGCAGGAGGAGCTCTGGAAATGATACTCCCGGTGGATGCCTTGTACTTCAACTTCACAGAATCTAGTGCTAATCCAACTATTTCAGGAGAACTGCTTCCATATCCCCTTTCAAGTGCTGATTTTGTTGTTGGTATACTGAGAGTTTCAAAACCTATCAATTGTGAAGCAACTACATCCAGTGACACAGAATCATAGGATGCCATGATAACACCAGTTTCCACAGGACTGCCATGTGATGGACCATTGCCCTCCATGCCTACAACTCCATCCATTACAGCAAGATGAGGCTTTGCCACAGAATAAAGATCAATAACTGCTTCCCCAAACTTTTCCCTTTCAGCAAGCAGGTGCATCTCCTTACGAGTTTTGAGAGGTAGTGCACCAAACATGTTCTTTACAGCACCTGTATAGTAGGTTAGTTCGTGTGTCTTAAGTTTTGGAAGAGAGATGATCACATCAGCTTCAAGAACTGAATTTGATACAAAAATACGAGGGAAATATGAAGCATTTGGAACATCTACTTCCGCATATCCACCGGTCTGAAAGTTTACCAGTTCTGCACCATATTCTTTTGCCACGGATTCAATGCCAGAAACCCTGAAAGCCTCAGCAGTAGCTCCTTGGTGGATCATACCCGCAGCATCACCAATGACAGGAATACCGCCAACATCTTTCACCAGTTCACACATTGCTGCAATTATTGAAGGATTAGTCGTAACTGCTTCATCCGGCCTGCGCGCACCGAGTACATTGGGTTTGAGTAACACCCTGTCGCCTTCTGATACAATAGGACAAAGACCACCTATGAGTTGGATAGCTTCTTTTACACCTTCTTTAGCTGCAGAATAATCTATGCATGAAACTATGGAAACCCCGGGATTCATATTAACAAGATTAATGTGAAAACAAAAATAGTTTTGCGATAAAAGAAATGCTTTCACATATAAAGCATTAAGAAACAGTATAGTCCATTTACACCGACATATCATTATGATGATTATAATCACATGTATTATTATTTCACAAAGTATTTAGCCCTAGAACACAAATAAAGAATAACTGAAAATAATACACAATAAGTGGTGGGCATATGAAAAGAGTATTGATAATAATGATGATCCTGGTGGCCGCTGGCATACAGATGGCAGCTGCCGCAGAGGTTTGCCCTGAGGGCGACATACAAGTTAAATTTGAGGATGATACTGGTGTTGATTTTGGCGATGTATCCATAGGCGACACTTTTACGTTGCCAATTCCAGATAGTACTGGTAGCATTGAAATAGAAATAACTGCAGTAAAAGATGGAACTGAAGCACTTTCTTTCAATTGGACTTCAGATGAACCAGTATGCTACATGCTTGTTAAAGCAGGTAATGATGACAGTGGATGGCTTGAACTTGCTGCAACATCTGGGGCAGGGACCACACCAAACACACATGCCATAAGTCACATCACGTTCTGCCTTGGTTGCGGTGGCGGACAACAGGAAATCCCAGAATTCCCAACAATTGCACTTCCAATAGCAGCAATTCTCGGACTTGCATTCTTCTTCCAGCGTAGAAAGGAGTAATTATAACTCCTTTTTAATTTCTTTTTTACTGATTCTTTTCCATAGCTTCTTCTACACTTTTCCTGATTATGTAGCCAGCTTCATGCAGAATAGTGTCACCCAGTTGCGAATCCTTTTCCATACTTGCAGTACAGGGATATGAGTGATGAGCTGAAGAGATGATCTCCTTGTAGTCCCTGACATCTGCCCACTTGAGTTTTTTTGCTACAAACCATGTTGCACCACATGGCGCATCCCTGAGGACTTCCACGTGAGTGAAGAGTTTTCCTTTTTTATCAAGCTCGATCTTCAACAATGGTTTCCCAAAGCCCATATTTACAAATTCATCTATGATATTTTTGCCTGTAAGCTCAAGGGCACAGAATGGTTTTGGACATTCGCATTCGACCTCCTGTGATTCAAGTTTGTTCTTTACCTGTTCTGCAAGCCCTGCAGGAACCTTTTTAGAGTCGTCTGCTGGAATTATAACTGCTTTGGCATTGGTCTTCTCTGCAATTTCAGGAATCGCTGAGAGAAGGTCAGGGTGAAGGTCGATGGCAAGTATAAGATCACATTCGGGAAGGTTTCCAGGAATGTATTCCATTGGTTCATCCACAAACTCAGGTAGTTCTGTGCGCAGTTCATAAAAAGCTGAAATAATACCTGCATAGCTTGGACGATTTTCCCTGCAATGGTCACAGAGATCTCCACAGGAGACGCAGAACTTATCCGGGTTCACCAGATTCTCAATAACTTTTCTCCCAAAATCCCCTGAATAAAAAATAATAACACGCATAATCAACACCTCGGTAAAAGATGTAAATTAAGCTTTCCAAGAATCATCACTTTTTGGATATTCTCACGGATATATACGATAAAATAATCTTTTATCTAGTTATTTATGATACGGTTCATTTTTAATGATCCTGAATGCCCTATATATTTGTTCCATCAGAATGACCTTCATAAGCTGATGAGGAAATGTCATTTTTGAAAAGGAAAGCAGTTCATTTGCACGATCGGTTATTTTTTCATGAAGTCCCAGAGATCCGCCGATCACAAAGACCAGGTCATTTTTACCCAGCAGTTGCAATTGCTCTATTGTAGATGAAAACGATTCCGATGTTTTCTGAACTCCCCTTATTTCCAGTGCAATGACATGTTGTCCTGCTTTTATTTTTGACAATATCCCGTCTGCTTCAACACTCTTGACAATATCTATCTCTTTGTCACTCATGTTTTCCGGTGCTTTTTCATCGACCACTTCTATTAATTTGATGTTGCAGTAGGCACTCAGCCGCTTATCATACTCGGCAATAGCATTTCTGAAATGAGACTCTTTGACCTTTCCAACCGAAATTATAGTGATTTTCATATTCTACCCAAACAAATTTAAAGATCAACTATTGCTGATCCAATGTGAAGATCATAGCAGACTGTCTGCACCTATTTAATTTATCGCACACTGCACAATCCGCCCACATATTCGATTTCATTGATATATCCAATTTTCTAAACCCGAGTTTTTCGAAGAAATCAGGATAAGTAGTCCTCACATACATCTTTTCAATATCCTCGTCCCTTGCAAGCATATATTCGAACAATGATGAAGCCAGACCCATACCTCTATAACTGGGGACTACGGCTATAGAATGCAGTTCATAAAAATCATTATGAATTACTACACAGGCAGCAATGACATATCCATTCTTTTCAGCAACTGCGACATCATTTATTGAAACATTGTCAATACCATGATAATATTTGGACATAAGAGCTTCTACACATGGACTATCCTCGCTTGATGCATCCCGTATGATTATACCAGACACTATAGAACCTCATCCATACTACCACTTCTCAAACCCTGTATATCAAGAGTGACATATTCAAAGCCTATTTTTTTAAAATATGAGGAAATGACATCCCGGTATTCCAGAAAACTTTGGAAATCTGCAGGAGATAATTCAATCCGTGCCAATCCTTTATGATCCCTTACGCGCAATTCTGAAAAGCCGAGAGTCATAAGATAATCTTCTGCTGCCTCTACTCGTTCTAACATTTCCATTTTTAGTTTATCACCATATGGAAAACGAGATGCAAGGCATGGAGATGATGGTTTATCAGCTACCGATAATCCTTCTTTTCGGGCAATTTCGCGAATTTCATCTTTTGATATGCCAAAGTCCACAAAAGGAGAGATTACATCATCTTTGGATTCAAGAAGAGCTTTGCTCCCCGGACGATATGAATCAGCATCAGACAGATTACTACCCTCGAGTATATGTGTAAAGCCCAGTTCATCCCTGACAGATCTGAGCAATGCAAGAATTTCCTTTTTACAATGATAGCATCTTTGAGGAGTGTTGTTGGATATCGAAGGAAGCTTCAATTCATCAAAATCAATAATAATATGCCGAATACCGATCTCTTCAGCAAAGTTCCTTGATAGCTCAAGTTCCCTTTTTGGATAAGACTTCAAATTTACAGTTACAGCTACGACGTTGTCACCGAGTGCTTTATGAGCAAGATAAGCAAGTGTTACACTATCCACACCACCTGAAAATGCAACAATGGCAGACCCCATACCAGTTACAGTTCTGATCAGCCAATCGAGCTTTGTATCAAGCATACTATGATATTATAACAGATATCTTATTAAGAGCATCCCTTTCCTAAAATATTAAATGCGTATCAAGCATATAAGGACAAATAATTCAGAGTTATTAAAAAAACAGGGGAGATATTTGATGGCATTTTTCGGAACTAATGGAGTAAGAGGTATCGCAAATGAATATATAGATCCGCAACTGGCAATTGATGTTGCCAGAAGTCTTGGAACATATATGAGATCAAAGGGCACAGTGGCCATCGGAAGAGATACCAGAGCATCAGGAGATATGCTTAAATCCGCTGCTATTGCCGGTGCTTTATCTGCTGGACTTACCGTAATAGATGTTGGAATTGTTCCTACACCATCCATCCAGTACTATGTAAAAGACCATGCTGATGCCGGTATCGTGATCACAGCATCACATAATCCCAGAGAATACAATGGGATCAAGTTAATAGCTTCAGATGGCAGCGAGTTTTCAAGAGAAGGCGAAAAAGAGGTTGAAAAAATATACTACTCCAGGAAATTTGCAGCAGCAAGCTGGGACAAAACAGGAGATATTCGCAACGAAGGAAATGCGAACACATATTACCTCAATGGAATAATCAATTCTGTTGATGCAGAAAATATACGCAGCAAGAGATTCAAAGTTGTTGCCGATACAGGATGTGGTGCTGGTTCTGTGACCCTCCCATTCCTACTTCAGAAACTCGGATGCCACGTCATCACCATTGGTGCACAGGTCGATGGAACATTCCCATGGAGAAATCCGGAGCCTACTCCAGACGCACTCACCGAACTTGTGGATATTGTCAAAAAGACAGGTGCAAACATGGGTGTAGCACAGGATGGAGATGCTGATCGTGCTGTATTCATTGATGAAAATGGAGATTTCATAGACGAGGAAGTTGTACTTTCCATGATGGCAAAGTATGTCCTTGAACGTAGAAATGGACCAATTGTTACTCCTGTAAGTTCATCATCCAGAATGAAGGATATTGCAGAAGAAGCTGGCGTTGAACTTGAATGGACAGCAGTGGGTTCCATCAATGTTGCAAGAAAAATGATGGAAGTAGGTGCGGTATTTGGAGGAGAAGGTAATGGTGGACTGATCTTTCCCGAACATCAGTATTGCCGTGATGGCGCCATGGCCTGTGCTAAGTTCCTTGAGATTATTGCAAGCGGTCAAAAGCTTTCAGAGCTTGCTGCCAGTGTACCATTATATTATAATTCCAAAACAAAGGTCAGATCAGAAAATCTCGAGAACACCATGGAAAAGATCAAAACTGAGGCCATCAATATAGACCTTAATGTTGATACAACTGATGGAGTGAAGATATGGTATACGGATGGATGGGTACTCATCAGACCATCAGGAACCGAGCCCATAATAAGGATATTTGCTGAATCTAAAACAAAAGAGAGAGCAGAAGAACTTATGAATGAATGGACTGACCAGGTCAGCAAATTCAGTTAAAGAGTCATGCTTTGCCCCGGGATTCACCTAGAATGATCCCGGTAGCTATCAAATGTGCCACCCTTAAAGGTTCAGGAATATTACTTTTCGTGGAAGTCAGCCTAACGATACGAGCTGCATCTTCCACAGATATACCTTTACATTGAATATAAACAGGATTTAAAGCATCATTGCTTTTTACCCTGAATATCTCACCAGCTTTTTTAATAATATCCAGCCTTTCACCACCATGAGGAAGATACGAAAGGGCTTTTTCTATCCGAGTCATGTCAGGATATTTTCTCATCAGCACAAGCACAGGTATTTTACAATCATAGTAGATCTGCTCGATATCTATCGGGTTGAAGCCAGCATAAGTTACACCGTCAAGCATTATGAGACGTGTCTGCTGGAAATATTTACTTTCACGGACCATTTTTATAATGGATTCTGTTCCATCCATACCATCCCGCTTCATATAAGAGCTTAAAACGCCGTCAATCCACCCCTTACCTCGGAAAAAAGCACCAACTATCAGTACATTATCACTGATAAGTGCTGAATCATCTATTCCAAGTATACGTATTTCATCCTTTATGTGAAAACATTGGGTCACTTAAAAAAATATGCTGCAATGAAAGATGTAGTTTACTAAATAAAAACAAAAAATTAAAGGGAAGAAAATAATAGGAATATATCGGAATTTAACCGAACATTCCTTCAGGTAATACTTCCTGCTTCTTCTCGATCTTGGATAATACCTTGTTTACAGAATCAACGAATTCCGACATACCTACAGATTCTTTGTCATATCTGACTGCAAGCATTCCGGCTTCCATAACAATTGCATTGAGATCCGCACCACTTGTAGTATCTGTCATGCGTGCTAATTTATCAAAATCAACATCATCTGCAAGATTCATGAAACGTGTATGGACCTTCAGGATATTCACACGTGCATCCTCATCGGGCATTGGCACATTTACGATCCTGTCAAACCTGCCAGGCCTGAGAATTGCAGGGTCCAGAACATCCAGCCGGTTCGTTGCAGCAACGATACATATATCACCTCTTATCTCAAAACCATCCATTTCAGCAAGTAGTTGCATTAGCGTCCTCTGCACCTCACGGTCAGCACCATTTGCATCGTTCAAGCGCCTTGATGCAATGGCATCCAGTTCATCTATGAATACAATGCTTGGAGATTTCTTACGTGCCATCTCAAACAGGTCCCTGACAAGTTTGGAGCCGTCACCAATGTATTTCTGAACAAGTTCAGAGCCTACTATTCTAATGAAAGTAGCATCTGTCCTGTGCGCCACCGCTTTGGCAAGCAATGTCTTACCAGTACCAGGTTCACCATATAACAATACGCCTTTTGGAGGTGATATTCCAATACGTGTGAATGATTCGGGTTTTGTAAGAGGAAGTTCCACAGACTCTATCAGTTCCTGTATCTGCTCTTTCAGACCTCCTATATCAGCATAATCCACATCCTGAGAAGTCACTACTTCCATGGCAGAAACTGCCGGGTCTTCAGAAGATGGTATTAACTCAACTATCGCGAGTGTCTGTTGGTTAAGTGCTACTTTTGCACCTGGAACTAATTTATCTTCATCCAGATATTGTGACACGTTTACCATAAATTGGGGACCAGTAGAACTTCTTACTAAAATACGATTTTCTCCGACCACGTCCATGATGGTAGCTACGACCAATGGCACTGTCTTTAATCGCTCTATTTCAGCCTGAAGTCTTCGAACCTCTCTCTCATATTTTAATTTCTGGCTTTCAACAAAACGTTTCTCCGACTCTATCTGGTCACACTGTTCTTTCAGATTACTATTCCGCGATTCCAGCTGTCTCATGCGGTCCAGAAGATATTTGGAAAAATCCTCTTCACTACCTGAACCTGCATAATCATACTTTGCTCTGTTCACATCTGTAAAATTATAATTTTCGTGACTAACGTCACTGTCGCTGGTCTCAGTCATGCATCTCCGAATAATATTTAAGTTCGAACTGTATATAGGCCTTTCGTAAAGATGAGATTGAACTTTTTGAGGTGAGATCGATGCAATGTGAAATATGCGGAGCCGACATTCGAGGCCCGTCTTCTAAAATAACTATAGACAACAGTGAGCTTATTGTATGTGGAAATTGTTCCCAGTACGGAAAATCTGCAAACAAGCGTACACCAGTTTCAAGAAAAGTTGCGCCTGTAGCACCTGTTTCAAGAGTTGCTCCTAAAAGAAGGGGCGGGGGGAAAAAAACAGAACTAGTGACCGATGAGCTTGTTGAGGACTATGACCATGTGATAAGAGAAGCCAGAGAAAGGAAAAATCTTACACATAATCAATTAGCATTAAAGATCAAAGAAAAAGCAACACTTATTAAGAAATTGGAGCGTGGTGACATTGTTCCTGAAGAATCTGTGCGCATTAAACTTGAAAAGGCACTGGACATCAAACTGACTGAAAGAAGCAGTGCAGATGACTGGAGCGGCGAAAGTCTCAATAGAGGTATGACTCTTGGAGATATCGTCAAGATAAAAAAGGACTAATTCTTTTTTATTTTTAAACATATTACACTTAAAGTGATATTATGAGTCTGGAAGGAAAAAAGTTGGGAGTTATCGGTACTGGCAAAATGGGCGGCGCATTGATAGAAGGAGTATACAATGCAGGAATCATACCTGGTACTGATATGTATGCAAGTGATGTATATGAGCCATCCTTGCAGGAATTAAACAAAAAATACGGAATGAACGTTTCAGTGGATAATGCTGAGACTATTGATAACTCAGACATAATCATACTGGCAGTCAAACCCCAGATATTAAAATCAGTTCTATCTTCAATAAAAGACTCACTCAATGAGAACAAATTACTGATCTCAATTGCAGCCGGAGTAAAGATCGAAGAGCTTGAAAAGGAATTAAATCCAGAGACAAGAGTCGTCAGAGTTATGCCAAATATTGCAGCTACCGTGTCTGAAGCAGCATCTGCCGTATCAGCTGGCACCAATGCATCAATGGCTGATGCTGAAGATGTGATGGCGATTTTCCAGTTAGTCGGAAGCGCGATCATTGTCCCCGAAAATCTAATGGATGCGGTCACCGGTGTATCGGGAAGCGGACCTGCATACATATTCCCTGTCATCGAAGCTATGGCTGATGGCGGAGTTTACGAAGGTCTTGATAGGAATAGTGCAATGATACTTGCAGCTCAGACAGTACTCGGTGCTGCAAAAATGATGCTTGAAACAGGTATGCACCCTGGACAGCTTAAAGATATGGTCACATCCCCCGCTGGAACCACCATCCGAGGAGTGCATATCCTTGAGGAAAGTGGAGTCCGTGCAGCTTTCATGAATGCAGTTATTGCTTCTTCTGATCGCTCAAAGGAGCTTGGCAAATAAAGCAGGAATTTACCTGCAATTGTTTTTTGTCCGCACTCATATAGAAAAGTTTATTATAGTGTGGAGTTTTAATAAAATTAGCTTAGTATATACTAAATGCTGCTGGTTAGGTACACAAAAAGTTGGAGACAGCATGATGGAAAAGCATAATGGGGGAGAGTTTTGATGGATATCGATGTGAAAGCATTTGCGGTTATAAGGGGGGACAATTCGGACAAGGTTAATGTTGCATTACATGACCTTGAGCACTATGGACGCATGAGATTTGCATCCAAGCCTAAAAGGATCGAGCCAACATATGCGGATAACCTTTTAGTGAGTGTAGCAGGAGTTTCATTAAAAGCAAGATGTAATTCTGCAGCCCTTGTAGAATTGGACAATAACGCAGGATCAGCAATAAGCAAACTCAGAAAGATACATCCACCTGCTCACGTAGTAATTGTAAGTCCAAGACATGACATTTACGAAGAGCTTATGGATAGATCAGAAGTATATCCAGAGTTTGAACGAAGCTTCCAGCCAAATCACAGTATGTGAAAGCCAAAAAGGTTTCATTCGGTATAATCACTATGGTGGGACATTCTTTTTAATGTTGAAACATAAGAAGCAAGCCCCTCCACGTCTTTTATATCGGCTTTTACTAATGAAGATAGTTTCTTCCTCAGTTTCACATCAGGATCAATATCAAGCGATCTGAATATCCTGACAAGTTTGTTTTCTAAAATGTCACCCCTCCTATCCCAATCTGTCAGGATGAGAACAGAGTCGTGTTCCCTGGCAATTTGCTCACAGAAATCTAAGAGAGAGCGATGTGTTGCAAGCTCAAAATGTCCATCTATCCCAAGGCGTTTAAGGGACCGAACATCTTTGATACCCTCTACAATAATGACCACATCCTGCTCAGCATACTGAAGAAGTTCATTGATAATCAACTCTATAGATTCAAGTTTTTTCTCATAAAACAGTATAGTGCCCTTCAAGGGTATTTTTTTCTTGCCCCGGTACATAGAATCAAATCATCCATATAATCTGAAATATACTTATCATACCCGATTGGTCCATTGCAATAAAGCAATGAGAACATAAGTTGACAAAGTAATTAAAATTTAATCGTACTAAACTAAAAAAACAGAAATGAAAACTAAACGCAGATCAATATCAGTTTAGCTAGCACAGAATATTTCGTTTTCAATCATCGACAAATAGGAGAAAATCCCTGTCGCAATGAAAGCAATATGACCGTGAACGGAGAAAACACGACAGGGAGAATTCATGATTTATTTGTAATAGCGAACGAAATCCTCATACTGCTCGTAATAATCTGCTCTTTTTACTAAATTGTTAAAGTATTCATTCATGTATTTCACCTCAATTACTAATACGCAATTTGCATATATTAAGAGGATCCAAGCGAAGTGAAAGTATTTGCAATATTAATAAACCAGCAACATAAGACATGACATCATAAATCACTAAGGTGTTTATCTAGTATTGAAACTACATGAGAATAGTCAGCACCTACCAGCAATATAGACTTTTTTCCACTTTTCTGTCCACCAATAATAGAAACATTTGCCGAAGGAATCTCAAACAGTATAGAGAAACTTTCAATTATCTGCTTATTGGCCTTCCCTTTTTGAGCTTGCTCTGATATCTTCAGCTCGATTCGTTTTCTCCAGGGATCATAGCCACCAGGTATTCTCATTTTCTTAGAGCCAGGACTTACCTCCACATTAACAATAACACCAGATTCAGTCCTTGTTAATGCATCCTCAAAGCTCATAATGAACACTCAAAATCAATTTTCTTATTAGATACTACATCCGGAGTTATAATAATAAAAATTATAGTGATAATGCTGTCACCCGACGCACTAACTCCGGGAGATCATCCTCTGGTATCACCGCTGTCCTTCCCAGTTTCCCTCGTGACAGGCTTTATCGCATTATCATGTTGTGGCGCATTGAGGTTGTCTGTACAGTCATAGATAGGCTCTGCCATGGTCTCCTGCAAGGACCTTACAATACGCAGGTGAACATTGCTAAATTATGCATATAAGGATGTCGCCCGTCAAATAGCACTTATAAATCATGAAAACTATTAGTTCCTGTCATGCATGACGAACAAACCATCCATGGAACAATCATTCAGGGTACAGAGCTTGAACCCATTGAAGGGTATATTGTTGTAAGAGATGGCATCATAAAAGAAATAGTAGAAGAGAAAATCGACTCTGCGAACATAATAGCTCCCTGTTTTATCAATGCCCATACTCACATAGGAGATTCCGTACTGAAAGACCCGGTTCTTGGCAAGTGTGTTGACCATTTTGTAGAAAGGAATCTCAGTGAACTGGTACAACCACCCAACGGCCTTAAGCACAGAGTACTAAACAGTACAGCACACCATGAAATTGTCCAGGCCATACATAGGTCCATTAATGACATGTTGCAAACAGGCACCTGTGCATTTGCTGATTTCAGAGAAGGTGGGCTGCAAGGGTGCATAGCACTCCATGAAGCACTTGAGAATACTGATATTAAAGCCATGATACTTGGAAGACCAAAGAATATCCATTCACAAAAGGAAGGGTTCCAGCGGGAAATTCAGAATATACTTGAAAACGCCGATGGATTAGGAATGAGTGGAACCAATGACCAGGACATGGCTGTATTTGAGGAAAGTGCACGTATTGCAAAGAAAAATCACAAGTTATTTGCAATTCATGCTGGAGAAAATGAACGGGACGATATTCCAAAAGCACTTTCCCTAGAACCTGATATTTTGATTCATCTGACTAAAGCAAATGATACCGACCTTAAGGCAATTTCAGATATGGAAGTACCGATAGTTGTCTGCCCACGCTCTAATTTCATAACCGGAGTTGGAATGGCGCCCATAATAAATATGTTAAAAGAAGACATAGATGTAGCTGTGGGAACAGACAATGTCATGCTAAATTCAGTGAACATGTTCTCTGAAATGGAGATTTTGTCAAAGATATTCGGTATTGATGATAGACAAGTATTTATGATGTGTACGCTTATGGGTGGGTCGGTATTAGGACTCGAAGATATAGGTCCTATCCAGGAAGGGAACAGAGCTAACGTGATGATTCTGAATGGAAACTCAAATAATCTTTCAGGAATGAAAGATCCTGTCAGCAGTATCGTAAGAAGGGGACGACCTGATGACATACTATCTGTAATCATTAACACAGGACATAATCACAGAGGAGAGGGATTATGAAAAGCTATTTATATAAAAATATTTTTATTGCAACTGATGGATCTGAGCCAAATAAAGAAGCAGTCAATCATGGATTGGAAGTAGCCAAAATAAGCGAAGCAAAATTGTATGTAGGCTATGTCGTAGATACAGCAGCTTTCGCCTCCATCCCAATGGATGCAGGATGGGAAATGATGTATGAGCTTCTTGAAAAAGAAGCAAATGAAGCAACTGATACAGTTAGTGAAATGGCAAAAGCTCAGAACATTGATGTTGAGACTATTATACTTGAAGGTCATCCAAGCCATGAGATCATTGAGTTCTCAAAAAATAACAGTATTGACCTTATTATAATGGGAACACTTGGAAAAAGCGGATTAGATCGCTTTTTACTTGGAAGCGTTGCTGAAAAAGTACTGAGGAACTCAAAAGTACCTGTACTGGTAGTTCCCGGAAGCCCTACTAACGAATAATAAGAGGGGGATTATAATGCCGAAAAACATTAAAGTCAAAGACATCATGGAAAAGGATGTCGCATTTGCAACACTTCCAGGATCAAGAGATGAAGTTCACCTATTACTAAAGGAACAGAAAGTATCCGGTGTTCCGGTCTTAAAGAATGGAAAGGTAGTAGGAATTGTAAGCAGAGCAAATTTGTTGAAGAAGCCTGAAGAGGAACAACTGGCTTTGCTGATGACACGTGACCCCCTGGTAATTTCAGCAGAACTTGATATAACAGTTGCCGCAAAGATGCTACTGGATAATGGCATCAGAAGAATGCCCGTTGTAGAAGATGAAAAGCTGATGGGGATCATATCTGTTGCAGATATTGTAGCTACACTTGCTGACCTTGACATACAGGATCATGTCGGACAATATTTAAACCCTATATCAGTCCCTGTTTGGACCAACACACCATTGAATGTGGTTGCAAGAGTAATGGAACTTGCAAAAACAAAGGCGGTACCTGTGGTTGATGATGAACTGGAAGTTGTTGGTATAATCACAGATCGTGACGTCATAAGCGCAAGTATCATTGAAGATTCTGTCGAGATGTCAGATATGTCCAATGGATCAGATGATGATGAATGGACATGGGAATCCATGAGAGATACCATGAGCATCTATTACAGTGTTTCAAGAGTGAAAGTACCAATGACTCCAGCAAAGGATGTTATGGTAAGCGATCTTGTCAAAGCTGCATACATATCAGGAGTTAGTGAATGCGCACTTAAGATGAAGCGTAACAAGATCGACCAGATTCCAGTAGTTAATGCAAATCAGAGATTCATGGGACTTTTAAGAGATAGGAATCTTCTTGAGGCAATAATAAACGGGAACTGAAACTTTAGTAAACTGGCTGAGCCGGTTTACATTATTTCTATTTTTACCTTGAAGTGATTACATGCTTAAACCTTTTGTTTTTATAAATTCAGCAATGTCGGCAGACGGAAAGATATCCACAAAGGAAAGAAAACAGGTCCGTATCTCAGGAAGTATTGATTTTGAGAGAATGGATGGACTTAGGGCAGGATCGGATGCCATTATGGTGGGAATTGGAACTGTACTTGCAGACGATCCCAGCCTCACTGTCAAATCCGAAGAAAGAAGAAGAGAAAGAAAGAATGCAGGCTTATTTGAAAACCCTATTCGGGTCGTCATTGACAGCAAAGCAAGAACTCCTATTAATGCAGACATATTCATAAAGGGAGAAGGTCAACGAATCATTGTTGTTTCTAATTCAGCTCCAAAAGACAGAGTCGAAAAGCTTCAGGAAAAAGCAAATATCATTGTTGCAGGTGAAGATAGAGCAGACCTGAAAATTGCCATGCAGGAACTAAGAGAGATGGATGTGAAAAGATTGATGATAGAGGGGGGTGGAAGCATTAACTGGGGAATGATATCTTCTGGCCTTGTTGATGAAATATATTCTTTTGTTGGGAACCTCATAATTGGCGGAAACACTGCACCAACACTTGCTGATGGCGAAGGATTTTTACAAAAAGATATACAGAAGCTTGAGCTCATTGATGCTGAAACAATGGAAGAAGGCGTTCTTTTGAGATGGAAGGTTCTTCCAAAAAACTGAAGATCTTACTTTTTTATCAATCGGGTTTTGTAGCTTATTCCCACAACCTCGCAAAGTATAAATCAATAGATATCATAGGTAATCTAATAATTTTGGAGCCTAACATGAAAATGAAAAATATTCAGTTCATATTTTTGCTTATCATACTCCTTGCATTTAGCGGATGCGTGGAAGACAAACAGGCAGATGAAGAAAGTATTACTGATGTCAACAGTATTCAGCAGATCAATGAAGCACTTCAGATGGGACCTGTACTAATACAAATGGGATATGATGATTGTCCGGCATGTAAAGTTCAGAAGCCCATAATGATAGACGTTCAGAAGGATTACCAGGGTAATGCAAGTGTTATGTACCTGAATACGCGAGAAGTACCTGCACTGGCCAGAGCCTTTGGTGTGGAATATGTTCCGGATTCTTTTGTTATTGTTGATATTGAAGATGATGAATACAGGTATATGAGATATGACGGCCAGACCACAAGCGATAGAGCCAATGCACGCTTTGTAGGAGTAACAAGGAAGGGCACTCTTGCAACCACACTGGATGCTGCCATTATTGCCAGGAATGAAAAATAGTTTTTGATTAATATGTACGCTGACAACTCGACATTAGGACCACTGGCAGCATTTATCGCAGGCATTATCAGTGTAATGTCACCCTGCGTACTACCACTACTACCCGTCGTCCTGGCATACTCAACAGGAAATAGCAAACTGCGGCCATTAGCTATTGTTCTTGGCTTGATACTTTCATTCACCGCAATGGGAATTGTGGTTTCAATATTTGGAGCAGCTGTGCAGCCGTTTATTGAGAAACTTAGAATAATTGCTGAAATAATGATCGTAGCATTTGGAATAGCAATGCTAGCAGACATTGACATATTCAGCCCCCTCCTAAAATACACAGGAAATATCCATGTAGAAAATAAGGGGATTTTTAGCGGATTCGTGCTTGGAGCATCCCTTGGAATTGTATGGATACCATGCGTCGGGCCAATACTTGGAGCAATACTCACAATGGTTGCCCTCGAAGCCGATATTACATATGGAGCAATGCTTCTTTTTATCTACTCACTGGGTTTTGCAATTCCCATGATGATAATTGCATATTCTGCAAAATTTACATCTGCAAAGCTTGGAGAAATATCAAAGTATGATATAAACTTCAAAAAAGTTGCAGGCGGAATCCTTATTGTTGCAGGCCTATGGATGATATACTCCAATCATATTGTCTTGTATTTCTAACAAAAGCAAAAATACAGAAGGACAAAACAAAAAAGAGAAAAGTGAATGTAATCAATCAATCAATCAATCAATCACACATTCATCATCATTTGCAATTGCAATTATTTCATTAACACATGCAACTGCCATTGGAGTTCCACCACGGGTTCCAACACATGTAATAGAAGGAACATCAGATTCCCGGACAAGTTCCTTGGATTCTGCTGCATTGACAAAGCCCACTGGAGTGCCTATAACAATAGCTGGCTTGATGCCTTTTTCTACCATTCTGCAAACTGCAAAAGCTGCAGATGGTGCATTACCAATAGCTACAATTGATCCTTCGATGATATCCTTAGATTTCAGGAAGCCTGCTGCGGTTCTTGTAATACCATACTGACGAGCAAGTTCTGCATCCTCATCTTTATCGAGTACACAGATAACCTCACAGTTATGCCCTCTTTTAGTGACACCTGCCTTGACCATGTTTATGTCAACAAGAATTGGGGCACCTGCTTTAATAGCTGCGACTCCTGCTTTAATAGGATCTTTGACAAAACGCATGATATCTGCAACTGCTGGATCACCTGTTGAGGTAACACAGCGTTGCCTTACCTTGTCCTCAAGAGTGTCATCACCTACAAGTTTTTTGGCAATGTTACGGCTTGTCATGTAAATTGCCTTTGCCTCATCGGTTTGTGAACCAAGGTCGGTGCAAATATTGACAAGTTCCGGGTCTATCTCTGTGGTCATTTCCACAAGGTCTTCCAACTCTACATTTGTTTCAGTAGTCATATTTCCTGTGATACCCCCTTGGAGTTATAATCCTCTTACCATGTTCTGATTCCCAGACACGAGAGTCATTAGTTGTAATAAGAATGGTAGTCCTCATGTCAACCCAGTCATTATATTCAAGCACATCACCGAGTGTTGTGACAATATAATCCTGACCTTCTTCCCTGAGTGCATTCTTTACAAGACCCACAGGTACCGAGTCATCTTTATGGCGTTTGATTATCTCGATAGCCCTTGAGAAATTGGACTTGCGCTGGCGGCTTTTTGGATTGTACAATGACATCACAAAATCTGCTGATGCAGCTGCATCAAGCCTTTTCTCGATAACTTCCCATGGGGTGAGAAGGTCACTGAGGCTTACAGTACACATGTCATTCACAATAGGTGCGCCCAGAACACTGGCTGCTGCTGTGATAGCTGTTACACCAGGCAGAACCTCAACCTCAACGCTAAGATCAGCATTCTCTGCAACTTCAAGGACAAGACCTGCCATACCATAGATATTTGCGTCTCCGCCGCTTATCATGGCTACAACATTATCCTGAGCAAGTTCTACTGCCTTACGTGAACGGTCAACTTCCTTACCCATGGAACTGCGAAAGATCTCCTGATCATTCAACAAACTTGCCATCTGATCCAGATATGTACCATTTCCAACAATGTAATCTGAGCTCTCAATAACCTCTTTTGCGCGTACAGTAAGCTGAGGAACTGAACCCGGACCTATACCTATAATGTAAAGTTTACCTTTACTCTGCGATTGCGATTGTGACCCTACCATATGCCTTCTTCCTTAGTATCAATTTATTATTATCCGATAATGCCAATGCAGACGGCTCTGCCACGCCTTTTAAGCCAAAGCGTGTTGCCTGCGATCTAGATGGCGCATCAAAGTTATTCAATTCATCATGATCGATGAATCTTATCTCAATGCCAAGTTCTTTTGCAGCCTCGTGGAGACCTGCCTCATTCTCTTTGAGTTTTGCAGATGCCAGAAACTGGACATCGCTGATATTTCGGCCGGTCAGATCCAATGCAGTCTCAATTGCATCAAGCACTTCCTGACTACTGACTCCCCGACGGGCACCCATACCAATTATCATGCATCCTCTTTTACTTCTCTTTTAAGAACAGATACATCATCCCCTACAATGACTATTTTGGGACCTTTTATATCAAGAACTTCCACGTCCTGATCTAGCAGGGCGCAATTAACCTGCACAGTGGATGGCTTGTTCACGATATCACAGCCAAGGGACTTGGCAATACCCTCAACTGAATTCTTATTGTGGACCTCAGTGGCAGTTGTTACCACCGGGACAGGACCTATCTCGGCGATCTTTCTGACAGCTTCATTGCCGCCGTGGTGACCACCAAGCAGTGGAATAGCGAAGTTCAGATTAGAATCCACCACCACTATTGCAGGGTCTTTCCACTTGTCTTCGATAAGAGGGGCTATCTCGCGAACTACAATACCTGTGGCAAATACAGCCACAATGACATCATATTCCTTGAAAGCCCGTTCAAATACGGATTTGTCATATATCAGGACATCTGCATCCAGGTGTCCTGCCAGCTTTTCAGCAACCTCGAGATTTCGCTCGAAGGTTATGACAGAGGTTCTTGTGCCACTCCGTATAAGTAAGACCTCCCGAAGTTTCCATAATCCACAGGGTCAACTACCCCGCCAATCAAGATCATAGCAGAGCGCTTGATGCCTGCTTCTTTAACCTTGCCTGCTATATCTGCAACAGTACCTTTTATGATCTTCTGATCAGGCCATGATGCATGGAACACAACTGCCACTGGAGTATCAGGTGCATATTCCACCTTTTCCATGATCGCTGCAATTTTCTGAGTACCAAGGAAAACAGCCATTGTTGCGTTAAACCTTGAAAGTTCCTTTATCTTATCTGCCTCAAGGGTCTTTCCCGCAGGGCGTGTTATAATAAGAGTTTCGGAAACGTCATTCAGAGTAAGCTGTGTCTGAAGTGCTGCTGCTGTAGCGAAAACTGATGAAACACCAGGTACCACCTCAACCTCTACACCGAACTTCTTTAGTTCCTCGAACTGCTCGACAATAGAACCATAGAGTGAAGGGTCACCGCTGTGTAATCTTACAACATCCTTACCTGCTTCAAGATTATCAACTATGAGCTTGGTAGTTTCATCAAGAGTCAGACCATAACTGTCTATTTTTTCACCTTTGCAGTAATTGACAACTTCAGGGTTTACAAGAGAACCTGCATATATTACAAGGTCTGCACCTTCAAGAAGCTCTTTGCCCATAACAGTGATGTACTTTGCATTTCCAGGCCCTGAGCCTACAAAATAAACTTTATTATGTACCATTTTAATACACCTTGCAACCTATTCTTCCTTTTCTGCAAAGACAATACTGAAATAGTTACCCTTTTCAGGAATGTTCTCTTTGCCTTCTATGATAAGCTCCCTTGGAGTGAAAAGACGCTCAGCAAATGTGAATTTGTTGAAGCCTTCCTTCTCAAAGGATTCCATGATCTCTTGAGGTTTGGTTGCTTTGAGCCTGATCTTGTGCTTGGTGTCAGAACCATCACTTACTTCAAATGATGAATCCACTTCTGCACCGGTTTGTGCAGCAAATGATGTGATAGAGCTGATACCTGGAATAGTTGCCATTTCCACATCAGGATAATACTTTTTCATTACACGTTTTAGATGTGTGAATGTTGAGAAGAAATTTGGATCACCAATTAATCCAAAAACGACAAGATGATTCTTTGATTCTTCTGCGATCAGGTCAGCATTCTTTTTCCAGACCTCATTAAGAACATCATAATCGGTCAACATTGGAAAATCCAGAATTTCCGCTTCTGCATAAGGTGCTACCAATTCAGCAGCCATATTACCAGGAACATACACCTTATAGCTATTTTTCAGGGCCTCGACAGCTTTCAACGTGAGAAGCTCCGAGTCACCTGGTCCAAGTCCTACTCCAATAAGCATATTATATCACCAAATTAAAATTAATTATTACCTGACTTTCCTACAACAATATACACAGGATTTTCAGGTTTGAACATGGTCTCACTTGTTAAAGGAACACCACGAGAAACTATTATATGTAAAACTTCATCGAATAAGTTAAGTTCTTTCATCTTGTTTATTACAGTTACGACTGTTTCAATTCGCACAGCATTCAATACAATGCTTCTTGTCTTTTTTTCAGCCAGCACTTCAAGAACCCGGGAAATGTTCTTTGTGCCACCAATAAAAGCACAATCAATGCTTCCAACAGCTTGTTCAGAAAGTATCTGTGATGATTCACCAGAAGAAACTGTTGTATTCTCGATATTAAAAGCAGCAAAATTCTTTTTCGATGCCTCAATTGCTTCTTCTCTGGCATCAATGGCGTGTATCTTGATATCACGTACCATCTTGCTTGCTTCAATAGATACAGCGCCTGTACCGCAGCCAACGTCGAAAAAACTGTCTCCATTTTTTAAATCAAGTTTTGATAGGGCTATTGCAATAATTTCCGGTTTTGTGGGTCCGCCACTTACATGCAAAAGTTCAGTCATTTTCCACCTAACTAAGATAAACTGGAGTTAAGTAGATATAACTTGCCCCTAATAAAACTGATGAATCACAAATTAAATTGAGTTCATATCATAAGGGGCATTAAAATGGATAATGGCAAAAAATCAAAGAAATTATTGATCCTGGGGACAGCATCAGATGTCGGAAAAAGCATTATGGTCACAGGTCTTTGCAAAATACTTTCCAGTAAATACAAAGTCGCCCCATTCAAAGCCCAGAACATGAGCCTCAACTCATGGATCACAAAAGATGGCAAGGAAATTGGAATTGCACAAGCGATCCAGGCCAAAGCTGCGGGCGTAGAACCTACAGCAGACATGAATCCAGTGTTATTAAAGCCAAAGGGAGACAGGACATCACAGGTCATAGTACTTGGAGAACCTTATGCTGACAAGACCGCAGGCAATTATTATGACTCCATTGAAGAGATGCATGATGTGCTAAGAGAGGCACTTGAAAGACTTGAATCCGAATATGACCTGATAGTCATGGAAGGTGCCGGCGGAGCGGCGGAGATCAACCTTTATGAACGAGATATTGTCAACGTTGGAACTGCAAGAATCACAGATGCACCCATCATCCTGGTAGGAGACATTGAATCTGGTGGTGTTTTTGCAAGCCTTTACGGGACAAAAGAACTGTTCCCAAAAGACATCAGCAAGAACATCAAAGGATTTGTTATCAATAAATTCAGAGGCGATCCTGCGATACTTGAACCAGGGCTCAAACAGCTAGAAGATATCACCGGAGTACCCGTACTTGGTGTGCTGCCTTACTATAAACTAAAAATACCTTCTGAAGACTCCATGGCCATAAGGAAAAAGAAGGGACAAGAGGATGATGAAGAGATAAATGAAGTAGATATAGCAGTCATTCGTCTTCCGAGAATATCAAATTTCACTGACTTTGAGCCACTTGAGAGAGTAGCCAAAGTAAGATATGTGGACCTGGATGAGAATATCGGAAATCCCGATTGCATCATAATCCCGGGAACCAAGAATACAGTCAATGATCTGCTCGACCTGCAAAATAGCGGAATGGATGCCCAGATCAAAGACCTGAAAGGTAAAATACCAATACTGGGAATCTGTGGAGGTTACCAGATGCTTGGCAGGACGATACATGATTCAGGCATTGAAAATGGAACCGAGGCAGATTATGAAGGACTTGGTCTACTGAATATAAGTACAGTATTTGGCGCCTATGAGAAAAAGACCGTCCAGGTCAAAAAAGAAGTTGTTGCTGAAGGCCCAATTTTTAATCATATCAAAGGTGAAGAAATTACAGGTTATGAGATCCACATGGGAGAAACAAAGACTGATAAAACGGTCTTTGGTGATGATGGTAGCATTGATGAAGCTGGAACCATAGTGGGAACTTACCTGCATGGACTTTTCGAAAATGAGAACGTACGCCGTGCTCTTATGATATACCTCACCGAAAAGAAAGGTATAGAATACCGCTCTGAAACAGTGAAAACTGAAGAGGAAGCATACCAGGAGCTTGCCGACATGGTGGAGAACTGCCTGGATATGCAGAAAATATACGAAATATTAGATGAGCAGGATTAAAAAATCCTGCCAATTATTTCACTAAAAATTTAAAAATAGGAAATTAACGGCTTCCAGATGATCTGCCCAAAGAACACAGAACACAATTAGAACCGTTGATTTTCTTCAATCCTTACATAAATACTGTTTGCAATTTCAGTGTCAACAGCATATCTTGTGTGGTTCAGATCAAATACATACGAAGGATAGGACTGTACAAGACTTACCGGAATTCCGGGAAGTACACCCATGGCAAGCATCTTTTGCATCTTCTTTTCCTCCCTCATATCAAAATATGCGATCCTGCCGCTTTGCCCGTTTTGCAATGCAGAAAGAGGAGATACCACATGTTCAAGCTCTTCCCTTGCTTTTTCACAGCATCTCCCTTCGGGAATCTGTTTTCCATGAGGACAGGTACGAGGATGCCCCAGCAATATACATACATTCTCATCAATACCCCTGTGCAATATGTGCTCGAACTCGCAAGAGGAACTGCGCACATATTTCCCTTTTGTGTTCAGTACATCTACAAGAAGCCTCTCTGCAAGCCTGCGCCTTCTAACAACGGTTTTGCCATTGCTGTTGCCATCTTCAGAAAGCATTATATGCGAATCATTCAGTACAACATTACCTGCATCCAGCAACTCCTGAACCACAGGCGAATGAACGTTCAGTCCAAATGATGCAAGGTCTACTGAATCATTCATCTCTTCATTGGCATGCACCCACATCTTTTCAAGAATGTGTTCTGCATCTTCACTCATCTTCATTTGAATACCCCTCTGATAATTTTTTCCAGTTTTGTTTCAGGTGCTATCTCATAACCGCAGTTCGGACAGCGCTGCATGTTGCAGGAGCTGAACTTCCCACAGCCAGAACATTTTGACCGATCAGGCTCATCAAAATCCATCCCACAAAGAGGGCACTTCATAGCACCACTCCGAAAGTTGTGAGAAGATAGTTTACAATAAATCCTACAGCAAAGGCACTTGGGAAAATGAATGTCGCCATTGCCAGTGCTATCTTAATACCCCTTTCTTTCACAGTTACCAAAAACTGAGCAATACATGGCATGAACAGTGTCAGTGTTATGGCGGCAACCACAACATTCACTCCGGTCAGCATACCTGCATTATACATATCAAATAGGCCAGCTGCACCGAAGTCCCTCCTGAAGAAACCGTAGAAGAACATAAGTCCCGCTTCAGCCGGAAGACCGATCCACTGTGAGGGATAGCCCAGCAAGTGGACAGCCGTCTGGAATATACCCGTAAGTCTTCCCAGCCATATCAACACACTTGCGATTACGAAGAGAGGAAGTACTTCAAGGAAATACCACTGCATTCTTGAATATGTTTTCACAAGCACATTCGATAATTTAGGCAACCTCAGCGGAGGCATTTCTATGAAGAAACTGGGGCTTTCACCTGGCAATACCTTTGATGAGAGATAACCTATCAGCAGCAACTCCAAACCAATAGCAACTGCCCATATCACCAGTGCTGTACCACTGAATGAAAGCACACCCAGTATTACTCCAAGCTGCGCAGAACATGGGATCGCCAGTGCCAGCAGCATACTTGCAATTATCTTTTCCCTCCTTGTCTCAAGGGTACGAGTGACCATGGTTGCCATGGTAGCACATCCAAAACCAAGTACCATCGGAATAACTGCTCTGCCGCTCATTCCGATCTTCTTGAAAACACGGTCTATCAGCATTGCAAGACGCGGCAGATATCCAGTATCCTCTATGATAGAGAACACAATGAAGAATGCACCCACCAGAGGCATGATAAGTGCTATTGCATAGGTTACTGCCTGTGTCAGTATACCATATTCACCCACAAACAGATCCTGTATTATCGGATATGGTACAACGGAATTGAAACTATCGATAACCAAGGGATTTATCATTTCACCAAATAAAGTGCCCTCCAGATAATCAACAACTGTACCGGCTGCAAATCCACCTACGAATTTGTACAATCCAAAGTACAGAACCAGTAACAGTATTGGTATACCAGTTACTGGCTTTATTAGAAGTTTGTCAATGCGCTCCCGAATAGATGATGTATAACTGTTCTGTGCCACTGAAACATCAGGCTTCAAAATATTTTTGACCATAACAGAATCAACGATCTCATTAACAGTGTCTTGTCTTTCCACTGTCATCACGTAACTAAGAGGATCAGAGTATTCTCTTTCAGTCCCTTCTACTATCCTTGCGATAGATTCGATATCCTCATTGTTCTGCATCACTTTTTCGAGTGCAACATCATCATTCAGAAGAAGTAGTTGTGCAAGTGCCTTGGTTGATATCTCGTATTCAGACTTTAGCAATGAAGATATGGAAGTAATGGAATCTGTTATCCCCCTACTGTATTCCACTTTGCTGGTAGCAGGTTGAAAGACATAGGATGACATGGCATCTTCAAGTCTATCCAATCCTTCTCCTTTTATTGAAGTTGTGCAGATGACAGGAATTCCCAATTTCCTTTCAAGCTTCGATTCATTGATACTTATTCCTCTTTCAGAGGCTTCATCCATCATGTTCAGCACAAGTATAAGAGGAACCTCGGCCTCGATCAACTGAAGCGTCAACGGAAGCATACGCTGGAGATTCTTGGCATCAACGACATGCAAATAAACAAAGGGTTTCTTATTGAAAAGATAATTTTGTGAGACTCTTTCTTCATCTGTGATCGGCTGGAGAGAGTACATACCGGGGGTGTCTACTATTTCATATTCCTTCCCCCCGATCATTCCTTTTCCCTTACTTACAGCCACAGTGGTTCCCGGATAGTTGGAAACAACAGCATAGCTGTCCGAGAAATGATTGAAGATGACACTTTTTCCCACATTCGGATTTCCCACGAGGATTATCTTTTCAAAATCATCCTGCACACTATCCGATGTGTTGCAACAACTTTTTTTATTAACGAGGTTTAACATTTTTCACCATTCCTTTGTATTATTGGCATGCCTACATTTACCACTTGTACTTCATATTTGAATATAAATGTTTCCATACCCAACATTCTTAGTCAAGCCTACTAAATGAGCAGCATAAAAATGTACAAATCCACAAGCTATAAATAAAATAAATCCTTACACATACATTGATGTACAAACATATACAATGATGCACCAAAGGGTGACCGGATGAAAACATACATAAAAAAAATCAGCGAACGTGAAAACCTTAACATTCAAGAAGCCGAAGATGCCATCACAAAGATATTCACAGAGGCCACAGATGCACAGATAGCCGGTCTCCTTGTGGCACTAAAGATGAAAGGAGAAACTTCTGAGGAGATTGCAGGCTTTGCCATTGGAATGAAAAAGGTGGCTAACATGATAGAGCCAGAGGTACAGGGCACACTTGTAGATGTAGTCGGGACTGGAGGAGACAAACATAACACTATCAATGTATCCACAGCTTCAGCAATCGTTACAGCTGCCGCCGGAGTGGCTGTTGCAAAACACGGGAACAGGTCAATAACTTCACTCTCAGGAAGTGCGGAGGTACTCAGAGTGCTGGGGATCAAGGTCGACAAAGCACCTGAAGAAGTGAAAAAGGCTATTGAAACAAAAGGAATTGGATTCATGTTCGCGCCTATGTTCCACCCTTCCATGAAAAGAGTTGGTGGAATTCGACAGGAAATGGGAATAAGAACTGTATTCAATATGCTTGGACCACTCACAAATCCTGCAAATGCCAAAGTGCAAGTTGTAGGTGTATTTGAGCAGAAATTATGTAAACCATTTGCAGAGGTCATGAAAATGCTTGGAGTTGAAAGAGCAATGGTAGTTCATGGAGATGGAATGGACGAAATATCCAACCTTTCCACAACATTTATTGCTGAGCTCAAAGACGGAAAGGTCAGCACATACACAATTAGCCCTGAAGAGCTTGGGATCAAGATCGCAACTGCCAATGATATTGTGGGCGGGACACCAGAAGAGAATGCAAGAGACATAATCTACATACTCAAAGGTGAAAAGGGACCCAAGAGAGATATTATCGTGATCAACTCTGCTGCTGCACTTTACGTTGCAGGCAAGGCAGATTCTATAAAGGAAGCAATTCCAATAGTTGAAGAAGTAATTGACAGTGGCAAGGCACTGGACAAACTAATAGAATTCAGTGATAATGGAATTGATGGGATCTTAGATGAAGCGCATGCCTAGAGTGAAGATATGTGGCGTGAAGTCTGCAAAAGATATTGCACTTGCAGTTGAATGTGGAGCTGACGCCATAGGACTTATCACCGAAGTACCAGTGAACAGTCCCCGCAAAATAGATTCACAAACAGCCTTAGAACTTGCAAGTAAAGTACCGGTTTTTGTGGACTCAGTGCTTGTTATGATGCCTGAAAATGGAAATGAAGCCCTGGACCTTATCAGGAAGATCAAGCCAAATGTAGTCCAGATCCACAGTGATATCCCCGCAGAGGAAATTGAGATCATCAGAAATAATTGCCAGCAAAAGATAATAAAAACTTTCACCATACCAGTCGGAGAAATTGATATCGCAGACAAAATGCTTGAAGACATATATTCTCTGACAGATACAGGAATAATAGATGCCATTTTGCTGGATTCAGGTAAAGCCGATGCTGTAGGTGGGACCGGAGAAATACATGACTGGTCGGTCAGCAGTCAGATAGTCGAAAATACAAATATTGATGTTATGCTTGCCGGTGGGCTTAAACCGGAAAATGTTCGCGAAGCAGTAGAACAGGTTCGGCCTTTTGCTGTTGATACGGCATCAGGAATAGAAACAGATGGAAAAAAAGATCCTGCAAAGATCTGCAGGTTTATAAGAGAAGCAAGGTGTGTTAATGGTTGAATTTGATCTAAGTAAAGAAGAGTTCATAGCTCTTGTTGAAGACTCCCCTAAACCTGCTATCGTGCAGCTAATGGCAAAAGTCGATAATGTTTGTAATCCCCTTCAGTTATATGCAACCCTGCAAAATGCAGGACATTCATACCTTCTGGAATCAGTGGAGAAAGAAAAGAAGCATGCAAGATATTCCTTCGTAGGTTCCGAGCCGGAAATGGCAGTTGCAATTCAGGATAGAACCCTTACAATAGAATGTCAACAAACTTCCGAGCTCACCAAATACATCTATGAGAAAGTAAAGGCAATGGGAAAAACAGAATCACTAATTGGCGGCAAGATCAGGGTCAAGATAGAAGAAGGAGAAGATGCACTTGACGCTTTCCGCAATATTTTCCCGACCAGCAATGATACTAACCTCTTGAATGGAAATCGCTTTGACAGACAGACATTCCTTGGTGGAGCCATCGGTTACAACAGCTATGATTACGTATATGATTCGTGGTTAGGAAAAGGGAAAAAAGCTGATGCAGACACAGCTGATATGCATTTTGCCATTATGTCGAAGAACGTCGTTTTTGATCATCTGGATAATGAGACATACATGGTAGTCACACCATTTGTGACAAATGCCAGCGACCTTGGTGCCGTATATGAACACGCCTATGCAGACGCACAGCTCATGGAACGTTCATTGCGTATGGCTGCAGTCATAAGTATCAGTGAAGACATACCTGACAATGAAACTGCAGAAGAGCCAGTCCCAAATACTGACCAGGAAACATTTGAGAAGGCAGTACTTGCAGCAAAGCAGCACATCATTGACGGAGATATATTCCAGGTAGTTATGTCCAGGCGATACACTGCAAAAATGAACCAGACGCCCCTACAATTGTACATCAGGCTCAGGAATATAAATCCAAGTCCATACATGTACATTTTCAATTTCAAAGAGGTGGGCATTGTAGGAGCAAGTCCTGAAACACTTATGACAGTCTTTGAGGACAGAGTAATCACAAATCCAATTGCAGGAACCTGCCCACGTGGAAAGGATGATGCAGAAGATGCAGAGTTGGCTGCCCATATGCTCAATGATGAAAAGGAATGTGCTGAACACATAATGCTTGTGGACCTTGGGCGAAATGACGTGAGAATGGTTTCTGAAAGCGGAACTGTGAAAGTTGATGACCTTATGAGCGTTATCAAATATTCCCATGTACAGCACATAGAAAGTACTGTCAGCGGAGATCTGCGAGATGAATGCGACCAATTCGATGCTACAAGAGCAGTTTTCCCTGCCGGGACACTTTCCGGTGCCCCAAAGATCAGAGCAATGGAAATAATCGATGAGTTCGAAGTGGAATCCAGAGGAATATATGGCGGTGGAGTTGGTTATTATACATGGAATGGAGATGCTGATTTTGCTATTGTCATTAGAACAGTATTGATCAAGAACAATACTGCCTATGTGCAGGCAGGTGCCGGAGTTGTTGCAGATTCCGACCCGACATATGAGTTTGAAGAGACTGAAAGGAAAATGGCTGCAATGATCAAAGCTATCGGAGGGAAAAAATGAGGGTACTATTTGTCGATAACAAGGATTCTTTTGTATGGAACCTTGTGGACTATGTATCCATGATCGAGCCCGATACTATAGTAGTCCCCAATACAGTGAGCCTTGATAAAGTAAGAGATATCCAGCCAGACGCGATAGTAATATCCCCAGGACCAGGAAATCCTCAGCATGCAAAGGATATTGGCACATGTCTGGGCATTATCAGAGATTTCGGACCAGAAATTCCAGTACTTGGAGTATGTCTTGGACATCAGGCAATTAATGTGACATTTGGTGGAAGTATAGGACACACAAAGGGAGGACCAATACATGGAAAGACCTCTGAGATCACACACAAGAATTCCAGACTCTTCGAGGATGTTCCAAAAACTTTCAGTGGCGGAAGATATCATTCCCTTGCAATCGAAAAACTTGCAGAAGAACTTCAAATAACTGCAAGAACAGAAGACGATATAATAATGGCAGTGGAACACAAGGAACATCCTGTTTTCGGAGTACAGTTCCATCCTGAATCAATACTCACAAAAGAAGGGATGAAGATCGTGGAGAATTTCCTGAAGATCGCGAGCAAGCATAAGGATTAAGCCTTTAAAGCACTTCTAAAAACCATGCTTATAGGAATCACAGGTACACCCGGTACCGGCAAAACCGCATTGACCAGCCTGCTGGAAGATAGAGGACAATACCGTATAATCCACCTGAATGAATTGATCAGGGAAGAGAAACTCTATTCCGAAGTAGACTCTCAGCGTGACTGCGTGGTTGCGGACATAGATCTTGTGGAAAATAGGGTGCTTGAAATTGCAGATAATGACAAGAATATTACCATAATAGATAGTCACCTATCCCACCATATTGCAGACTATATTATTGTCCTGCGAACTTCTCCTGATGTTCTCAGGGAGCGGCTTGCCAAGAGAAAATACTCTGTTGAGAAAATAGAAGAGAATCTGGAAGCTGAAGCACTGGACATCATTCTGGCAGAATCCGTGGATTGGTGCAAAAAGGTCTTTGAGCTTAACACAACAGAAGAATCAATGGGAAGAACTGTTACAAGCATTATCAAAATAATAAAAGGACTTGAGCAGGAAAATACCAGCGAACTTGAAGAAAGATATAAGCCAGGTTCTGTAAATTGGAGCGAGCAATTCTTCAGCTAATTCTGAACATTTATTAATATGATTATAAAAAACATAATCTTATGATTCTGCGTTTTTGGCAATTATCACGAAATATATCTAGTGATTTTCGGAAAGATCCCTGCGATATTCTAGTAGAGAGACAACTAACAGAACAATAGCCATGATCAAACTCACATACCCACCGGATACATTTGCATGGCCGAATAAACCAAAAGCAAAAGACATACCTATTAAGAATTTTAGAAGCGGCACATTAGATAATGCCAGTATCTTGATCCCTGCAAAAAGCAGAACGACCGTAACAACAACTATTAAAGCAGAATTCATGTTGAAATAAGCAAAATAAGCTTCCATGGCTAATAGAACACCAAACAAGAAAAGAAAAGATCCAAAAATGCTTTGCACATACCTATCCATAATTAGCCAGCTTTAATTCAGCAATAAGCACTTGCTTTAATTGCAAATTAGCACACATTGCATGAAATATTCACCAAATGCTGGAAAATATTATGATGATATGCGTCTATTTGCCATAGTGACCATATGTACTTCACATATACTACATATAGTTATTCATAAAAATAACAATTAATAAAATAAATGGAATATGAATTGATACAAATAATAACAATAACAATAATAATGATAATGATACTTTGCAAGCAAAAGTAGAACTAGTTTATAAAATTTGTGAATTGATCATGCTACAGAGAGAATATTATGGACAACAATAGAAAGAGAACAGTCGTGAACGACAGCTATGGGAAAGTAGCAATTGGAGTTATCGATAGATGCTGCTGCACTGAGCTTTCAAAAGAGGACATATCAAGGTATATCGGATACAAAGAAAAAGATATTGATGGGTTTTCTGATACAAATCCCGGACTTGGATGCGGTAATCCAATTGCATTTGGAAACATCGAAGAGGGAAGCATTGTACTTGATCTGGGATCTGGTGCCGGATTTGACTCATTCATAGCTGCACAGGAAGTAGGTGAACAGAGTAAGGCCATAGGCGTAGATATGACAGCGGATATGATAGATAAGGCAAGAAAAAACGCTGAGAAATACGAAATAAGCAATGTGGAATTCTGACATGGAGACATAGAAGACCTACCAGTCGATGAGCAGTCTATTGATATTGTCATTAGTAATTGCGTTATTAATCTGGTGCCGGAAAAAACAAAGGTGTTCAAAGAAGCATACAGGGTTTTAAAAAAAGGCGGGAAAGCATACATATCTGATATGGTCCTGTTAAAAGAACTCAGCCCGGAAGAGAAAAATAATGAAGTGCTTATCTGTGCCTGTATAGGTGCTGCACTGCTCAAGGAAGAATATATAAAAAATGCAGAAAGTGCAGGGTTTACCGTAAATATACTTGAAGAAGACAAAGACATCGGTAGCAGACAGTACATGAGTTACCCTATTGAGAGTCTAAAACTAGAGCTTCAAAAATAGATATTGTTGAAAAATATTACCTATGCATGAATGAAAAATATAATATTACATATTACAATGGATCAAAGCTATTTGAGCAAAGCATGCTGAAAGTGCCCCTATGGTATAAGAAGAATGCAGATCAATCAAAATCCGTTTTAAAAACCTGTTTTAGCCGTTCAACACCACCTATCTCATCAATTACTTTGGCTACGGCATCAGGCACAAGCTCCCTCCAATTTTCACCTTCGAGCATCCTACGGCGTGTTTCACTGCCAGAGTAACCTCCCCGGTGAAACATTGGTGGTTGCCGGACCTCAATTCCCGCCTCTTTAAAAAGCTGGATCACCAGAGGATTATTAGAATAGACCACATCAAAAGGAGGAGTCATGGAAATAATATGAGAAACCCATACAGCATTCCTTTGAAGGTCCTCGATAGGTATAGCATAATGAGTAATATCGGCATCTTTTAGAGCATGCCTTATCATCATTACACGCTCACCCGCAGTAAATGGATTTTTTGGGTCGTGGCTTTTCTGCGCACTCCCAATTCCAATTACCAACTCATCAACATCTTCAGCAATACTGGTTATTATTGAGTAGTGTCCAAGATGAAATGGTTGAAAGCGTCCTATATAGAACGCTCTTCGCATATGCATATCCAATTATCCATCAACGAATCCCACATTCATCAAATGTGAATTTTTCACAGACTTCACGATAGTGTCCTTCGTTATTGTCATGCTTCATTGCAGCAAGCTTCTTGATAAGGAACATTCCTGGTTTAGGGTCTTCCATGATCTCAACTTTGTCTTTGAACATGTCGAAGTATTTCTTACCAGCTTCTGTGCGTATAAGTACAGAGTTCCATCCTTCCGGAGCACCTACTGAACCAAGTGAGATATCTGCAGATACTGATGTATAGTCACAGCAGTGATGGCATGGATTTCTTGCATGTGGTGCGACCACAGGGATCTTCACAGTATGCTCTTCACCATCTTTTGTGATATTCCAGAACTGACCCTTATTGAAGTTCATCTTAACGACATCTTCAGCTTTAAGCCCCATGATTTCAGGGACAACTTTTTCGGTCATTACATCGTGATGGAAACTTTCCATACAAAGCAGGCCCATAATTAAAACAATTTTATCATTGACGTTTTCTGAGATCAAACGTGCACCATGTGCCTGGCATGGAACACCAATAACAGCGATCTTTTCATAATTCTCGAAAGGATCCCTTAATGCTGAAAGAACAGAATCATAAGTATATTTGGTACCTGTGGTTCGGTCTACGTCCTCAGGTTTGGTCATAAGAATTAATTCGGTATCCCATTTCTCATCTCTGGCAATACCAACAATACAGTCAACTTCACCTGATTCGAGCAATGCTTTTGCAAGTAATGAAGTTACACCACCATCCTGACCTTTGATCGTACTCTTTGCTGCGAAGAATTCCTTTACATCTGCGAATTCATCATCGACATATCCATCAATTACAGGACAGAGTCTCCCACATGTGAAACAACCTTCACATACATCAGGTGCTGCACCTTTCACGTAGTATTCTAAATTATCCGGGTCACGAACCTCTGCATGCTTGTCCATAGTTATGGCGCCAGCAGGGCATGTTGATACACATGCCCCACAAGCAGTACATACGTCGTGTTCAATGACCTCTAAAATCTTAGGGTGGGCCATTAATTGCCTCCGACGTGTTTTATTGGTTAATGATTTCTTTACCGATGAGCTTGATAGCCTTCTCTTTGTTTGGTCCGAGTGGGGAACCAGCAACGATCTGGGTTACACCGATGTCAAGCAGATCATTGATCCTTGCCTTACAGTCGTCTGGTGTTCCACAGATAGAGAATGCGTCCATCATGCCTTCAGTGACCATACCGCCCATAAGTGCACCGAAGTCACCCTTTGCGATAGCTGCGCCGATGTCAGCCTTTGCTGCCGGATCAATTCCGTGGCGCTCAAGTACCATGTCAGGTGAACCTGCAACGATAAATGCAACTACGACCTGTGCTGAACCCTTTGCCTTTGCAGCGTCCTTGTCAATTGAGAAACATGTATATGCTGCTACATCTACTTCCTTTGGATCACGGCCTGCCTTTTTTGCACCTGATGCGATCTGCTTTACTGCAACTTCAAAGTCCTTTGGGTGTGATGCGTTGATCAGTACACCGTCTGAAACCTCTCCTGCGAGTTCGAGCATTTTCGGACCCTGTGCACCCATATATATAGGCACGTCGCCAGCCTTGAATGCCATCTTTGCACCGCTGAACTTGACCATGTCTCCATCCTGAGTTACTTTCTCTCCTGCGAGGAAGCCACGGATCGCCTGGATGCTTTCTCTTGTTGTTGTCAATGGCTTGTCCCATGAGATACCCATTGAATCGAAAGTTGCCTTGTCTCCTGGACCAATACCAAGGATTGCACGTCCACCTGATATCTCATTCACGGATGCAATACTTGATGCGGTAACAGCTGCGTTTCTTGTGTACGGATTAGTTACACCTGATCCGATCTTTATGCTATTTGTGTTCATTGCAAGAACTGTCAAGGTTGAGTATACATCACGGTTGTTGTAGTGGTCTGTGATCCATACGTTGTCAAAGCCCTGCTGTTCTGCAAGTTTTGCATAGTGTGCTAATTTCAATACTGGGTCGCCTGGTACAAATTCTATTCCAAATGTCATTTGATTCCTCCTCTAAAGATTGTTGTTATTCAGGTAGCCATACATATTTAAAACTTTGTTGGTTTGATTCCGACAAAAACGGCGTTACTGAAGAGCAATAATATATATTTCCGAATAATACAATATCTAAAAACTATATATCATATTACTGATACAGATATTAATGCTAAGTTATAGATAATTTAGCATTGACCTACATGTGGAGGTGAAATTTCAGGGTTTGATACATTCATCATAGATTAAAGAATAGCAGCATGCGGAAATACCATATGCGTTTTATTTTGAAATTACAGAATCAGTGCTAAGTTATAAATTGATGTTTATTCATATTTTAAAGTGGTTATCATGAAATGTTACGAATGTGCAAAAAATGGTAAAGATACTGACACTGTAGGTGTCTGCATCATTTGCGGAAGAGGAGTATGCAAAGACCATCTCGAAAGAGAAGATACACCAGTATGGGATGGGGAATATAGTGTTAAGCTGAAATGCGGCATGGGAGTAGAATGTAAATATGACGATGTAAAACACTGGAAAAAAATCATTTGTACACCCTGCCATGAAGCTCTTAAGGAGAACCACTAGGTGATATCATGATGAAATGTTATGACTGTATGGAAGAAGGAAGCGACAATGAAGCAGCATGCATATGCATATCCTGCGGAAAGGGTCTTTGTGCAGACCACACAAAAGAACTGGAAATGCCAGTATCAGTTGGAACGCCACCTAATGTAAAAAGGCTGCCAAAAGGATTGCCTAGACTCATCTGCAAATATTGCATCGAAAAAACAATAGAAGATGGTTTTGATTAAGATTTGTATTTAACAAGGAGAAGGAGAGATAAAATATGTGTACAGGAGACAAGTGTGGAAAAGAATTAGTAGGGGATATGTCGGACAAATTAGGGTTCACGCCTGAAATATTAAATGTTCTACATGATCTTGATTCTGAATTTTTGAACAAATACAACATGTGTAACCACAGTTTGCTCAAAGACGGAGCACTTTCTGCAAAGACAAAGATACTTATGGCACTTGCAGTTGTTGCATCCAAGCAGTGCGAAAAGTGTGTTGTATCACAGATGAAAAGCGCACTTAACAATGGAGTCACGAAAGAAGAGATAATGGAAGCTATGGATATCATTTTCATAACATCCGGTGCTCCTGCAGTTGCGGCATGTAAAGATGCGCTGAAATTACTGAAATAAACTGAAAGTAAAAGGTAAAAGAGGGATTTTCAATCCCTTTTCATACCTTGATCAATTGGTTCAAACATAAAATAATCCTATAATTAATGACAAGGGGGATCTAGCATTAATTCCAGAGTACTGGTACTTTTTTTCATGACAATGATAGCACTGGCATTTTGCGCTCATGCAGCAGAGCCAACGGCACCAGGAGAGTACACATCTGATGAATTCACATCAAATGAAAAATGTAAAAGCTGCCATGCCATCACACACATCGAATGGGAAGGCACCATGCACTCTTATGCGTACACTGACCCCTTTTACCAAAAAGAAGTCGAAGCCGCAAGTAAAGATACAGACGGGCTTGTTGACACATTCTGCTCACGTTGTCATACACCCATAGGAGTGGTTGCAGAAGAGATACCACCAATTGACGGCTCACAAATGAGTGAAATTGCAAAGACAGGAGTTAACTGTGATTTCTGCCATACCATATCAGAAAGTGCCGGTATTGGAAATGGAGTATTTACTCTCAGCCCCGGCGACACTAAATGGGGACCTTTCAATGATTCCAGATCAGCTTTTCATGATTCACAATACCTGGAGCTACAGACAAGGTCAGAATTCTGTGGAATGTGTCATGAAGTAATTCATCCAGTCAATGGACTTGTCATTGATGATACATATAGCACATGGAAAAACAGTTCTTATGCTGATGAAGATGTAGATTGTCAGGACTGCCACATGACACCCGGAATTACTGAATTTGAAGCAAATCCCGGCAGAGCTGGCTCTGGTGCACCAAAAAGAGAACATATATCACAACACAGCATAGTTGGAGGAAATGTGTTTATAACAGAAATGATGGGTGCAGAAAAAGAAAAAGGACTGGCAATTGAAAGATTGCAAAAGGCTGCAACTCTTGAGGTAGATGTCCCTGAAACTGCAAGTGTCGGAGAAAATGTAGCAGTAAATGTTCAGATCACTAATTCCGGAGCAGGGCATAACCTCCCAACTGGCGTATCCGAGATCAGGCAAATATGGCTTGAATTCAAGGCCACAGACAGTGAGAATAATAGAATATATGTCACTGGTGGACTTGATGGATCAGGAAGCATTGATGAAGAAACTATTATTTACAATAATGTGCTTGGAAATGAGAAAGGCAATGAAACCATTAAGTTCTGGCTTGCGGACAGAGTTCTTGCCGATAACAGGATCGGTCCAAAGGAAACAGTGACTGAAGAATACATATTCACAATACCTGAAGATGTAAGATATCCTGTAGCTGTTGAAGCCACCCTGAAATACAGATCTGCACCACAGGACCTTATAGACCATCTTTTCGATGATGGAGTACATGAAGTTCCTGTTGTTGACATGGTAAAAAGCTCAGGAACGATCTATGATCCTGAATCTGACCCCGAGTCCAGAACTGAAAATGCGCCTGGTTTTGCCGGATTATCAGCGATAGCAGCTTTCATTGCCATCGCGCAACTATTCAAAAGAAAGAGAAATTAAAAAAAGAGGACTGAAATGCCATCAAAAGTAGATACGAACATATGCGAAGGAATAGGAGCATGTGCAGAAGCATGTCCATTAGACGTTATAGACATCGAGGAAGATGAAAATGGCGATTTGAAATCCGTCATTGCAAGACCTGATGACTGTGTAGAATGTGGAACCTGTGTTGATGCCTGCCCTGCAGAAGCAATAACACTTGATTAAAAATAACGGAGTGTCAAAAATGTCCGATCGGCCAAAGATCCGTTTGCTGGGTATTTCAGGAAGCCCCAGAAAAAAATCAACGGATTATGTTGTCAAAGAAGCTTTAAAATACGCAGAGGAGGAATTCGGAGTTGAGATCGACTATTTCTCTGCAAGCGGAAAGAAAATGAACTTTTGCATCCACTGCGATTACTGCATACGCAATAAACAAGGTTGCGTCCACAAAGATGATATTGTAGAACTTTATGACAAGATGATGTGGGCTGATGCATGGATCATTGGCACTCCCGTCTATCAGGGCACCCTCAGTGCCCAGACAAAAACCATCATGGACAGATGCAGGGCAATCGTTGCACGTGACCCTAAAGTCTTTTTGAATAAGGTAGGAGCGGCTGCTGCTGTGGGTGGAGATAGAGTAGGCGGGCAGGAACCTGCCATTCAGACGATACATAATTTCTACGTGATCAGTGAAATGATACCTGTTGCAGGAGGATCTTTTGGCTCAAATCTTGGAGGAACATTCTGGTCACATGACAAGGGTGCAGAGGGAGCCGCTGAAGATTCAGAAGGCCTGCGCAGCCTGCGTAGAACAATGAAAAAGGTAATTACAACAGCCCAGATGATCAAAAAGATGGAAGAGGAATAATACTTTGAAATACACAGAAACGGTCACTGAAATTATAAAGCGCAGCCATGATGTAAAGAGCTTCAGGTTCGCAAGACCGGATGGTTTCGAGTACAAGGCTGGACAATACGTAATTATCACACTGGTGATCGATGGAAAAAACGCCAGCAAACCATTTACACTTTCCAGCAGCCCCACTGAAAAAGATCATATAGAATTTACCAAGAAGCTTACAGGACATGAATTTTCCAATGCTCTTGATGGAATAGAAATTGGAGATGAAATCATCATCAGTAAACCATATGGTAAATTCACTTTTGAAGGCGAATATGATAAAATTGCACTCCTAAGTGGGGGTATTGGCATCACACCGATGATCAGCATATGCAGATCTTGTGCTGATATGAAAATGGATGTGGACATCAAACTCATTTGCAGTAACAAAACTGAAAATGACATTGTATTTGCTGATGAACTACAGGAAATAATGTCGAATAATTCCAATATTTCTGTATTGGACACGTTAACCCGGGCATCCGATGAATGGCCAGGATGTAATGGTAGAATATGTGATACGTTGATCCATAAGGAAATTCCAGACTATGCAGAAAGAGTTTTTTATATTTGCGGACCACCTCCCATGGTGGATTCCGTGGTAGAAATGTTACGATCAATGAATGTTGCTGACGAAATGATCAGGAAAGAATCACTATTAGGATACTAAATCGTAGATAAGGGAGAACATAGTATGAAAAGGATAGCATGGGGAATTACAGGATCTGGAGATCTAATTAAGGAAACATATGATATCATGGTAGATATCAAAGAAAAAAGCAATCTTGAAATAATGGTCTTCCTCTCAAAAGAAGGAGAGACCGTTATGAAATGGTACCAAATGTGGCATGATATCCAGAAGGATTTTACCAATTTCAAAGTTGGTGCCGGCCCAAATTCACCATTTATTGCAGGTCCACTACAGATAGGATACTATGATGCTCTCATTATTGCACCTGCAACTGCAAACAGTGTTGCAAAGATAGTACACGGTGTTGCAGATACGCTCGTTACAAATGTAGTTGCACAAACCGCAAAAGGTGATACACCAATATACATAATACCGGTTGATCAGAAAAGAGGAACTGTGAAGACATTTTCACCTGAAGGAAAGGTCATGGAACTTAAAATGAGAGAGATTGATGTTTTGAACTCCGAAAAGCTGGAGGAAATGGAAAACATCACGGTGCTTGAAAAACCCGAGGACATCTACGAAGTCCTTGGTATTAGCAAAACATAATATGAACGGATTAGAGAAAGGTGTAGCCTTCCAGAAAACATATGTCAGGAATATCCGACATGATGTCATCTAATCTGGGAACTACAAGGGATGTCGTAAATGCGGCTATTAAGCTATCTAATGCATCCCCTTCACTATTTTTCAGTATCTTTGCTTTAATATCAGAGTTTAAAGAGAGACCTTTTTCGATCAACTTTTCAAGGATAAATTCACGAGAGCTTCTTTCTTTTTCAGATCTGCCTTTGTATGAATTATAAAGACCCTCCTGTTTAAGCAGAGAAGCAGGGCATATCTCCATGATCCACGCCCGATCATCGGATGCTTTTTGTAGTGGTAGTATAGATGCCGATCCTTCCACTAAAAGAGGATTAACAATATCCCGAATTGCAAAGTATGTCTGTCGATAAACCCATAAGTTATACAAAGAGAATGGGGCTTTTACCTGGAGATCAGTAAGCCGTTTTAATTCCACATTGCCTGTGACCGAACGGAGATCATTGCGAAATTGTTCAGCAGACGAATACCTTTGCGGAAAATCCAGTACGAAAGATTCCCATTTATCAAAATTCATTAAATCATGAGGGATGCTAAAAGCAAGGTCTGCACCAAAAATTGCATCATTGCTATGAGCAATTAGTTCTTTCAAAGCAAACAAACAAGCATGCATATCTGCCTTTGTATGGCCATTAGGAACAATATCCTTTATTGGATAGCATTTCAAGACCCGAAATGTCCCAACATCCATGAAACCTTCCGTGATCCAGATCTTACTGCAGGCACTTTTTGCACCGCTAAAATCAATGCCGAATATACGGCGTTTTTTTCCGATCTCTGCAAGGTTCATGGTGAGTACACAATGTTTTGTTATTATCTTCGAAGATGAGCAGCTAACAATCTATCGATCCCTGCTACCTTTAATAAACTCCGTTGTCATTAGGTGAGCTTCATCATCACTGAACTGGATCGGAGGATGTTTCATAAAATACGATGATGGCGAATTAAGAGCACCACCAATGCCCCTATCAAGTGCTATTTTGCAACACCTTATTGCATCGATCACAACGCCTGCTGAATTTGGAGAGTCTTCCACCGAGAGTCGCAATTCGATATTCATTGGTACATCGCCGAAAAGCTTACCTTCCATCCTCAGGAAGCAGACCTTATTATCATTCTGCCAGGCCACATAATCACTTGGCCCCACATGGATATTATCATCATCCAGCCTCTGTCCGCTGACAGATTGCACAGCTTCAGTTTTTGATTCTTTCTTAGAAGCAAGCCTGCTGCGGTTGAGCATATTAAGAAAATCAGTATTCCCACCGGTATTGAGCTGGTATGTCCTTTCCAGCTTCACACCGCGTTTATGGAACAGATCTGCAAGTGTTCTGTGAGTAATGGTAGCACCAAGTTGTGCCTTTATGTCATCACCAATTACAGGAATTCCTTTTTCTTCAAATCTTGTAGCCCATTCTGGATCACTTGCAATGAACACAGGCATATTATTGACCAATGCTACACCTGCGTCAAGTGCACAATCCGCATAGAACTTGCTGGCTTTTTCTGAACCCACCGGAAGATAGTTCAACAATATATCGGCACCGGAATCCCTCAGTTCCTGAACAACAGAATCTTTGTCAGCTGCCGGTTCTTTTGAGGGAACAAAGGTTCTTTTCTCATCAAAACCACCCATATGCTCTGAATAGCCATCAAGTAAACAGCCCATTTTGACCAATACACCGTTAAGTGGAACATCTTCACAGAAGACAGTCGTGCAATTTGGTAATGCAAATATAGCCTCTGCAACATCCTTGCCTACCTTACGTGTATCAATATCAAATGCTGCAACCACTTCAATATCAAATGGTTTGTAACCAGCAATGTCCCAATTCATAAGGCCTATTGCATCGCTTTCCTTTTTTTTCCGATAATACTCGATACCCTGTATCAAAGAGCTTGCACAATTTCCAATACCTACAATTGCAATTTTTATCCTGTCCATTGAATATCCCCGCTGAGTAGCAAATACGATTCATTAAATGTACTGCTAAAATGTAATAAACAGATATAGGGAATAAAATAAAAAGGTATCCAAACATAGCAGATGGAATCCTTTTTTATTAGAATCCACCCACATATGGTTTATTCTATAAAAATGTTGTAGAATATCTACAGCTGCCAATACCTTATTATATATCCTTATTTCATCCATCTGCCCACGGTATACCTTGGTAGCCAACAGATCCAGCACCAAGAGAATTCTGCTCCTGGCCTACCACCAGTGAACTACCTGCGCGCATGCTAGTACCAGGTGCTATATTAGCTGACCATTCAACTACTCCAGCTTGCACCATATATTATAGCATTATTATTTCCTGCAAGATCGTAAGCGGTGCTTCCACTGTTCTCATTGAGAGTACATTGAACAAAGAGAGGCGCATCATCAACAGTCCATGCCCCATGTTAACCAAGATACAAGAAATGTATTTGTATTGTTATGTGCCACAAAGCTCAGATTGTAAGTAGCCGTTGCATTTACCAGAGGCTTATACGAAGGATCACTTCCATTTGACCATGATGCATGTACATCATTAAGCAAAAACTCATTGTTCGAAGTCTGGTCACTAACAGCTGTGAATGCAAGCATCTCATAAACAACACCTTCAAAATTACGGTTCCTGGTATAGTGCTTTCCTATTAGCAAAGGAGCCGGTGAAAAGAATGGCTTTCCAATCAAAGATACATGTTCTCTTCGTTTTATATTAAAGTAATCAATACCAACAGCAATTGGTGAAATGAAGTTCTCGAAAGGTATATTAAGCCAAAACTGAATAGATATTATACAGGGGGATTCTTTTTAGTACATTATCTTAAGCAGAAAGCTTATCTTGAGATAGTGGAGGACATGCAAGAACATTGATCCCTTTCGGAGGCTCTTAGATGAAAGATGTATTACATGAAATAGTAGAAAAACTTGATCAACTTAAATCAATGGATGAAGCAATTGCAATGGCAATCGATCTTGAAGAAGAGGGAAGAGCTTACTACTTAGATAGATTATCCAAAATGAAAAATCCCGCTGCAATTAGCATTTACAAATTCCTTGCAGACGAAGAGGAAAAGCATGCGCAATATCTGAAACAGTTCAGAGATTCAAAAGAAACTCCTGAAATCGATTTTCATATTCCTGAGTTCAAAGCTTCTTTTACAGAGGAATTCTCAAACGAAGAGCTTGAGGAGATAGGCATACTGCTTGCTGCTTTGAGATTTGAGCACAAAAGTGAATTGTTCTACATGGAAATGGCAAACCGAGCGGAAAATGAGAACCAGGTCAAATTCTTCGAAGACGTTGCTGCAGCAGAGAGGATGCACTATAGCATAATCGATGAATTACTTGAAGCCGCCACAGAATTTAGAATGCAGACATAAGTGTGAAGGAATTTTCATGAGCAAGCTTGAACCTGTGAATATTACCCCTGGTGTCTACTGGGTTGGTGTTATCGACTGGAACCTAAGAGATTTTCATGGTTATGAAACACCAAAAGGTGGCACATACAACGCATATCTTGTGGTCGATGAGAAGATTGCACTTATAGACACGGTCAAAGCACCTTTTGCCGATGAGATGATCAGAAAGATCAAACAGATAGTTGACCCCTCGAAAATAGACTATGTGATATCAAACCATGTGGAGATGGACCACTCAGGTTCATTGCCGGCCATATTGGAACATGCACCCAATGCAACCCTTGTTACAAGTTCCAAAGGTCAGTCCGGACTGAGCAGTCACTACGAAGAAAGTGGCTGCAAGAACTGGAATTACCAGGTAGTTAAGACCGGAGATACTGTTGACCTTGGGAAAAAGACGTTGATGTTTATAGAAGCTACTATGCTTCACTGGCCGGATAGTATGCAGACATATCTGATAGAAGATGGGATACTATTCTCCAATGATTCGTTTGGCCAGCACGTGGCAACATCAAAACGCTTTGACGATGAAGTTGATGACGTAATGGAAGATGCTGCCATTTATTACGCTAATATCCTGATGCCTTTTGGAGGACAAGTACTCAAGTACATTGAAAAGTTAAGGGGACTTGACATTGACATAAAGATGATTGCCCCTTCCCACGGCGTCATCTGGAGAAATGGATTTGAGCAGATCATCCAAGAGTATGCCAAATGGGCCAGCGGGAAGAACAGATCCAAGGTCCTTATGATATACGACACCATGTGGGGCAGCACTGAAAAAATGGCAATGGAAATTGCTGAAGCAGTACGCTCAAAGGATGTTGAAGTTCGCTTGCGCCACCTTAGAAAAAATGACTGGAGCATGATTATAAAAGAATTAATGGATGCATCTGTTGTAGCCATCGGTTCACCAACAATGAACAATGGGATGTTCTTCACTATAGCAGGTTTCATAACATATATCAAAGGGCTCAGGCCAAAGGATAAGAACTTCTTCCTTTTCGGTTCATACGGATGGGGCGGAGGTGCTGTAAAGGCAATGGAAAAAGAGATGGAATCTGCCAGATTCGTTCTTGCAGAGGAAAGTTTACAGGTAAAGTTCAGACCATATGAAGATGACCTCGAAAAATGCCGTGAAATTGGATACAGACTTGCTGAATTGGCAAAGAAAAATGCAAATACTTAAATTCATGTAAAATACATTTATTGTGAAAGTTAAAAAGGAGTCATAATATGAAATTCGAAGGCGACCTAGAAGCAGAATTCTATGAGAAATGTAAAAAGAACGCAGAAGAAAATGGTTACAAACTTAACACTGACTGGGATGTAATAACCACAGCTGTAAAAGCTATCTGCAACAACAAGAAGGAATATGGCGAATGGTATTGCTTTTGCCAGAAAAGAACCGGAGATCCAGAGAAAGATAAAAAGATTATCTGCCCATGTGCTGCAAGAGCAAGAGACATTGAAAAGCGTGGCGCATGCAAGTGTGGACTTTACATTAAGTAATTGAATTATTGATATAAGGAAAAATACAGGCCTTAGCGGCCTTGTATTTTTTGGTGGGGGAGTACCAGCATTATTTTTTCTTTAGCTTTGCGTATAAACATTCATTAAAAGCCGGGATTGGATGAATGAAGACAATCACAAACATAACAGGCAGCAAAATGAGGCTAAAAGTCTCTCACAAAGTTGTGATTCGATACCTATTAGCGAAATAATGATAACAGACGTGGTGAGTGTTTCTGAAAATGACACAATTGAGCATGTAATAGAGCTAATGGCAAAAAAAACCCATCACAGTTACCCTGTAATAGGAAACAATGATGAATTAAAAGGAATAGTGGATCAGGATAACATGCTTGAGCTGCTTTTCTTTGAAAGGACACCACGTCGTCATCACACGCACCTGATGGCCATAAGGGCATTAAGTGAAGATGTAAGAACACTGATGATAAAGCATCCCATATCGATCCCCTATGATACCAGCCTATGTGAAGCTGCTGACCTTATGATAAAACACCATGTGGACAGAGTATGTGTGCTTAAAGATGATAAATTCGCAGGGATCATATCAAAAGCAGATATAATCAAAAAGGCCTTCACATTACGGAGAATGGAGTGAATGGAACCACTCCTTCAAATACTTCTGATATTACTCTTTGCCAAACTGTTTGGTGAAGCGAGTGAAAGACTTGGTTTACCTTCGATTGTTGGTGAAATTACCGCCGGTTTGATGCTTGCATTGACATTAGCACCTGAAAATACAGAAATATTGAAGTTCTTCGCTGATCTTGGAGCTATTTTTTTACTTTTCACAGCAGGATACAGGGAAGTCCATATAAGTGACCTGAAGGAAGCATCAAAGACCGCACTTATACCAACACTGTCCCAGACTATCGTAGCATTTGTATTTGGATTTCTATTGGGGCAGGCTTTTGAACTGGGATTCATCCAGAGTTTATTTATGGCAGTTGCATTTAGCCCCACCAGCATAAGCGTTGTTGTGAAAACACTGATAGATGCAGATTATCTATCCAGCAGACCAGGATCAATGATGCTCACTTCAGCCATCTTTGATGATATAATCGGGATCTTTCTTCTGTCTGTTGTAACATCCTTTGCAACTTACAATCACTTCCCATCGGGAATGCAATTACTGGGAATCTCGGCAAAGATCATAATCTTTATCCTCCTGATAAGTATCATTGGGCTAAAGATCTACCCCCGTATCTTTCAGCAGGTACACAAAATGCATACAAAAGAATCTATCTTTGCTTTTGTGATCATTATTGCACTTTTCTCTGCATACCTGGCAGAAGTATTCGGACTTCATGCTGTAATAGGGGCTTTTTTTGGAGGTGTATTGATATCTGAAATACCTCTTGCCAAACTGGAAAATGTACAGAAGAAGGTTAGTGGACTTTCATATGGAGTTTTCACACCCATATTTTTTGCATCCATAGGACTATCCATGGAGCTATCCGTATTGTTCACTGCGGGGAAATTCACCATACTGGTGCTCATACTTGCCCTTGCCAGTAAACTCATTGGTGGCTGGATAGGTACAAAGCTGATCGGATTTGAATGGAAAGATAGTCTTATTTTCGGAGTCGGCATGATGCCAAGAGCAGGGGTAGAGCTTGTAGTCATAGCTATTGGAAAAGAAATGGGAATAATCAGCCAGGAAATGTTCTCTGCAATCGTATTCATGGTCGTAGCATCCATCATAATATCCCCTATAGTTCTTGATAAAGCTATTAAGTACAGAGAAAAATATTAGATATGCAAGCAAAAATACGAAGAATTACCAGTGGTGAGTGAGTTCATGGCAGAAGAAACAGAATATATAGACAACAGTGATCTGCTTGCGAAATACAATGGTTCAGAATCCGGTCTGACCGAGAAAGAAGTAAAAAGCAGATTGGAAAAATATGGTCTTAATGAACTTGAAGAGGAAGAAAAGATCACTCCACTAAAAGTATTCATCCGCCAATTTTTCAATTTCATAGTATGGGTACTCATAGCCGCTGCAGTGATCTCCTTGCTTATTGATGAGATCATTGATTTCTGGGTCATTACTTTTACGATAGCTGTTGTTATAGTGCTTGGTTTTGTGCAGGAATACAGAGCAGAAAAAGCTATGGAAGCTCTAAAGAACATCGTCCAGCCTGAAACAACAGTGATAAGGAATGGAAAACTCAAAAAGGTGCTCACAAAAAAAATAGTTCCCGGTGACATACTATCTCTGGAAATGGGGGATAAAATTGCTGCCGATGCACAACTTTTTGAAGTGGTGGCTCTGAGGGTTGACGAATCCCCCCTGACAGGAGAAAGTGTGCCTGTTGGGAAATCACAGAATGATATGATATATACCGGTACACAGGTGGTACATGGTAAAGCTAAAGCCATTGTGTATGCCACGGGAATGGACACAAAACTTGGACAGATAGCCAGTCTGATACAAACTAAGAAAGAAGACACACCTTTGCAAAAGAAGATATCTAAATTATCATTTGGTTTAGCCATGCTTGCACTTTTGGCATCTGCACTTACTTTTGCAATTGGCATCTCCATTGGGGCGCCGTTTGGAGAAATGCTTCTGATTTCACTTGCCCTTGCAGTCGCAGCAGTTCCCGAAGGTCTGCCCCTTACCCTCACCATAACTCTGGCATATGGTATGCGGAAAATGGCCGGGCAAAATGCCATCATAAGAAAAATGCTTGCGGTGGAAACACTTGGTTCAACTACTGTTATATGCACAGATAAGACCGGAACACTCACCAAAAATGAAATGACGGCTCAAGCCATATTCGTTAGTGAGGATACCTTTGACATATCGGGTTCAGGATACTCTCCCAAGGGAGATTTTCTCAAAAATGGGAACATCACAGATATCAAAAATGATGTAACATCTCTCAAATTGCTCAAGGCCATTGCACTATGCAATAACTCTTCTATTGAGAACACAGGAAATAAATGGGAAGTTGTGGGAGATCCTACTGAAATAGCACTCACCGTTGCTGCAGCAAAGGCTGATATCTGGAAAGATGACATCGAAGATGATTATCAGCTAATGGATGAGATCATATTTACCTCAGAAAGAAAACTCATGACAACATTGCATGAGAGTAAAAATGGACTTATCTCATTTACAAAGGGAGCACCTGAATACGTTCTAAAAAGATGCAGTCGTATTGAGATAGACGGAGCTGTAAGAGATATCACAGATGAGGACAGGGAATCTATTTCCAGAAAAAATCTAGATTTCACAAGGTCTGCATATCGCGTTCTCGGAGTGGCATACAAGGAAAAGTTCAAGGATGGTCCGGAAAGAAAAATAGAGAAGGATATGACCTTCCTTGGCCTTATTGCTATTATCGATCCTCCAAGGGAAGAAGTAAAAGCTGCCATTGAAACATGCCACAGAGCAGGCATCAAGGTCATTATGATCACCGGAGATAATCAGGAAACTGCAAAAGCAATTGGTCGAAATATAGGACTTTTTGATGATGGAGATGGATGTGGCAAGTATAAAGATGATAAGATAAAGCGCATAATAAGTGACTGTGCGATCACAGGGGAAGAACTAGAGGAACTGAAAGATGATGAGCTCGTTGAGATGGTCGAGAATGTTAACGTCTACGCAAGGACCATGCCTGAGCAGAAGCTTCGTATCGTCAAAACACTACAGGATAAAGGACATATTGTAGCTATGACAGGTGATGGTGTCAATGATGCACCTGCACTGAAAAAAGCGAACATTGGAATTGCTATGGGTATCAAGGGAACTGATGTATCCAAGGAATCCAGCGATATGGTCCTGCAGGATGATAATTTTGCAACTATAGTAGAAGCTGTAAAAGGTGGAAGAGCGATCTATGAGAACATAGAGAAATTCATAACCTACCTGATATCAAGGAATTTTACTCTGGTAATAGTTATCCTCATGGGAATATCTCTCCTTGGGTTCGACCTGATACCACTTCTGGCCCTCCAGATACTCTTCATCAATATGTTCAATGAAATAATGCCTGCTATCTCACTGGGCCTTGATCCGGCATCAGATGATATAATGGATAAAGATCCAAGAGACCCAAAGGACCATTTCCTCAATAGAAGGAATCTTTTCCTGGTAACTGTTCTTGCTTTTGTCATGGGAATTGCATCATTTTTGATGTTCGCTCTAAACGACCCTGAAGCAAATACCATCATGGCCAGAACCATGACATTTGCAACCATTGTCAGTATGATACTCTTTATTCCACTTGCATTCAGATCGCTTGAAAGATCTGTGTACAGTATTGGAATATTCACAAACAAGCTAATGATAGTTGGTGTGATATGTACATTCCTTGCCACTCTTTCAGTGATGTACATACCCACCATAAACGAAGCTTTCGGATTGCTGCCACTGAGCCCAGTGGAATGGATACTGCCAATGGGAGTGGCATTTTTGACATTCATCTTTGCTGAAGCTATCAAGTCCGTTGCTAGGAGCCTAAAATGAAAAGGATTGTGTTCATTGTCACTATATGCATATTTCTGGGAAGCATATTGATGCTGGCAGCTACAGATCACTTTGTTGATAAAGAAACAGATACTGAGATAATTCCACAGGAAATACTTGAGTGTGACTATTGCACCTTCAGCTACTGGGCACCTTTCACCCTGTCGTACACGCATCAACAGGCAGATGGTAATCGGATAATAGAAGGGCAGATAGAACTGCTACGATCGAATTACGTAGACGTACCCTTGTCTGGCGAGCCTGAGTGGCTGCTTGCCTCGTCCACAGCTAGGGGACCTGTATGGGCAGTCGTAATGAAAGACGGTAGTGTGCAGGCATTCAATGATAAAAATGGAAATATTACAGAAATTGACATTCTCCCTGAAAGAATACACACTGAAAGCCCGCCACTTCTAATGATAAAGGACGGAGATGCTTTTATTGTTGCACCAGGGAATTCAAATGAATCATTGTTGACACATCCGATAGTCCTTGCAAGTTCCGGAAGAAATCTGTTTGTAGACAAACAAGGGGATCTTGTCATCAGGGTCAACGATGAAGAGATCGAACGTTTTAAACTCAATGCGATTCCTGATGCACGGTTGATAATGGATGAGAATGAAAGGCTATTGATCCTTACCGATGCAAGCCAAGAATACAGGCATGGGGTGCTTGGAGATAAAATAGAAGCTAGCAGCATGACAATTATAAAGACATCAGGTCAGGCATCCATTGAAAGAACCATTGTTGTGCCTGAGGGGGATGTTATTGAGGGAATTGCACCGATATGGGCTGATCTGGATGCTGATGGTATTCGTGAGATAATTGTTACTTTAAGCAATAAGCAAGAAGGCGCCAGGCTGGCTGTGTTCAGTGAGGAAGGAAAAATACTGGCTGAAGGACCCTCTGTGGGCATTGGATACAGATGGAGACATCCGATAGCTGCTGCCCCCTTTGGACCAGCTGGAGAAATAGAAATTATCAGTGTACTCACCCCACATATTGGCGGAATTACCGAGTTCTACCAGCTAAAAGACAACGAATTGAAAGTTGTAGCCAGCATTTCCGGATATACATCACATGTATCAGGCTCCCGTAACCTTGACATTGGAATTGCAGGTGACTTTGACAATGATGGAAATTTTGAAGTGCTTTTACCATCACAGGATCTCAGGACATTGGGAATTATTAAGCACACAAATAATGGTGCAAAAGTTGCAGGGGAGCTGGAGCTTGATGCCAGTTCAACTACTAATACGGCAGCAATCGAGATGCCTGATGGAAGTATCACAATAGCTATTGGAACCGATAATAATAAATTAAGAATATGGAATTGAATTTCAAATATATTAATTGGCAAATTTCCTGAAAGACTGGATTGTCAAGCATATTCAGTCCGCAGACAGAATAAATGTAAATTTCTTCAATGATGACCTTAATGAGCTATTTTTCATACCTATTTCAATCTAATTTGCCTGCAAAACTTATTAATCAACTAATAACTAATACTCTGCAATGAAAGATAAACAAAAATCTGATGATATGCTGATTATTTTTCCCGATGCTGTCCCTGAAGACATACAACAGGCAATGAAGGAAGATGTGAGCGATATGACAGCTCTTTTCAAGCTACTTTCAGATCCTGTAAGGATACATATACTCAAAGCACTGGAAATAAAAGAATTATGTGTCTGTATTCTTGTGGAAATTACAGATTATAAGTATTCAGCGCTTTCATACCATCTAAAGTTACTAAAAGATGCAAATATGGTGGAATCAAAGCGCGAAAGAAACTATCAGATATACTATCTCACTGATTTTGGAAGAAATCTTCTGGAAACTATAAATTCATCCTTTAAATAAGATCAATGGCCCTCACTTGGTAGAGCTGTATTTAGCTTGACATAATGAACGCCTTTTAGCGCCATTATTTTCTCAGCAACTCCTTTAACTTCCTCTCCCTCTCCATCCAGAATAATGACCTCAAGACAATTGTCATGGTCAAGATGTACATGGATAGAAGACTGGATAATCTGCGAATGATCATGTTGTATATCTGTCAGAGCATTGGAAAGGCCGCGTTTTGTGTGGTCATAGATAAGAGATATAGTACCTACCCGCCTCCCCTTGACATCGCCCATCCATTCGTAATGAGTGATATAGCTCCTTATAGCGTCCCTGATACCTTCCGATCGTGATGAGTATCCCCTATGTTCAATAATTCGGTCAAACTTTGTCAAGAGGTTCTCTGGAAGAGACACACCAATACGCATAAGTTCCTGATCCATTGAAATCACCTGTTAATTGCATAAACTGATAATAATAACATATAGTATGTAATTCCTAATACATAATTAAGACATAAATAATTATAGAACATAATGCATACAAAGTAAAAATAATATAAGTCCCAACTATAGGATGATATCAATGAAAATGGAAGAACTATACTCTGGAAAAGCAAAGAGCATCTATAAGACAGATAACCCAAAGCAATTCATTGCAGAATTCAGGGACAGTCTTACAGCATTTGATGGCAAGAAAATGAGTGAAGCCGCTAAAAAAGGATACTACAACGCTCAAATATCAAAAAAGATATTCGAGATGCTTGAAGAAGAAGGTATCAAAACCCACTATATTGACATGGTATCTGATACCGAGATGTTAGTCGATGCAGTAGACATAGTACTCATAGAAGTCATCCCAAGAAACATTGCAGCTGGATCCATTACCCGCAAGTACCCAATAGAAGAAGGAACTGTTTTCGAGAACCCTGTCATGGTACTCGATTTCAAGAGTGATGAATTTGGAGACCCAATGCTCAATGAGGATATCGCTGTCGCAATGGGAATCGCTAGCTATGAAGAAATAGAACAGATCCGCTCAATGGCACTGAAGATCAACGACATACTCAAGAACTATCTTAAAGAAAAGGGCTTCCTGCTTCCTGACTTCAAGCTCGAGTTCGGAAGAAAGGATGGAGAGATCGTTGTAGCTGATGAGATATCCTGTGATACCTGCAGATTCTGGGATATCAGTACCGGTGAATCCATGGACAAAGACATATTCCGCTTCGACAAGGGTGACCTTTCTAAAACATACGAAGAAGTTGCAAAGCGCATCGTACCAGAAATTTTCGAATAAGCATTCCAGGGTATTTGAGGGCATACGATGGAAAAATATGACATCATAGTTGTGGGTGCGGGCATAAGCGGTCTGCTTAGCGCACTCACACTTTCAAAGCATGGTAACCGAGTTCTTGTTCTTGAAAAAGATCATACTGTAGGTGGAAATTGTAATAGTTATATGGTAGATGGTTTCCAGGTAGATACGGGCGCACATGCCATCACCCATCTTCAAAAAGGACCTCTAAGACATTTAATGGACAACTATTTTGATTACATGCCTGTCTTTGAGGACTATGGGCATTATTTCATTAGAACTCATGATCATTTTATGAAAGTCCCATCAAATATCAAGGAACTTGTTACTTTTGACATACTTCCAAGGAAAGACAGGATAATTGTAACACAGGCAATTACCAAAGCATTGACACTTTCAACATTTGGAGTGGATCTTTCCAAGCAATCGGTATATGACTTCATGCCGGATAATCTCTGCAAAGATACCTGTGATTTCATGGATACAATATCATATTTCCTTTCTGGAAAAGATATGAAACAGACATCTGCCCAGAGAATCCTTGCAGGAAGCAGTTTTGTCAGAGATAGTGTTCCACAGGAACAGATGGAAAGTATCGTTAATAATGCTGAGCAACACACAGAACCTGTTTTGAAATCCATACTTCCATCTAATCTTCACACATCTCTACAGGCACGCATGGATAAATTATCCAATCCATTTACATCTCTTGGGAGACTGGCCACTAATAAAGTCACATATTCACAGGGGTATCCACGAAAAGGACTAAAGGCCTTATTGAATGCATTACTATCATCATTACCAAACAGCGTGGAAATAAGAACAGGCTGTAAGGTCAACAAGATAATTACTTCAAATGGTAAGGCTATTGGCGTAGAAGCCGATGAGATATACTATGCTGATAATGTGATATTCACAGGATTTGTTACAGACCTACCACAGATGATAGAAAGTCTGCCACATTCATATGTAAAGGAGCTGGAAGGTGTTGTTCATACAAGGAGCCTGACAATATGGACCGGATTAAATACAGTTATGGATGAATTCAATTATATTGGCTCAGAGATCTGGTTCAAAGAAAGGCCTTACTGGGCAATGCCTATCAGTAACTACGATGCATCTCTTGCACCAAAAGGAAAACAGCTTGTAGGTTTCTCATTCATCCTAAATGGAGATGGAAATGAGAGTCAGCGGATCAAAGACTCTTATGAGACCATATACAGTGCAATTCCGGGAATTGAAGATAAGATCGAAATGACACACAACCAGATAACTATACCTGAAAAGGCTGCAGTTACCATAGATGGTTATTTTGCTGATAACAGAACACCCATCAGGAATCTCTATGTTGCAGGTACCGACACAGATAAGCGCAGTATGGGCATAACACGTGCAGCATACTCAGTTATAGAATTGCTGAAAAAGATGAATGAAGATAGAAATCTTCATAGGCTTAATTAAAATCGAAATTAAACAGAAATAAACTAATATGGACTGAGAAGGATTACCTCCTTATTACCATGGTCCTTAATCTATCAGCTGCGTGTTCAGCCTTATCAGCAATATCTCCAATACCGTCAACCAGCCGAGCCAAATGGTAGACACCTGTGCCACCGATATTATCTTCCTGCTGGAAGACTTTTCTCATCAATTCTTTTTCGGCTACATCGACCTGATGTTCCATTTCTTCTACTTTGATAACAAGCGAGAGAGTCTCTTCCACATCTCTTTTACTAAAGGATGCTTCGAGAAGTTCACTGATGGTAGATACCAATTCCTCATAAACCTCAACTGTTTCCAGTACCTTGTCCATTAGATCCAAAAGGCTCTGACGAACTTCATCAGAAGCATTAAATTCCCTCAAAGTAAACCAGTAGGATACTTCCTGTGCTACATCAGAAATTGAATCCTGTGGCTTAAGGAAATCCAGTAGATCGCTTGCATGAACCGGAAGCATTATTGAAGACGAAAGTTCAGAGCGAATAGTCTGTTTAAGGACATCAGCCTCATGTTCAATTACATCTATCTCCTGGCTTAGCTCCTCAACCCTTTGGGCGTTTCCATCACAATAAGCTATAACAGCCTCATTTAGCTTTCTTACTGCTTCGCCACCTTTGCTGGCATGCATTCCCAAAGGTTTGAACGGGGACGAAGCAAATATGTCCAGAACTGAACGAATGTACTCTTTCTTAATCATAATCCAACCCCTATAAGTCCTAAAAATATAAGTGCAGATGTTAATGCTGCTACTGGTACGGTAATAACCCAGGAAACAACTATCTTACCAATGACACTTAAATCAACTGCTGCAAGACCACCAGCAAGTCCGACACCAATAACTGAACCCACAAGAGTGTGGGTTGTCGATATTGGAAGTGAGCTGTAACTGTGAAATACAACAACAGAAGCCGTTGCAAATTCTGCAGAGAAGCCTCTTGTAGGAGTTAGTTCAGTTATCTTTGTACCTATTGTCTCAATAACACGGTAGCCCCATGTTCCCAGACCAATGACCATTCCAATACCACCTACTAACATAACCCATATTGGTATTGATTCCCCAACAAGGTTCAATGAGCTCAATCCTGCATAAATTGGACCCACTGCATTTGCAACATCGTTGGAACCATGTGCAAAGGCGATGTAGCATGCAGTTAATATTTGCAGGAAAACGAATTTCTTCTCTATATTATATGGATCATATGCTTTCTGCAATATGAAATAACGAATAAGCGAAAAAATGATAAATGCTATAGCAGCCCCCAGAAGTGGTGACACAAGCCAGCTAACAACTATCTTTGCAAGAATAAACCAGTTGATATCCCCATAACCAATGATTCCCTGAAATGCGGCTATCAATCCAAAACCAAGTACTGCACCCACTATTGAGTGAGTTGTGGAAACTGGTAAATTATAAAATGTTGCCAATGTGATCCAGAAACCTGCTGCAAGAATAGCTGCCAGCATCCCAATTGCCACAAGGTGAGGATCAATGAGATTTATTGAATCAATGGGCACAATACCTTTGGCAATCGTGGAAGTTACTCTTTTTCCAAAGAAGATTGCTCCGGCAAATTCAAAAACTCCGGCTATGATAATAACTTGTTTTATAGATAGCGCACCGCTACCTACAGACGTCCCCATGGAATTTGCCAGGTCGTTTGCCCCTATATTCCATGCCATGTATAGTCCTGCAAATATTAACAGGATTACTGTCGGATCTAAGATATCCATTGTTTAAGGTCCCCTATAGTATGACATAGACCGCTAAATCAGTCTCATGAATATAAAAATGATTTGTTTAGATTACATATCCATATATATTTCTATATAGCTATACGTAATCAATATAGGAGTGTACTTAAATGAATGCATCCAATGTTCTCTGAGCTTTTACATCAGAAAGCATATTGGCCTTTTTCATCCATTTTTCACGCGGAGTATTAATGCGGGTAGCCATGCTCTCAACTGCCTTACCCACCGATTCGAATACCATTGGTTTGTTATTCATGGCCTCACGCACGCCCTCACGCACCACCCAGACACCAAGTGGAGCCCAGTATTCGGGACGGATCTCACGCACGATAAATATAGTGGCCTGCCTTTTGATCTGCTTTAGATATTCCATCACAGGTAAGCGAGCTGCATAGTATCCACCTGCAAGATTAGAATAGCCCTTTTTACCAGTAACACCTTCACTATCCGAATCTATCCACGTTTCCTGCCCAGACCAGACAGTACGAGGCATCCATACTTCTATTAGTTCAAAGGAGAATGGACGTGGAATCAACATTATTTCAAAATGATTTCCAAAAACTCCCCCACTAAATACCATTACCTCATTTACCTGCTGGAAATCCCTGACACTCGCGAATATATTCTTCCCGGCCATGTCATCTACTGCTGTAATAGACCACCTGGTTGGGACAAGACGTCTTTCCTGGCCTAGCAGTCCAATGGAAAAAAGACGAGTTATGTGTTCAGTTGGAATATTGTTGCCCCATAGTTCGGATATAGCATCTTTTGCCAGAGCATCCGTGTCATAAACCAGATAATCTACTTTTTTAGGAACTTTCGGGTTTTCTGCGACACTGAAATCCTTGAGGTCACCTGTGGGACCCATGGGAGTCAGAACATTGTCAAATTTTAATTTATTCTGTATTGGTTTATGGAACCAAGCTTCCGTATCGACTGGTTTTTTAGATAATGCCAGCTCCTGGGATTTCTCAATAAGAGAATTGTCGGGTTTTATGGCATTCTTAACATTAATACCGGTACTTGCCCTGACAAGATGTGAACGGGAAGAAATAACATCCTGAATTCCCATTTTCAAAAGTTCTCTGGGGTCTTCCAGCTGTATTGATTCATCACCTGTTAATTCAGGTGGGATCATTGGCCCTGCCATAACTTCCGGATAGTTATGCCGACCTACAAAAACAGATGGGGGAGATGCACCAAAAATAGAAGTGCAGCCTGTACTTTTAGAAACAGTTGAGTCGACTGACTTGAATTTTTCCAAAATTGGGCAATAAGGACGCCCACATAGCCCTTTTCCCTTGCACTTTACGCAAAGATTTTCATTCAACTATCTTCACTATCTCCGCAAATTACACAGAAACCTGCATCAGGTTCATTTTTATTGAGCCATCCGGATTTCTGGACATATTTGCAGACGCCACACATACCCCGGACCTGCTCTTTGGCGCTTAGACCACCGAGAAGTTCTGCAGTAAACGTTCTGATCTCGCCTCTTGTCACATCAGAAAAATCAATATCAGCCCCACGTTTCTCACTCAAATACTGGGATATCGCAGCCCTTGAAATATCTAAAACATCTGCAGCTTCCTGCTGGGTACGTCCATGTTCGAATATAATGATCCGGGCTATTTCAGCTCTGATCGCTGGTAAGACTTTCTGAACCATAATCTCACAAGTGGTTTTCACAACATCGCCTCATTTCCATTTTTAATCTTTTTTGAATTCAATGTAATTATCGATCGCTTTATTAAGAGCATCAAGAGCAAATCCGGAACACCTGTCTTTACCTTCAGGCAACCCATCCAGTGCATTTAGAACATCATCATTTGTAATCTTTTGCGCTTCTTCAATTGTCTTTCCTTTTGCAAGCTGAGTGACTATTGTAGATGTAGATATTGCTACAACGCAGCCAAATGTTTTGAACTTTACCTCGCTTAGAACACCGTTATCCACTTTAAGATATATCGTAATGATGTCACCATCTACAGTACTACCAACTTCACCGATACCATCGGCATTTTCTATCGTACCGACATTAAGGGGATTTGTGAATTGTTCAATGACTTTCTTTGAGTACATCCTGTTCTCCTGAATGATATAATTCAAGTTACTACAATGCGGATATTTCCCTTAATCTGGAAACTATTTCCTGTAAAGATGATACAAGATAATCAATATCTTCCATACTGTTTCCTCTACCAAGACTGATCCTGAGCGAACCGTGTATGAAATCTGCAGCTAATCCTATAGATGCCAATACATGCGATGCTTTTAAAGATTTGGACGAACAGGCAGATCCTGTAGATACTGCAATTCCTTTTAGGTCAAGCATCATGAGCAGAGACTCACCTTCGACTGATCTGAAACTTAAATTTACATTATTTGGAAGGCGCTTTGTAGAATGACCATTGAGACGAACTCCATCGATAGTTGCCATTGTTTTTTCGATCAGGCTGTTGCGAAGATCAAGTAGATGCCTGGAATCAACATCATATCGTTGCATTGCAAGATCAACAGCCGTTGCAAGACCTACAATACCGGATATGTTCTCAGTACCTGGGCGCAAGCCACGCTCGTGTCCCCCACCAAACACTATTGGGCTTATGGAAGTGCCATCTTTTATGTAAAGCATACCTGCACCTTTTGGTCCATGGATCTTATGGGAAGAAATGGATAAAAGATCAACACCAAGATCATTCACATTGACAGGGATCTTGCCGAGTGACTGTACTGCATCGGTATGAAAAACTATTCCTTTGGAATTGGCGATATCTGCTATTTCTCTGATCGGCTGTATACTCCCGATCTCATTATTTGCATGCATTACAGATATCAGAACAGTATTTTCCTTTATGGATGAAACAAGTGCCTCAATATCGATAATTCCATCAGCGTCTACAGGAATGTAGGTCACTTCATGGCCAATTCTTTCAAGATAAGCACATGTGTTGAGAACTGCCGGATGTTCGATGACAGAAGTGATAATATGCGAAACCCCTGCATATTGACCTACTGTTCCAAGAATGGCAAGGTTGTCAGATTCAGTACCACCTGATGTAAATATTATTTCATTGGACTTGGCACCAATACAATCTGCTATTTTATGGCGTGCAGCAGAAAGTGCTTTTGCTGCTTCCCGCCCGAATGAGTGAAAACTGGATGAATTCCCGAACTTCTCGGTAAAATAAGGAAGCATAGCATCAACTACCTGCGGATCTACCGGGGTAGTTGCACTGTGGTCCATGTAAACTTGCTTCATAGCATACCTATTATAATTAGATAATACTTATAGTAAATACCCTTCAATTAAGACAACTTAAAAAAAGTCATTGTGCAGAGACGAGCTCTGCAAATTTGCATAAAATACGGATTTTATACAGAATAAAAAGATCAATCTTTTATCTGATCCGGAGAGAAGCCTCTATCTATGAGAACTTGTTTCATACGTACAATATGATTGCCTTGCAATTCAACAGAATTACCTTTTACGGTTCCACCGCACGCAAATTTGGATTTTAAGTAGGTGGACAGTTCGTGAAGATCAATTTCGTGAGCATCGAAGCCCTCTACAACTGTAACTTCTTTACCATACCTTCGCCTATTAACTTTGACAATTATCCTTTGCTGTTCCTTTGCTACTTCTTCGCAAATGCAAAGTTCTCCTGGCAATCCGCAGACTGAACACATTTCAGAACTCATCTTGTGATATTTCCTCCGACATTATTATCTATTTCAAACACTCCAATAGCTTATAATAAAATAGATGAATAGAGTAAACCTGCAATGATATTAAAGTCTAATGGTAAATCAATTGCAGGGGATGTCGAATTCGCCTGCGGAATACTTAGCCAGATATTGGGACTGATGTTTAGAAAAAATATCCCTGAAGACTATGCATTGGTATTTGTTTTAAAGAAAAAGATCAAGATATCATTACATATGCTTTTTGTAAATTTCCCGATAGATGCTATTTTTTTAGATGAGAACAAAAAGGTTGTCAAAACATCTACCCTAAGACCATGGATTGGAAGATGCTCATCTGGCTCCAAGATTAAATACATCATAGAAACAAATCCCGGTACTGTAAAGAAAAACAGAATCAAAACAGGGGACACTTTTTCCTTTGAAAATAGATGCTGAGATGTTGATTTCAATAAATGGGATTCTTTGTTAAAGAAACGTTTATTACTCCCTGGGTGCTTTACAGCCTTATAAATCACGAGTTTAAATACCCGAGGCACATAAATGTTACCTGAAGATGACTTAAAGATAGTAACTGAAAAGATGGGAAGAGAACCAAATCTTGTAGAACAGGGATGTTTCCTCAACCTCTGGAGTGAGCATTGCTCATATCGTTCAAGTGCACCATTACTCAAGACCTTTACAACCACTGGAGACAAGGTTATTATAGGCCCTGGAGATGATGCAGCAATTATCAAATTCGGAAATGGCTGGGTTCTTGCAATAGGAATGGAAAGTCACAACCACCCATCATACGTAGACCCATACAACGGATCAGCTACTGGTGTCGGTGGAATCGTACGAGATATTATTTCTATGGGTGCACGCCCAATTGCATTGATGGATCCTTTGTATTTCGGACCTCTTTACAGCCCGAAGAACCTATATCTTTTTGAGCATATCATAGAAGGAATTTCAGGATACGGAAACTGTATTGGAGTACCTGTGGTTCGTGGTGAAGCTTTCTTTGACGAGACGTACAGTGGCAATCCACTGGTAAATGTTGTAGCAGTTGGTCTTGCACGTGAAGAAAACATTGTAACAGCATGCGCACATAAGGCAGGTAACAAACTTATTCTCATGGGCTCCACCACTGGCAGGGATGGACTTGGAGGAGCATCATTTGCATCAAGAGACCTCTCAGATGACTCCGAAGCTGAAGACAGACCAAGTATCCAGATAGGCGACCCATTCACAGAGAAGCTTACCATTGAAGCTACACTTGAAGCCATCGGAAAAGGATACGTCAAATCATGCAGGGACCTTGGAGCAGCAGGGCTTGCCGGAGCCAGTTCTGAAATGGCTGCCAAAGGTGACCTTGGTATGCGCATTATGGCTGACAAGGTAATCCAGCGTGAAGCGAACATGACACCTTATGAGATACTCATAGCAGAGTCACAGGAACGTATGCTTCTGGAAGTTGAGCCTGAAAATGTAGATGATGTTTTGGCTATTGCAGATAAATACGACCTCAATGCCAGCCTGATCGGTGACCTCACCGAGAACATGGATTACACAATTGAATTTGAAGGTGAAGTCGTTGCTGACATTCCAGTCAAACTCCTGACAGAGGGTGCACCTACCTTTGAACGCCCATCCGAAGCACCTCAACCACGCGACATTGGTAGTAAACCAGAATTAACAGCAGACATCAAGCAAGCTGTGCTCGATCTTATCTCATCCCATAATGTTGCATCAAAAGAATGGATATACAGACAATATGACCATGAAGTTCAGATCAGAACTGTAGTCAAACCAGGAGATGATGCAGGTGTTCTACGCATAGACGGAGATGAAGGTATCATATTGTCCTGTGGATGCAATCCAAGACACACACTACTTGACCCATACCAGGGTGGAAAAGGAACAATTATTGAAAATGCAATGAATCTTGCAGTGAAAGGTGCAAGTGGCATTGCCATCGTGGACTGTCTGAACTTTGGTAACCCGGAAAGACCGGACATTTACTGGCAGTTCAAGCATGCAATTCTCGGGCTTGGAGATGGAGCAAGGGCTCTTTCAATACCAGTAGTTGGTGGAAATGTATCACTCTATAATGAGAGTGGTGAATTCAACACTGCGATCCTTCCAACCCCATCCATCGGTCTTGTAGGACATACAGAAAATGTCAATGCAGCACCTTCAGGCATCTTCACAAATGAAGGCGACACAATAATCCTTGTGGGCCTTACAAAGGATGAGCTTGGTGGTTCAGAATACTATAGCCTCAAAGATATGGCCTCAAATGGAGAAGTACCAAATGTACCGGAAAATACAGCTGCCATTATTAACACACTTATTGATGTAGTACACAGCGGAAAACTGACAGCTTCCCATGATCTATCCCTTGGTGGGCTTGCAGCAGCACTTTGCGAGATGTGTGAAGGTATTGGTGCAGAAGTGGACCTTTCAACTGTTGCTGATGACCTGAGAGCTGACGACCTTTTGTTCTCTGAATCATACACAAGAGCCATAATCACAAGTTCAGAACCGGAATCTGTAAAGGAAATGTTAAAGGAAATACCTTACACAGTTATCGGAACAACTGGTGGAGATAAGCTCAGCATAAAAGGAAAAGAGCTGGACATCACGCTTTCAATAGATGAGATCAATGAGGCAAGAAACAGCCTCATGCACTTGATGATGGAATAATCCATCATCGCTTTTTCAATTAAAAATATTATCTGGCATTTTTCTTAGCAGAGCTATTATTTCAGTCGCTTTCTTCAGCAGCTTCTGAATGTAATTCCCTGATATTTGTAGGAATTGGATTATCTTTTAGCAGTTTTGCGAAGAACGTAGTATTGTGAACCATGAAGCGAACGGTCTTATTGGTGTAGAGATGTCTTTCCCCACCTGCCTCAATATAGCTTGGACCGGGACCTGCAGGACCCACCCAATAACTATCCACATTTGGCGGTACAGTACACCCAAGATGTGTCAGATTGAACAATGTATTTGCAGCAACATCATGGGCACCGTCCTCATTTCCAGTTATGAGAACTCCTCCCACCTTGCCATAAAGCGGAAACTGACCGGTCACCGGATCCAAATCTTCATAAGTACCATCGAGCCGTTCCAGTACCATCTGAGCCACGGATGAGCGAACACCAAACCATATTGGTGAGCCGATGACTATAATATCACTTTCCAGTATCTTTTTAAGAATAACAGGCCACTCATCTCCATCTCCCTCATCAGATGAAACACCAAATTTCACGTTGTAGTCTGCAACCCTCACTACCTCGCTTTCGACATCCATTTCTGCAAATAGCTTGGCCGCTTTATCTATGAGAACCCTCGTGTTAGATACTTCAGGAGAGCTTTTCAAGGTACAGTTTAAAAAAATTGCTTTTAACCCCATATATAATAATGGGATTGTAATAACATAAAAATCTATCTGCTACAAATTAAAAGATGTAAAAAAGAAATGAAAGGTAGATGGATATTATATCCATCTGAATTGAGAAGAATTATTCCTCTACTACCTCACCGAAAGCGAATTTGCGAAGAACCTTTGTAACTTTGATTGTTACGCTGTCTCCGACCTCTGTGTTGGGTACAAATATAACAAAACCCTCTACACGAGCGATTCCGTCGCCTTCTCTTGCAATATCTTCGATCGTTACTTCGTATGTTTCTCCAGCGTCTACAGGAGCTGTTGATTCTGTGTTGTTGTCAAACAAATTAATGCACGTCCTAAAATTTCAGAAATATTCAACTATGCTAAAATAATGCCATAAATAAATTAATTTACAGATATGCCAGAATAGTATCCAATCTCTAACTTATACTATACAAAACATATATTTAAACTTACTTGATGGAATGGCAGTGAAGAACAACGCCAATCCCATACCTATTTTAAGTATTGGAATGAAATAAGTATTGCAAATAACGATTAAATTATATATTTCAAATAATTAAAAGGATGTAATCAATGGACGAAGTACAAATTAAAGTGGAGAAGGCACATCCAAATGATTTTGGAAGGGGAATCATCCGACTGGACCCCACGACACTTCTAAGTCTACAATTATCACCCGGAGATATCATTGAGATCGAAGGGAAGGGAATAACTGCCGCCAAGGTATGGAGGGCAGAAAGACAGGATTGGGGCCTAGGCATTGTCCGCATTGATGGTTTTATCCGACAAAATGCAGGCGTAGGAATTGGAGAGAGAGTCACCATCAGAAAGGCGGATGTTGTTACAGCCAATAAAGTTACCCTTGCACCCCCAGAAGGCGTAACTATGGAATTCGGCGACCACATAAGTGAGATAATCAAAAGGAACATTATGAAACGCCCTCTTGTGGAAGGTGACGTCATTCCGATCATTAGCTCTATGACACATCCCATGGCCAGTCAGATGAATGGTGGGCAGGCAATACCACTTATTGCAGTGGATGTTGATCCAAGTGATAGTATTCTTATTATAGGAGATTTTACCGAAATAGAGCTTCGTCAGAAACCTGCAAGGGGATATGATAACGCTGCAAGGGGAATTACTTACGAAGACATAGGTGGACTTGGTACTGAGATCCAGCGCGTAAGAGAAATGATAGAGCTTCCTTTGAAACATCCGGAACTTTTCCAGAGATTGAATATCGAACCACCAAAAGGTATCATCCTATACGGGCCACCCGGAACAGGAAAAACCCTTATTGCAAAAGCAGTAGCCAATGAATCAAGGGCAAATTTCCTCTATGTTGCCGGACCGGAGATCATGGGTAAATACTACGGAGAGAGTGAAGAGAAGATCCGCGCGATATTCGAAGAAGCTGAAGAAGATGCACCTTCCATAATATTCATTGATGAAATTGATTCCATAGCACCTAAGAGAGAGAATGTAACAGGTGAAGTAGAGAGAAGAGTTGTTGCTCAACTTCTGACCATGATGGATGGTCTTGAGGAAAGAGGACAGGTCGTCATAATAGGTGCTACGAACCGTATTGATGCGATCGATCCTGCACTGCGCAGACCGGGAAGATTTGACAGGGAAATCGAGATAGCTGTGCCAGATAAGGGTGACAGACTTGAGATATTGCAGATCCACACAAGAGGAGTACCACTCAATGAAGATGTGGATGAAGCATTCATGGATTACCTTACAAACCATACCCAGGCATTCGTAGGTGCGGACATGCTTGCATTGGTACAGGAATCTGCAATGCGCTCACTACGTCGGGCACTGCCTGACATTAATCTTGAAGATGATGACATCCCGCAGGAAGTACTTGACACCATCACAGTGGCCAAAGAGGACTTTGAAGGTGCGCTTCGTGAGATAGAGCCTTCTGCCATGAGAGAAGTGCTGGTTGAGATACCATCTGTTAAATGGACAGATGTCGGTGGACTGGAAAAAGTAAAACAGGAAATTGTGGAAGCAGTTGAATGGCCATTAACAGATCCTGATAAATTTGTAGATATGGGAATAAAACCTCCAAAAGGAGTGTTGCTATTCGGACCACCGGGCACTGGAAAAACACTCATCGCCCAAGCCGTTGCCAATGAGGCAAATGCGAATTTCATTAGTGTCAAAGGGCCACAGATGTTGTCCAAATGGGTAGGTGAATCTGAAAAAGCCATTCGTGAAACATTCAAAAAAGCAAGACAGGTAGCTCCTTGCGTAATATTCTTTGATGAGATCGATTCCATTGCACCTATGAGAAATGCAACATCAGAAGATGGAAAGGTTTCAGAAAGAGTGGTAAATCAATTACTCACCGAACTTGACGGACTGGAACCACTTAAAGAAATAGTAGTCATTGCTGCCACCAACAGACCGGACATAATCGATCCTGCACTTTTAAGGTCAGGACGCTTTGACAGAATGGTACTTGTTGGGCAATCAACATTATCAGGCAGGAAAAAGATATTCAAGATACACACAAGAAACATCCCTCTGGGAGATGACGTGAGTATTGATGAAATGGCGAAGGCTACGGAAGGTTTTGTAGGAGCAGATATCGAATCGGTATGCAGGGAAGCAGTAATGATTTCACTGAGAAATGATTTCGAGAATGATAAAATAGAAATGAAATACTTTAATGAAGCAATGAACAAAGTCAGACCTACCCTATCCGAGAATCTTGTCGAATACTATGAGAAGATTAAGGCACAATTCAAAGGCGGTCTCAGAAAAGAAGAAGGAAGTTCTTATATAGGATACAGATAAATATATGAAAAATTTTATTAACATGGATATATCCAGGGGCAAATGATATGGTAAAAGTTTTTGCAAAAAACCTTTCCAGTAAGCAGGTTATGGCAACCGATGGAACAGAGATTGGTATCTTATTTAACATAGTGATGGATGTTAAAACTGGAGACCTTATCAATCTGATAGTAAAGCCTGACATGAGTCTGGATACATCCAGATATCAGGCAGATGGTCAATATATTATGTTGCCTTTTGAGTCAGTAAGAGCTATCAAAGACTACATTGTAGTAGATAAGAATCTTGCAAAAGGTATACCACAAGAACCACATATGGAAGTATGATGCAAAGTGAATTCACTTTGCTTCACTTGTTTTTAAATATCCAGTTATAATTAGAACATCTTTTCGGAAAGCAGATAGTCAATAGCTTCTGCTGTGCCATCACCATAAGATCCTTTTGCCACATAATCTGCAATGTCCTTTACAAAATCATCTGCATTTCCGACTGCAACTGCAAATCCAGCAGTTTCAAGAAGCTCCACATCATTGATGGAATCACCTATTGCAACAAAATCAGATGGTTTCAGGCCCATTAATTCTGCTATTTTTAAGAGCCCGGTACCCTTGTTAATTCGGGAGCTCTTTATGTGAACGGCAAAATGAGTATCGATAATCTCTACATCGAAATCCTGATCATCAAGCAATCTCTTTGCTCCGGCAAAATCAAAATCGTTCCTGAGTACTATTTCTGTTCGCCTGTGCACAGGATCAAGCTTTGTCAGATCAAATTCATTTACAAGGAAATCATATGCTTTCTGGCATTCTCCGATCCCATCAGACATCACTGGTTCACTATCAAATCCAGTGGTGACTATACCACCATTTTCTGCAATTATATTGCAGCAAACTCCTATCATCTTGGAAGCGGCCTTTGCATAACAGAGAATATTGCCAGTAGCAAGAACAACCGGCACATCCAATAATCTTAATTTAGCTACTGCCTCGAGACTAAGGCTTCTATCAAGGTGAGTGATCGTACCATCGATATCAACTGCCAGAGCTTTGAATTTCATAAACAACAGATAAAAGGAAACAGATTAAAATGTTTCTATTAGAGCACTGGACACCAGAGAATAACAGGTTGATGCTTGTTTTAAAATACAAAAATATATTGAAAAAAGAAAAAAGAGAGGAAAATAAAAGGAAAGATTGCTTACAAATATGCAAGCATCATGGGTCCTGCAATCCAGGAGTGGTCACAGAAATAATTGCTTCCCCATCAGGCAGGTTTGGAGAATCAACTAGCTTAACGATCCTCTTATCACCTTTGGATTTTCGCAAATAGAGTCTGAATGTGGAAGTGTGACCGAGAATATGCCCACCGATAGGTTTTGTCGGATCTCCAAAGAAGGCATCCGGTTTTGACATAACCTGATTAGTTACAAGTACAACGGCATTATTGAGGTCACCGAACCTCTGTAGGCCATGTAAATGTTTGTTTAATTTCTGCTGCCTGTCTGCAAGAGTTCCTCTTCCTATGTACTCTGCCCTGAAATGTGCAGTGAGAGAATCAACTACGAGAAGGCGAACAGGTTTATCAGCATCCTTCAATTCATTTGCAAGTTCCATCGCTGAATCAATAAGGAGTATCTGATGATTGGAGTTATAAGCACGTGCCACATGAATGTTCTTGAGGAATTCTTCAGCATCATATTCTACGCCATATTTAGCTGAGATACCTTCAACCATCTGCTTGATCCTTTCAGGTCTGAAAGTATTCTCAGTATCAATAATTATAACTGAGCCATCAAGACCACCCTGCTCATGGGGTAGCTGTACATTGACTGCCAGTTGGTGTGCCACCTGTGTTTTACCGGAACCAAATTCACCATACATTTCAGTAATTGCCTGAGAATCAATTCCACCGCCCATCATTTCATCAAATTCCACACAACCTGTGGATAGCTTACCAACAAGCTTTCTGCGCTCCATAACAATATCGCCGGTCTCAAAGCCGCCAATATCAGCAGACTGTCGTGCAGCCAGAATTATTTTTGCAGCTGTAGATTCACCAACATCAGCCGAAGTTGCAAGTTCTGCAGGTGATGATACAGCGATTGCTTCGATGGTCGTAAATCCAGCTTCAATTAATTTTTGTGCTGTTGCCGGACCTACATGATCAAGATCTTCTAATAAAATTTCGTCAGACATATTATTACTCCTTGGTGCACATGTTTCCTTGTGGTGCACAGTTATTCACTTGAATGACTTTTGAGTATTTATACCTGGAGTAAGCGGAGTGAAAGTATTCAGAGCACACAAAGACTTATCATATGAAGCAGATATTACGAAACCATGGCAAAGGTAGTGGTAGGTGGAACCTTCGAGTGTCTACATGATGGGCACCGAAAGCTTCTCAAAAAGGCATTTGAGCTTGCCAATGGTGATATCATTGACATAGGACTGACTTCCAACGAAATGGCAAACCAAAGAGAGCGCCACATACCAGATTATTCCGCCCGGGAAGAAAAACTTCGAATCTATCTTAATACTATCTCAAGCAAAAAACAGCCTTTTAGCATCATCCAACTTGACGACCCATATGGCAAAACACTTGATGAAGATTATGATACTATTGTCGTATCACCCGAAACATACCCTGTTGCACTTGAAATAAACAAGATCAGAAAAGATAATGGCAAATCAGAAATTTCCATTGTTGAGGTTGATTTTCTATTGGCAGATGATGAAAAACCAATATCCTCCACCCGAATTGCTGGTGGGGAAATTGACATACACGGACATTTGAAGGACTGAAATTTGTGTTTGTGAACAGAAGGACATAATTTATTTACTATTCCTGACAACTAAGACGCATGGGCCGAGAATTTACTGAAATGGATATCCAGATATTTAACAAGCTTGCACCTGAACTTCAGGGAAACCTCATGTCAAATTCAGGACATAATTACCCATTCATCCTAAGACCGATATCTCATAAAGTAGCTGAGTCAGCTGAAGATTTCAAGGAAAGAATTGAGAAACTCGAGGCAGAGGAACTCGATTACATTGTTCAGCTTGCTATTGACGGAATAGAAGATATTCGCTCACTGGATGAAGATGATATTGATTCGATCATGGAACTTGTTGAAGAAAAGATATCAACTGAAAGACTAAAGGAACTGAAAGCAGCACTTGGATTTGCATGAGTTCATCCCCCGATAAACTACTTTTTGGAACTGCTGGTACTCCAAAGAGTTCCACTAAAAGAAGCAGTCTTGCTGGTATAGAGAGAGTGAAAGAGCTTGGACTTGACTGTATGGAACTGGAATTTGTCCGTGGAGTCAAGATGGGTGAAGCAACAGCCAGAGATGTACTTACAAAATCAAATGCTGAAAATATCTCTTTGAGCGTACATGCACCATACTACATCAACCTTAATTCCCAGGAATCCGAAAAGGTAGATGCCAGTCTTGAAAGGATATACAGAGCAGCAAAGATCGGAGGGTTTTGCGGAGCAAGGAATATTGTATTCCATCCGGCATATTACCATAGTAATAGTTCAGATACTGTTTTCGAAAAAGTCTCCATGTTGTTGAAACAGCTTTCAGAACGCCTTGAAGACGAGGGAGTCAATGTGATCCTCAGGCCTGAGACCACGGGTAAAGCTTCACAGTTTGGAAGTCTGGAAGAAACAATAAAGCTGGCCAGTGAAATTGAGAATTTACTCCCATGCATTGATTTTTCACATCTCTATGCACGTAGTTGCGGAGAGCATAACTGCTATGATGATTTTTCAGCAGTCCTTGGTAAAATAGAAGAAGAGCTTGGCAAAACTGCACTGAACGATATGCATATGCATATTTCAGGTATTGAATATGGTCCAAAAGGTGAGAAAAATCACCTTAACCTTGAAATTTCGGACATGGATTACAAGAGCATCCTACAGGCTTTGAAAGATTATAAGGTAAAAGGAACTGCAATATGCGAAAGCCCTGATAATGAAGGAGATGCGCTGTTGTTAAAAGAATCATTTTATGCACTCTGAGAATTAATTATTTTTAATCAAATTTTAGATTCAGGCTGGCCATCGTCGCCATTCACGACACTTATAGGAAGATTGATACCACTCTTCTCAATATATCCCCTTATACGCTCAAGTGCATGATCGACCATCCCACCACTTGTCATTATAAGACAGCGTTGACCGGACAATGCATTTAGGATAGAACGATCGATAACACCAGCGGTCACGTCAAGATAAATATCATCCTGTTCAGCAAGCAGCTTGCTCTTTTTACCCATGGCACCAAGGCATTCGATCCCATCTCTTTTCATTATACCCAGTAATTCATCCCTGGAGTAATCAGTAGTATTATATATGCCAATTGAACCAGCTCTGAATGTTTTCTTATCCAGTTCCACTATTGCAAGACCATCATCATGAAGATGGAGAACTTTACCATTCACAGCTTCGTAAGCAGAATTCTGGGCAAACTCACCATATAGTATTCCCAGATTAATGCTGTCACCCTCCTTAAGCTCAGGCGGTACATCAACCCACATCAAGTGCTGCGGACGCAATGTATGAACTAGATCAGGAATATCCCGGGGACAGCACTGAGAACGGGCAAGTCCACGCCTTTTGATTTCCTCATACATTTCAAGAGTAGTGGGTTTCCTCAGATATGCGTCTTTCAGATCGTCATTCTGAGTGAATATGTCCTCGGGACTGCCCTCACTGACGACCTTACATTCATTCATTAAGAAAACATAATCAGCCCAACGATATGCAAGATCAACATCATGAGTGGAGATAATGATGGTTTTCCCGAAATAGTTCAATTCATTTAGCAAGTCCATTACCTCATCCGCACCCACCGGATCCAGATTGGAAAGAGGCTCATCGAGAATGATAAGCTCAGGGTCCATGGCGACAATGCCTGCAATTGCAACCCTCTTTTTCTGACCGCCGCTTAGATGATGAGGAGGTTTGTCCTTAATACTGGTCAGTCCTACGTACTCAAGGGTCTCATGCACTATCTGTTCCACTTTATCCTTTGGGTAATCCAGGTTTGTAGGCCCGAAGGCAACATCCTGATAGATAGTAGGTGCAAATATCTGGTCATCGGAGCTCTGAAAAACGATACCTACATTTTTTCGAAGATCCCGAAGAGACTTTGAATCATATTTCACAGGTTCGCCATGGAAAAGCACCTGGCCTTTTTGTGGCCTGTTAGTACCGTTGAGGGAAAGGAAAAGTGTGGATTTACCGGAGCCATTTCGACCAACAAAGGCTATCTTCTTACCTTTTTCAATTTTTATGTTGATGTTCTCAAGAGCAAGAGTCCCATCGGGATAAGAGTAACTAAGATCTTTTGTTTCCAGTATTACCATTTTTTCACCTCAGACTACGAAAATGCCCCTTGTATAATAGAACATGATGATTATAAAACTAAAGTAAAGAGAAGTAAGCAGAAATTCGGAAGCTTTTACTGGCCTTTTTTCATCAAATACTATCAGCTTTCCATCATAACATCTTGAATTCATAGACAAATAGAGCTTCTCACCCTGCTCCCATGACCTTATAAAAAGATTCGTCCCCAGCATTACCATGGACCGGAATGATGTTCTGAAATCTTTGTAGCCCAGGCGCATAGTTTGTGCATTTCTGATACCCATTGCAACATCAAGGAATACAAAGATGTAGCGATACATCATCATGGCTATCTCAATGAAGGAATCCGGGAATTTTGTTGCTTTGAGAACTGAGAAAAGCTCTACCATGGGTGTTGTGAGAGAGAGGAAGAACAGACATGACATGCCACCTAGCGTTCTTGCCAGTACCAATAAAGCCATGCTAAGTCCCGAGGAACTCACACCAAGTGTGTATCCAAACACATCAAAAGAGAAAAGATAAGTTCCTCCTCCAAAAAAAAAGGCTATGATAATAACACTGACAAGTACAAATCCTGCAGGAACTGAAAGTATCTTGAAATAGAATTTTGCAGGGATCTTAGCCAGAAATATTGTCGCAAAGCTCATACACACTGCAATTAAGAACGGAGTAATTGGTGAAGGAGAGGAAACTCCGATAAGCACGCCGAAAGCAACAATAGACAGTTTCAGCCAGTTGTTCTTAGTCCTCAAAGGACTTAAGATCGCATAGTCATCAAGAATATATGCCATGACACATCACGTTTTCATATAATAATGGAATAAACTTTACTTTATTTATCCGATGCAATTGTTTTAGAAAGGAGCCACTTCATACATAAGCATTATGGTTAAAAACGGCATCAGTAACACGATATTACAAAATGATGAGAATCAAGCATATATGCAAATAAATATACACCACGCAGAAATGAAAATAAAACAAAACGAATTGATAAAAGCTAAAATAGAAAGCAAAGGGAACCCCCTTGCATAAAAACATTATTTGCTACTTTTGCCCTTGTAGTAGCCGATGGTATAACCAATGACTACAGCACCAAATGCTGCTTGTAGTGCGAATAGCAGACTTTCGGTTTCTCCGCCAGGTGGTTCAAAGCCGATACCCTCAAACCATGGTTCATAGCCAGGGCTGATCTCACCAATTATATCACCTGCAGCACCATCGGCTCCACCAAACTCAGAATCAGGATTTATTGAAACACCGTAAAAGAACTGAGCAGCAAAAAGCACCACGACTATAGCTACTATATACTCGAGTTTCATTTCATTCCCTCCTTAAGCTTAGCAACAGCCTCAGGAGTTAGAATTTTAAGATCTACTAGTACGTCACTCTTGATCTGCACAACATATTTCATAATCAGTGCTGTGAGAGCACCTTCCAGAATTGCAAGTGGCACCTGAGTGGTTGCAAATATACCAGCAAATCCAGCCAGTGATACCAGCACTCCACCTTCAGGATGTGGGAATGCCAGCGCAAGTTGTACCGATGTAACAACATAGGTAACCCAATCAGCAATTGCTGTTGCAAGGAATACATTCAGATAGAAGTTCACTCCTGCCTTTGATGCTGCCTTGTAGAAAAGAAAAGCAACCAGAGGACCGATTATACCCATTGATACAGTGTTTGCACCAAGTGTTGTAAGACCACCGTGTGCCAGGAAAAGTGTCTGGTAGATCAGGACTATTACACCAAGAACTGCTGTGATAGCAGGTCCAAAGAGAATTGCTGCAAGACCAGTTCCCGTTGGGTGGGATGAACTACCCGTAACAGATGGAAGTTTCAATGATGATAATACGAAAATAAAAGCACCTGCTACTGCCAGAAGAGGAACTACCTCACGCCTTTCATTTACCAGCTTATTAAGCTGATACATACCGAACAGTATCACCGGAATAGATACCACAAACCATATCTGCCACCAGGGAGAGGGCAGAAAACCTTCGAATATATGCAATTAATATCACCTTCTTTTTTTGTATAAGTACAACAAATCAAGTTAAATTGAATTGAATGAGACACTGTTAAATGTTATTGCATATAAATATAACGATTCTATATTTGATTAATGATTATTATTACATTGGATAATAACCATCTGCAAAAAAACAACATACCACATTGTAACACAATATAAAAAATCAAAACCCATAAAAAATGGCAAAGAGAGCTCCCCTTGCACAGTGACATTAAGTCCAAAATCGAGAAAAGTTTGCTTGATGAGTTATCGAACCACCATCATACAATACATGTCAGACTTGTTCAATGGAGGATTAGCCACAGAGCCAACTACAGCCCTCTCATACGGATAACCAATATCCTCATAGATGCATATCTTCGCATCAATATCCATTTTTTTAAGAATAGATGCAATCTCCTGTGGACCGAGTCCATCGGCTGGAAGCAGGAATATATTCTTACCTAATTCAAGTTCTCTGATCATTTCTTCTTTTGCAGGTTCAGGATCCCTGCCATGTGCAGTGATCATTGCAAGATTTGAAAGCCCTACATGGAATTTAGCACATGATGCCTGTATGGATGATATGCCAGTGATAATATGGTCATTCTCACCTGCAAACTTCCCAAGTCCTGAGAACATAGGATCGCCGGTGGAGAGGATCACAGCATCTTCTGGAAGAAGATGGAGGTTCTTGAAGCTTTTAATGGGCTGAGCTTCACATTCAATATATTTCTGTGCAATCTCAATTCCCCTTCTGGAGCCATAAACAGCAGGAGCATTGCTAATAGCTTCAATGGCTTCTTGGGTGAGCATTTTAGGACCAACACCCACACCAACGACTATCATGTTTTCTCTCCACTGTCCATCAACACAGTGCCATCCCTTGCGACAACAACTATGCGTGCACCTTTGCCTTTTTCAACTGCCATGTTAAAAGCCTGTTTAAGCCGATTATTTTCAGGATCAAGGTCAAGCATCTCTACAACTGTTGCAAATCCACTGTCCTTAAGCATCTCGGGATCTCCCCATTTTAAAACAAGCCCAGGCAGACCACATATAACAATGTCACCATGAGCTGCATCAAGTGCTTCGGAAATCCTACTTCCTGCTAACACAACGGTATGTTCCGGGAAAAGCATGGTAGAATACCTAATACCTATCCTGCCGGTGGTCAGCACAACTTTATCAGAGTCACGAATGAGATCACCTTTCATTTCACCAAGATGATCGTTCCATGGCTCCACAAAACCTGTAGTCCCGAGGATAGAGATACCATCAATGACACCGATTCGACTGTTCAGGGTTTCCTTTGCAATTTCCTTGCCTCTTGGAAGATAGATTGTCACCTCTGCGCCACGAAGACCCAGTTCCTCAACAGCTTCTGCAATTGAAGCCTTGATCTGCTCCATTGGGCGTGGATTTATTGCAGGATGTCCTTTTTTAGATTCAAGACCACTCCTTGTGACAATACCAATACCTTCACCTGCATACACAGAAATAGCATCAGCCTCTTTGGCATCAGCCATGAACGCAAGGCCACGAGTGATATCGGATTCATGATCATTATAAAGTTTCACAGCAACTCCGTGACCCTTGCTGCCCTCTACATCCATTTCAGCACGAATACCAACTAAAGTTGGAACTGAAACATGCGTCACATCACCTGCAAGGGAAAGTACCGCAGTCTTTGCAGCTACTGCTGCTGTGGTTCCGGTCGTGTAACCTCTTTTAAGTATAGAACCATCACTCAAAACAACGAGCATTCCGCCCTTTATACCTTCTTCCAGCTCTTTGCGTGGAATTTTGGACTTTTCTATCCATTCATCAGGTATCTTGGATTTATTAACCGGGTCGATCATCTGAAATCAATTGTTGTTAATAGTTTTAAAATTTACCGACTCTCAAGTCCTGCCAAACATTTTCCCAAGCTCATCCTTAGAGAAGGAAATCATTGTAGGACGCCCATGTGGACATGTATACGGATTATCGCATGTCATCAATTGGCCCATCAGCCCATCCATTTGCTCAAGATTACAGGGGGCACCTGCTTTGATAGACGCCCTGCATGCCATAGTACTACAAAGATTGTTATATATCTCAGTGTCACCTTTGACCCTGCCATGCGACAACAGGTCTGAAATGATATCATGGATGATCTGCGGGTCCTCAAATTTGCCGAACATACTTGGCACAGTGGTGACCACATAACTGTTCTTACCAAATTCCGATACTGCAAAGCCCATTTTTTCCAGTTGCGGTATATAATCCTCGATAATTACAACTTCTTTAAGGGTCAGATCAAGTGTAATGGGCGTAATAAGCTCCTGCCACCCCATATCCTGCATTTTCAATACCTGTTCATACATCACACGCTCATGTGCTGCGTGTTGATCCACCAGAACAAGTTTAGCATCCATTTCAAGTATTATGTAAAGATCTGCAAACTGCCCCAACACCTTCAGATCAACATCATGTGCTACATCCACTTCCGGCACATCCCTCATCTGGAGACGCTCACTCCTTTTCAGGCGTTTCTGAGTATCCTTTGCAGAATAATTATAAGCATCCTTCTTTTCATGGATGATCGATGTCTGCTCTGGCAATTCATTTTTACCATAGGCATTCTCAGCTTTACTTAATTCCTGCTGATCAGCAGTTTCCTGAAGAAAATCATACTTGGAACCGCATTTGAAAGAACAGCCTTTGTCAGGGCTTATATTTGCCCCAGGGACATTGGAATTTGATATTAAGGATTGCACGTGCTTTTCTTTACTTTCCAGATTCACATCAGGTACAAGAGATGCATTCTTTAAAGCCTGTTCAACTGCGGAGATTACAGCCGATTCAATCTTTTTTTCATGACTTAGGCGGACTTCTTTTTTAGTTGGATGCACATTTACATCCACATTTTTCGTATCGATACTGAATTTGAGAAATGCGGCGGGATATCGGCCTTTGGGAAGAAGGGTGTAGTATCCAAGTCTTATTGCAGCACTAAGTACCCGGGAGGAAATATTCCGGCCATTTATGTAGAGAGATTGCAGGTCATTTCCACTTCTTGTGAGCTCTGGTTTTGAAATATATCCCGATATTGAAACAAGGTCGGACTCATATTCCAGCGGAACAAGTGAACGCGCCACTTCTGCCCCGTAAAGATGCACGATGCCATCAAACAGGTCGCCTTTGCTTGGAGAACGTATTATGAGTTTACTATCGCTTACAAGAGTAAAATAAACATCAGGGTGAGCCAGTGAATGTTTTGCAATCACATCTGTGATCTGAGCAAGTTCCGTACGCATGCTTTTAAGATACTTTTTCCGTGCAGGTGTACTATAAAAAATATCATTTACAAGGATAGATGTGCCAACTGGTGCTCCTGCTGAGGAAATACTAAGTATACCACTGCCATCAGCTACGACCTTGGTGGCAGAGATATCACCTTCCTGACGGGTTACCATTTCCACTTTGGCAACAGATGAAATAGATGCAAGAGCCTCACCTCTGAAACCAAGAGTTAGAATATTATCCAGATCCCCTATTGCACCTATCTTGCTTGTAGCATGTTTCTTAAAAGCAAGAGAAGCGTCAGCATGACTCATACCCACACCGTTATCAACAACATGAATACTTTTCGTGCCTGATCCCTTTATTTCCACTCGAATGTCAGTAGCATGCGCATCAATGGAATTATCAATAAGTTCCTTGATAACAGAAGCAGGCCTTTCTATCACCTCACCCGCAGCTATCTTATTTATTGTAGATTCATCCAGTTGCCTTATTCTGGACCCTGAAATATCACATGCTTCATCTGTCATTGATCGCCACCACCATTTGATAGATTTTTCTTAAGCTCACTGAGTTTATTAAGAGCATCCAACGGAGTAATTGAATTGAGATCCAGAGACCTTAACTCATCAATTACAGGATCTGGCTTATTTTCATTGTAGTTACTTTGCTGATCAAATATCAACTGTGTGTATTTGGCAGATGCCTTATGTTTTTTGCCAGCTTTTGAATCATCTATACTAATTGAATCTTCATTCTCAATGTCATCAAGTATCTCTTTTGCACGGCTTGTAACATTATGCGGAACACCGGCAATCCTGGCTACATGGATACCATAACTTTTGTCTGTTGCACCAGGTACGATCTTTCTCAAAAATACAAGGCCATCTCCTTCCTCTTTTACTGCAATATGGAAATTCTTAACCCTATTCAGAGTGTTTGAAACATTTGTAAGTTGATGGTAATGGGTGGCAAATAGCGAGCGTACGCCCACCCTACCCTTATTGTGAATGTATTCTACCACAGCTTTTGCAATACTGTAACCGTCATAAGTACTGGTACCTCTACCCACCTCGTCCAGAAGGACAAGGCTTTTTGGAGTTGCATTGTTCAGGATATTGGCAAGTTCTACCATTTCCACCATGAAGGTACTCTGTCCACTTGAAAGGTCATCGAAGGCTCCGACCCTTGTGAAGATCCTGTCAACAATCCCTATGGATGCATGTGTAGCAGGCACAAAAGAACCCACCTGTGCCATGATCACTATCATGGCAATTTGCCGCATATAAGTAGATTTACCAGCCATATTAGGCCCGGTGAGTAGCAGGAACTGATTGTCACTGCAATTCATCTCGGTATCGTTTGGAACAAAGCCACCGGAGACAGTACTTTCGACTATCGGGTGTCTGCCATCCCTTATTAAAAGTCGGCAGTCGGGCGTGATAGATGGTCGAACATAATTGTTATTTGCTGCCACCTCTGCAAGATTTGCCAGTACATCCAGCATACCGATCATTTGTGCTGTATTCTGCAACTTCTTTGAGTGAGAAGCAACGATTGAGTTCAATTCGCAAAGGAGCTCATATTCAAGCGCGATCATCTTCTCATTTGCTGAAAGTATTGCACCTTCACGCTCCTTGAGCTGTGGAGTATAGAACCTTTCAGCATTTGTCATGGTCTGCTTGCGGATGTAATCTTCCGGAACCTGAGAAATGTTGGCTTTTGTAACTTCAAGATAATATCCAAATACCTTATTATAGCCCACTTTCAGTGATCTTATTCCAGTTCTATCACGCTCTTGCTGCTGGAACTCTGCAATCCACTGCTTTCCGTTCTTTGACAGGTCCTTTAGTTCATCCAATGCAGAGTTGTAACCATGTTTTATCATCCCTCCGTCTCTGACACTGACCGGTGGTTCATCCTCAATGGCATTAGCTATGAGCGATGCCAGTTCATCCAATTCACTGAATTCCAGAAATTGAGACAAAATATGAGAAAGAAGTTCCGGGTCTGCACACTCATGCAATGAAGAAATTACCTGAGGTATGGTTTCCAGGGAACTTTTCAAAGAAACGAGATCCCTTGAATTGGAATTCCCATACATGATCCGGGCAAGCAGCCTTTCCATATCGCTTACATAAGATAGTTGTGACCTCAATTCAAAACGTATTAGTGTATTTTTCTCAAGTTCTGAGACAGCATCCAGCCGGGCATTAATACTATCTGCCGATATCAGCGGTTTGAGCAGCCATTTCTGTAAAAGTCTGCTACCCATTGGAGTTTTTGTATCGTCCAGAACTTTGAGTAAGGATGAGTCGTTGCCTTCACCCATGACATTTTTTACAATTTCCAGATTTCGCAGGGTGATGGCATCAAGTATCATGAACTCGGAATCAAAATATGTCTTAAGGTGCTGGATATGGGACAATTCCCTCATCTGTGTATCCATTGCATATTGTAATGCTGCACCTGCAGCTGAAACTGCAAATGGGAGTTCCATGCAACCCATACCTTCAAGAGTACTCACTGACATGTGCTCTGTGAGTAGCTTGTTTGCTGTTTCACTTTCAAAGGCATAACTTTCGTATTCATGGATAATTATTCGCATTTCCTTCATACGTTCTGTCAGCACATCATTCTCAAGCAGTGAAGGAACTATGATACACTCAGCAGGAGACATGCGGACAAGCTCACTGATAATCTTGTTATACGGAGCGGTATCAGCAAACTGTGTAGTCAGGAATTCACCAGTGGAAATATCCAAAAACGAGATGCCGAAAATATTTCCTTCTCCGTAAATACTCATGAGATAGTTATTGGCAGCATCACTGAACATGGAAGAGTCCATTGCAGTTCCCGGCGTAACAACACGAACTACACCCCTTTTGACTACTCCCTTCGCTTTTTTTGGGTCTTCGAGTTGCTCACATATGGCTACCTTATAACCCTTTTTCACAAGCCGTGGAAGATAAGCATCAATTGCATGATAGGGGATGCCAGCCAGAGGCATTTTCTCGCCATCTTTAGACTTTCCTCGGGTGGTCAGAGTTATCTCAAGTTCCTTTGCAATGGTCTTTGCATCCTCTCCAAAGGATTCATAAAAATCGCCCATCCTGAAAAATATGAGGGCATCCTTGTGCTCTTCCTTGGCAGCATAGAACTGCTGCATTGCAGGGGTTATTTTACTCATGATCATTCACGCAAAACTTATCTTGGCAAAATATCTGGCTGTTAGTATTTTTGTGTTTGCATTGGAAAACTAAAAGCGCAAGGAGAAAGAAAAAGAGGGAAATACATTCCCTTCTCAAACCACAGTCACATCCATTCCCTTACTCTCAGCCACAAGCTCAGGGTTGTAGTAAGAGTAAGCCTTGCTCTCGGACACTATAGCCCTTACAGGGAACAATGCCTTAACCTGGATCTCAAAGTTGATCTCCTCTCCTGCCTGCATCTCATCAATGTAGAGGATGATCTTGCGACCTGCGATCTCGTAGCGGGTTATCACAGCATCTTCCTTGAGATCTTCAAGGCTTGATGAGACAGGCGTGAATCCTGTGGGCACTGCGATGTCCACTATCATCATTCCACTGGAAGTTGAACTGCCATCAATTCCACGGATACCGTTGTACTTCACACGAGTACCCACAGTGACAATATCATTCACAGCAACATCGGTGGAATCGTAGTCCACGTCAAGCTCGATCTCATTTTGCTTGATGATCTCTGGAAGTATCACATTGAAACGCCTGAGAAGCTGATATTTCAAATCCCCTGAGCCTTGCATTTCAAGCTTAACTTCTGAACTGCCTTTTGGAATCTCGATTATCTGCACCACATCAAAGTTCTGTGGATTTACTTCAACTGACCTGAGCTCAGTTCCATCAGCTATCACTTTTACATTAGCATCAATATCCCGACCAGCACTTGCTGCTGCACTCATCAGTGCCCGAAATGCCATGACTGTATCCTGAGTACTGGAAAAGCCTCCATTGGAATTGCGTTGTGCGGATATCCATTTCAATGATGAGCTGGCTATTGGATTCTTTGCCTCGATCAGTGCAAGGGTTGCATATGCAGTGGTTTCCACATTCTTGCTGGATGGAGCAATGTAGTTGTATCCACCATGCTCGTATGGCAGAGTGACAGCCCCGTCACCGTATCCCCAATAAGTGCCATCATCATCCTGCTTTGATATTGCCAGCAGTTCATTGATGCCTTCATCCGCGAATGGGCTATCAAGTTTCTGCAATGCCAGAGTGCCAATTGCCAGAGCATAGGGATCATCCTGGTCTGCAAGATTGTGCTCAAGATATTTCTGGGCATCAGCCATGACAACAGGACTTGCATAACCATATTCATCCAATGCCAGAGTAACGTATGCTGTAAGTGCATAAGCACCATTCACACCCCCAACCATGTCCTGATGGATAACAAAGCCCACAGACTCCCATGAGCCATCTTCCTGCTGATGAGATGCTATCCAGCTTGCAGTATCTGCAAGAATATCCTCGTCAATTGTTGTCAGGTCCCTTGCTACACTGAACTGGGAGAGCACAAAAGCACTTAGCCAGAGGCTGCCTTCAGGATCGCTTTCTCCGAATGCTGAGAAGGAGCCATCACTGCGCATGTATGTAAGTTCACGCTGGTATCCAGTGGTGATGAACATCTCGGCTTTGGCCTTCAGCTCTGGATCATCCTGTCCTGTTGCTTCAAGGTATCTCAGCACCTCAACATCAGTTGAGAAGAGCATCATGTTCTGCTCACCGCAGCCGTATGGCATACCCAGCAGATCATCAACACCATTGATGGTTTGAGCCACAATACTTGGAGTGAAACTCACGAGCACCTTTCCGGAATCCGGAACTATACCCTCCGGAAGAGTTGGGTCCAGTACAACTGTAGCATTCTTCAAAATACCGTTGTCCACCAGTTCACGGGTTGCACCTTCAGCTTCAACTATCATATCCTTTCGAACTGCATCTGCTTTCTCAGTGGTCTGTCCTGTGATCTCAACGATCTGTTTACCAACTTCTGTGGGACTGATAATGAATGTAGCATGGCCAACACTATTTGCATCCACGCTCACGGTCTGTACATCTTCACCGATGATATCGAACCAGTCCGCGCCTGAAAGCGTGAGTTTCACATCCTGCTGCCTGTCCAGATAATTGTATACCTGCACCTGTACCGGGAACACTTCACCCCTGGTCACTGCATAAGGTAGATCAGGATCAACAAAAAAGTCCTGGAAAACCGTAAGCTGTGATTTGGAAATGCCAATACCATCTGGTCCTGATGATACAGCATGCAATCTCCACGTAGTGATGCTGTCAGGAGCATTCAGCTCAAGGCTTGCAAGTCCATTAGCATCCGTGAGAAGTTCCGGCATCCATACCCATGTTTCAGGGAAGAACTGGCGCACACGCTGCACCTCTGCAAGCTCCCCAGTGTCTCCATCCATTGCTTCTTCCTCTACAACCTCCTCAACTGGAATTTCCATTTCAGGCATATCAGCGTCTAGCATCATCTCATCTTCGACTGCCACCTCCCAACCATTTACCTTAAAATCAGTAGAATCAGATTCTGACTTTGGCACTTGAAGACCTTGTGATGCCATGACTACCATACCAGTGCTATCAAGCAGGTCGTATGCGCCTTCGTGATGCCATACTGGATGTGATTCTGCCTGAGGCTCCTGGAAACGCAATTCAAGTTCATCAAATATCTGTTTGAGATTTAGCCTTCCTTCACTGAGAGCATAAACTGATTCATCAACTATGGAAAAGCCGATCATGGATCTGCTGCCTGCATCAAAATTAACGGTGACATCAGCACCCGGTTCTACGGACTCGCTGTCAAATGAACTGGAAAGGTCGACCTGTGTGGAGAACTGAACATCAAAGGGCATTACATCCACTGATACCTCGCTGTTGGGATTTATCATGTAAGCAACAACCTTTGCCTGCGGACTCATCTGGGGGCTTACAGGAATATTGATATCCTGTTCATCACTGGTTGCGGAATACACAGTCCTGCCATTTGCAAAAACATCGTAGAACACAGTGCCTTTGTTGGTGGAATAAACTCTGAAGCTGATGCTCTCCCCGACTTCAGCAACTCCATCGCTGGTCTGGCTGATATGGATGAAGCTTGCACTTGGAGAATACACAGCTCCGAGTTCCTTGTTAGCATAAGCATCGTCTGAACGTGCGTTAATGTAGAATTCAGTTGTGGATTCTGGAATCTCAAAACTCAATAGTGCAATACCGTTTTCCGTACTTACGGATTCACTAACCTCTTTCTCCTGATAGTTTTCATCTCTGGATCTTGTGTCTATCTCGACCTTAGCATCAACCGGATTGCCACCCGGATCCTTTGTCACCACAAGTACCTGAAGTGGCATACCCGGTTTGACGTAGTTGGATTCAGGAATAATCTGCATAACAAGCGGGGATTCCGCAATGATGAGCAACTTGTTGCTTGTTTCACTATGATTGCCAGTATCAGTAACTGTAACGTTGAGCATGAGACTTGCCTGCCCACCTGCACCATAGGTACCTGCTGCATATTCTACTGCAGGAAGTTCGAACTCCACTGACCCAGCTTCAAGTTTTCCGCTGAATGTGGCATATTGCTCCCATTCACCCACATATCTGGAAGCTTCAACGAGAACTTGACCATCAACATCTTTTCCAAAGAAATATTCCGCTGAAACCGTGCCGGTTATCTCATCTGATACAAGGAACCATTCCTGAGGAGTTTCTAAAGATACATCAAATTTCGGAAGCACGTATTTATCGACCTGAATATCAACATTGGAAACTGATTCACCGGCACTTGCCTTTACCTTCCACGTACCCAGATTAAGCTCGCTTGCAAGTGGAAGATCAAAGGATGCCACGCCGTATTCATTGGAACTCATTTCCTTCTTGAAGACTTTGATCCCCTTGGCATCGGTTATCTCAACTGTGATATCCTGTTCCACAGGCACAAGGTTGTTGTTCAGAGAAAGTATCCTGCCATGAATTGTCTGTCCGGGCTTGTAAATCGGTTTATCGGTTTCAATGAAAAGAGGATTGTTCCTGACAACTTCAACAGTTGCCTTAAAATCCTTATCATAGCCCTGTGGCCTTGCACTGAGCACATAACGGCCTTCTTCAACATCCGGCACCTCAAAGGCTGCTACAGAATTACCTGCTTCTGATGTAGAGGCTGTAAGCAAGGGAATTTCATTGTTATCCTCATCAATAAGCACATATTCCACACAGCGACTAACAGTTTCTTCATCAGAGAAGGCTGCCATGGTCACCGAGCTTTCCCCACCTGAGAATAGCATCTTTGGTGCGAGAATCAGGAAATCATCACCTGCATCTGCAAGCTGTCCACTGCAATCTTCTGCAACATTAGAACTTAGTCCACCTTCTTCCACGCACCCCGAAAAAGGTACAACTAAAAGCAGAGCAATCAGTAGATACGATTTAAGTTTGTTTCCTTTAAATACCATATTATCACTTGCATCTTTCATTTTCAATATCTTTATGATAAGATGTTAGAGACAAAATGGTATATACTTTGCTTAAACTTCAACAATGTTCGCAGTTATGTAAAAATAAAAAGGAATTAGAGGCTCATTAAGTTCAAATTTAGCCTGAAGTAAATAGACTATTAATCCACAAGCTTCTTCGTGATATCCGCCACGTGCCTGCCCTGGAACCTGGCTATTGCCAGTTCATTTTCGCTTGGATGGCGCATATCAGGACCATTACCTGCAACGGTAGTTGCCCCATATGGACTACCACCTGTGATATCATCAAGAATTGTTTGCCTTTTTTCCGAATAGGGAACACCCACGATGACCATACCATGATGCAACAGGGATGTATGGAAATTCAGGATCGTAGATTCCTGTCCGCCATGTTGCGTGGCGGTGGAGACAAACACGCTACCCACTTTGCCGATAAGATCTCCCTGAGACCAGATTCCTCCGGTCCTGTCCAGAAAAGCACGCATTTGGGCTGCCATCATTCCGAATCGTGCTGCAGTACCAAATATCACGGCATCTGATCCTGCAAGGATATCAGTGGTAGCAATTGGAAGATGCTCGAATCTTTTCTTACTTTCTGTTGCCCCCATCTTCTCAAGTATCTCCGGAGTAAAGGTTTCCTCTACCTGATAGAGTTCTACTTCCGCTCCCTCGACTTCTCTGGCACCTTCTGCCACTGCCTCTGCCATATCATAGATATGGCCATAAAGGCTGTAAAAAACTATGCTTATTTTCATTATTCCCACCTGTTTGACTGTTACCCATAATAACAATTATCCATTGTATCTGGGAACTTGTAGAATAAATAGATGACCTCTTTTTCAGGCTAAGATATAATATTACTCAGGCAATGTTAAATATACATAACATGATAATACAAATATCCAACATAATGTTAGAATAAGATATAGAGGAATTATATGGAAAAACAGGAAGTATATATAAAGATCAGTTATTCACTGGCCACTGCCCTCATCCTGATAGGTGTAGCTTTGCTGACCCTGTTTGAGAATTATCAGCAGGGCGGCATTAGCCTGATAAATGTAGGAGCAATTATCCTCTTTGTCACATTCTTCAGAGTAAAAAGATATCGCAGTGGACCCTTAAAGGATGAAAGAACTGTAAGAATAGGCGCATACGGACTTTCTTACTCCTGGTTTGTCAGCTTCCTTGTGCTCAACCTATTGTTCTGGATAGACAACATGGCACTCCTAAAGCCCACGGTTCCACAGGTGCTTGGCATCATGTTCTTTGTGATGATAGTAACAGCAAAGGGATTCCAGTGGCACCTCCTGAGAAAAGGAGATGTGGAATAGACAGGAGCATCGCATGAAGACCAGAATGAAAGAACTAAGAGCAAGGCATGACCTCACCCAGGGAGATCTTGCTGAGCTGGTGGGAGTCAGAAGAGAGACCATCGGTTTTCTGGAAAAGGGAAAATATAACCCGTCCCTAAAACTTGCATATAAAGTTGCAAGACGTCTTGAAACAACTATCGAAGACCTGTTCATATTTGAAGAAGAAGACCTCGCATAAAACAGAGAGGAAGAAAATGGAAGCAAGAACAAAGGTATGGATTGCAGAAGATGGAAAGCCCATAATAGGTGCCGGAAAAGTTGCCCTGTTAAAGGTGATAGATGAAGAGCGTTCCCTGAAAAAAGCATGTGAAAAGCTCAAGATATCATACAAGCATGCATGGAATGTACTCAACACAATGAACGAAAGAATAGGTGAGGATGTGGTCAGGACCGTGCGTGGCGGAAAGAACCAGGGAACATTTCTCACAGATAAAGGAAGAAAACTCATCGAAGAGTACGAAAGGAACGACCAGTTCGTCCAGGATACCATGAAAGATGAAGTATCCTGGGAAAATATCGGCCTTAAATTGTCTGCACGCAACAAAATACCAGGAAGAATTACCAGAGTGGAAAAAGAAGGACTTGTATCAAAGGTCACCATCGAAGTAGATCCTTCTGTTCTAACATCAATAATCACCAGCGATGCAGTAGACAGACTGGAACTGAAAGAAGGAGACCAGGTTTTTGCAATCATTAAATCTACTGAGGTACTTGTGGGCAAGAGCAATTAAAAGTAGGATCTCTGAGAAATATTGATCCAAGGCTGAACTGCGATAAGTGTATATAATTTAAAAATGGATATATTACATTGAAGTTGATTTTACGAGGACACATAAATCCTATACGGTGATCCGATGTCATATCACAGTGACTACTCGTGGGGAAAGGAAAGAGTTACTGACACCCACAAAACTGGGAATATAGTAACAATACCTGTAGACCCAGATAACAACAAAAAGGATGATCTGCTAGATAAGGAACTACACACAGACATGGCCATTGACGAGTTCAAAGAGAAAGTAGCAAAGGTACTTTCTCAGGAACTTCACAAAGACGACTGAAAGTTTGTTCCATTTATATCAATTATCCTATTTCATTTCTTTATAGATACCATATATCATCAATGGTATCAATAGCACTGCAAATGCTGTTTTTATTTCTTCGGGCATTGTTTCACTAGCACTTCCTACAATGGAGCTTGCTTCTATGCCAAGATTGAAATAAACATAATCAAGCAAGAACCCAAATCCCATCGAACAAAGTGCGATCATTCCAAGATAGAGCACTGCAGTTCTTTTTCCCAAAAATTTAGTAACCATTGTTATTGTTGCAGCATTTGTAGCAGGGCCTGCAAGCAAGAATACAAAAGCTGTACCTGGACTCATTCCCTTAGCGATAAGCGCTGCTGCAAGGGGTGTAGAGGCGGTTGCACATATATAAAGTGGAATTCCCACAAGCAACATAGCTAACATTGAGAGAATACCACCCCCAAAATACGTGTGGATGAGATCTGCCGGGATCATGTACGAAATAACTCCTGCAAAGACAATACCGACAATCAGCCATTTGGAAATATCGCCCAGAAGTTCAACATATGCATACCTCATGCCTTCCATAATACGCTGTTTTGCAGAAAGTTCAGATAGATCCACAGAATCAGATCCACATGAGCACGAGGAATCACTACATGACAATGGAGCTTGCATAACAAGAATATCTTTTTTTGCAGATCTTTCTGGTTCTTGTATTTCTTTTCTGCCAAGATAATTCTCTGCTATACCTGCAGATAAAGCCGTAATGAGGGTTGCAATCGGTCGGAAGATCGTCATGATAGGATCAAGCAGTGCGTAGGTGATAGCAATCGAATCTACACCTGTTTCCGGAGTTGATATTAGAAATGACAACGTTGCCCCCTTTGTAGCACCTCTTTTTTTAAGAGATAGTGCAGCAGGGATCACACCACATGAGCAAAGTGGAATAGGAATACCCACTAACGTTGCATTGAGTGCTGAGCGCACTTTACCTGCTGAACTCCCAAGGTACTTCATGATCTGTTCATCCTGAACAAAAACATGCAGCAAACCTGCAATCGTAAAACCAAGAAAAAGATAAGGAGCAGCTTCCTCAAACATATACCATGACTCTGCAGCAATCCCAATAATAACTGCCTGTATATCATTCAGTTGTATCATTATTCCTCCAGCACATGTTCCTGACACACATTGATCAGTTGCTCAACATGTTTGTCTGCAATTGAATATACAGCAAATCTACCTTCTTTTTTAACTCTCACAAGATCTAATTGCCGAAGCAACCTCAGGCTATGGGAGATAGCAGATTGAGATACGCCCAGTGCAAGCTCAAGTTCTCGAACACATAGGTCATTGTTAGACAAGAGAAACAAAATATTTAACCTGGTTTCAGATTGCAAGGATTTGAAAATATTACACATTTTTAGTAATACATCAGATGATGGAAGTCCATATTCTTTTTTAGAGATTGTAACTTCATCGGCGCATATATGCTCTGGAGAACTATCCATAATCATATGAATATATGTTCATATATAGATGCTTTGCTGAAAAACAAAGATGTAGGAAAGTGCGATCAAAAATCCTGCAGAACTGGCATGAAAAATATTATTGCAGACAAAAGCCCGAAAATCGAAATACACAGAAAGTCCATTCTGCCAAATCTCAGATCAAAGATAGAAGTTCTATGCACACCCTGATAACAGCGGCTTTCCATTGACATTGCCAGATCATCCGCCATACGAAAAGCCACTCTGATCATTGGTACTGTCAGGGAATACATAGCTTTGAAAGGATGTCTCTTCATATCCAATCCTCTTGATAATTGAGCATCTTTCAGATCATTAAAACTACCGTGCAACAAAGGCACAAAATAGAGAGACATTGACATCATAGCCGCCAAGTCAAATGAAGATATACCCAATACTTTAAGAGGAAATGGTCGCAGGAGTCTTTCTATTCCAACTGTTATCAAAGATGAGGGAGTACTTGAGGTCAATAATGATGCGAACATCAACAAATAGATAAATCTTAAAGTAACGGTTGAACCCTTCAAGAGTCCCTCATAGCTTATATTCATTCCAAATACAGATAGTATAGATGACCCTTCAGTGAAGAAGAGATGAATCGTGAAAATGAAAATAAGAATTATTCGCATCGGATATACGGAGCTATATACCGCTTTTACTGTAGTTGATGATAGGAGAAAAAGAATAGAGAAAACAACTCCAATTGCCAGCATTTCATAAACGCTCATTGCTCTGAAAATAAGAATACTTGCCAGCATAATACCGATGATCTTACTGCGGGGATCCAGCCTGTGAAGCAGGGAATTGCCCGGAATGTAGCTAAAGAACATGCCAGTCATTGTTCATCCACCTTCTGTGGGTTTAACAAAGATGAGACCTCATAAAAGGCCTCATCGATATCAAAAATATCAAACTTTACATCAAAGCCCCTGTCATGAAGTTCTTTCATAATCCATGGAATGTCTGGAAGATATAAATTGGTCGAGCGTAAATATTCATCCGGACTTCCTTTAAAAACAATCTTTCCTGAGTCTATCAAGAATAACCTGTCGACAAGCGGCAGAACATCAGATATCTGATGAGAAACAACAATAATGGAAATGCCTTTAGAGTTCAGCTTTTTAAGTATAGAGAAAAGGATCTTACGGTTTTTAGCATCAAGTCCTGAGGCAGGTTCATCCAGTATAAGGTAATCCGGTTTTGATGCCAGAACACCTGCCATTGCCACAAGTCTCATTTGCCCACCACTTAGATCAAAAGGTGAAACTGAAGCTATGGATTCATCAAGGAACATAAGATCCATTGCTTCATGAACCTGTTTTTTAAGTTGATTGCCTTTTATACCAAAATTAGCAGGACCAAAGGAAATGTCTTCGTCTACCGTTTTTCCGAAAAGTTGTTTTTGTGGGAATTGAAAAAGCATCCCTACCTTTGATCTAATATCTTTTTTGTGAGTTGGAATACCATCCACTTCAACTGAACCAGAGCATGGTTTCAACAACCCGTTCATGTGTTTGATAAGTGTTGATTTGCCTGAGCCCACCTCACCACTTATGAGAACGAAATCCCCTTTTTTAATGGATAAACTCACATCATTGAGTGCATGCTTCTCAAGAGATGTTGATCTGTTGTAGCTGAAAATCAGGTTTTTAATATCAATTGACATAAATCCTCCAGCAGTTCATCTTTTGATAGAGCAAGATACCCCTGCAAAATACCAGAATCTTTGAACTTTTTTGCAAGAGCAATTATAGGCGGGAGCTCCAGACCAAAGTCGGAAACTTTACCGGACAGAAAAATATTGGAAGGAGTATCATCGAGAACGATTCGGCCTGCATCCATAACAATTAGCCTGTCGGCAGTGGTAGCCTCCTCAAGACGATGAGTTACATGGATAACTGTTTTTCCAGCTTTGTGAACACTGTTGATAAGATCCATAACATCGTTGCATGAAGCATGATCAAGCATAGAGGTTACTTCATCGAAGATAATGCATTCCGGATACATTGCGAGTACAGATGCAATTGCAACTTTTTGTTTCTGCCCACCACTTAGGTGTATTGGAGATGTTTTACTGTATTCCGAAAGACCAGCAAATTGCAGACAGCGGTCTACAGATTCACGGATGTTATCAGAAGCCATACCTAGGTTCTCAAGGCCAAATGCCACATCCTCCTCGACTGTCATTCCTACAAACTGGGAATCGGGGTTCTGAAACACCATTGAAACTGCCTGCCGGATATCCCAGTGATCTTTTTGATCGGAGCTACCCATACCATTAACAATCACATTCCCACTGGATGGTAAGAGCAAGGCATTCATGTGCCTTACAAGAGTGGATTTACCACTGCCATTCCTGCCAGCAATTACTACAAATTCTCCCTTTTTGATATTCAGGTTCACTGAATCAAGAGCAAGGTTTCCATTTGGAAAGCGATGGCTGAGATCATTTATCTGTATCATTTTGTTTGTCTAGAGAGTATCTCGAAGCAATGAATGCTGCAAGAAGTATTTTGATAATACCACCTGGAATGAAAGGTAAAATACCTGCTGCTACTGCCCCTGGGATACTAAGGTCTGCTACATGCATAAGATAAGTAGCACCCAGAAGGAATATCATAGAAAGCCCTACGACCATATGAACAGTATTCCACAGTATACTTGAGATGCCTTTTTTATCAGATAGATAACCGACTACAAATGCAGCTATTATAAATCCGAAAATATATCCACCCGTAGGTCCCAGGATCACACCAAGACCGGAGGACCCACCTGAAAATACAGGAAGGCCTACCAGACCCAGAAGAACATATACAACCATACTCAATGAACCCCATTTTGCACCAAGCATTGCTCCGGCAAGCAAGACGAATAGTACCTGTAACGTAATTGGGACCAAAGGTAAAGGTATCTCAATATATGCACCTACTGCAACCAATGCAGCAAAAAGGGAAGCATACGCCATTTTTCTTATATCACTATTATATGAATTTACATAATCCATTCTGTATTCACCTAATATCAAGAAAGGTGCTTCTTAAATCAAGAATCACAACAGTATTGTAAACTGTGATTGTCGCTATAGTTTACAATATAATAAATACTTTACCACAAAAAAGTGAAACATACAAAAGATGATATTTAGTTACAAAAAAGAAAGGTTCTGTGCCGGAATTGTCCAGCACAAAAGAAAAAATGTATTTACATTTCCATAGGTGGCATACCCGGAGGCATTCCTTCTGCACCAGGTGGCATTCCTTCTGCACCAGGTGGCATTGAACTTGGTTTTCTGGATGCTGCAACAACATCGTCGATCCTGAGGATCATAACTGTTGCTTCCATTGCAGAGTTGACTGCCTGGGTCTTGATTCTGAGTGGTTCGAGGACATCGTTATCATACATGTCTACAACCTTTCCGGTGAACACATCAAAACCAGCATTCTTGTTACCCTGTTCGTGCTGTAAACGGAGATCTACAAGCATATCTATTGGGTCAAGACCTGCATTTTCAGCAAGGGTCTGTGGAATCACGTCAAATGCTTCTGCAAACTTAGTTACTGCAAGCTGCTCTCTGCCTTTGAGTGTTGATGCATATTCTCTGAGTCTGAGTGCAAGCTCGATCTCAGGTGCTCCGCCACCAGCTACGATCTTCTTATCCTCAAGTGCTACACCGATCACACATAGTGCATCGTGAAGTGCGCGGCTGAGTGTATCAACGATATGGGTTGTACCACCGTGGAGGATAAGTGAAGAGGTTTTTTCTTCTTTGCATCCTGTGAAGAAGGTCATCTTTGTACCGGTTACATCTCTCTCTTCTACTAAGTCAGCATGACCGAGGTCTTCTGGACTCATATCTGCAATGTCCTGGAACAAAGTTGCTCCTGTTGCCTTTGAAAGCTTCTGGAGGTCACTCTTCTTGATCCTTCTGCATGCATAGATACCAGCTTTCTCAAGGTAGTACTGAGCAAGGTCGTCAATTCCTTTCTGTGTGAAAACAACATTTGCACCACTTGCAATTACCTTGTCAACCATTTCCTTGACCATTTTCTCTTCCTGGTCGATGAAAAGCTGCATCTGATCAGGTGATTTGATCTTGATCTCTGCATCCTTTTCGATCTTCTGGAATTCAAGAGCGAAACCTGCAAGAAGGATCTTTGCGTTTTCTATCCTCTTTGGCATGTTAGGTCTTACACGTTCTTTGTCAATGATGAGACCTTCAACGAGTTCAGTGTCAAGAATGCTTCCGCCAGCTCTCTTCTCGATAGTAATGTCCCCAACGTCTACTTTAAGGCCTTCTTCTGTCTCTTCAACTACTGAAAGAACTGCATCTATTGCGACCTCTGCGAGAAACTCCTTGTATTCACCAGCACCTTTACCAGTAAGGGCGGTCTTGGCTAACTTTGCCAGTGTTTCCCTGTCATCGGGGGAAACATCGATAGTGATCGTATCAAGGATCTCAGTTGCCTTTTCTGCAGCATGTCTGTAACCGGTTGCAATAATAGTTGGGTGCACACCTTTGTTCATCAGTTCTTCTGACATGTTAAGCAATTCACCAGTAAGTACAGCTGCAGTTGTTGTACCATCTCCGACTGCATCGTCCTGTGTCTTTGCTACTTCAACTACCATTTTTGCTGCCGGATGGTCGATATCCATTTCCTTGAGAATTGTAGCACCGTCGTTGGTAATTACAATGTCACCAAGTCCATCTACAAGCATCTTGTCCATACCTTTTGGACCAAGGGTGGTTCTTACTGCCTTTGCAACAGCTTTTCCAGCCAATATATTAACAGCTTGAGAATCTCTTGCACGAGTGCTCATGCTTTTGTTCTTTAAAGCGTATGTGGGTTGTCCTGCCAAATAAATAACCTCCTGAAATAATAGATCAAATTGTTAATGTAATTATGAGCGATAGAGTATCGTAAATACTCATGCCGCTGAATCTAGATGCAGGCAGTTCTATATAAATGTAACCAATCAGACATGAAAAAAAGAAGGACTAAAAAAGAAGAAAAAGAGACTATATAGCCTATTGCAATCCATAGATCTTTTTCAGATGAGCACGTACAAGGCAATAAACATGTTCCCTGTAACATTCTGCATCGGGTATATCAAATATCGCCATTCCACCTGCTGACCATGACACATTAGTTATCACAGCTTTTTCTGACATTTCATCAATCATCATTTTGAGCTTACTGAAATCATCTATAACACCCCTCCAGTCTCCCGTATGAACAGCAGAGGAGGCTGTTCCCTCGGCAAGCTCCAGTTGTTCCAATGCAAAATGATAGTTCTGGAGCCACTGGAAATCATCTTTACTAGCCTTAGCCGCGCCGGCCTTAGAATCCTGAAGAATCGCTTTTGTAACCAAAGGAATATCAGATGATTTGAATGACCTCTGATCTAGCTTCTTGAAATAGATATCAATTTCCACCATACATATCACCAAACTAAATAATAAACTAAGAATTATTATTATGAAAGTAAAGTCACATAAGGATTTTGTTCAAAATATATCATTCAACTTCTAAGTTCGAACTGTTCCATGCGAATTTCACTGCGTGTAAACAGCTAAAAAATGAAAAACGAAATTTGAAGGCAAATACTGCCTTCGACTTATCAATAAAACAGATCAAAGATTCTCAGCTATCTGCACAGCATTAAGTGCAGCGCCCTTGAGCAACTGGTCACCACAAACAAAGAATTCAAGCCCTTTTTCACCGAAAACGATATTCCTTCTGATCCTGCCAACTTCTACATCATACTTTCTAGTAGCAGTTATTGGCATTGGGTAGACGTTATTTGCAATATCGTCTTTCAGTTCCACGCCTTCAATAGAGCCCAATACTTTCTTTGCATCTTCTGGATCCACTGGTTTTTCTGTTTCCACAACTATGCTTTCAGCATGAACTCTCATTGTAGGTATCCTAACGCAGGTACAGCTGATTGGCATATCAGGTTCACCGAATATCTTGTGGGTTTCCCAGACAACCTTCATTTCCTCACGAGTATAGTCATTTTCCTGGAAACTGTCGATATGTGGAATTGCATTGAAAGCTATTGGATATGCAAACACCTTGTTACCTACCTTTTTACCATCAAGATAGTTTCTCGACTCTGTCTCCAGTTCGTTCATACCAGCAGCACCTGCACCGCTGGTTGCCTGATATGTACTGATTATTACCTTCTTGACACCATATTCTTTATGAAGGGCATAAAGAGGAATTGCAGCAATAGCTGTAGTACAGTTTGGATTTGCCATTAATTTTGAATCGCCGATCGCACTGCTATTGATCTCAGGTACAACCAATGGAACATTGTCATCATAGCGGAAAGCACTACTGTTATCAATTACATAGCATCCTGCAGATGTTGCCTTTTCAGCATTTGCCTTACTCCATTCACCACTTATTGCAAAAAATGCGACATCAAGTTCAGAATAATCTGCTTCATCGGCATTTTCAATTGTGATCTCCCCATAAGGAGTACCCATTACTTTACCTGCACTTCTTGATGAAGCATAAAGCCTTAGTTTTTCCACAGGAAAATCCCTGTTGTGCAAAACATCAATAACCTCTCTGCCTACTGCGCCAGTAGCACCCATAATTCCAACTTTGTAGCTCATAATATGTCATCCTTCCAATTACAAGAAATTCATAATCCAAATGTATAAATCACTTTTTTCTCAGCAGTTCTACCTGAACTTATATAAACCTAACAACTGGAAGGGGCGATTGCAAAAATGATAAGGATGTATTAAATTATTTGCATAGTCTCGGCAGTGCAATTTCAAAATAAACTGAAATCAAAAAATATTGAAACTGTGCGAAGATATAATATATGACTACTTGACAATTCACATTGTGAACTTGATATACCCTGAACAGGAACGATATAATGAGTGAAAAACAGAAGATTAAAGGATTTGCACTGTTCCTTGTGATTAGTTTATTTGCCGTATCTGCATCCATGTGCCTGGATACAGAAAAAGAAAGTGACGATGAGATAGTTTTTGCGCATCAGGACAAAGTTGCCGGTGCTGCAACTATAATTGCATTCGAAAAAGGATTCTTTGAAGAAGAAGGATTGAATATAAGATCAATGCAGTTTAGCAGTGGACCTGCATGTGCAGAGGCTCTTTTGTATGGAGATGCTGACTTTGGCACAATGGGAGATACAACTGCCATCACCAGTGTTTCACAGGGACATCCCGTAACAATAATAGCATCCCATGGCAGCGGGGAAGATCGTCATCGACTCATCGTTTCTGATAAAAGTGGAATAACTAATATCGAGGATCTGGAAGGAAAAAGTATAGGGATCAAAATGGGAACATCAACACATGGAGGACTTCTTCTTTTCGCAGAGAGAAATGGATTGGACCTTGATGAAGAGATGCTTGACCTAAGACCTTCTGAGCAACTAACAGCTTTTGCAACTGGAGAAGTGGATGCAATAGTTGCAAGTGAACCCACGCCTTCAATTGCAGAATATAATGGATATGGACGCGAACTTACCACACTAGGTGGACTTGACAACACATATCCAATAACAATACTAGTGAATAATGAATTTGCTGAAAATAGTCCGGAAAAGGTAACAGCTATCCTCAGAGTATTACAGAAAGCTACCGAATTCATTAATGAAAATCCAAATGAGGCTGCGCAGATACAGGCAAATATCGCAGGAGTGGATGTTGAAGTTATAGAAAATGCAATGGAACTCCACGACTATGAACTGGATATGTCCAATAGAACAATAGAAAGTCTGGAATCAACAGCAGCGTTTCTTATGGATATTGAAAAAATAAGAGAAGTACCTGATTTTGACATTGTTGCAGATCGATCATATATAAATGAGCTGAATTAATCTGCGTCCTGTAAAACAAAAGAAGAAGGTGTTTGGATCAATAAAAAACAAATGATACTTTCAATGGTGCAGGATGCCGGAGCACCTATGAAAGTTATCCCATTATCAGATATGCGGGATAAAAAAGAAGGTGTTTCTAACTATGAAATGCTCGAATTTGATTTTAAGGAAAGTAAGATCAAAAAAATAGCAAACCCTGCCCTTTATGTGATCATATCCATGGCCATTGTTTTCATTATATGGTATTTTGTAGCACAATGGGGAATACATATCAGAGGAGTTCCATTTCCAACACCAATGGAAACATTGTACAGGCTTTCCAGCATGCTACAGGGCGAAGCTCTTTACGGCAGGACGATATTCGAGCATCTTTATGCCAGTTTGATGCGATGGTGTGTCGGATTTTCCATTGCAGTTATTTCTGGTATCCTGATGGGACTATTCCTTGGATCATCTGAAATGCTGCAAAAGACAATAATGCCAGTAATTTATGTGATACAACTCATACCCGGACTCGCATGGATACCTATTGCTCTACTTATATTCGGGCTTGGAAACACCTCCACCATATTCATGATAGCTGCTACGGCTTTTGCACCCATAGTCATTAACACAAGTGGAGGAATACGGGCTGCTCCAACAGTATATGTAAGAGCAGCAAGGATGATGGGAGCTGGAAAAGCCACTATATTTTTACGGGTGATGCTGCCTTCAGCTGCGCTTTCCATAATAAACGGGCTGAGAATAGGCCTTGCAAACGGATGGAGAGTGCTGATTGCTGCTGAAATGATAGTAGGTGTGGGACTGGGACTTGGATATTCAATAATACAGGCACGCTGGTCTCTTGATTTTGAGGCTGCCTTTGTAAGCATACTTGTAATAAGTATCATTGGATTGCTTATCGAAAAAACGCTCTTTTCGGTACTGGAGAAAAAAGTTGCTGAGCAGCTGACATAGGAGGTGCTGATGTGCTTGAAGTGAAAAATGTTTCAAAAGCTTATATTGATAAGAATCGCGGACGTGGAATGGTAGCTCTGCGAAACATCAACCTGACTGTAGAAAAGAATGAGTTTGTCTGCATAATAGGGCCCAGTGGTTGTGGAAAAACAACTTTATTGCACATGATAGCCGGTTTTGAGAAACAGGATGTTGGCAGCATTTTGCTAAATGGCAAGGGAGTCACGGGACCTTCTCCGGACAAAGGGGTGGTCTTCCAGGAAAGCAGCCTTTTCCCCTGGATGAATGTATTGGACAATGTGAAGTTTGGATTGAAGGTACAGGGAATTGCAGCCGATAAGCAAGAGGAAATTGCAAGAAAGTATATCGAACTTGTGGGATTGAGATCTTTTGAGCACGCTAAACCCCATGAACTTTCTGGTGGTATGAAACAGAAGGCTGCCATTGCAAGAACCCTGGCACTTGACCCTGAAATGCTGCTTATGGATGAACCTTTTGCATCCCAGGATGAACAAACGCGACAGCGTCTTGATAATGAGCTTTTGAATATCTGGAAAAAGGATATGAAAACGGTCATCTTCGTGACACACAATATCGAGGAAGCGATCCTGCTTGCGGACAGGATACTTGTCATGGCATCGCGTCCCGGTGAGATATACTGGGAAGAACAGGTGAAAATACCCAGACCACGCTACTTATTTAGCGAAGAGGTTGTGGAGCTTCGCAAGAAACTGCTTGAGGATATCGGCTGCTGCCATCGCTAAGTAGAAAGAATTGATGGATACCTGGCTAACTTCGAAGCTAATATCCAGCCTAAGATCCTGGTTTTCGTTGTTAATCAGTACTACGTAGCAATATAAGCATCGTAACTAACAGTGAATTCTACGTTTGTGGACAGACTATCTCATAGTACCTATCATACTGGAAATTACCCATGTTCCCGTAACGGTATAGATCCTCACTGTCCAGAACGTATAGCTTCCGGCATCCAGTACAAAACTCTCTTCACCTGAGTAACCAGTACAGCTACTGGATATTTATTGCGCAGGAGAACGGTTGAAACTAAAATGAAAACAAAAGAGGCAGCATTTTTTATGTTCACGAAGATAGCACCCTTTTTGAGAACTTAAATTTAATCCATTTTTTACTGTATGATTAATATTTATATACCCGGACCTTATTTTAAGTTCATGGAAAATAAGAGATACCCAAAAGGCCGTTTTATGGGTCTTGGCATCGCCATCGGACTCCCACTTGGAATACCACTTGGAATAGTCATGGGCACACTTGCCATTGGACCTGCAATTGGATTGGCTATTGGTGTTACACTGGGAGCGATCATGGAGAAGAAATACAATCCTGACCCTCTGCCACTGCCACCTGAAGAAGAAGAAAGGAGAAAAAAACTCATGCTGGCCCTTGGAGCATTCTTCCTGCTTGGAGTCATGGCCTTTGCAGCCATTTACATGCTGGTGATCTAAAGATCATCATCATCCAGCATCGATTTGTGATAGGCCATTGTCAATGTCCGGTTAACAAGATCAATGGCTTCTTGTTCTGAATCTACCATCCTGATAGTAACCTTCCCATTGTCAAAGAAGTTCAATTCCCGAATACCAGTCCTATACGCCACCATCCCAAGATCTTCCGAATACTTGCAGTCAAGATATTTAGCAAGCAAAGGAATATCAGGCCCTTCATCAAGATGAGCAATTATCCTCAATTTCCACGGATCTGCAATACAAGGATATACTTTTTCAAGGTGTTCTACCCGCATTTAATCGCCTTTTGGAAATGGAAATTAAAATATTACTGAAATATTTTGGCAATGATTAATTAAGCTTTTTTATTTGATTTTATGAAAGTGATTAATCGCCCAATGCTTTAGGGGTACCTGAACTCCAGTGGAAATAAGGGGGTTGTACATTAACAATCGTGATGTATACGTATCTGAGTGTAAACAAAAAGACACACTAACTTAGTTTAGCATCTGCCTACCGCCATCATTGCAAGCGATTAAAGCCCCCACCTTGGACGGCTCATAGACAGAATTTCAATATGGTGCTTGTTATGCTTGGATGCAGAAATACCTGAACGTTCCCTCTGGCGCTATATCATCTACTGGAAGTCTAAAGGCATCCTTGACCCAGCCAGAGAACACTGCACAAAGGTATTCTTCAAAACAAAACGCTTATGGGAAAGCACAAAAGACCCACTAATTAATTTCTGCTCTGCTCTTGATATTGGTTTCAAAAAGATATTTGGTCACGTATTCATAGGTTCAGGTGTAATCCGACCCTACAAGGAACGAAAAAAGAACCTGAAACCAATTAAGCCTAAACGAATCCCTGATTTAGAACCTATCATAGTAGACACTTACCAACAAGCCAAGAAATTAATGAAAGAATTTAAAGAGCTTGGTATCACTCACAAGATTGCTGTTAAATCTAATCATAACACAGTAAGGTATAGTCGTGTAATCTGAATAGCGTTAGCTATGCAAAATGAACAGCTTGAATAGATTATCGAACAAAATTAGTGTTTCCAAGTACCCATAATAAAGGAAATTAAAATATAGGTAATGTGAATCCGGATAGGCTAACCTAATATGCAACGGTAGCCTCTCCCAGGGAGACAAAAAGAACGATAAATACCCATAATAAAGGAAGTTTTGATATGTTAACTCACTTCTCTTGTTTTTCAGGAATAGGAGGTATTGATCTTGCTGCAGAATGGGCGGGATTTAAAACAGTTGGCCA
>JAIPUR010000003.1:0-2601 GCA_020055655.1 Methanosarcinaceae archaeon | reverse complement strand
AAAATTACTGTTTCCAAGTACCCATAATAACGGAGATCAAGCATGACTAAGAAAAGAGGATCATATGAAACACTTCAACAACTTAGAGAGATATTCCCGGTTGTTGGTTTCGAGCCTTTCATGAGTAGAGATTTGCGTGCAAGGGGCATTGATTTTACAAGAGTAAGGGATGCTGCTTCTTGTGAATATATTAAGCTCATTGGCAAGGGCAGAGGGAACCGATCTATCTGGAAGATAGCAAATACAAAGTTCATGTAACGCCAATAAAATGAAATGTAGATTCTAAGAGGAATTAAATCCTCTTTGGTTCTGTCGATATGATGTTTTCGCTTTTCATTTCTTCTTGCGATGTCGAGTTATAACACGACTGCCATAATCAGCAATCTGAATAACTTTCAATGCAAGCTTTAACATGTCATCAATGTCCATGCTATCAGCTCCTTGTTGTTAATTTGGAACTCAAAACAAGTGCGACCATCGTAACATATATTAATAAATTGTTACAATGGTAACATGTTGGATTTGCTTGTTTCAAGCTATCTGTACTGCAGGCATTACGGACGAGTGCCTGTTACTCAATGTATGTAGCTTTTCGAGAGCTACGTACTCTTCTCTTTCTGAGTACTATTAAGATGTAATATCTTTAATAAATCATTTGTTCTTAAAATAAGAAGAATGTAAAATGCAATATTCTTCTTGATAAGTTGTATTAATTAAAAGATGTAGTTCCCACATAAGTGTGCACTGCATATGCCTGCCTAATCTGCCAAATAAAGGAAGTATGATTGTGTAGATTCTTAGAAAAGTTGAAAAATATCCCTGAGGCATGTTTATTGAGGAGTGGCATTGTTGGGGTGGTAGTGAAATTATACTAAAAAAGTTCACATGCCTCACTTAACGATTATCCTCTTGGTACATATATCTATTCATTTGAATATATATTAAAATTGCCTCATAATATATCCAAACATGCCCACAAGTAATGATTTTTCATTTTATACCATACAAAAGTTTAATGTCATTATATTTTACGATGTGACCAAAAGATAAAACACGTTAATATTAAATAAATAAATGACATATGTTTTTTTGTGGGTTGGGGAGTAACTCATAGAACGAGATACCTAGGGGAGGTATTCGTTTGGAAAGGAGATATCTATAAAGGGTGGTACCAAAGATATCTCTTTTCTATCTATAAAATTGATTTTGAGGTACTACTTTTATATCTAGGTGTTAGATATATATTTTACGATATTTCTAAAACGCCAAGTAAAGGGAAATAAGAAAAAAATCATCGTGTGTTTATGATTAAGAGTGATTTGATAAAATCATTTCGAAAACTAAGTGATTTTCCAAAGAAGGATAGAAAACGTATAACATTCTGTGGGATTGTTGTGGTTTTTAGTGGTGTATTTTTTTGGGCTGGGTACTTATGGAGTCTATTAGTTGTTATTCCTGCCATCTTGTATATAGCATACAATGTAGTTCGAATAGCAATCAAAGCTCCTAAATAGTGCTTCATAAACTGCCAATAAAAGGAAACTGTAATTCTCACTCCACCAAGTAAAGGAAATAGTGATTAATAGTCAGTAATCTTTTTTTTAAGAAATATTTGATCATCTATTTATCAAAGTAATCAAAAGATAGGTGCTCCCAGATAGCTAATTAATACGAGTATGCACAGAGTAACACTTTTGCGATTTCCAACGACATACTACAAAAACTTGATTTCCCTTTTATACAATCTCGGTTTTACTCGCATCTGTTAAAGGTGCGGAAAAATATTTCCTCTTAGTTTCACAAAAAGGAAATCACCAGTTTATTTTCAGTGAGTTATTCCCCAGTTTTTCCACTGCAACCCATCTATACCGTGGTACTGTAAAAACCACCATTTCCTTTTCTCCAAAAATCACCCGATAGCGATTTCTAAAAAATAACACTGGAATTCTAAAACTTTACATACCCAGCACTTGCGCCGCTTCGCGGCGCATCTGGCTTTTTTCCTCCGTTCCCTTAGGTACACGATTAAGGCGTGTGTGCCACGCTTGACACACATACCGATTTTATACCTTGAAATCTCCATTGGAAATACACCGGTTGAAGCCATGCACTAAATCTAAATAATTTCAACTATTGTGTAATATAGCAAAAAAGGGGTGTCAAACATGAAAATGAGAGTTATAAGTTCCAAAGAAGAGATTGATACAATTAGCAAAAATGAAAAGATGATCCATATTGCATTTAGGCCTTCAAACACCGATATTCTTGCAGTTATTTCAAAATGTCCATACCTAAAAGCCATCCAAATCCCACCTTCATATAAGCGAACTATTTCAAAGTCAACACAAATGCTGTTTGAAATGCAGAACATTTCACTCATTGAAGGTGATATCTCGGAACACAGAAAAGATACCAATGAATACTCAGAACTGTCACAAGAGATCTATGACAAGATAGATCAGTATCTATCAGAAGGATTGACAGAAAAGGAAATAAAAGAGAAGATGTTACTTTTTACAACATTGAGCAATGAACTTCTCGGATTCTTGATCAAATCCAGAAAACAGTAATTTTTTTCAAGAATACCCTGTGAATATTGCT
>JAIPUR010000039.1 GCA_020055655.1 Methanosarcinaceae archaeon | reverse complement strand
TATAAAAAAAGGGAGTGTAAAAAATATGATAAATAATAAATTCTCAATGGTTCTCCAGCAGGCCGAAACAGATAGACTGCAAACAGTTGTATACACAAAAAGCGGTGTAAACTTTCGCGGGCGTGTCACTGGTGTAAACGATCAACTGTTACATATGAATGCAACGGTTCTGGCAGTTGGTGACCCGTTGGCTACATGTATTGATATGGATGAGATTGTGGCTGTTAGTGTCAAGGTGATGTAAATGGAAGCATACCCAATGACTACCCGTAACGGTCACCTAGAACACATCCACAAATACACATGTAGGTGCCAGTGTGGTAGAGTACAAACATGTGATTTCTCGATTAAGAAGAACTGGTACTGTGAATGTGGCGAAAGGTTGAAACCATAATTATTACAAGCAGCGGTTTCCTCCTCCGCTGCTACATTTATCCAACATGACCCGTGTGTGTGATTGTTGTTATCTAGGAACTGGGAAATATAACAAACGACAATTTGAAACATGTGCAGGTGCGATTCCTGCACGGGTCAACTAATCAAAAAGTAAAAAGGTGAAATAATGACAGACGACATTGAAGCAACGGTAACATTAGACCTTGATAAATTCAAATATGACGATTTCAAGGTACTAACGCCTGATAAAATTGATAAAGTTTTAAACTGGGCAAGCCAGAAAACGAACACTACATATCCTATCACTGTGTATTTGACGGGTGGTAAATCCTGCCCGCTCAAAATGATGATAGCTGCTGAATGCAGGATGTATTCAAACGTGGAAGCGTTCTATTTTGCTGCCGCTGGTGGTGGGATGATCAGGATATTTTAAGGTGATTATAATGAAAACAAAAGAAGAACTATCAAAACAGTTACTTGATATGAAATTTGTACAGACAACTGCAAACACATTCAAAAAGGAAGTAGACGGAAAGATGTACTTGGTTGACTTCAAAAACAAGCAGGTTTGTAGACAGGAAGGCGAGTATGGTATGACCCGTATTGACAATGACGAGGAGGATGCTACGCTTGTGAAGTTGCAGGAACTATGTGATTATGTAGTTGAGCCAACGGCTGATGATGTACCTGAAGAGGTCAAGGATGAGATTGTAGATCAACCAATTGAAGAAGAAATACCCGCCGCAAATAATCTAGTACCCATACAAACCACACAGAAACATACAATCCGCGGTATCAAGGGCATTGTGCCACAACTCTGTGAATGTGGAAAAATCAAAATTGGCAAAAAAGGTCAGGTCACAACTTCAAGACATGGTAACCAATTCAGACCGCCTTCGAAACTTGACCACTTCGAAATCACAACCACTGAAAAGCAAAACGATGATTATGTAATTGATCATGCTGTTATGGCAACACTTCCAGACAACCCCACACAAATACCTGTTATGCTCCTGTATGACTCTCCTGACCTTAACTTTTTCACGTCATACGCCTACTATGACTCTGCGCAATGTCAGTGCCGTGGCGACGGTGAATATGCCGTCAAAGCAGATGGTACACAGATTGAGTGCAATCCTGAAACATGCAAGTTTGCAACCACTGGTAAATGTAAACCAAATGGTGTCTTATCCGTGGTACTCCGCAATGCGCCCCGTGTTGGTGGTGTGTATAAGTTCAGAACAACCGGCTGGAACTCGATTCGCAATTTGATGTCATCAATTGAGTTTATACATGGTTTGACCGGTGGTCGTTTGGTAGGTCTACCACTTATGCTAACATTGCAGCAGAAAACAACGGTCATACCAGGAACAAAAACACCAACTACTATCTATCATGTAAATTTGGAGTACATGGGAACAATTGAGGATCTTCTAAACACTGCTGCAAATAGACTGGCAACCGCTGACCAGGTAGCTGCACTTGAAGCTAAGGCGACTGAAATGCGAGCTCTACCGGAAAGCGCGGAAGAATGCAAAGATATTGTAGAAGAGTTTTATTTCAATGAGAACTGTAAGTATAATCAGGGCTAACCACCCTGTTTTTTTCAAGGAGTGATAAACGTGACATACAAATTAAGCAGACGTACCCCGCAAAGATTCAGACATTTCAGGAAGTGGTAACAGTGGAATACGAAAGTGTATATACACCATGTGTCAAATGCGGCCAGATCATACCAGGTGAAATGATAACAATTGCCGAACCGGATGAGCTGTTTGGTGAGATGATATGCGAGAGGTGTTGGGATGAACTGTAATTACTATCTGACTGAAAAGTCAACCATGACCGGGGAAATTGTAACATGGTCAGTCGAAAAAGATGACCTGCTCAATTCAATTGCAGATGTTATGTCTGGTAAAACAATGCTGATTTCATTGGTTCCCTGTGATATGCCTGAACCGATGAAATGTAAACATTACAAACGGTGCATCCGCTATGATAAAAAGGCTACTGTATGCAATAAAACAGGCGGTGGATCTTATTGTGGTGAATATCGAAGGAAAGAAGGGGATTTGAAACAATGAATCAAGAACATATTGAAGAATTAGAACACAGATGTCACCGATTCAATTTATTAAATGATATTCTTAATATAGAAAACGAAAGACTAAAACACGATGTTCATTTTCATAAACTTGTCACGGCTGCTACAATGGGCAAGAAAGAGCAGGATGATGAAAAGTACCGCGTGATTATTGAGCACTACGGTGAACCCGCGCAAGTATTGAAAGCGATTGAGGAAATGGCAGAGTTGATATGTGATTTGTTGTTAGGATTTGATACATATGACAAGGAAACTATTGATGATATAGACTATATGTGGTCAAAAATAGACACTGTCAGAAGATTTGCTCAATATCATGTGAACATTGAACCATGTGAATTTGATAAAGCTGTTTCAAAATCAGTGAAGTTGGAGTGTGCTGACGTTGAAAACATGCTCTCCCAACTGCGTATAATATTTGGCAGTTGGGAAGATAAGCGTGTTGAAAAATTGGATAGAACTATGGAAAGAATAGGAAAGTGAAAAAAATGACAAGATGTTTTGAATGCAGAAAATATATAACAGGTAGACCTGAACATTTTGGTACTATACAAATGAAGCACATGGATAATGATTTGCGTGTACCGGTGTGTCCAAGCTGCTATGAATCATATGTAGATGATCATAATAAAGGAAGTGTAAGAGATGTACAATATTGATATTTACTTGAACTTTTCACATCAAGAAGTAATTGCAGATACTCTACGTAAGATTGCCGCTGAACTTGACCAGGGCAAAAGCTCAGGGTTTGGGTGGGAAGTCGATGGAAACGCAGGAACTCCATAATAAAGGAAAGGAGATGAGAAAAGATGTTTACATACAAGATGGAAGAAGGCGAAGAACTGGAAGGCACAATTGTTGAACTTGGTCAGGATATCTGGACAGGTTACGACAAATCAGAGAAAGCAATAGGCTATATGATAGACGAAGACGGCAAGGTTGCTCAAATTCAACTATCTTTTGTCAGTGATGGTGATGAGTGGCTAGATTGTGACAGAGTAATTCCCGAGTATGATGGTTAGAACCCATAATAAAGGAAGTAATGAACAATGAAAAAGAAACGAATTAACAGCTACGTGCCAAACAAATCATACATGCGTGAAGTCAAAGAAGAAGAAGAACAAAACAAAAGGGATAAGAATGAATCTTAAATGTATATTACACGGGCACAAATGGGAAACTTATATGGGCATGGCGGGATGTTCACGGTGTGGTAAGTTTGTTCAATACATGGGCATCACTGGAATGGAAAGAAAACAAGCCAGATACGATGCTGACAAATTGAATTTTGAATTAAAAATACAAGAACGCAAGTGGGATGAACAAAATGAAACTGCCTGAATACATCGCTACATTTCCCAAACCACGTGTCACGAATGACCGTTTGGAAGCTATCAGACAATTGAAACGTGATAATCCATCTGCTAGTTGGCGCGAGCTGATGATGTTGAGTGGTGAAGGTGAATATGTGATTAGCAAAGCATTAAAAAAGTAAAAATGTATTAAGTTACTTTTTTATGATCATATACACAAATATTAAATACCACCAACGCTATATAATATATTCCAGACAATGCGTGTTAAACAGTTGAATCATGTTAGTAGGCCATTTGATTCAACTGTTTTATTTCTAAAAAAACTTATATCATATTAAAGCATATTATTATTGATGATTTCTAAAAAAATACTTCTAAGCATCGCGCTTGTTTTCCTCGTTGCAGGAACAGCAAGCGCAGCAGTGTTGAGCGGTTTTTTCACACACACCACACATGCGACTGTAGATGAAGCAATTACAATAGACGGCGCGGAATCATGGGTATCCTTCTTTGGTGGTGAATCCTCAAATGAAGATATCTGGATCACTAACCGTGCTGGTGTTGACATTCGTGGAGAACTAAAGACAACATACTCACCGGATGGAATTGGTCTGACTACTACTTACATGTTGAATGGTGTTGAACTTGTGGACACTGATGGCAACGGTAGACCTGAAATTGTAGTCCCTGCGGATTCAACAGTTGTTCTTACAAAATGTATGAGTGCTGCGAGTAATATTGCAGGTGGCGAATATACCGTTGTAACTGAAATGAAGCCAGTTGAAGTATAATCAAAAAAATAGAGTTATGGTGTTCTCTTTCAAAAACACCTTTTAATTAAAAACCGTCTTTTACCTTTAATCTCAACCTTACGGATTATTACTTTTCTCTTTTTGTAATGTTTATTTGTCATGAACTTAGTTCTTTTCCCATAATATCACTCTGTTTTTGTCCACTTTCCTAATTCATGCTTATATCCATTTTCTTTTAATCTATCTATAATAGTACAAGTATCAACGCTAAAGAATTTTGCACATGCATTTGCAGATAGTTTCTTCTCAATTAGTTCTTCCAGTTTCTTTATGTTTATATCCTTTCTAGGTCTATGACATATCACGCCCCTCTCCTCAGCTGCTCTTCTACCACTTGCCATACGTTCTGTTATTATAGTTCTTTCAAACTCTGCAAATGCACTCATTATTTGAAGTGTCAGTTTTCCCATTGCAGATGAAGTATCAATTGGTTGTGATGTCGCAGCAAAGGAAATGTTATAAGATTCTAGCAATTCAACATTTACCAGGCAATCTATAATTGATCTTGCAAATCTGTCTATCTTTGTAACTAGCAAAATATCAAACTTGTTTTCCTTTGCATCATTCAGCATATTTTTAAATGCTGGTCTTTCTGTATCTTTACCTGAAAATCCAAAATCAATATATTTATCATGTATTTTATATCCAAGTCTATTACAGTATTCCTCCAATTCTTTACTTTGTAACTTAATTGATTCTGATTGGTTATCTGTACTTGTTCTAACGTATAATCCCGCTATTTTCGGTTTCATATAATAAGTTTATATCTTTCTCAATGGTTATATAGATTTTGTATGTTATATTCTAAAGCTCATACTTAATCCATAACAATTATATAGTTTCGAGTAATTCTCATAATTACGAAGTGTGAATAAGACTTTACAAAATGAGTATTTTATAATCGATTTGTATATAAACAATATAGATACAAAATGCTCATTTGATAAGGTGAATGTTACAGCATAATAGAAATGTGTAATTTATAAAAAGTGGAGAAATGATAAAATGACAAAACCAATATTAGGTATTATATTAGGTATTATATTAGGTCTTATAACAATCATCGTTGTTATAACATCTGTAGTTGGACCATATATAGATAGCCAAATTGGATCAATCCGAGAAGAAGCAAAGGAAGATTTTTCCAGTAAAGATGTTGATTTATATAGATATTATAACTCACAAGAATCTACTACCCGTTTTCCAGAGTTTTATTACTATCGAGAAATTGATATTCTCTTAGCAGTCGAGCAGACAAAAGATGGTAATGTTACATTAAGTGATTTCACTGGTGCCACACAAATATCTCCAATGTCATATTATGCATTGTATCATGTATACGGAAGTAACAACACTGACTTCTTTTATGTATATGATGACCACGGCGATAAAATATATTTGAATAACTCTATGCTTGGAGTTGTATATCCATTTGAAAATGATGTGGTTGTAATGGGTAGCACTGTGTTGAAATATAAACTTGATTTAATAAATTAAAACGTGAGTGATAAGGATGTATAACACTACTGTGAATAATAGAAAATACATAGGAGAAAACAAACATGAACAAACTAACATTTTATAAAATGTGCATGGGTAACATCATCCAAATGCATGAAGCAGGGATGTCAACCGATGGAGAAACATTAATGTGGAATATGTACAAAGCTATAAAAACATCCAACGAAGAACACAGAGATGTTTTAATGTGCGGGAAGTGTGGAACGGAGTTGAACAGCGAGAATGATTATACATGTGATTGCATGAAGTGATCGAATATGAACGAACTCATAATAAAAATTGAATATTTATTAACTGGAATATGATTTACCATGTTATGTGCGTGTATTTACATCATGGCGACAACTTCCAGCCCCTAAGTATACACTAGCTGCATTAAAAACATAAAGAAACACATAGCAGGATTAAAATGATAACAATTAAAACAAAATCCCCTCACGGTAAAATGCAAATGATATGTATCATATGCGGAACTGAACTGAAACAACATGAAATAGAACATCACTGGTGTAACAATGAACAAAGCAGAAGTACTTGAAACTAGATTAGCGAAATGTGAGTATTTAATTAATTACTACAAACATGAAAAGACTGGGTTAGAGAAAGAGCTTGGTGAACTTGCAGGAAGTGAATAGAATGTACACAATCACAGAAAGAATACAAAACACCGAGCAAGAACTAGGAAGAACAATCATGGAAATCAACCGACTGCGGAGAAAACAGAAATCACTTGAGGATACATTAGAGGAATTAAAAAGACATAAATAACAAAAACAACAGATGTATAACAATGGATATAAAATACATATTAAAAGATTTTATAAGAACCTTCCCAGATGTTAACAAATTCATCGAAAATCGTTTATTCACCTTGGATCACAAAGGTTACAAAGCAATTAACACAAAACACATATCACACGTAATATCATATGGTATAAAATATAACATCCGTGATTTAAATATGGATATATTAAAACAAGTACACGAGGAATATAATTTTGATGACATCCAGCAAGATGATGTGGTTTTAGATGTCGGTGCAAACCGTGGCTATTTCTCCATATACATGTCAAAAATGGCAGAACATGTGTATTCGGTTGAGCCGTTTTTCATAGATGAACTGAATGATAACATTGCAATGAACCAAGCGGCTGAAAACATAACAGTATTTCCATTTGCATTATCAAATGATGATTTTGAGATGGAAGTCAGAGGAAGAACTACTATATGTAAAGGCAAGCCGTTTAATGAACTTCTTGAAATGTGCGGAACGCAGATAGACTTCTTGAAATGTGACTGCGAAGGTGGCGAATGGAATATCAAACCAGATGATCTTAGCGGTATCCGTAGAATTGAGATGGAAATACATTCATTCAATGGAGAGAACATGTATGAAATGGTAAATATGATAAAAGAGGAGGGTTTCAATGTTATAATCAATGACCGGGATAAGACAACTATGCTATTGCATGCGTTTCGAAAGCTGAGTTGTGGCAATGCATAAATAACAAAAACAACATACATGGGATGACTAATTATGACAGACAATTACCCAGAAAAACGATTAACTGAACTCGATGAACAGCGCGCAAACTTGTTCAAACAGATCAAACACCTTGAAAATAAAATCAAGGATTGCAGAGCAGAAATTGATATAATTGATATTCGTTATGCTGATGCGGAAGAGTTTGCAAGGGAATGGCCCAAAACACCAGGTCCACTGCAATGTGTGCCCGCACCAAGCACAAAAATACAAGTCAAAGAAACAGCAAAGCCGAAAGGGATTAGCACACCCGTAAACACCGAAAATGTAATCGGTGATAAAACCAATCTTGTATACTTCCTTCAGAAAAAGAACGAGGTTGGTATGGCTGACACCAGGAACAAATTAGTCATAGCAAAAGATCAACTTGATAGTATAGTAGATGCAATAAAAGAACGTGGATATGTACACTTTGATGAATTCGAAGGTGTTAACATCATGAAACATCATATACTTGCACTGTTCTTGAATGATTCGTTTGGTGACTATACAAATGTCAAGTACAAAAAACTTGAAGGTAACAAGACCGCAAGTGGCAAAAAATACTTAGTTTGGGAGAATCCATAAACTATCTCTTTTTTCTAACATCATAGGCCCAGTTCAACAAAGATATATCACGCTTGGATAAACCACAATCATTAACCTTTTCTCCACCTTTTACTTTTTTCATCCTTGATACAAACGCTATGGTCCTATTGGCATCTGTGATATCTTTGGCCGTCCACTTGCTTTTAGACTTCGAGAGTAACCTTAGATTACGCATGATCGGTTTTCTATCTAAGCTGGCTTCCCGGCTGCATGGATTATTTGACCACCTAAGTAATTCAGAATAGCTCATATTGGTTACTTTGTGGTATTTAGAAAAGACGGTATCGAGTTTTGATATCATAGTAGTAATATTTGTTGTAATGGTATAAAAAAAGTAATAGTTGAGATACGCCAATATCTCAACTATGAGATAGGAAAGTTCCTCATTCCTTGCACATCAATGATGTACAAAACACAATATGTAACTGTTAATACTTAAACGTTTCGTAAAAAAACAGGAGTTGGTACCCGTGAACGCTTGACACAAAAGCAAACATTATTGTTGGTGTTTTTTTATTTTTTGGTAAATATATCCGGTGATTCCATATACGTATGGCTCATCTTCTGTTATCTCTCTGCCCCCTGCATATACAAGTTCCCCACTTACGAATGTACCGTTGGTGTAAGCCATGTAAACACCATCTTGTATAATTTCGTATGTAATGTTCTCTTCTCCGAATATAGAATAACACTCACTCTGCTGTTCTGATAATTTTTTTGTTGCGTTTACAGACATTGCATTTATTATCAGAGCTATCATAAAAATTGAAAGTAGAAACAAACCTATGTCAAATATGTTTTTTTTTGCAATTATTATTCCTCCCCGTCTTTTAATCCTGGTAATAGTTCAAAGTCAGAGTAATCAACTTTGATAGGGTTCTTTCTTCTCAGTCTTAGATCATATCCGGCTTCATATCTGGCTTTGTACCCTCCTAGTATCCTCTTGCCTTTTGTGGATAACTTATATTTGTAAGAGCAGCTATGTAGATTTAATTTATCCCTTTTAACGATTATTTCTCCGTCAGCCATACGAAGTACAGCTTTTGCAACATTTGCCTTGTTTATGCCAGATATCCTAGATACAGTATGAGAGTTAGCTGTGCATCCAAGTTTCTCTAAATAGTTAATTGTAAATAATATTTTGAATCTTCTTTGATTATACGGATCTTTTTCCATGTTTAACACCTGGGGAAAATTTCTATCTTGGTGAAAGCCCTAATTTAGCCATCTCTTTTTCATAGGCTTCCATTTCTGCTTGTTCCTTTTTATTAACTGCCTTAGGTGCTTGCTCAACTTCTTTCAGATTACGTTTAAATTCATCTCTCATCAGAGAATATTTTTTAAACATTTCAGTAGGTGGATGCGGTATTATCACTCTGGATATTCTACGACCATACTTATCTCTAAAGTACTTACGTTTAAACATATCACCATCATTGGTTGCGAATGGGTCTTCCTCTACAAACCTAATCACACAACTTGTACCTAGTCCATTACCATGTGTCTGTTTATCATCTAGCTTACTCTCGATATTGATTATCACCTTGTATTGTGTTCTTATCCTGTTGTTTATTCTTCCTATATCTAAAGTAGTTCCTATGTTAATTATTCTTTCAGTCCTGTCTAGTTGGTGCTGGTCTACCGCGGCCTTGCTCTTTTTGTCCTGCCAGTTCTGAGATGACAGTGCGGCCTGTGTCCCCATCTCATCGGATACAATAACATCTCCCATCTTAGCATTAGCACGCATGTCGGTTAGCTCTTCTGTGGAAAATGCCCACCTGGATAAACTATAATGTGGATCAAGTAAACATGCCGCACTTAACATTGTACTAGATTTACCTACTCCCTTTGCACCTGTGCATAGTACATCCCATGATTCATTACCATTGACTACTTTATGTCTTATGAGTTGGAATATATCAAAAGCATCTGATACAAATGGTTGATGCTCAATGCGTATTTTACTCTTTGGCATTATCAGGCTCATCCTCGAATACCTCCTTTAGTGTCTTTGGTGTTCCTTCTCTTATGATCTGCAATGTTGTATCTGGTTTAGGTGCTACTCCACGTCTAACCATGAGAGCTGCAAATTCAGATACATGTAAACGATAAATCTGTTCTACACACTGGGAATATGTATATTGTGTATCATCTCTAAATGAATGAGTAACCATGTCAAAGTTGTTTATAAAATCATCATCAAATAGTGGCTGGAAATCGCCCAACATGTTATAAAATAGTTTGATAGCTTGGTCATGCATACCTTGTACATGCAGTGCTTTCCTTCCTTCGAATAGTGAAAAGTACATACTCGCATAGTTGGTTTTTTGCTGATAACCGGATTCATCCTGGACGGCTGTATATTGTACTTGTTCAGTCATTTAGATAACACTCCATAGGGAACGGCAGGCTTTCGCTTCTATTTGTATCCTTGTACCCTTTCATATACAAGTTATGCTGCAACATGTTACTAATCCTCAATGCTTCTTTTGCATATGCATCAGATTGGTACGGGTCTGTAACTTCTGCTCTAACCCATGTATTATATGCTTTGATTATTTCTTTATCCACCACCTCATAAGCTAGATATATCACATTTGATAAATCAAGATACAACTGTTTTACATTGAGTTTCTTTTCATCGTGTTCTATTCTGTTTATCGGTGCAAATGCTAAACTAACACGAACAGTCGCCATAGTTGAACATAGTTGGGGAATTGCTCCCTCCAACTCGGTACTACTTGACCTACCTATACCTCTATTCCATTCGGTTACGTTGTTCTGTGTTGATTCTAGTGCTTCCATACGTGCCCACCATTGATTAACTGGTCATCATCTTATACAATACTACGAATATAAATGCAACGAACACAAACGGAATAGCCATTTTCATATAGTCTGCTGGTTCTTTACCCTTGTCTGCATTGTTCATGGCTTCCGCATTAGCAATGGCAATTGTTTCGCTGGTATTGGCACTATTGACTTTTGCCACGCTCATTGCTAAATCCTGCACCTGTTGGAATACAAACAACCCATCTTTGACAACTGTTCTTTTTAGTTCAGCGGCAAGTGATTTAATGGTTTCAATGCGTTCTCCGGTTTGTGTATCAATGTACCCGTGTATTGTATCCATTTTATAGTATAGATTTGCTTTCTTTGTTTTTAATTGATTGATTTCAGTATCAATTTTATAAATATCCTTTTCAATTGCTTCAATCTGCGCAGCCTCTCCCTCTGTCAATTCACCGTTATCGAGTTTTAATGGTAACTGTGGTTCAACTACACTCCATAATGCAGGTAAATATACATCTTCTATATCGCAACCATGTACTACCATTACATCAATGAGTTCTTCGTTTGCGTGTATGCCTTTTTTGCCTAAGAAGTCATAAAAATCACATGCAGCCTTTGTTTGATCAGGTGTTAATGAAACACTACATTTACTGAAATAATTTGATACTGGTAATCTATCCATATGCTCAATTGTTTTGCTTTCTGGTATCCAGTAAGAACCCACCGCATGTGCAAGGTCTAAATAGTTCCTTTCTTCGCGTTTCCCACCACGTTTAGGAGAATAAAACTGCATTTGTTTTGTGACAGTGTGCAGCCACATACCAGGTCTTTTCTTTAATTGTGCAATGAACTGTTCTTTTACATATGGTATTTTACTAGCAAATGCAGCGAATATAACCACGCCGAATAGTAAAATAACGAATAGCAACGCAGCAACTAATAAAACAATAGTAGGTATAGCAATCGATTCAGGTAAGAATCCGCCTAATCCGTCCATCATTGATTATCGCCCCCACCTATCCATCTATTAACACCTGTTTTTGGTTCTTGTCTGTCCATTGTTCTGTTTTCCTGCTGTCCTTTGTATATGCTAGTATGCTGAATCTCACGCTCATGACCATTGACAGACCTTAGCATCTTATTCATATGGTGCTCTTCAACAATCTTCAATATTAAATCAATATCAAGGTACTTTGCTTCGAGTGCTGAAATCGGAAACCTTAATAATTTAGCTCTGAATATGATTCTGTACCTGCGATACCACGAATAACCAGGATAATTATTAATTACATATTCCTGACTGAATGCTTCACCGATAAGTACCAGGATATCATTTAATGTTTTTATTTTGAGTTTTGCAGTACCTAACCAATTACATATCATGGAAAAGGTATCATCATCTGTTATACTGCGTAGATATTGGAGGTGTTCGTTACTATACTGCATTATAACTTGTCGATTCTGCCCCAGTGCTTGACCATCTGCAGGTGGCATGAAACTTTCATCATCGACTTCATCGTATTCTTCATCCATTGTTTAATAACCCCTCAACGCGCTTATGTTGTGGGTTTTCAGGATTCCAGAAATCAAGATCATGTACATCCATATAGCATGAACACAACATAATAAGAATGTCGTTATTGTTTACTTTTGTGTCGTTTTTCTTGCTTTCGTACTCTTTTAGCATATACAAAAGCGTTTTAACATCACCAGATACATGAATAAGAACGTCTGGAAATTCAAAAGAGCTGTAATTATTCTTCAATGGTATATCAATTGGCGTTTTTTTAGGCATATGATGTATTATACGCACTAAAAAGATATAAACCTTGTGAAAATGTAACGTTTAAAAAAAATTAAAAAATAAAAAGAAGGTAACGGGGATTGCTCCCCATTATGTTATCTTATGAATACAAGAATACCCATAAGAGCTGCTATGATAGCTACTGATATCACAATAATCATCAGTACACCTGTCATACCAAATGCAGACTCAACCCCGTCCGTCACGGATGAAGAAGCATTATAGAATGTATCTCCTGATTCTAGTGCTGTTCCTGATTCGATACCGTCCATTACGGACAGACCTACAAACAGAATTGCACCGAGCAGAATAAGTGTCATTACTGCCATTACTGGACCAGCGACCTGTGCTTTTTCTTCACTTAGAAATTTGTTAGATTTCATTTTATTTTCACCTCCGGTAACATGGATAAACAAAAATCAATATATGTGTCATTAGACAATTATAATTATATTTCCGTATTATATAAACATTCGCTGCACATTATTAAAAAATTAACGGATTGAGAAGTATAACATACCCGCTAATCCAACAATCAATAGCAAAAATAAAAAGATAGGAATACCGGCTGCTAATGTCATTGTTGCTACTACCCCTTGATTTGCTGATGTTAGATCATTCCCAGTAGCCAAACCATTATTTGTTATTGATTCGGTTGCCGCATCATGTTCTCCTTGCAATATGTAGATTCCGCCAAATATCAGCATCGAAACTGATATAAATAAAAATGCTGCGGCTATTACTTTCATTGTTTCATCCATCCTGCATCTGCGTTTTCTTGGTATATGTCATACATGCGCATAAGGAAATAAAATATCAATATTGCGGCAACACCAGCAAATAGATAACCTAATGATGGCAGTGTATAAAGTGTCATAATTGGCATCGCTGCGCCGTCACTCCACCCTTCACCGGTCACACCGGCAAATGATATGTATGAACTTGTACCGAACAACAATGAGGATATTATACAAGCTATCATATGTGTGTAATATTCATTATCCTTGCGGAGAATTGCGTATGCGCCGGTGATCAAACCAAACAATACTATAATAGCATAGATTGATATTGGAACATTTGTTACATTTACCATTGTGGGTTTCCCGATTTCTTCTAATAATAATTCGTCTGTGGTGTTGTCCGCGCCTGATATGACTATATCAACACTGTTAGATATATATCCAGTTTTACTTGCGGTGATTGTATAAGAACCGTTATATAGTTCACCTATCAAATAATACCCGCTTGCATTTGAATATACGGAAGTAGCAATACTGTCACCTGTCAAATGTATCGTAGCGTTTGGAATACCATCTCCCGACACAGAATCGTTAACATATCCGCTAACATTGAATAGCACGCCAGTGAGGTTATATGTGTCTGTATCCCCTTTACTGAGTATACCTGTTTCAATTTCAAAGGTATTTGGTAAATATGCAAACGTTGCATTGGTGTTTGTTCCTGTAAGTGCGGGCAAACCAACCTGTGATAGTAATGTTGGTGTGAATGATATTGTTCCAGATGTCACGTTTTCACTGACCACGTGACTCAATGAAGCTGCATAGTCATTACCAGTTAGTGTTTCACTGGTTAGTGTTACATTGTCTGTTACGAGTGCAGATATTGTGACATCACTTGTGGCTGTTTCCTCTGTGTTCACAACCTGCACGGAATTAACTGTGCTGTCAACAGGGAGGTTGGCTTCTCCATCTACGACAGGTGTCCATGTTCCGTTAGGGAGTGTTCTGGCTGCTGTGCCGGTGTGTTGGGTGTAGAGTTGGCGGACTTGTGC
>JAIPUR010000038.1 GCA_020055655.1 Methanosarcinaceae archaeon | reverse complement strand
AAAAAATATTTCGTCTATAGCTAATCTATTTACAAATAAAAGGCTGTTATAATACATAAGGGAAAAAGCTAAGCAGGTCCAATATCTTTTAAAATGAAAACCACCGACGTTAATTCTCAAAATAGTAGAAAAAACAAACATAATTAAAAAAATTTTGCCATTATTCATTACTGTGAAAAAAATAAATAAAATAACTAATTTGCTAAAATCACTTAAAAGGGCAGATAAAGAATATGCCATTTTCTCTTTATCAAGCTCACTAAAAGAATTACTACTACTCAATATATTTACCAAATATAAACTAATACTTTGTATCATTACAATCACCACTCAAAATATAACATAAGGGAAAAATAAGTCAATAGAAATTGACTATTCCGTATGAATTTTTGATTATTTGATAATTTTGACTGAATAGTCAAAAATTCATAGCAAATAATCAAATGGGAAAAGTACTGGCAACTTATGGTCCTTGATGCTGATATGGAACCTCAGAAAAGTTATATTATAGACCCGGTTTCCGGGGAAATAATAAAGGATTCAGATATAAAACCTGTGGGAATAACAGGTACAGGTGTTATTTCAGTTCTTTCAGTTGCCATGAAAACAGGAATAATTGAAAATCCACCTAAACTAAAATACGGAAAAATATTGCTTGGTGATGACCTGTTCATCACAGAGGATGATATAAAAGAAGCCGGAAAGGCTATAGGTGCCATAAGAGCAGCTCAATTGACTCTCATAATAGAATCCGGTCTGCATTATGATGATCTTGAGAACATGTACATGACCGGTGCTTCAGGTGGATATGTTGATGCTGAAAAAGCAATGCATATTGGCTCATGCCCGGATTTCTCTAAAAAGGTAGTTCAATTCGGCAACACCTCCCTGGCACTTGCAAGGGAAATATTACTGGATGAATCCAAACTTGATGAGGTCATAAAACTTGCAGGTCACATTACGGCAGATCACTTGATGATGGCTACAAGCGGCACATTCAAGGACTTCTATTCCTGTGAGCTTTCCTACTGGACCGAAGGTATGACAAAGGACCAGTACAACCATTTCCTGTCCATATATGGTCTCCCCGCTCTTCCACTGGAACCTGGCACTGCATCTGTTGAAAAGCGGTCTTCAGAGAATATAAAAAATATAAGTACTTCAGGCGTTGAAATTGTAGAGAATGTTGGTATTACTATTGAAGAGCTTGCAGTAGGATGCACTTTGTGCCATAAGTGTGAAAAGGAATGCCCTGAAAATGCAATTAGCATTGTTGAAAGAGATGACAAACGGTTCGCAAGGTATGATACACAAAAGTGTCTTGGAACTGCATGTAAAAGGTGTGTTCGGATTTGCCCTGTGAATGCGATCACTTATGAGGACATTCAGATATTGGATTGATTACCTTTTCACAAGTAATTATATAAATTGTGTTTTTGGATTTTCGAGCTGAATTAGTAAGATTATATTAAGATTGATATGGGGTTGCGTAAGTACATTCCTAATTACCATCATATAAATCTTAATATACTTAATTCTCAATAGATTTTAATACCTTTAGAGTCATATATTATTTGGTGTAGTATGGACTATCTTTATGATTTAAGGGATTGGCTATTTGAATGCGAAAGGTTTCTATTTTTAGCAGAAGTGCACTATCGCAATAATGACGTAACTCCAGCAGAACATAAATTTAATTTTAATCTGAATATAGATTCGCTTGAAGATATATTCATTTGCACAAAAAAGCATTGTGATGATGAATTCTATTGCATCAGTTTTGACAAATGTATTTCTGATGATGAATTTATTTTTTTCAAAAGGACACTTGAAAATGTGTTGTTTGAAAAATGGGGTAAAATTCAGATCTCAGATATTATCAGATCACAGGAAATCATCCAGAAGTTAACTAAAAATATATCTGCCGATATTGGGACACTTCATAGACAAAAAGGTTATCCTTCCCTGAATGAGTCATGTAGCTTGCATTAATTCCTGTTTTCTATTCTTATTTTTGTTGAAGATGTACCATCATCAGTATATTCTTCAAATGGCACTATATCGCAAATTTGTAGTATTTCTTCATCAACACGTGGTTCAATATCTTTTCGTTGAAAAACAACAAACCTTGCATTGAATTTTTTAAAATGCTCTATCAATGTATATTTGTCTTCATTTTCTCTGTAATAGTCCTCATTGAATAATCGGTTTAGGGTGTCTGAACCTATTATGAACCTTGAGTTGGGAAATAGAATTGCCTTGTCCGCAAAAAGTGGTGCATTTGTCAGATACATGCCATCCAGAAAATCATTGTCCATGTATTTTTGCAAAGATTTGAGTCGATAATCCAGCGAGATAAAATCAATGGGTGGCTTGTCAACATTAGCCAGTGACATTTCAAATGTTATTGGTAGATGATATTTATCCGATGCGATCTCAGCCATAAGAATATGATTTTTGTGACATGGGTAAAAGGATGCTGAAAGGATCAATTTAGGATATGTGCTTGGTCGTTCCATTTTTTCATTGAACAAGAGGATTGATTTCTTTTCCTCATATTCAGTACTTAGAAGTGTATCTATTAGCAATTTGCCAGTATCTTCGTTAACTTCTGCATGCTCTTCATGTGAATCTCCCGAATATTCTATTCTTTCATGAATACATTTCATGAATGTGTCATTTTCATGTACATCGCAGAGCTCTGCAATTTTGTATAAGGCTAAAAGAGATGCCACTTTTTCTTCTTCTTCTCTTGTAAACCTTTCTTTAATTTTAAGGCTGTAAGAATTCGATCCAAGAAAGGATTGTGACGCAAAATAGATCTCATGTTTTCTTCCTTTTCTTTCTCCTTCACCTTTTACCAGCTTACAGGTTAGTCCAATACCAATGATATATTCCATCCTGATATCATCATTTTCCTTTCTAAGTTTCAAAGCACGCTGGTAAGCAACCATTGCCATTTCTCTTGCAGTTTCTGCAGATGCATATTTTTCTATCTTTTTTCCGATAAACCTTTCAAGTGCATCAGGAATGTAAGGCACAGATGCTTCAAGTAATGTAGCAGATCCATTTCCATGTCTTAGAAGCTCACCGATAATCTCAGCTCCACCGCCGGTTACAGCTAATGATATCTTTAAAGGAGAGTTGTGTATCTTCCTTGTGATCTGTGATATATCAACTTCTATATTTGATTTTTTTTCTTTCAGAATATCACCGTATTATATGGAACATAGGAATAGTGATGTCAATATTGTATTTAAATAACTCTTAATTTTCAATTTGCTAGTAGGTGGAATTACTGCATCTTTTTTTCCATGTTTCGATATATTTATATATTGCGCCGTTAATATATTATTTAATTGTTTATATAATAGCGATGAGCACTTGAATCTGCAAATACTAATGAATATTTGTAGTAATAATTGATAATATATTTCACATACATATTTGCATGCTAGTGATGTGTTAAAATTAACAATTATTTTAGAATGAGGGAAAATAATGGCTTTGATACTTGTTGTAGAGGATAACCCGGTAAACATGGAATTAACTGTAGATCTTCTTGAATCCTATGGGCATGATGTTGTTCAGGCAGAAGACGGTTTTGTTGCCCTTGAAAAAGTAAAGGAGCACCAGGTCGACTTAGTTCTTCTGGATATTCAACTTCCTAGGATGGATGGTCTTGAAGTTCTTTCAAAATTCAAAGCAGATGATTCATTTAGTGAAATACCTGTAATAGCTCTGACAGCGCATTCAATGCGTGGCGATGCTGAACGTTTCATTTCTGCAGGTTGCATTGACTATATTTCCAAACCAATAGACATTCATAATTTTAAAGAGAAAGTTCAAACTCATATAAGTCCAGCTAAATGATGGCTGGGTTATTTTATTGTGGTTAAGTTGGAGTGATCGTGGTTGCAGCCAATCATTTAACCAAGCCAATTGACAAAGATATTTTGCTTAGATCATTAAAATAATTTCAATCCAGATCAAGTAAACGTTCATGCCGAGTACTTGTAATAGATAATGCAATGATAGTATCTTTGCTAAAAGAACTTCCTGAATCTGCAGGTCATGTAGTCAGCTGTGTTTATGGCGGTAGTGAAGGCCATCAAAGGCTGTTAAGGAGGTCCTGACATTACAATTGTTGGTATGATGATGCCTGAGGTCGATTGATTTGAACTAATCTCAAAAATCAAGAGTAATCCGGTTAGTGTTTCTGTTCCAGTTGTCATATGCACTGCGAAGAATCTTGATCCCGATGAAACAGAAATGATTGCTAAGAATACGTCTTGTGTGATGCAAAAAGCTAGCTTCTCAAAGGAAATCTACTGCATCTTCTGGAAAATGTAAAAAATAAATCAGAAATCAGTTTTAACTTGATATCTGTAAATATTCATTTTAACTTCATTCAGGAATACTATTATCCATGGATAATTCGAAACTGGTTTCAATTCCATTTATACTCACATTATAAGTTCCCTTCTTCAGTCCATATACATCCAGTTCTATCACCTGTTCAAATGGTACAATGGCTTCGGTACAAATCATATCCTTTGGGCGAACTGTTTTAATGTTAACATCAAATACGTTGTCCTCTCTTTTTATATCTATATTCTCATCTATTTCAGTACATCCATCTGGAAGATATCCTTTTGCAACAGCATGTACCTGAACGGGAAATGATTCAAGAATTAATATTTCTACATCTTCTACAACAGCTGTTCCACTGATGTATTCCTCACTATTTGTATCTGGAATATTATCAGTGGCATTAGTATCATTTTCACTATTGTTTACTGGAAAACTATCAGGACTTTCAGTACAACCTAATGAAATAGTTGCCAGTGTGATGACAATAATCGTTATAAGCACAGCAATTCCCATTATTGTATTTCCATCTTTTTTCATTTTTTACTCCTTTTTAACCCTTATTGTATTTATCCTCACAATAATTATGTAGGGCTAATATAAATTGCTTGTCAAAGTTACAAGTGAGTTTGAAGTTTAATCTGCCGCAGAAAACCGTTTTCTAAATTCAGTAAAAAATTTACAAAAGAGTTTAAAAAGCTGTCACAACTCATGTTTATGTACTATTTTGTGACTGTACTTTCTTCTTTAAGTATGGATAATATATCAAGAAGTCCTTCGATAACTCCTTCAACATTATATTTCCTAATTGTATTCTGATCAGGTATTTTATTGAATGAATGAGAGCTTTCATCCTCTTTCAACCTGAATGAATTTAATTCTTCGATAAACTCGATAAGTTCTTCTGTGTCTATCGGTATCTCTTCTTTTTGTTGTTCAAATGCATCAAGTAGAAGGTTAAAGTCTTTATGGACCTTGTGCTCTGTATCAAAATAAAGTTCGATATTTTCATTTGAAACTGCTGGGAATCTGGTTCTCAAAATATCGATCATCAGATTCTCTATCAATTTTCTTGATAGCATGAATGCACTTATGAAAAGGCCATGTTTAAAAGTAGCATTTATTTCATTTTTCAGTTTTCTGTAATGCTCATCATTTAGTTCTATATTGAGCAATTTTGTAGTTTCTTCCCCTGAAAAGGATGTTATATTTGCGTTTATCGGATTGATCTTCACAAATCTATGAATATCAAAAGTGAAACCATCAATTCTGGGAATAGCATCCATTAGAATATCTTTTTGTTCTTTCAGACGTCTGGCAGTTATTCCATCGGTATAGACTTTCAGTCGGTTATCAAGATATATACCATGGATATAATCCTGAATGGTATATGTATAATCATTGATTCCTGAACGTTTTGCAGTTCTGAAAATACCTTGGAATTTATCGGCACGTTCTGGAATTAGGTCGCGAATGATAGGTAATGAATGCCTGTACCATTTAGTGTACCCTGCAATAAATTTGCTTCTGTTCTTTTGGTATTCTTCTTCATTCCAGACAGAATTTCTCTCAAGGATTTCCAGCATTTCATCACATTTTTCGACCAGGCTAACAATTTCCTGCTCTGATATTTCCTCGATGTCGCTTACCATCATTCCTTATATGTAATTCTTAAATATATATTTGTTGTCAAATATTTCTCTTTGGGTGCCAAAGTTCTTTATTTTATTAATTCAATTTCTCTTTAACTGATCTTAGATATCAATTTTCATCTTTCAACATAAGGAGTGGTATTTTATGGATATTCTATGGCTCACCCAATCAGATGTAAAAAGTGTATTGGATATGCCTTTGACACTTGATGCAGTTGAATCGGGTTTCAAAGAACACGGATTAAAAAAAGTTCAGATGCCTTCAAAACTTTATCTTTATTTTGACAAGCACAATGGTGATTTGAGGACTATGCCATCCTTCATGGAAGAAAAAGATATTGCAGGTGTCAAAATAGTAAATGTGCACCCTGATAATAGGGAAAAAGGACTTCCGACTGTCATGGGTCTTGTTGTTCTTAATTCCACAGAAACAGGCGAACCGCTTGCAGTTATGGATGGTACTTTCCTTACTGATATGCGAACAGGTGCAGCAGGTGGTGTTGCAGCAAAGCATCTTGCACGTTCCGATTCAAAGGTCGTGGGTATGGTGGGTATAGGTGGTCAGGCACGTACTCAGCTTATGGCGCTTGCTGAAGTGATGGATATCGAGGAAGTCAAGATAAGTTCCCGAACTCCCGGTCATTGCGATAGTTTTGAAAAGGAAATGCAAGCATTAGTTAACTGTGATTTCACGCGGGAAGATACTGTAAAAGATGTCTGTAATTGTGATATTCTGGTAACTACAACTCCTGTACGGATTCCGCTTGTGAAATCTGAATGGATACAGGATGGCACTCATATCAATGCCATTGGTGCGGATGCAATGGGTAAGCAGGAATTGGAATCGGCTTTACTTAAAAGGTCAAAAGTGTTTGTGGACGATATCGAACAAGCATCACATTCAGGTGAGGTTAATGTTCCTCTCTCTTCGGGCGACCTGCTGTCGTCTGATATCTATGCTGAGCTTGGTGAAGTGATTGCAGGTATAAAACCCGGCAGAGGAAATCATGATGAGATCACAATATTCGATTCCACTGGTCTTGCGGTACAGGATCTTGTAACTGCTGACATGGTTTATCGTAAGGCTCTGGAGAAGGGGATCGGGCAGAAGATGGAATTGTTTTAATAATTCTTTTTTGTTATTTACAAAAAGTCCTAAATTGCTATTTATCTCCACAAGTTCTTGCTCCAAAAAGAGTTATATTCATCCTTGATTTTGTCATTTTTCCATGTAAATGATTTTATTTAATATAATTTTATAAACACATTTAATAAGCATGAATGTATTATATGGGCCACTATTATTCTTGATTAAAAAAGAGTCGGCAGAGGATTAAAACAAATATTTCTTTAACTGAATTCAATGGGTAAATTTAATTCATATTTTAAACATGTGTAGTATATTTTTTATAATCATTCTTTATCATGGAGACGTATCAAACATGGCTGACAAACAGGCTTACGATGCAACTAATATCCAGGTTCTTGAAGGGCTTGAAGCTGTCCGTAAACGACCAAGTATGTATATCGGAAGCATCGATGGAAGGGGTCTTCACCACCTGGTTTATGAGGTGGTTGACAATAGTATCGATGAGGCTTTAGCAGGTTACTGTTCGGAGATCGAGGTTTCTCTTAACCTTGATGGCACCGTGACAGTGCAGGATAATGGTAGGGGTATTCCTGTTGAGTTCCATCCAAAGTACAAAAAATCCGCACTTGAAGTCGTCATGACAATTCTTCACGCAGGAGGAAAGTTTGACAAGGATACCTACAAGGTTTCAGGTGGCTTGCATGGTGTTGGTGTTTCAGTTGTCAATGCACTTTCTGAGAAGATCGAGGTCGAAGTAAGTCGTGATGGCAAAATTCACTATCAGCGATATGACCGTGGAAATCCTGTGGATGATGTAATAGAGATCGGAAATGCCAGTGGCACGGGTACCAAGATTACTTTCAAGCCGGATTCAACCATATTTGAAACTGTAAAATTCAATTTTGAAACGCTCGTTACAAGGCTCCGTGAGCTTGCATTTTTGAACAAGGGCATCAAAATATCCATTTCAGATAACAGATCAGATGAACCAACACAGGAAGTATTCCAGTACGAAGGCGGAATTATTTCATTTGTAGAACATCTGAATTCCAGTCGTAATTCCCTTCACGACACCCCAATTTACTTCGAGCGTGAAAAGGAAGGTACTGCCGTTGAGATATCAATGCAGTATACTGACAATTATGCTGAATACGTTTATTCATTTGCTAATAATATCAATACCCATGAAGGCGGAACTCATCTCGTAGGTTTTAAGGCAGCTTTAACCCGAGTTGCAAATGATTATATTAAAAGAAATAACCTTTCCAAAAGCGATATCAAACTCTCAGGTGAGGATATCCGTGAAGGATTGACCGCAATTATAAGTGTAAAATTGACGGAACCTCAATTTGAAGGCCAGACCAAAACCAAGCTTGGAAACAGTGAACTTAAGGGTATTGTGGAATCCATGGTTTCAGAAGGTCTTTCTGAATACATGGAAGAAAATCCCAAGGTTGCAACTTCTATTCTTCAAAAGGCACTGGATGCACAGCGTGCAAGGGAGGCTGCAAAGAAAGCAAGGGAACTTACCAGAAGGAAGAGTGCTCTTGATGTTGGAACACTTCCCGGTAAACTTGCAGACTGCTCCGAAAAAGATCCTTCAAGTAGTGAAATTTATCTTGTGGAGGGTGAATCCGCAGGTGGTTCTGCAAAGCAGGGTAGGGATCGTAAGTTCCAGGCAATCCTGCCTCTAAGAGGTAAGATCCTCAACGTCGAGAAATCGCGTATGACAAAGATCCTCAAGAACAATGAGATACTTGCATTCATCACAGCCATGGGAACTGGAATTGGTGACGATTATAATGTAGAAAAAGCGCGTTACCATAAAGTAATTATCATGACTGATGCTGATGTTGATGGAGCTCACATTAGGACACTTATACTCACACTTATCTTCAGGCACATGAAACCCTTGGTAGATGCCGGTTATGTCTATATAGCACAGCCTCCTCTCTACAAAATAAAGAAAGGCAAGGCAGAATATTATGTATATTCTGACAATGAAAAAGATTCTAAGCTCCAGGAAATAGGGGACAAGAATGTAGGCATTCAGCGTTACAAGGGTCTTGGTGAGATGAACCCTGAACAACTTTGGGAAACGACCATGAATCCTGATACAAGGACACTTTTGCAAGTAACAATGGAAGATGCAGTAGTAGCTGACCAGATGTTTACCATCCTGATGGGGGATCAAGTCGCTCCTCGTAAACAGTGCATAACGAAACATGCAAAGGAAGTTGTCAATCTGGATCTGTGAGGTGAGAATAAATGGCAGATAATATTGACAACAACAAACCTTCTGGTACAAAAAGAGAAGATGAAATGCCTTTAGATATACAGACCACCGATACCGGTGAGAAAACATTTCCGATCCTCATTGAAGATGAGATGAAAAATTCATTCATGGACTATGCCATGAGTGTTATTGTAAGCCGTGCACTTCCAGATGCAAAAGATGGTCTAAAACCTGTTCATCGTAGAATTCTTTATGCTATGAAGGAAGCAGGTATCACGCATGACAAGGATTACAAGAAATCTGCTCGTGTAGTGGGAGACGTTCTCGGTAAGTACCACCCTCACGGTGATACTGCAGTTTATGATTCTCTTGTAAGGATGGTTCAGGATTTCTCCCTGAGGTATCCACTCATTGATGGCCAGGGTAACTTCGGTTCAATAGATGGTGACTCTGCAGCAGCAATGCGTTATACTGAAGCACGCATGGACAAGATCACCGATGAAATGTTGATCGATATTGACAAGGAAACCGTTGCTACTCGTCCTAATTATGACGGATCACTTCAGGAACCTGTGGTGCTTCCTGCAAAGTTACCGAACCTGCTTGTAAACGGTTCAACAGGTATTGCAGTTGGTATGGCTACAAATATGGCTCCACATAACCTGACTGAAGTTATTGATGCAACTCTGGCACTTATCGATAATTCAGAAGTGACAATTCCTGAACTAATGCAGTTTGTGAAAGGCCCTGATTTCCCAACCGCAGCAACAATTGTTGGAACGCAGGGTATAAAGTCAGCTTATGAGACCGGACGTGGAAAAGTACGTCTTCAGGCTGTGGCTGAGATAGAGGAAATGAAAAAGGACAAGCATTGTATAATTGTCACAGAACTTCCTTATCAGGTGAATAAGTCCAAACTGATTGAAAGTATAGCTGCTCTTGTAAGGGAAAAGAAAGTACTTGGTGTTTCTGACCTGCGTGATGAATCCGATCGAGAAGGTATCCGTGTTGTTATCGAGCTTACGCGTAGTACCAATCCTAACATAGTTCTGAATCAACTTTACAAGCACACACAAATGCAGACAACCTTTGGTATAATCAATCTTGCACTTGTAGATGGTGTGCCAAGGGAACTGAACCTTAAGCAATTACTTGAGATCTACATTGAGCACAGGATCGATGTAATTCAGAAACGTACACATTTCCGTTTAAAGAAGGCTGAAGCCAGAGCGCATATATTGCGAGGTTTAAAGATTGCTCTGGATCATCTGGACGCAGTCATATCTTTGATTCGCTCTTCCAGTGATGTAGAAGCTGCAAGAAATGGTCTTATTGAGGAATTCGGTCTGGATGAGATCCAGGCAAAAGCAATTCTTGACATGCGCCTACAGAAGCTCACAGGACTTGAGAGGCAAAAGGTCGATGATGAATATGATGAACTCATAAAGCTCATTGCAGAATTAAAGTCCATACTTGAAAGTGATGAAAAGAAATATACCATTATCAAGGAAGAACTTACCGATATAAAAGATCGCTTTGGTGATGGGCGTAGAACTCGCATAAATGCTTCTGCAGCAGATATTGAAGATGAGGATCTAATACCCCAAGAAGATGTAGTAGTTACCATCACAAATAGTGGATATATCAAACGTCTTCCATTAGACACTTATTCTCAGCAGCACAGAGGTGGAAAAGGTGTTATTGGTATGGAGACTAAGGATGAAGACTATGTTGTCAATATCTTTGTGGCTTCTACTCATGATTATATTCTATTCTTCACCAACAAGGGTAGGATACACTGGCAGAAGGTCTATGGGATTCCAGCAGGAAGTCGGCAATCCCGTGGAAAGGCTATTGTGAACCTTCTGGAACTTGGTGAAGGTGAATCTGTCACAGCCATGATACCAGTGAGCGAGTTCGTTGATGACAAATATCTGTTGATGGCTACTCGCATGGGTACTATTAAGAAGAGCTCTCTATCTGATTTCAGAAATCCTCGTAAAGCTGGTATCATCGCCATTACTTTGCTTGAGGGTGATGAACTCATCAATGTGGTCCTTACAGATGACAAGAGGGAAATAATACTTGTTTCCATGCATGGAAAAGCTATTAGGTTTGCAGAAACCGATGTACGTGTTATGGGTCGCAGCGCCAGAGGAGTCCGTGGGATGAATCTGGAAGAGGGCGATAAGGTTGTCAGCATGGATATTGTTGATAAGAATGCATCGCTTCTGACCATAACTGAAAATGGATTTGGTAAGCGGACCCAATTTGATGAATACAGATCTATGAGAAGAGGAGGACGTGGTGTAATTACCATAGTGACGAGTCTGCGTAATGGTCCGGTAATCAATGTGAGAACTGTGAATGAAGATGATGATATCATGCTCACAAGCTCTGATGGAATTATCATTCGTATACCTGTAAAGGATGTTCGTGTACAGGGTAGGAACACGCAGGGTGTCAAGATAATGAATATGCGTTCCGATGACAAGGTTGTCGGAGTTGCAAGGCTTGAAATAGGTGAGAAATGAAGTAACGCTTTTAAGTATTGACTATATTTACTACTCTAATTAAGCAGGCGAATTTAAATTAACAGATCAGGATGATATTATGGAACTTGAAAAATTAAGACATGGTACTGAACTTATTAAACGTGGCTTTGCAAAGATGCAGAAAGGCGGCGTAATTATGGATGTCGTAAACCCTGAACAGGCAAAGATCGCAGAGGAAGCTGGAGCTGTTGCTGTTATGGCACTTCAGGCTGTTCCTGCTGACATCAGAAAGGAAGGCGGAGTTGCCAGAATGGCAGATCCACAGATCGTTGCAGATATTGTTGCTTCTGTCACAATTCCGGTTATGGGGAAAGCACGTATCGGACACTTTGTAGAAGCTGAGATCTTAGAATCTCTTGGTGTTGACATGGTCGATGAATCAGAAGTGCTCACACCAGCTGACAACAGCTACCACATTGACAAGAATGACTTCACTGTACCATTCGTTTGTGGTGCAAGAAACCTTGGTGAAGCACTTCGCAGAATCAATGAAGGCGCTGCAATGATCCGTACAAAAGGTGAAGCTGGAACCGGTGATGTCAGTGAAGCTGTAAAACACATGAAGCAGATCATGGGTGAAGTACGTGCACTTAAAGGTATGACAAAGGAAGAACTCATTGCAATAGCACGTGAGATCGAAGCTCCTGCAGAACTTGTGATCGAGACCGCAGAGATGCAGCGTATTCCTGTTGTTAACTTTGCAGCGGGCGGTGTTGCAACACCGGCAGACGCAGCTCTTATGATGCGCATGGGTGCTGATGGTGTATTCGTAGGTTCCGGTATCTTCAAGTCCGAGAATCCGGAACTTATGGCAAAAGCTATCGTTGAAGCTGTCAACAACTGTGACAATGCAGAAGTACTTGCAGAGGTATCAAAGGGTATCGGTACAGGTATGAAAGGTATCAGCGTTGACTCTATCTCAGAAGGAGATATTTTACAGAACCGTGGATGGTAATCCCATCCAAACTATTCTTTTTTAATTCATTTAACTGAAAAAGTGATCTTTATGTTAATTGGTGTTATTGCTATTCAGGGAGATGTTTCCGAACACGTTGAATCTCTTGAAAGAGCGCTTGCTGAACGTGGCGAAGAAGCCGAGATCGTTACTATCAAACACAAGGGCACTGTCCCTGAATGTGATGCACTTATTTTTCCCGGTGGAGAAAGTACTACACTTGGAAAACTGTTGATACGTGAAGGTATCGGAGATGAAATTCAAGAAATGAAGAATGCCGGAAAACCAATTATGGGTACCTGTGCCGGTATGATCCTGATCTCAAAAAGTGGCGATGAGCAGGTTGCAAAGACCCATCAGCATTTGCTTGGACTCATGGATACAACGGTCAACAGAAATGCCTTTGGCAGACAACGCGATTCCTTCGAGATGGAACTTGATCTTCCTTTCCTCGATTCACCATATAACGCAGTATTCATCAGAGCACCTGGCATAGTTGATGCAGGAGCCGATGTAAAAGTACTTGCCAGAATTGATGATATGATCGTAGCAGCAGAACAGAGCAATGTTCTCGCATTCGCGTTCCATCCTGAACTTACACTTGATACAAGGGTTCACCAGTATTTCCTGGATAAGTTGTTCTGAAATCAGAACACTAAAATTTTTATTCTTTTTAATTCAGCTGCTTCTGGATTCATTGGTATAGTATTTTTGTTTAGGTTCAAATCTAAATACTATCACTGAATTTAGGGGTAATAGTAATAGCTGAAAAACGCAACGATAATTAAACAACAATACATTAACTTATCAAAACTAAGTCATATTACAAAAAAAAACTAAAGTGATGGTTTTTAAGGTTTAGTGTATGGAGTGAAAGCAAACAATGGAAATACTTCTTTCACTGTTTCGGTGAAATTATAAGTGCAATTTTCTAAAAAAACCGTGCTGTTTTGAATAATCAACGTTGAATTTTGAGTTATTATATCAGATGGCACTATATTTTGCTGAATCAAATAATATGCATTTTGTACTAATTCATAGTTTTTGTATGAATATACTATGACGATTAAAACTATAAAATAATTAAATAAGGTAAAGAGCTTTTTTTTTCATTTCTGTTGTGGAATCATTTTTCTCAATTAAGAAATCATCATTCGTTAAAAACGAAAGCAACAGCACAAAGGATAGGCATATAAAAATTATTCTTATTGAATTAAGAGGAAGTAAATTCAGTGAACTTTGAGCCAGAAAATAAACAATTAATATGCTTGAAAACGTTGTTGATATTAATATGAATACAGCAATTTGTATGCCTATAAGTGCTTCGCCCATGTTGCTATATGAAAATATTGACATTATAAAAAAGAAAAAAAATTGAAAGGTAAAGGTCATTTTTCAAAGCTGAATCGTATGAACTTAATGAATCATAAGATAATGTAAAAATTAACCCTGTTAGTAGTATAAGTGTTTGTAGCAATCGATCAATTTTTTCAGAGTCATATTTAGCACCCATGATAATCACATCTCTAAGAATACTTAATAGTCATTATACAATCTGATTTAAAAAAAGTTTTTATTTATTTCCATATTACTGTTATTTAGCAAAAAAATAAATCATTGTAGTTCTATTTCTTTGTATCGCAAATTTGGTGGATAATTATGAGTTTAGATGACAGAGATTACACAAAAAGAAGTTCAACTACTCACTCTTCTAATCGCAAGCAAAATAAGAATGCACAAAATGCAGGCTATGTTGATGTTGAAACTTTCGTGCAAGCAAGCTATGCAGAAGCTATAAAAGAACGAGATGCCGGATTTTTTGCTAAAATAAAAAATAAACTATTTCGATTATTCAAATGAGGAACTATGTCTATACATTAATAGGTGGTTTATATGGGAATTGATAGGGTTGTTCAGGAACAAAAAGAGAAAAAGAAGTCAGAAACAAAAATTCATGGTAGTAATAACAGGTCATCTAATGTGAACAATCTTGAATCAAAGAAACCAGTTACAAACAGACCAAATCCGCAATCCCAAAACAAAAAGTTGACAGAAAGAATGAATGAGGGCACAATTGCTACTCGGAATCCTGATCATCAAAAAAAGATAGATAAAGTAAAAAAAATGTTTAATTTGAAATGAAAAAAAGAACAAAGAGAAATTATTATTTTACGTGTTTGGGATGAGCTTA
>JAIPUR010000037.1 GCA_020055655.1 Methanosarcinaceae archaeon | reverse complement strand
CAGTTGACGGATCCGAGACCTGAATCTTTCATCCATGTGAAAGATGAAACAGCTAAAGCCCTTATCCTTCAGCACTTCTTCTATTGCAAGGCTGAGAGTTGATTTACCGCTCCCCGACTCTCCGCCTACCGTTATGGCAAAGGCCGGTTCCGTTGACTCAAGCCGGTTTTTAATCAGCTTAAATATTTCCCTGGCCGGAGGCAGGTGGTGCGGTTTTATGCGAATGATGTCTCCTATCAAAGTAATTTCTTTTACCACTGAGGCTCTAAGTGCACTTAGCGACTTAGTGGTTATTACGTTTTGTAGCTTGAATTAAAAACAACAGTCCGGAGGCGCTGTAGCTCAGGCGTTGCTTACCGCCCGGCTTCAGGGTGTCGGAAGCTATATATTCTGAAAAACGGGGTTCTTTCGGATTCTCTATTTCCATCCATGAATTGAGCATGGTTTCAGCAATGTTACTATTCCCTGCCAGGCTCATGCCCAATCCAAAAAATCCCATCCAAACCGGCCAGATGCCGCCGTTATGAAAATTATGAGGCTTATTTTTGAATTCATAGCTATAGTTTTCTTTTAAAGACAGCCATTCCTGGTTTTCGGGCATAATGACAGGCCAGAATGCAGGCAGCAGGCCCGAACCGATTTCCTCAAATATTTTCCCGGTATAAGCTTCGATCTTTTCCTTCTGTCTGGCATTTGCCATCCCCAGGTATAAGGCAAGGCCGTGCCCGGCGGCATCAAAGTGCGTATTGTAGCCTCTCGGATCGACGGCGCAGGCAAAGTGCATTAATTCTTTTTCTGCCATTTCTTCAAAACTCCTTTTGTGGTTGTTGCTAACAAGATTGACAGGATACATGGCTGGAACCCACAGCAAAACAGTCCGTTTATCGCATCATACAACAAGCAGAGCGAGCGTGTCAAGACAGATCTTGACAACAAGCTGTACAACGTTGTCGGTGAGTTATACGACATAGGATTCAACTCTGAAAGATATGACAGGGTTGATGATTTCCAGCGAAATATCGGAATCATACCTATTAGCGCCATCACAGGGGAAGGAATTCCAGATGTACTTATGATACTCCTTGGACTTGCACAAAAGTTCCTTGAAAGTAACTTACATTACACTGCAGACGGACCTGGAATCGGCACAGTACTTGAAGTGAAAGAAGAAAAAGGACTTGGGACTACCTTAGATGTTATCCTATATGACGGAACGATCAAAAAAGGCGATACCGTTGTAATAGGCAGTCTTGGGGAGCCTATACAAACCAAAGTCCGGGCTCTACTAAAACCCCGACCACTTGCAGAAATGAAATCTGAAGAGAAATTCCAACAGATCAAATCTGCAACTGCAGCTATCGGTGTGAAAATATCTGCACCAAATCTAGAAGGTGCCCTCGCAGGATCACCTGTGAAGGTTGCAAGCCCCGAGGTCATAGACACTATTTCAGAAGAGATCAAAAATGAAATAGAAGATGTGCAGATAGATACAGATTCTATGGGAATTACCATAAAGGCTGATACCATAGGATCCCTTGAAGCACTTGTAAATGAGTTATCCAAGGAAAACATACAGATCAAGAAAGCAAGTGTCGGAGATATCTCACAAAGAGATGTCATTGAAGTAGCAGCAATTGAAGAGCAACTCTATTCCGTAATTGTTGGATTTAACGTCAAGATACTTCCTGAAGCAAAGGATAAGATCCAGAACTCTGATGCTACACTTTTTAGAAATGATGTCATATATCGCCTGATAGATGATTATAAGGACTGGGTAAAAAAGCAAAAAGAGCTTGCTGAGAAGGAAATATCAGAAACTATAGTCAAACCAGGAATGTTCAGAATAATGCCAAACTGCATATTCAGACAGAGCAAACCTGCTGTGGTTGGCGTTAAGATCGTTTCAGGTACAGTCAAAACAAAAGTTGACGTCACTACAGAAGATGGTACAATTATAGGACTCGTAAAGGGATTGCAATTAAATGGCGAAAACATCTCAAAAGCAAGTATTGGAATGGAAGTTGCCATGTCAATAGATGGTGCTACAGTCGGAAGACAGATAAAAGAGGAGGATCTTCTTTTTGTAAATATTCCTGAAAGACATGCAAAAATACTTGAACATGAAATTCAAGACTCAATGAAGGCAGATGAATTTGAGACATTAGAAGCATTCCTTAAGATCAAGAGAAAAGATAACCCATTCTGGGCAAAATGATCTTGAGGGTACAAATAATCACATACGCATTAAAGCGAAACAATAAAGCGAGGAATAAATATGGCAGATTTTAAAATTGTTGTATCAGACCCAAAGACAAAAGCATACCAGTTTGATGTCACAGGAGCTGAGGCAAATAAATTCATTGGCAAATCAATTGGTGAAACCGTTGATGGTGCTGTTGTAGGATTAGCAGGCTACGCATTAAAGATCACTGGCGGAAGCGACAAGAGCGGAATGGTCATGAGACCAGACATGCCAGGTCCAAAGAGACAGAAAGTACTCGTTGCAAATGGTATAGGGTACACAGCAGTTTCAAAGGGTGTACGCCGCAGAAAGATGATGCGTGGAAAAGAGATTTCACCAGACATCTCACAGATCAACACCATTGTAGCAGAATACGGTGGAGAATCCATTGATGCAATTCTTGCAGGTCCTGAAGAGGAAGCTGCACCAGCTGAAGAGTGAGTATCACTCTTTCACTTTACTTTTTTCAAAATTAGTTTTAATATTCACTTATTCTTTGGCCAGAGCATACTTGCTGCTACCAAATCCAATATCAACAACCCTGTTCATTTTAACCATTTTCTTGAGATATTCCTTTGCACTTTTTAAGTTCAGGCCGGATCTTTCCATCAGATCAGAGGCTTCAAAATATTCCATATCATTAGCCAGAGACATCAAATCATCTTCAAGGGTTTGAGCTTTTTCTGCTGAGCTGTGCCACGTAGATAGTACTGCCGAGGAAGGCAAGCTTTCATTGAAATATAAATTTCCACTGTCAAGCTCATAAAGGAAAAGAATCATACGAGGATGCATATAGCCTGTTGCCCACTCTTTTATGTCAAAAGGCCAATCAGAATTAACGATGCAGAGACTTTTGTACTGTCCTTTTGAAACCAAATTTGCCTCTTGCTGTACAAACTGGATCAGCGACTTTAGATCACCAAATGGATGCCAAAAAGTCTCGAAGGTCAAAGGAGTTTTGAAAATTCCCTCCCGAATTTCAGCAAAAATCGACCTGTCAGAAACATCAAAGCTCCATTTACCATTCCCTACGTAACTACCATCATAAGATACCTCGGGTTGATAGCTGGAATATTTATGCTCCAATATGTTTAAATAATTGTAAAGTTCTGAAAGAGTTTCAGTATCCATTTCTGATCCAAGTTCCCCATTATCATTTGAAAGAGAAGGAGGAATTGAAGAATTGTCATCGCATGACAAATCTTGAGTCTTTACCTCTGCAGGGTCGAACTCATTACCAACCGCATACCTATCATCAAGAGGATTTTCATCAAGCTCAACCTTTAAGCCTGAATCATATTCCATCTTTTTCAGCTTGAATTCCTTAAGAATATTTTTGTCAATAATTACTCTAGCTTTAGTAGATTGCTCAAAGCGCTTCAAGTATGATTCCAGCGATACGATATCAATTCTATCTGAAGATAAACATGAATTTGCAAAATCAAGCATTTGTGATGATGATTTTAGCAGCATATCCTCTGAAGCATAAAAATCTTCAAGACTACCCTTCCTACCGACCAGTTTTTCGAGGTTTTTATTTTCGACCTCAGAAAAGAATCCAGAAATTTCAGACCTTACATTTCTTAATTGGAAATTCAGATCCATTTCTTTTTGCTGATAACTTTTCTGAACAAGCCTTTCAATTATTGAATAAGCTCCACGGAGATTATCTCCTATTTTCTTTCGATTTTCTTCCTGTAACTTTTGAGGATCTTCGGGCATTAGCATGAGATTACTTCCTGAGGAAATATTATTCCTACTTTAGTATAACTAATCATCGTTTTTAAGAGAAGATTCAGTAAACCTTATTGTTAAAAAGCTCAGGGCACTGCTCCCCATCAATAATGTTAGACATAGCAGAAGGATAAAAATAAATCTCATTTGATCTGTCCTGTAAATGCTGGAAATATTTCATAAGCATGCATTATACCACATTATGAGTACCAAGATAGATAGGATCTTTTTGACAGGTAATCCCATTTACCTCAAAAGAAATATTCAAATTGCCAAAATTCACTTTTCCAGATACATTCGGCTTCAGATCAATGGATGCGTATCGAGATTCGCCTGGAGCAATATCACTTACACAGGCTGTTGGTAACTTGCAATCCAAAAAAGATGGGAAACAACTACTGAAACAAACATTCACAAGAGCATCATCCGATGTATTTTCTGATACGATCCCTATGGTTGCAAGAATATCCTTATAAAAATAATCAGGTAAATTCAACCTGATCTTTAGATCAGGAACAATGAGCTCTGATCTCAAAAATTCAACTGGCCCGATATAACATTGGTTGCCGTTTAAGAGAAAGCCTATGTTAAAATATCCAATTCCAGTTATACCAGTACTTTTTGGAAGAATCGTAAAATTGAATGGTTTGAAAGAACCTGGATCAAATACATCCATTTTGAAATGCTCAGAGCTTGGATCAATTCCTTTCTGGAAGGAGCATATTACATGAAAATCTGTTAATGGATATGGAAATCGATTTTCGAGATTGATAGTTATTGATGAATCAAATCCAAATTTCAATGGATCATGAATTACTGAATCAATTAGGAAATGAGAACATACGACCACATGTTTTCCCAGAGAAAGCTGGCTTTTTGTAAAACTGCGTTTTTCCAGCTCAAAATAGAGGTCAAAGTATCCAAAATGAGATAGATCTGTAGATAATGGTATGAACGGTAAATTGATCGTAGTTGAAGACATAGGATCTAATGTTCCGAAGCTGACCTGAGAGGATGTACACTTTACACTATCTGGGAAGATGACTCGAACCCATGTATTCTTAATTTTTAGATCTGTAGGATTATTTACCTGAAACTGCAATGAATTCTCAATACCAAGTTCCAGAGGAGTTGAGAACTTATAAGTTGCATTAACAGATCCATAGGCATTCTGGCGCCTTAATTCCCTTTTCTTAATTCCAATTACTTTTTCATATAACCAGAAAACATAGATCGGAAAATAAGGAAGAACAATGAAAAGCAGTAAAAAAAATGCAGTCTGGTACAGATATTCACTTTGAATTATTCCAGCCACATTGTTTGTTATATAGTAAACAGACCAGATGATCCATGCAAGCAGATATATCTGCATGATCCTGCCAACCACACCATTTGCTTTGTTCGAAGCTACATAGATAAATGATCCTATAATGAACACCCCTTATTATTAAATATCATAGATACACTCACAATTACTGAGATTACCAATAGCAGATCATATTTCTTCCCTAACAAGCTCACTGAATACATCAGTTTCACCGGTCTTTTTAATGGAAGTATTGGCTTCTATGTACCAACTTAGAATGGAAGGTTTGCGCTTTTCAATGACAGACTTGAAGTCACTCATTTCTATATTGCGTGCCTCACCGCCTTTTAGTGCTTCACCAAGTGGAATATCGGCAGCTTCCTTGCAAATTGCTGAAATATCGGCACCTGAATAAGATTCAGTAATTTTTGCAAGAGATCTTACATCAACATCTTCTGAAATGGGCCGTTTCTCCATATTGAGACTAAATATTGCTGCTCTGGCATCCACATCAGGTTCCGATATGAATACAAGTTTACTAAAACGTCCCGGTCGCCGAAGTGCAGAGTCTATTGCCCAGGGCTCATTGGTTGCTGCCAAAACAAGAAGATCATCATCTGCAGTATCAACGCCATCCATCTGAGCAAGCAGTTCATTCACAACCCGCTTGGCATAATCCTCGCTTTCACTTCTTCTTCCTGCAACCGAATCGATCTCATCAAAAAATATAATGGCTTTTTTGCTTTGCCTTGCAGTCTCAAATGCCTGTTTGATATTCTTTTCAGAAGCACCGACCCATTTACTTACAATACTGCTGGTTTTTACACTGATAAAATCAGCACCACATTCTTTAGCAGCAGCTTTTGCCATCATGGTCTTGCCACATCCAGGAGGACCATAAAGCAATATACCCTCGCCTGCTTTTTGCCCATACATCTGGTAGAGTTCCTTATGAGAGAAAGGATAGATTATAGCCTTGCGAATCTCCTCTTTGACATTTTCCAAGCCACCAATATCTGAAAAGCCAATTTTAGGAATCTCTTTAAGCACAAGGTCATCCTTTGAAAGGGATGATTCATCAGTGCCAGATGAATTATCCTTATCCTTTACTCCGCCAGAATACTGGGCAGCACCACCTTTGAGTGCTTGAGCTTTTGAAAAGAGGTGTTCTGCCAGATCACGCTGGGTGCTCCTGTCAATATCATCATGTGTCATAGAATAAGCGTCATTGTAGAGTTTGGCAGCTTTAAGGTAAAGTTGCCTTGCCCTTTCATTATCGCCGGAATCTTCCAGATCCTTTGCTGCCTTGGCATAACCACGTGCCTGAGCAGCAAGAGTACTTGCAGAGCCCAATTTATCACTCCGAGTATGAATATAGGTCAATATTTCCAGTATTGAGCTTATTCTGAATCTGCCATCTCAGATTCAATCTTTTTAGAAAGCTCATCACTTGCAGGCTGTTCACTGCTAAGTTCAGCAAGAAGTTCAGCCCTGAGAGAATCCTGCATGTCATTCAGTTCGTTGGTTCCGCCCATAGCAGCATCCATAGAGCTTGTCATCATACTTGTGGCAGTGTTTACTTTTTCCATTGATGTACGAATATTCGTCACCGCACCTTCAAGCTTGCTTGTATCAAAACCAAGCTGTTTCTGCCATTGTCCAAGGTCCTCACCTATCTCTACGACTTCTTTGAGTCCGGTCTGCATCTCTATTACATCAGACATGGATTGTGCCATTTCAACCATGCTGCTAATGGTATTCACCTGACCTTCAACGAGAGAATGACGCCTGGATGCAACACGGAACTCACGGTCATTGCCTTTTGAAAGAGCTTCCTTTGCCTGATCTCTTGATTTTTGCTGCTTTTTGATAAGCTCTTTTTCGCGGGCAGTTAATCTTTGTTCAGATATAGCGAGTTTAGTCTTCATCTCCTCAGGAGAGACTTTTTTGAAAGGATTTCTCAGTACCATTATATTTCCTCTTCCATTTTCTTGTGCTTTGCATACCTTATGCAAATTTTCAAAGCTTCAGATCTGTTAATAGCTATCCCTAATTCTATCAATTTATCCAGATAAATTTTGCTATCTTCAGATACTCTGGCGCTTACCGGATAAGATTTGTTCATATTACTCCAACTTTGTATATTATTAGTTACCATTGTATACAATGGAAAACATTATATATAATACTTATTCAATATATCCTATACACATAAAACTTTATTATCACAAAGGTGGCAAGCATGGCGTTCAAATGGAAAAGGGAACCAAGCGATATTTCAAGACTTATACCAAAAAAGGCAGTAAGCGGTTTGTTCAGTAAGGCGATAATACTTTCGCCAAATGAAAAGGCAGCTATGATCAGAAATGGAGAAGTCCAGGAGATCGTAGATAGCGGAAAGTTGCGTGTTGGTGGAGTACTAAAACCAGGAAACATTGGAAAAGATGTGGATGTTGCCATGATGGATACATCCCAAAAAGATCTGCAATGGTCACAAAGTGATCTTTGGACCATGGACAACCAAAAAGTTAGTTGCAACGGAGTTCTGAGATTCAAAATACAGGAACCAAAGAGATTCTTCCAGATGCTCTATGCATACACAAGCCCTAATAAAAAAGGGGAGAGACTACTTTCAATTGAAGATATTTATCAGCGTCTTGAGAGTGAAGTACTCACACTTGTGCTCGAGCCCGAGGTCAGACAGGAGAATATCGAAGACCTGTACGGGAACAGGAATCTGAGAATGAGGATAGAGAACGAGCTTGAGATCCGCCTGAAGTCTACCCTTTCGCTCTGGGGCCTGGAAATGCTAAAATATACAGTACAATGGGAGCTTGGATCCTATGAAACTGTAATGGAAGCAAACAATGAGTTCCAGACCAATGAAGAACTTTCTGAACTGGACACACTTTCTGTTGAAGGAGATGCAGACCGCAGGAGCCGCGAAGATGTAGCACAATTGCGGGCAGACAATGCACCTCTTGCAGCCCAGCAGGAATTTGAACACGATCAGGAAGTTAAAGGCACTAAATCCCAGCTTGAGATCGAGAGATTGCAATACGAAGCCGACATGAGAGAAGCCCGCGAAGCAATTGCTCTTAAAGAAGAATTGAAAGTAGCAAAGTCCCGGGGCATGCGTGCTGAGATGGAAGTCGAGCATGATATGAAAGACCGGGACCACAAACGCGATATGGAATACCTGAAGACTATCACAGAAAGTGGTGGTGCTGATGTTGCAAAAACTGTCAGTGAGGGACGCGAATATGGTAAAATGTCTGCTGAACAGATAGAAGCATTGGCAAAGGTCAAGCAGAGTGAAGCTGTAGCAAAGGAAGACAAGGTCCGCTTCATGATGGAAGTTGAGGACAGGGAAAGGGATGATTCATACAGAAGACAAGAGCTGAATGCGGCCATGATGGGAGCAGCACATGCAAAGGCCACATCTACTGTGAAAAAATGTCCAGGTTGTGGTACAACGGTACCATCAGAAGCAAGTTTCTGTAGCCAATGCGGAAGCAATCTGGCATGAAATATATGAGCTCCTAGTCATATTCGCCAATTTGCTAATTAGCGCCCTAAATTATATAAAAACAAAATACATACTATTATGCAAAACTCAGGTGGCATGTTGATAAACAGATATGTAAAGATACTAGCGGTATTGATTCTGATTCTACTACTATTTGCTTCTCTAGCCATAGCACCTTCCAATTATGATAACAGCTTTTCCATAGAGGAAGGAGATTTTGCAGAGATAGAGGACGGATATTATCTGAATGTCCTTGATGTTGATACTTACAATGACGTCACACGCTTTACAATAACATATTATGGAACCGTGCTACTTGACAGCCATTACTATACTGGTAGTTATTTCTATTTCAACGATGAGTACCTGGAATTTGAGTTCAAGGTGAAAGATACATATTCAGTTGGCTATACCGACTACGTAGAAATATCTGAGATATACAGTTCAGTAAATACAGCTACTGGTAACGATGCTTATACAAACAGAGAAACTGAAACTAACTACACCAATTCAGATGAAGATGCCAGTGGTATTCTAGTTCTACTATTGCTAGTGGCATTCATATTATTCATGCGAAAAAGATCGAAGAAAAAGAGATCTGAAATAAGAGAAAGAAATGCGAAGAAGTCCGCATCTCCCAAGCCAGGCAATGTTCCAGCAACAGCAGCTCCAGTTATTCCACCTGAAAAAAATGTAGTAATAAAGTCAGCCATACAATACAAAGGTTCTACAATACTTTACAAAATAAAAGTGGAAAACCAATCATCTGAACCTATTGGCGATATAAAAGTTACTTTGCTAGTCCCGGATGTGTTCAATCTAAAGGATGAACAGAAAAATATTTCCATGCTCCAGACAGGAGAAAGCAAAACCGCTACTTTCAATATAAGACCAACCGGAGAATGTGGCAATTGCATCATTTCAGGAAAAATAAGCTATTACGATTACAATCAAAAGAAACACGTGCAATTTGATCTTTCCAATAAAATGGTCGATATCCTCTGCCCTGTACTGAAGATAAAGGAAATCGATGAAATTTCATGGAGAAATGCAACGGGTCAAATGCTCATAGCTGAAGAAAATACAAAGGATCTGGAGATTCCGGCTGAGAATCTTTTTGATATTACTACCCGAATACTAAAGGACATGAACCTCTACATGATAAGTCCTGAAGTAACTTCCACACCACAACTTTACACCGGAGCAGCACGATTTTACGCAGAAGGTGTGGCAGGGCTCAAATATGCAGCATATGTAGAAGTTGTAGGGAAACGTAAATCCAGACTCATTGTTAAAGCATGGGCTGAGAAAGAGGAAGCACTTACCGGATTTTACCACAAGATCCTGCAGGATATTGAGAAAAGAACTGACATCAATCTGTTCGTTGATGATTCTTTGAATCAATACAATATCAACAAGACCACTATTCAGGATAGTATTATTCAGCGCTCGAATATCGGTGCTGATAAGAAGAAATGTCCAAAATGCGGTCGTGAAGTGGAAGGCAGGGAAAAGTTCTGCATGAACTGTGGCCAAAAACTCGACTGATTTTCTTTTTTATAGTACTCGTTAACCGAAAGTTATAAGAAATATAACACGGAAGTGTAACTCCGTCTAATAATAGACACAAATCCATGAAGGCACATAATATTACTCAAAGGAGCTTAACAAATGAGACTGGAATTTATAGAGAACAGATCAAAGTTCGATGAATTTGAAACTGAATACCGAGACTCAAAAGCCTACCTTCGCAGAGCAAGACAGTTTCAGGCCGAAAGTCAGAATCATGAGCTTGTTTTCAATGTAGCCTCACTTGCACTTGAGCGCTATCTTGTTGCATTAAGCTATTTGCACGACATGGAACCATACAACCACAATTATACCTGCCTTATGGATACTGTGGAAATGGTTATTGAAGTACCTGAGGAATTAAATAAGGATATTCGCTCTCTGGATGAAATATTTGGAATTTGTTCTATTGATGACTACTACCACGGAGAACCAAAAGAATCTGATACAGATAGAATTCTATTAATGTGCGATGCAGTTGAGGAACTATTTGATCAGGAAAAAATTGCAGCAATTAGAGAATCTCTACGAGTTAATACATAGATTGAAAGATTAAAAATTGGGAAATAATAAAAGTGGTATCAAAATAGAAAAATAAGTTACTATTTAAAGTAACTTATCACCAGCTCCTGGTCCACCCTTGCACTCGAAAACTTCTGTGATCTTCATTTTCATAAGGCTTCTTGCAGGGAACATTTCTCCCTTTGCTTTGACCATCTTATACATTGTGTCATATTCAGCACCACTGGTGATTATTTCAATATCACCTTTTATCTGGAAGCAGCCTTTTGACTCAGGACCCCATACATATATCGCACCAATTGGATTTTCTTTTATGTTTGCTAATGTCTTGTTGAAGAAATTGTCAACCACCCAGATGGTCTCGTCATCTTCCTGAAGATAGCACATTCCAATTGGAATCACATTTGGAACACCATCTTTTGATGCTGTTGAAAATGGGAATACCTTTATCGTTGCAAAAGCCGCTTTCATTGCCTCATTTAGTTTTACCATAATATCATCTCAGATTAAATTGAAAAGTATTATTGTATCTAAAACCAATACACCTTAAAGGTTTTCATTTGATTTTGACTGGATGATGATTATGGAAGAAGATGTGAAGAAACGATTGGAAAATTGGGAAAAAAGAGTTTCTGTTGTTGGATAGTAAAAATAATCATTTCAACTTAAAATAGATAAAGGATTTAACATCTATTTTATCAGATGTTCAAATCCACATTTTTATTTTAGTTTTTCCTGCGTTGGAAGAAGAGTGCCAGACCGAGTATTGCAACTACTGGGAGTGTAATGGTTGGAAATTCTGGGATTTCTTCACATTCATTGACTCTTACCTGAGCATAAGAAATGTCAGCTTCACCAGCATCATCAGTAACTCTGAGACCGACTACCTGGTCACCGGTACTACCCCATATCCACTCGACAAACTCACCTGAAGCATCATCAAATTCTCCATCATTATCCAGATCCCATTCCCATGAAACAATTGATCCGATGGGATAATCAGGATCATAGGAACCTGATGCATCAAGAGATATAGGTGAACATAGGTCGCCTTCATAAGGTCCATTGGCATCCGCCTCCGGTGGATGGTTTATTTGTACATTGTTGGCAGCAACAATTCCCACAGACATCAATACTAAAATTATTCCAAAACAGATTAGTCTACTTTGTTTAATTCTCATTTTCGTACCCCACGAAATCATATTCAATAAAATATGATTATATCCTATCTACTTTAGATTCCAATTGCCTATAATCTTTCTGTTAATTTTGCCAAAAGTGGAGCTAAGAAGCTTACAGAGGAATTCCAGACTTGGATGAATAAAAGGGTTATATATCAGGACAAATCTATGATGTGGAGCTATGTTCTTTTGCTCAAAACGAGGGAATTAGCTCAATTCTTGAATGGTAAGAAGAGGAAGATTGATCTTACCAATCCTTCCTACAAGATTGAAAGACAGGATACAGATGAAATCAGGAAAAAGATTTTGGCTATTGGTTATACTGAATGGAAGAAGATGGGATTTTCAAAGGGTACTTTGCACTACATGAAGCAGAATGCAAAGGGGAATAAACCGTTTACTCTCAATGCACATGTGAGGGAGAGGTTGGAGATATGGGACGAATGTTAATTTTTGAGTTCAGTTTATAGCTAAATGAAAAAAGCTTAATAAAAAACAGTATATTATAATGTCATGGCTGAAAGAAGTGAAAATGATAAAATTATAATTCGCTATTTATTACCATCACTTTTAGTTTTAGTCGGATTGATTTTTACTACATCTTCAAATGTGTTCACGCATTATGATTCCGCATTAACAATTGATTTTGACTATATCATATTTGCTTTTTTCATTAGTATTATTTTACTATATGTGGACTTTGAATATTATGGTAATTACCTTATAGGGATTACATTTTTAGCAAAAATATTGTTCTCAACGTCTTTTAGTTTTATCCTCTTCTCTTTCTTTATTTTGAAGGGCACTTTAAATCCAGATAATATGAATATAAAACTGAACCCATATCAAAACTATAAATACTGCCTCTTATAATTTTATTATGGGGATATGAATGGAATTCAGAGAACTTTCTGATGAGCAATGGAAGTTTATTCGGCTACATTTACCACCACAACCAATAACCGGAAGAAAGAGAGCTGATGACCGTAAGGTCATCAATGGTATTCTCTTTGTTCTGATAACCGGTTGCAGATGGGGAGATATGCCAGCTAGCTATGGTTCTCCGGCCACTGCCTGGAGAAGGCTTAAAAGATGGTCAGAAGAGGGAGTATGGGAAGAGATAATGGAATCCCTTCGGGATTCTGCTTACCAGAAAGGTAAGTTCTCTATGGATACTGTATGTGTTGATAGTAGTTTCATCGAAACAAAAAAAGGGGAGAAAATTCCGAATACAACGGCCATAAAAAAAGGAATGGAATAAAGATACATGTTTGTGTAAGTTGTGAAGGATTTCCTTTGACAATACAGATAGCTTCTGGAAAAGAGCATGATAGTCAGCATTTCATCGAGATCATGGATAGTATCAGGGTCAAGACAGATGCAAGACCAAGGACAAGACCATTAGAAGTACTTGCTGATTCTGCTTATGATAATGTTGTAATCAGAAAATACTTGAGATCAAGAGCGATCAAAAGTAACATTCCTGTAAATATCAGGAATCAGAAAAATAAAAAAAGAGGAAGACCCACAAGGTTCGAGTATGAGTCATATCATAAAAGAGGGACAATAGAACGATTTTTTGCATGGTTGAAGATGGGTTTCAGAAAAATAGCAACTAGATATGAAAGACTTAACGTGGTTTTCAAGGGGCTAATAGAAATTGCATGCTTTATGTTATGCTGGAAAAAGGTATAAGAGACGTTTTGAAATAGGCTCACTATTATTTTTAGCCTTTTTATTGTTATTATCGTATATTCTTTTAAGAAGCGAATTATCAGTGATACTAAATTATCTTGAAAATATTGGTCTTATTGCATGCTCAGATGATGATGAACTTAACACTTTCTTTAAGGTAATTTTTGTATTTATTTCTATAGTTGGTTTTATTTCTGGAATCATTATTTTTCTTGAAATAATCAATTTACAATATTTGATTATAAACCATTCTGATTCATTTCTAATAAATGACACCTCAAAATATAACAATCTAAGTGAGAATCTGATATCAATAACGATACACAACAGCAGTTTAAATTTTAACAATAGCTCTGTATTTATTCAAAATCATTCAATCTTACTAGAAAATACAAATTTTAGTTTGGATGATACTGTTATTAGGGTATAATGGTACTTTAATTACATTCTACCAAACTTAAAAAAAAATTATTTTATCTTTTTTTATGGATATAGAATAATTACAAATTTTTAATAGATGTACTTTTAAGTGCGTTGCGTTTTTTGGTTATTACTATTACCCCTAAATTCAGTGATGGGTAATAGTAATAACCAAAAAACGCAACGGTATTAAAAAGATACTTCTATTAAAAGTAAGACAAAACAACAGGTTTAAAAAACTCATTTATCAACTAATATTTATTAGTGGTTGCAACCTGTCGTATAATTCATTTTTATTTTCTTTAGAGCTATGCAGATACAAGTGAAAAGGAGTTTCTTTAGTTGGAAAATCATCGTAATTTCTACCTTCTGTCCACTCAGTGACAGCTATACGTAGGTATTTCAACAAAAGATTAAAACTTACATCATCTTCGGGTAAAATTTTATCCATATCCCTTACAATCAGTATATATGATTTTGCATTAATCCAATCGAGATCATTCAAGCATTCATCAAAAGCTGCCCAGTTATATCCAAAATATTCTGGAAATTTAAACGATTTTTGGAATTCAGAGTATAGATATTCAATTTCTATACATTTGTTTCCATCTATCTCAGCTAAATAAACATCATCATTTATTGGAAGCTTTTCGATAAATTCATCTAAATTATCAGTATCATAAGCAATAAAATGAATATATTTGTTTAGTTTCATATTTTTATATTCCAACCTTTCCTAAACTTCAGATATTTCCTCATCACCAACAGAATCCATTCTAGTATACAATTCTATTTCATCGCAATTCAACTATACTTCCCTTTCCTCAACGTCAAAAAGATAACCAAAAAATTCTTCATGTAAAGCTATTTTTTCAAGTAAAGACTTTTTTGTATCAGCGTTTATTATGTCTATGTTAAATTCATCTGTTAGTTCGTCTCCCCCATCAAACATGACAAGAATTGAGTGGATACAAAGCTCTACTAAATAATCACTTGTTCTTTTGTAAGCATCCTTCTGTTCTTCAGTTTTTAAAACTGCTCTTAACGTATCATAGTCTTTGTCAATTGATGCTGGAGCGAGGCTAGGATCACTATTAAGCCTTCTAATTGAAGAATTGACTGTGATATCTCTGATATCCTTTAGTACTCTAAATAGCACTTCTTGTTCTTTCATCATTGCTACCATTTCCTTGATTTTTTAATTGCGATAAGTTTATCGGTTATGTGGTTTTTATTCTTGTCCATATTTATCTTCTACAAAGGAAATTTGTGATAATCGACTTTTAGAGCAACTTCAATGGCTTCAGATACTTTATCTTCATTGGCAAAATTTCTGATAGATTCTAATTCTTCTTCCCAATCAGGTCCACTTACAAGATCCAAATAACACACAAAATCCAACAATATGCTTTTT
>JAIPUR010000036.1 GCA_020055655.1 Methanosarcinaceae archaeon | reverse complement strand
ATAACCATTGATGAACTAGAAGCATTGCGATTAAGTTACCTCGAAAAAATAAAGCAAAATGATGCTGCCATGAAAATGGAAGTTCACCAATCTACTTTTCAAAGGATGCTACAGAGAACACTGGAGAAGATATCAGATGCTCTGGTGAATGGTAAATCAATTAGGGTAGAAGGAGGAAACTATACTATGCCAGGAAAAGATGGAACAGGACCAAGGGGAGAAGGACCTATTGCAGGACAAGGAAGAGGTCAAAGAGGGCAAGGAAGAGGAAATCGTAACGGAAATAGACCGATATCCACCGCACCAGGAGGACAGTGTAAATGTCCAAGCTGCGGTTATGAAAAAGCCCATCAGCCAGGAACACCATGTACTCAGATAAACTGTCCTAAATGTGGAAGTTCCATGATCAGGAAATGATAAAAATGAAATCAAGGATCGTCTATGGACCTATTCTTTCAAGACGACTCGGGAGGTCACTTGGAATAGATATTGTCAAGAAGGGAGAATTCAAGAAGAACTGTAATTTTGACTGCGTTTACTGCCAACTCGGACATGTAGATCATAAAATATCAGACCCTTCGAAAGTTACAGGCCTTGTGAGAACTGAAGAAGTTATCGAGTCTATAGCTAATTATCACAAAAAAGTAGATGACCTTGATTACATTACATTTTCAGGGACATGTGAACCGACATTGAATCTGGAAATGGGTGAGATGATCGAAGAGATCAGAAAGATCAGTGATGTTCCCATTTGCGTCATTACAAACTCATCCCTCGTAACAAGGGAGGATGTCAGAAACAATCTGTCAAAAGCAGATATTGTGATTGCTACATTGGTGTCAGGAAACGAAGATACTTTCCAGTCCATCAACAGACCAGCAAATGGAATTGAAGTCCATGACATTATCGAAGGACTCAAAGAATTACAGAAAATGGAAGGGGCAAAACTTGCCATAGAGGTCATGCTCCTTGACTCAAATAGTGGCTACCTTACAAATTCCAACGATCATGAGGTCAATAAGCTTATTGAAGTTCTCAGATATATCGACCCGGATGAGATCGAGCTATTGACCACAAGCCGACCACCTGCTGAAGATTATATCATCCCGGTAACTGAAACAAGACTCAAGGAGATCGCACAGAACTTCGATGAAGAACTGGGCCGAGAAAGGATCAAACTTGTACTTAAAGGCCTGAAAAGAAAAAGATCAAAGATCAAACATGAAGACCTTACAAACGAAGTTTATGACCTCATTCTCCGAAGACCATGTACATTTGATCAAATGATCCAATCTCTTGATATTGACAAAAATGAGCTATTGCCATTGATTGAGAATCTGCTAAGTGAGAAAAAGATAATAAAAATTGGATCTGAAAAAGACTGTTATTATAGAGCAGCATGATTTATAGAGATATTATGGTGACTGAGCAATAGAAGTTCAATCCTATTGAATATCCAAAGGCACCCGCTTAGAACGGGAAAAACAGAAATAATAGGTACAACGCCGCCAGCAGGAATATCGTCAACAACATCCTGCCCTCAAGTCCCTGTCATGGTTCCATTTCAAATTGATAACCCCTTATCCTCAAATAAAATATATTCGACACTATATTAATAAATGTGTCTTAGGGAGAACTGGATAGAGTGTGAATATATGATGTTTTTGATTAGTTTGGTAGTAAAAAGGTACCAAGTAACTTGTGCCTAAGTTGTAGGTCAATTAAAAAATGATTATGGAATAGCAGATTTTTTATATAATATGCCACAAGGCCTGCAACATGTCAGTTTTAAGTATCAAGGATATAAGGAAAGAAATTGGGACAAATATTTTTATTTACCCTCTAAAAATTGAAAACATTAAAGCCAATGCAATTAATTTGACTGTTTGTAAATTTGCATGATCAGTTTCGACTGGTGAAAGTATGTACGACAGTAAAAAACACCCTTACAAATCCATCAAATGATACTGTACTTATTTACACAAACTAAGCTATCTACGTATCAAACAAAATAGGTGGGACTTATCATTCAAAAGTCTCTTTGGTATCTAAAGGATTAGGGCATATTGGTACAACTGACGAGGTGGAACATGACCTGATGAACTTTTAAATAAAAAATGCTTTAAAAACAAGTTATTCACTATCCGTCATTTCCAATAGCTTCTGATGGACATGATTCCATGGCATCTTCGCAATGCTTTGTTTCAGCATCATTCTCCGGCTGCTTATATACAGAAGAATGCGAAAAGTTTTCGTTCATTTTAAAATTATCTGGAGCTTCCTCTGTACATCTTCGACAAGCGATACACTGGTCATCTACGTAAAAGGCTCCCTCTACATTTTCAGCTACTTTATTTTTTACATCTGCCACACATAAGTCCCCTGGAATAAATATTTACAATACTTTTTAGATTTGAACAGCTCTGTATTTATAAATATCCGGAAAATTATGTGCAGAAATTTGTTTGAGAGTTTGCGGAACATCCTGCCGAGCATTAAAAACAACAAGGTTAAATATATGCACAAATGTGCGTGTGACTTCACATCAATAGTAGAAAAAGATCAGACTACCGTGTCCAGACACTTAAAGGTACTTTTTGAAGCTGACATCGTTGATTTTGAAAAAAATGGAAGGAACAGGATATACAGAATAAAGAACGAACAAGTTAGAGAAATGCTTCTAAATTGTGGAGTGGAAAAACTTGAATGCTGTTGTAAGGAGTGTTAAAAAATGGACGATAAAATATTGAACCAAACATCTTGTTGTGAAAGCACACCATCAGAGATCATAGGTTGCGATTGTAGCTCAACAGGCAGTAGTTGTTGTGAATCAGGGCCTGTCCCCACAAATGGAAAGGACGTACCTTGCCCAATATGTGGCAAAACCGGTGTACCCGTAGAAAATGTGAAAGTAAAACACATGTGAAAAAAGAACTTAGAGACGAGTTGAGTGATTATGAGCACTGGCTTTGCATTAGTGAAGAATGTGGAGTTGCATATTACACCGGATTGGATGCAAAATTCAATAAAGAAGATATAAAAGTACCTATCTGGTTCAAGAAAGATGCTGATTCCAAGTACGCATGTTACTGCAACAACATAACTGAAGAACAGGTAATTGAGACTGTGCTCAAGAAAGGACTTGAAAATATGAAAGAGATCATTGTCTCGATCAATGGAAAGGTTAAATCACAATGCAAGGTCAAGAACCCCATGGGAAAATGCTGCACACAGGCCTTTAGCGAAGCAATTAAAAAGGGTATGAGAATGAGGAACAAAGAGGAATGAAAAAGATTTATGGCCTTTAAATAAAAGGTCATTTTTTAACTTTGCATTTGTAATCACCATATAAATGGATTGACAATATCCTTAAATATAGTGCTATCAATAGCATTTTAATTAGTTATATTGAAAAATATCAATCCTTCTTCATTTTAGCATCTGTAGCATCTGGATTGATTCTTGGTCATGTAGCAATCATTCAGAATTATGCAGGGTTTTTTATTGTTCCTTTTCTAATGGTTATGCTATATGACATTTTTTTACAAGTACCCCTCGATCAATTGAAAAATTCTTTAAAAAACTGGAGATTTGCAAGAGTAAGTGCCAGTATCAATTTCATATTCAACCCACTATTAGCCTTTGTTCTGGGTTATTTCTTCTTAAAGGATACTCCTGCTTTGTGGATAGGCTTTATCATGCTAATGGTAACTCCCTGTACTGATTGGTACCTCCTTTTTACAGGTATTGCACGTGGCAATGTTCCACTTTCAGCATCCATCCTCCCCATGAACCTCATTCTCCAGTTGATACTATTGCCAATATATCTGCTGATCTTTGCAGGAACTATTGCAAGCATTAATTCCACTTTGCTTATTGAAAGTGTGGTTCTTATACTCTTATTCCCATTTTCCCTCTCCCTTATCTCAAAAATAGCAGCTCCTAAAATAAAGGGAGAATATTGGCTTGAAGATAAGATATTCCCGAAGCTTGATCATGTACAGTTTTCTTTTTTAAATCTTGCAATCATCTCCATGTTTGCTTCACAAGGCGAGCAATTAATTCAAAATCCACTTATCCTGTTAAAACTTCTAACTCCGATACTGCTGTTTTTTGTGATCGTATTCATTTTTGGACAGATGCTTGGAAGGTATCTCGGTTTTTCCTATCAGGATACTGCTAGCTTGAACCTGACAACTCTTGCCCGCAATTCCCCAATAGTGTTGGCGATTGCCCTTACTGCCTTTCCAGATGAGCCATTGATAGCACTAGCACTTGTTATCGGGCCTCTAATAGAACTGCCTGTATTGGGAATTATATCTCATACATTGCTGCGAATCAGAAAGAAATGGTTACATGAGGGGGGCGAAGTCGCCTGAAATATTCGAGAAATGGATAAAAAGAGAGAAATAAAAGGCAAGCAAGCCTTTTATTTGTACATTACTTTGGAATCGGCTGATCAGGTGTAACACCATAATACTCAGTTCGTGCCTTGCCCCACGGACAGCCATCCTTACCCATTATTTTAAGCTCTATATTTTGCAATGATTTAAACAAGCCATTACCAGCACGTGCACCTTTGCAAATTATACAATAGTTTTCACAGAATACCGGAGCCTTCTTTTTATCTACCATAATATTTCCTCCCCATAATACTAATTCAGGATAGATGAAAAACTTACTGGAGTTTTCCCTGTATTTCCTTTGCGAATTCTTTTGCCTTCTGTACACGAGATTCATCGGGCTGTCCTTTTGTGGATGGACCCATTTCACCAAATGCTTTCATCTGCGGGTCATCTGCCTTCAATAACATGTCAATGACATGCTGCGCCAGCTCACCCTGACATTCAAATGAACCAAGGTAATTTCCAGCTTCTGCAATGTCCTTACATGAACCTGTCCAGGACTGTATGGCTTCAGATCCTTCAGGAACAGCATGGGTCATGAAAAATGCTATATTCTTGCCAGCTACGTTTGCTTTCACAAAATTTGAGATCTTCTCAGGAATATTGAACTGCATTACCGGGAAGCCCACAAATACAAGGTCATAGCCTTCAAAATTGCTTGCATCCTTGATATCTTTGATGTCCTTCTCGCCAGCGACTTCTTCATAAATTGCTTCAGCGATCTTTTTTGTGTTTCCAGTCTGCGATAAATATGTTACTAATGTTTTCATCTAATATACCTCACCATTTTATTTAAACTTCAATAAAAGATAGTATTTTACTATAGATTAATATATGTAAGCGTCAGGAAACTGTAGTTTTTGGATATTGATACAAAATAATGACTCTTATAAATCACCCGAACATATGAAATAATTGATAAAATACTTCTTTTGACTTTGCATGCTCACAATGAAATCTTAGCTGGAAAAAGAAAAGGATCCTGTGGAATCCCCAATTAATAGAAATTATAATTAAACGATCTGATTTTCATTTTCCAGTGTATGAACTTACTATATCCCACATGTGTTCCATATTCTCTTCTGAAGTTTCAAGTGAGATCTCACCACCTGTTGAGAGAATGAATCCTTTTTCGGGAGCTTGTTCCATACATCTTTTTACTTCTTTTTCGATTTCATCTCTGGAACCTTGAATAAATACATTCTGATCCATATTTCCAATTAAACAGATATTTCCTTTTTGCATTTCTGTCAAATCGCCTTTTGCAAAGCTCAAAGCATCTGGTTTTAGTTTGAATTCCAGATCAATGAATGGATATTCCGCATAGTTCTGTGAGATCACATATACTCCTCGGCTCTTTATGTGTTCAACAAGCTGCTTTGTAGCTCCGAAAATGAGTTCTTCAGATATATCGGGGCCGAAAAGGTCTCCTGCATTTGCACCATTCTCAACAAAAATGCCGTGTGCTCCGCTGTCTATCAGAATATCAGCGAACATGATGGATGCTTTTGTTAACTTTTCAAGCAATGAACGGGTGCCATCCGGCTCCATCATAACTTCAACGCAAAGATCACTTACCTCCATCAACTGAGATGCAAGCAACATTGGTGATTGTACCATTGCTCCAACGAATACGGTCTCACCTATTTTTTCATTCATGATCCTTATGGATTCTGCAATGGTCTTTACACGTGGAGAGCTGAGAATATCTTCAGGATCGATCTTGTCGTGTTCATTTACAGATTTTATTGCAAATTCCTCAACTGTAGCATAATCATTTTCTTTGATCTTGATCTTAGTACCCAGAGCTTCCGCTTCAACAAGTATGCAGCCCCAGGGGGACATTACATTGTCATGATGATACGTTTTTTGTGCAAGGATCTGTGCTTCTGCAATTCCTTCAGCTGAATAATATGCCTTACCCATGGTAGTGTTCATTTTTTTTAATATCACATTACCTGCACCAAACCATAGGTATCCATATGGAACCCTGTCAACTTCTTTCATTTCAAGAGCAGCAGTAAAACGTTCTTTTGATGTCATTTGTTCTTTCATATTTTTCCCCTGGCTACACATTACGTTTGTCTGGTATGCATAAATAAGCATGAACCAATAATGTATAAATGCTTCCGATTAGTAAAAGCTATAGGAAATATATCAACCCACCTTTTCAGACTTGCAGTTAAACTGAGTTTGTTTAAAAAGAAAAAAGGCAGCAGGATTTCTTATTATTAGACTACTTTTAAAACTAAGAGTTCTGCAAATTACCTGCATTATACAAAATGACAGAAATGATTATTCCAAAAAATAGCAATATAGCTCCAGAAAACAACAATAATATAGCTGTTGGAAATCCTTCAGCATCTGATTTAGCCCAGCTAGGTGATTCTAACCCATCTTCCTCCACAATACTAAGATGACCCACCACAAATCCAAATAGAAGTAACATTGTACCAAGAATTAACAGAGTAAAGGAGATTGTTTGATGTTTTACCACTATTATCACCATTAAATGTTAATCACTGTAACCTTTTAAATGTGTTTATAATGCCATCAATGTTTTAGCATACCCTCTTTCACTTGGCATTTAAGACATACATAAAACAACATCAAAATAAACAGGTACATAGGTAGAAAAGAGACATCTTTAGTACCACACTTATAGATGTCTCCTTTCCAAAAGAATACCTCCCCGGCATCTTATTCAATGAGCCACTCCCTAGCCCGCAATAATAAGAATGATATTTCCTTATATAACATAATCTCACTGTGTTATACTGTTGCACAATTAAATTTAACGTCATTATATTTTTTATTGCAATTATTGAAATGAGATTTTAATTACAAAGAACGATAAATACGCTTATCAATAATCTAATTAAAAATTTCACAAAAGACTCGCCTAAAAAGAAACATTGCACGTCGTAATAATGAAATGAATATGTCAGTTGTAGTGACATGACGATCCTTGCATAATTTCTAAAATAGAAATCCCTTTTTTACAATAAGTTATGACATAATTTAGTAGCTAAAAATAAAGATCATCATATATCACTAACATAATCATAGCCAGCCCGACACCATGCACCAAAGCCACCTATTATATTGTACACTTCAATGAAACCTGCCTTAACAAGTTTTTTAGCTGCACTTCTGCTCATGATATCAAACTGGCAGTAAAGCAGTATTTTTGAATTAACGGGAATCTCATCGATCTTATCTGGAAGTTCGATGACGCTTATATTAACAGCGCCTTTTATGTGAGAATCTGTAAACAGACTGTGTGGCCTTACATCAAGAACGAAGAAATCACCGCTTTCAAGCATCTGTTTTGCAGCATATAGACTGACATTGTAGAATCCTTCGGACCTTTTAACTACGCTTTTTCCGTAACTGTTTTCCAAGTGAAACTACCTCTTCAAAAATGCTTGCTAATGGTCTAGAGAGTTTGAAACTATTATATGTTACTATTTTGTTCAACCAAGTTTTGCAATGATAAGAACATAGTTCTTAGCATATTTCGGACATGTGGTATAAGGCATGGCAGCCCTTTAAAAAGAGCCGCCATCTATTCTATTTTATTGTTGATCCTACCGTAGATGCATCAAACTAATGCATCTTTAAGAGTTGAGGTGCTTGCAGAGAGGCCTGAAGCGGCGTACTCAACACATCCATCAGCTTTTTCAGCACCCAGCTTGAATTAGCTACCATCGACTGCATATCAGCAGCTATGTTTGCCAGTTCCTGCGTAATACAAAAAATTACTTTCACCATGCATACATTAGCAGTATATATACAGCCCACCAAATAAACACCCAATGACAGAATTTGAAAAGAAAATTAAGATCATAACCATGATCAGAAGTATACAGAAAAAAGTTAATTCCAAGAGATAAAGCAATACTGTGAACTCTTTTTAAGATTTATCCAGTTTACCGCAAAGTTATACTAAATCAAACACGTTATAATGAGTTAACATGCCTTTGACAAATTTAATTGTAAAAAGTGCCAAGGAACACAACCTCAAGAATGTGGACCTAACACTCCCCCGTGATAAGCTAATAGTCATTACCGGACTCAGTGGCTCTGGAAAATCATCTCTTGCTTTTGATACGATTTATGCTGAAGGACAGAGAAGATATGTTGAATCACTTTCAGCTTATGCCAGGCAATTTTTAGGCCTTATGGAAAAACCTGATGTTGAATACATAGAAGGATTATCGCCTGCCATATCCATTGAGCAGAAAACCACCAGTAAAAATCCACGTTCGACTGTAGGTACTATTACTGAGATATATGACTACCTGAGATTACTTTACGCAAGAATAGGTGTTCGCCATTGTCCGGAATGCGGGAAGATCATTGAAACACAAAGTGTTGACCAAATACTTGATAGTATCATGAGTCTGGCAGACACTACCAAGATACATGTACTTGCACCTGTTGTCAGGGAAAGAAAAGGCGAATACAAGAAACTACTTGCTGATATGCTTGCTGAAGGTTTTACACGAGCTCGTATAGATGGTGAAGTAGTATCGCTTGAAGATATTGAAAGTATTGAGCTTGGCCGCTATAATAAACATAACATCGACATAGTTGTGGACAGGATTGTGATCAAAGAAGGCATTGAAGAGAGACTTGCTGATTCTGTGGAAACTGCACTGGAAAAGAGTGGCGGTACTATTACAATTCAAGTAATTGATGGCAAAGAACTGACATTTAGCGAGAAGCTTGCATGTACAGCATGTGGCATCGGTTTTGAAGAAATGGAACCTTCTGCATTCTCATTTAATAGCCCGCAAGGAGCCTGTTCAGAGTGTCATGGACTTGGAACTTCAATGGAATTCGACCCGGAGCTGATCATTCCGGATAAAGGAATGACACTTCGTGAAGGAGCTATCGAACCATGGAGCAATACTAGAGACGGATACTACGTGCAATCAGTAGAATCCCTTGCCAAACACAAAGGATTCTCCATGGATACTCCTTTTGGTGAGCTATCCGAGGAAATCCAGAATATCATACTGCATGGAAGCGAAGATATCATTCCATTCGTGCACACTGGAAGAAATGGCGGGATGTGGAAGCATAAGGGCAGGTTCAAGGGAGTCATTGCCAATCTTTCAAATACGTATACCAAGACAGAATCCGAGAATAGCAAGGACAGACTACGCCGCTATATCAGTACAAAACCATGCACCCAATGTAATGGAAACAGACTCAAACCAGTCAGTCTTGCTGTGAAGATAGATGGTCAGAATATCATTGAACTTACAAATATGTCTGTTGAAGAATGTCTGAATTTTTTCCAGACATTTGAAACTGATCTCAACGAGAGAGATTTCATCATTTCCCGCATGATATTGAAGGAGATAAAGGCAAGACTTGGATTCCTTGTGGATGTTGGGCTTGATTATCTTACAATGAGCCGTTCTGCAGGAACCCTTTCTGGAGGAGAAGCGCAACGAATAAGGCTTGCAACACAGATCGGTTCCAGTCTTATGGGAGTGCTTTATATTCTTGATGAACCAAGCATCGGACTGCATCAGAGAGATAACCTGCGACTCATTGGTACATTGAAGCACTTACGAGATATTGGTAACACTGTACTTGTTGTGGAACATGACGAGGAAACCATTTGCAACGCAGACCACGTTGTCGATATGGGACCAGGTGCAGGAATACACGGTGGAGAAGTAGTTGCAGAAGGTAGCCCACAGGACATTAAAGATAATACTGAATCCCTCACTGGAAAATATCTCAGTGGTGAGTTGGAAATAGAGATTCCGAAAAAGAGACGAAAAGCTCAAGGAAGTATTACACTCTATGGAGCCAGTGAGAACAATCTAAAAGGTGTTGATGTAGAATTCCCGCTTGGAGTACTGACATGTGTAACAGGTGTTTCAGGCTCGGGAAAAAGTACACTTATCAATGAGACATTGAACAAGGTCCTCGCAAAGAAGCTCAATCGTGCAAGGGAAAGATCCGGCAAGTACAGGTCTATTGAAGGATTGGAGAATGTTGACAAGGTCATTACCATTGACCAATCACCTATCGGCAGAACTCCACGCTCGAACCCTGCGACATACACTAACCTATTTACGCCAATCCGCGAATTATTTTCACAGACAAAGATGTCACGTACCAGAGGTTACAAACAGGGACGTTTCAGTTTCAATGTCCGCGGTGGCAGATGTGAAGCATGCTCAGGAGATGGAATAATCACGATAGAAATGCATTTCCTCCCAGATGTTTACGTACCTTGTGAGGTGTGCCACGGTAAGAGATACAACAGAGAAACCCTGGAAGTATTATATAAGGACAAGAATATCGCTGAAGTTCTGGACATGACTGTTGAAGAAGCACTGGAATTCTTTGAGAACGTTCCAAAGATCAGCAGAAAATTGCAAACACTTTACGATGTCGGACTTGGGTACATAAAACTAGGACAATCATCTACTACACTATCCGGTGGGGAAGCCCAAAGAGTGAAGCTTGCAACTGAGCTTAGTAAACGTTCTACTGGAAAAACAGTATACATTCTGGATGAACCTACAACAGGCCTACACTTTGATGATGTGAAAAAGTTACTTGAAGTGCTCCAAAGACTAATAGATACCGGAAACACTGTAATAGTCATCGAACACAATCTTGATGTCATAAAAACCGCAGACTGGATAATCGATATCGGACCTGAGGGCGGAGAACGTGGTGGAGAGATAATTGCAAAAGGCACCCCTGAAAAGGTTGCAAGAAGCAAGAAATCATATACTGGCCACTTTTTGAAAAGTATGCTCAATAAATAAAATGAAAAACACTTTGAACTAACTTAAAATAGAAAAAATAAAGGAATTCAAACTCCTTTTTTATTACATTTACCTTTTTAATTTTGCAATGACGTTCTCAACCTGCTCAACAGCAGTACCTATGTATTTATCAGGGTCAACAAGGTTGATCACATCTTCTTCACTGAGATAATTTGCAACCTCAGGTTTTGCAAGCAAGACTTCCTTGAAGTGCTTTCCTGATTCATGGGCTTCCATTGCACTGGAGCGTACTATTTCGTGAGCTTCCTGGCGGCCTACACCACGCATTGCGAGTTCTATCATTACAGCTTCACCCATGTTGAGACCTTTAAGGAGGTCAAGGTTTCTGCGAATATTCTCTGGGTAGAGTCTTAAGTTTTCAGTTACACCAATTGCCAGTTTGATGATATGATCTGTGAGTATACATGCTTCAGGGAAAACAATCCTTTCACATGATGAATTGGTAAGGTCACGCTCATCCCAGAGAGTATTGTTCTGGAGTTCCGGTTCGACCATTGCACGTACTATTCTTGCAAGCCCACATATTTGTTCGGACTTGATAGGGTTTCTCTTGTGAGGCATTGTTGAGGAACCAACCTGACCCTTCCTGAAGCTTTCCTCGATCTCTGCGATCTCACTTCTCTGAAGTGAACGGAATTCCACGGCGATTTTGTCAAGGGTGGTTACGGTATTAGCCATCCACATGACAAACTCTGCGTGGCGATCCCTCTGGATGATCTGGTTTGAAACATCCACTGAACCTATCTCGAGATATTCCATCACAAGTTTCTGAATTTCAATCCCATCTTTACCAAAAGCAGCCTGAGTACCCACAGCTCCTGTCATCTGTCCCACAATAAGACGTGGCTTTAATTGTTCAAGACGCTCTATGTGGCGTGCAACCTCAGATGCCCAGATAGCAAAGCGAAGTCCGTATGTTGTAGGAACACCGATCTGACCGTGGGTTCTTCCTGCACAAACCAGATTTTTGTGCTCACCGGCTTGTAAGAGCAGAACATCAAGAAGCTTACGCATCTTATCTTCTAATATGTGAACAGCTTCCTTCAGCTGAAGACCTGTTGCAGTGTCCAGCATGTCATTGGATGTAGCCCCGAAGTGTACCCACTTGTCTGCGCCTTCTTCACACTTTTCTGAAATTGCAAGTACTACTGCCATCATATCGTGATGGATTTCGTCTTCTATCTCCTTCACTCTTTCAAGTTCCACAGCACCGATACCACTTTCAATAAGATCAGCTGCTTCTTTTGGGATCATGCCGATAGCCGCTTCAGCCTTTGCAAGTGCTGCTTCAGCCTGCATTATTTTCTCAAGACGACTAGCTTCACTCCAGACAAACTTCATTTCATCTGTTCCATAACGATATTCAATTGGATGGATTGCCATTTTAAATCACCATAATGTCTGTTATTGTAAACTAAACTGTATGGTTCTGCTATACCTCACAAAACAATAAATATGCTTTGAATGGAAAAAGAAGAAATGCAGATGTATGTACTTCATATACATCTAAAATTGAAATAAACATGGAAATCTACAATAAATAGACTAGTTTTTCTCATCTCTAAATTCAATATACCAATGGGTGCCATCACAGAAAGGTTTGTTCTTGGAGCCACCACATCTACAAAGGGTATAATGATCCTTGGTTTCAGGTTTCGAACCATCCGGATCCTCCAGATCAATATTTCCAACAACATGATATGAACGGTCTTTCCCAATAAAAACTTCAGGATCTTGGGGATATTCTTTGTGAATTACTCCATCCTCGGTATAACTCAGTGCACCTGATGGACACATATGAATTACCTTTTTGATATTTTCAGGACTGGCAGTATCGGGATCGATCCATGGTTCTTCTTTCATACGAAATACATCAGGGAGATTGTCGGTGCAGTGACCCATATGAGAGCAGACACCACGGTTATCGGCAATACTAATTGATGTACCTTCATATGCATCCGTTTTATCAGGTACACGATCTTCTTTTTTATCCCCTGAAAAATTATTTTTCATATGAGTGCCATCACAAAATGGTTTGTTTCCTGAACCACCACACCTACAAAGAGCCATTGAAGATTGTGTTTCGAGGAAAACTCCTTTGGAGTTTCTCAGATTGTCCAGGTTCTTCACAATATATGGGCCATTTTTTGATGCCAATATTGAAGGCTTTGTTTTTGATTCCGGAGTTTTGTCGTCGTTCATAAGAAATCTTATTACAATCTTTCAGACACATATATTAAATTTTGTATATAGATGGATTGTTTAGTTCTAAATTTAATTCTGAGACACATCACCATTAAGAATAATATTTAAGTAGTATAGAGTAGGAAATGGGAAGAACACTACTGATTACATATTAGCGACAATAAAAGTGGTGACACAATATGGAACAGACAAAACATAAGATAACATCAAAAAATATCACCAGAAAAGAACAGGTGGTCTAAATGCCGATCAGTGCAGGAGATACTGCCTTTATCATAATTTGTACTGCCCTTGTCATGCTTATGACACCTGGAGTAGGACTTTTTTATGGTGGAATGGTAAGAAGAAAAAACCTGATATCAATGATAGCAATGTCATTTGTATCATTCGCTATTGTGAGCATCCAATGGGTAACAGTTGGTTACACCCTTTCATTCGGATCTGATATAGCAGGTTTCATTGGTGGATTGGACCACCTCTTCCTCAATGGTGTAGGAATGGATGGAGACGGAATCCCAGATATGCTCTTTATGGTATTCCAGCTTGCCTTTGCAGGTGTGACACTTGCAATCCTTACATCTGGTGTTGCCGGGCGTATAAAATTGAGTTCATTTATGGTGCTTGGAGTACTCTGGACAACGCTTGTCTACGATCCACTTGCCCACTGGGCATGGGGAGGCGGATGGGCACACAGCCTTGGTGCACTTGACTTTGCAGGTGGTACAGTAGTCCACATCAGTTCAGGATTCGGTGCACTTGCATTAGCGCTGGTCATCGGCAATCGTGTTGGATTTGGAAAGTACAGCATGGAAGCTGAGAATGTACCTATTACACTGCTAGGTGGCGCAATGCTCTGGTTCGGATGGTTTGCTTTCAATGCAGGAAGCGCACTTGCTGCAGATGGACTTGCAGTTAATGCACTTGTTGTTACCAACATCTCTGCAGCATCAGGAGCAATTACCTGGATGCTTGCTTCATGGATAAAGGGAAAACCAAGTTCACTTGGCCTTATCAGTGGAGCTGTTGCAGGTCTTGTGGCAATTACACCAGGATCAGGGTTTGTAGGACCAATGGCAGCAATATTCATTGGTGGATCTGCAGGACTACTCTGTTACAGTGCATTGTTATTCCGTGTCCGCAAGGGACTTGATGAGAGTCTTGATGCATGGGCAGTTCATGGAGTCGGCGGATTCTGGGGCGCAATTGCAACCGGAATCTTTGCAACAGCAGCAATAGGTGGTGTAAATGGCCTCCTGTATGGAAACCCAGGACAGTTTGTAATCCAACTGGTTGATGCATCTGTAGCTGCAATATACGCATTTGGTATGACATATATACTTGCGAAGCTTGTAGACAAGATCATGGGACTACGTGTGACAGAAGAAGAAGAATACGTCGGACTGGATATTTCACAGCATGGTGAATCCACAATTGCATGAGGTGACTAAAATGAAGCAAGTTACAGCAATAATAAGGCCAGAGAAACTTGAAGAAGTAAAAACTGCTCTCGAGGACAGAGGATATTTCCCAATGACCATTAGCGAAGTTAAAGGCCGTGGTGCACAAAAGGGAATATGCATTCAGTACAGAGGAAGCCAGATCAAAGTTGACACCATTCCAAAGGTCGAGATCTATATGGTAGTCAATGATGAAGATGTTCGCCCCATTACTGATACAATCAGAAAGAGCGCACGTACCGGCAAATTTGGAGATGGGAAGATATTTGTCTCACCCATCGAAGAAGTCATTGGTATCAGGACAGACGAATAAGTATACGATTACTCCCGAAAGGGAGTATCAATTCTCTTTTTATCCTATATACTTTACTATTTCAATATATTTTATTGAGATAAAGTACATATTTTAGAAATGAATTCTTGATCACCGCTATTTCAATGTGAACAAGCAATGAATATATCAGACCTTCATGTACACAGTTTGTTTTCTGACGATGATCTTTGTCCAGCAAACATTGTAAGAGATGCAAAACTCTTAGGAATGAAGGGAATAAGCCTGAATGATCACGATACTATATATGGGATCGATATTGCCAAAAAATGGTTTGATGATACTATTTCATACCATTAAATTTTCATACGTGGCTAAAATTTCAATTAGGTTTATGTTATATTGATGAAGATAGAGTTATTAAGTGTGGGGAACTAATCACCCATCAAATGACATGTATATCTGATGTTGCATTGGTTTTTGAAGAAATCAACCAATGTAACATCCCAACCAACTTCTAATTTAGAAAGAATTCTTTTTTGAAAGGCCGAAGTTCTCTAGAACAGACTTTTAGAAAATTAAAGTGAATAAGTGAGATGGCAGCGATCCAGAGTTCCCGAAGACTCTCATACTTCAGTACAGTAAGGAACGCTGGCGGACTTATCTTCTGTGTTCGGGATGGGTACAGGAATTGCCCCGCCGCTGTGGCCGCCAAGCTCACATTCACGATTATAGTGATGGATTGAACTCGTGTATAATTGCATGCATATAACCAGATTTCGCCCGGACAAAGCAAAGTAGAAAGGTACGGATGGTTAGTAGCCGTGGACTGAACACCTCGTTGCCTTGGTGCGTACATCCCGACCCTATCAAACCGGTCTTCTACCGGAATCCTTAGTGCGGTCTCTTTTTAGGTCAGATTTCGAGCTTAGATGCATTCAGCTCTTATTCCTTAGCGCGTAGCTACTCGGCATTGCCTTGTCAGACAACCGATCGACCAGTGGCGCCGCTACTCTGTTCCTCTCGTACTAAAAGTACCTTACCGTCAGACCACTAACACCCCCAATAGATAGCAGCCGACCTGTCTCACGACGGTCTAAACCCAGCTCACGACCTCCTTTAATAGGCGAACAACCTCACCCTTGCCCGCTTCTGCACGGGCAGGATGGAGGGAACCGACATCGAGGTAGCAAGCCACCGGGTCGATATGTGCTCTTGCCGGTGACGACTCAATTATCCCCGGGGTAACTTTTCTGTCATTTTTGACTCGCACCAAGCGAGTACAAAAGTTCGCTAGAACCGACTTTCGTCTCGTCATCCACTACTGTGCTGAATAACGTCAGGCTGACTTATGCTCTTGCACTCTTCAGTAGGTTTCCGACCCACTTGAGTCAACCATTGCGCGCCCTTGATATCTTTTCAAGGGCGTCCCGCCCCAGGCAAACTGCCCACCTATCGGGGTCCTCTTCTCAGAGTTAGGGTCGTAATTTTAAAAGGGTAGTGTCCCAATGACGACTCCATCGATGCTGGCGCACCGACTTCGATGTCTCCTACCTACACTGTACATTTAAAATCACAACCCAGCGACAGGCTGCAGTAAAGCTCCACGGGGTCTTCACT
>JAIPUR010000035.1 GCA_020055655.1 Methanosarcinaceae archaeon | reverse complement strand
TATTGAAGATAGCTTGACAACTAAAGGTATAAAAGATAATACAGCATTCAAAGCAGCCCTTGTGCCTGGGTGGCGGAATTGGTAGACGCAAGGGACTTAAAATCCCTTGAGGCTGAGTCCTCGTACGAGTTCGATTCTCGTCCCAGGCACCAACATCTACATACCCCAATTCTTTCCCGGAGGCCGCCCTATGCATCTTTGTGTCGTGGGAACCGGTTATGTCGGACTCGTTGCCGCCGCCTGTTTTGCGGAAATGGGCAACCACGTGATCTGCGTGGACAGCAACCCGAATGTGGTAGATACCCTAAACAGCGGCAAGATCCATATCTTTGAATCCGGCCTTGAGGATATCGTTCAGAGAAACGTCTCAGAAGAGCGCCTCCATTTCACCGGCGATCTGGCCGAGGGCATCAAATATGCCCGCTTTATTTTCAACTGCGTGGGCACCCCGCCGCAGGCGGACGGCTCCTGCGACCTATCCTATGTCTATCGGGTGGCCGAGCAGGTGGGCCAAGTAATGACAGAGCCCAAAATCGTCATCACCAAGTCAACGGTGCCGGTGGGAACCGCCGACCGCATTCACGCCATCATCTCCGGGGAACTCGAAAAACGGGGGCTTGAGATCCCATTCGACGTGGTCTCAAACCCGGAATTTTTAAAAGAAGGCGATGCGGTCAGTGATTTTATGAAACCGGACCGCATCATCATAGGAACCGACAATCCGGATGTGGCCGAAGAGATGGAGAGTCTATACGCTCCTTTTGCCAGAAGCCGGGAAAAGCTTCTCCTCATGAGCATACGCAGCGCAGAGCTCACCAAATATGCGGCAAACTGCATGCTGGCCACAAAGATCTCCTTTATCAATGAGGTCGCCAACATCTGTGAACAGGTGGGCGCGGATATCAAGGATGTTCGGATGGGCGTCGGCTCCGACCACCGGATCGGCTACCATTTTATTTATCCCGGCGTGGGCTACGGCGGGTCTTGCTTTCCCAAGGATGTTAATGCGCTGATCCATACGGCTTCGGATCATGGCTATGTTCCGGAGCTGTTGAATGCTGTTGACCGGGTTAACCAAAACCAAAAACGGATGCTGGCCGAAAAGATCAAGGCCTTTTATGAGGACAAGGGCGGCATCAAGGGAAAAACCCTTGCCATATGGGGCCTCGCATTTAAGGCCAATACCGATGATATCCGGGAATCACGCTCAATACCTGCAATTGCAGAACTTCTGCGCCTTGGAGCAGAAGTTGTTGCCTATGACCCCATGGCAGCTGAGAGTATGAAGAAGATATACCCCGCTATTGCCTACACAGATACCGCAGCGCAGGCCCTTGTTGATGCGGATGGCTGCCTCATCATGACAGAATGGGGAGAATTCAAAGCACTGGACAGCGAATTTGATGCCATGTCAGACCGTGTGGTTATCGATGGCAGGCACATGATAGATCCAAAGACCATCCAGTCAGAGATCGATTACATAGGTATCTGCTGGTAAACTAGGAGAAGAGCTTTTCTTCTCATTACTTTTTTCTTTTTAACTTTATTCCAATTCTGCCGATTCAACATTGAACCATGAGTGCAATCTATTTTCAAAGAGTGGATCTTAATTGCCCATCCATTGATCAATGATTTTTCATATTGGACCTGGATCTTATTTTACAGAGCGATTGACAACGTAGAATTTAATTAATACTGCTGTGGCAAATACAATTGCTATCCCGAAAGAGAAGTAAGCTGAACGTATTATATCCCATCTGCTTTGCATGATGAGTATGCCTGTGAGTATCAAAATGATAGCACCCATTATCCCTGAAAGTTCAACAGGAACCTTTACGGAGCCTATATTGATCCGGTCTCTTTTTTCCGTTCTTTCAAGGCGGAGATCGAGTTGCTTCAGTTCATTTTTAATTTCAATTGAAACGTCTTTTGCATTTTCCGGATTATTTTGCTCAAGGACGCAGCGAGTCTCCGAATTCTCGCTTTTGAGCTTTTCAATTTCCTCAAGCAATTTCAGGTTGTTGTTTTTTACATCCTCTAATTCGATACTCAATACACTTACAGATTCAATAGCTGATCTGAGATGGTCATTTTCGACCATGATATCAGCGATCTGATCTTTGATCTGTCCCATATCCTCAGGGTCGGGCTCAGGTTCAGGAGCAAAGATCTCCCCATTTAGTGTATCTCCTGTTGAGAGACGTCTTTCAACTGCACGCAAACGCTTTTCCAAACTGCGTTGGCTTTGGTCAAGAGAGTGTATCCTTCCGTTTGTATCTTCTTTGATCTGCTTGTCGTTTTTTATCAAATCCATTCACCAACATCGATATCTTTTTTATTATGCACATTGAAAATAAAAGCTCAAGGTGCAGGAGTTCTTCTCACCTTGACAAGAAAATCATTGCTATGATCCATATAGCCTTCCTGCATTACCTTTGCCGAAAGATATCCCTCATTCTTACCCACAGGTAGTGTGATATTACTAAAATTGAATGAGAATTTACCATCAGAATCAGTTATTCCGCCTATCGCCTTATCCCTGCATGGGCCCCAGACTACAACATTAGCATCACCAACTGGCACATCCTCCGAATCAAAGACCTGCACCAGCAGCTCAGGAGATGGGCCATATTCACCCTGTATCTCAAAGCTACTATTGTTCACTGCAACATACATGGTCTCCATCGCCAAAGGGCTGCTTAGTACAGCAGAGATGATGGCATACATACCCACCATACCGATTATGGTAAGCACCACCATGCGAATGGGTAGGCCTACGGCTGCATCTTCATCTGAAATGATCCTTTCGAACATGATCCGAAGAAATTGATAATAGTAAAAGATATCAGGATCATGCAGTCCTGATAACCATTACAGCGTCTGTTTTTTCATAATCATAGAATCCATTGGCTGAGATTGTCAGATCCATGCTTCCTTCATTCTGATTGGATGCAAGCTTCACTTCAGCTCCATTGTTAGAACTATCTGTGATCAGCACACAGGATCCACTGTCATCGGTCACATTAGTAGCAACGCCACCAAGTCCGCGAAGCACAACATTTGCATCCCTCACAGGGTATCCATCCGGATCTTTTGCAGTGACCTTCACTTCAACAGTGAATGGATTCTGTGCAATGCTTGAATCTACAATTACAGTATTTCCAGGATCCAGACCCAAACTTTGCTCGCCGGCTTCATCCACATTAACAGCCATATTCTTTGTAGGAGGAGGAATTATTGCAATAAGAGCCGCCAATGCAACCATACCGACCACAAGCATAACCACAATATTGATAGGAAGCTCAATAGCCGAATCATTATTAAGTAATTTTTTTGACTTCATTAAATATACCACCTCACTACAAAAAAATTACTTTGCATATAAATATTATGATTTGTTCTTGAAATTTTATAAAAGTTGTTTATAAAAGAAATAATCGTTACATTCATGTACCAATACCATTCTTTAAACTCACATGAAAAAGATAGTTATCATCGATTACGGACTCGGCAACCTTAGAAGTGTTTACAAAGGACTGGAACACGCAGGAGCCGATGTTGTAATATCCAGCGATCCTGCCGAGATACTGGCAGCCGATGGAGTAATATTACCCGGAGTCGGTGCATTCAAGGATGCCATGAAGAATATCGAGAGCTTACTCGACACCATCCATCAATATGTGGATTCCGGCAAACCTATACTTGGCATCTGTCTGGGACAGCAGATACTCATGACAGACTCCGTAGAGGGAGGACACACGGAAGGTCTTGGTCTGGTAAAGGGAAAAGTACTCAGATTCCCTCATTCTGACCTGAAAGTTCCTCATATGGGATGGAATTCTATAACATTCCCTCGCAAACATCCTTTTTTTAAAGATATACCTGACAACACTTTTGTGTACTTCGTGCACTCATATTATGTGGATACAGATGAGAAGAATACCCTTAGCTTATGTGAATATGGTACAAGATTTGCTGCATCCGTTGTCAATGATGACGGCAATGTGATAGGTACCCAGTTCCACCCTGAAAAAAGTGGTGACATAGGACTAAAAATGCTTGAGAACTTCGTTGCAATGTGTTAAGGACTGATGGTAATGGATATAGAAGGCTACGCAAAAAGAGGACTAAAAGTTAATGAACCAGAAAATGAACTGGAAGACAAGCTCACCTCAAGAATATTGGAAATAAAAAAAACAAGTCCTGAACATGCACGCAAGCTTGCACAGGCCACTATAGTAGAAGCAAAGGCAACCCTGGATCTCAAAGGAGATGTGCTGAAACCCACAATATCAGGTGTCAGTATGGGAGAATTCGGTGTAGGATCAAGAGGTATGGGTGATTTCTATACCCACGAGAAGATCGCAGAAGTGATCGGAAAGACCGATGCTGTTGTGGACACCGCGCATCTTGATGATTCCGGAGTGGTTACAACCGGAGATTCCAATGAGTATATAATACTCACAGTAGATGGAATGCACTCCAGACTTAGCGATTACTCATTCCTTGCAGGTTTCCACGTTGCAAGGGCAGCCCTTCGGGATGTTTATGCAATGGGCGCAAGACCTGTGGCAATGCTATCCGATATCCACGTTGCAGATGATGGAGATGTGGCCAAGATCTTCGACCATATCGCCGGAATAACCACAGTTGCAGAACTATCCAATATCCCTCTTATCACAGGAAGCACACTGCGCATAGGCGGAGATATGGTGATCGGAGAACGTATGACAGGTGCAGTGGGCGCGGTGGGGGCATCATCCGACCTTACATCACGTGTGCAGACACAGGTTGGAGACGTTATACTTATGACAGAGGGTGCTGGCGGAGGAACAATATCCACCACTGCACTCTATTACGAAATGCATGAAGTAGTCGATGAAACCATCAATATCAAATTCCTCGAAGCATGCGATAAGCTCCTGGAATCCGGCCTTGAAAAACATATCCATGCCATGACAGATGTCACAAATGGAGGAGTACGCGGAGATGCAAAGGAAATATCAAGAACAGCCGGAGTAAAACTTGTCTTTGAAGAATCAGAAATGAGAAAGCTTGTCAACCCGAAAGTACTTGACATGCTTGAATCCCTGGAAATTGACTACCTTGGTGTCTCACTGGATGCATTACTCATTATCGCACCTGAGGAATACGCTGAAGATATTATGAAAACGATCCGCACAGCAGATGTTGATATCAGCATAATCGGAAGGGTTGAAGAAGGAACAGGCTCACTCATAAATATAGATGGACAACTTCAGGATTTCACACCAAGATTCAGAGAATCAGCTTACACACCTATCAAGAAAATGATTGGTGAAGAGCAACCACGTGATTTCGAAGAAATGAAGCAGGCAATAGACAAAGCTAGCATTGAAGCAATTGAAAAGAAAAAGAAAATTATAGAAAGTATAAAGAAGCGGTGAGAATTATTGCTCACCATCTTCTTCTTCTTTAAAGCTCTCCACAACTAATTTTACACCATCTTTTTTAACTATCTTTACTTTTTGATCTTTTGCAATTGGCTCATCAGATTCTGCTTTCCAGTACTGTCCTCTGTGGATCACATAACCTGTTGATCCGGGTTCAAAGCCATCCTTTGCCCTTGCATCATCTCCAACAAGCTCCCCGAACAGTGGTCTGCTTTTTCGTACCTTCACGATCTTATACACAACAAAGACCAGGAATATACCAAGAACCACAGTGGGAGCCAGTACCGAAATTATGATAGTCTGCTGGAACTCAGCAGGAGTGTAATTCCCAGGGAAATCAGTTGGAGCAAGCAGCACACTTCCTGCTATGATACAGACAAGCCCTGCAATACCAAATACACCAAAGCCGGGTGCCTGGAATTCCAATATCAATAGCCCGATACCCACCAGTATAAGGAAAAGAGCACCGATATTGACATCGAACCCGGTACCTATAAGGCCCAATGAAATGGCGATAACTCCAAAGATTTCAGCACCAAAACCAGGATTGGAAATTCCCAGAATTATAGCATATACACCCAATAGCAGCAGCAATGATGAAACGATAGGATTGGATATGGCATTCATGAAAGCCAGACGTAGAGGAGTTTCATAGCTCACTATCTGAGCATCTTCAGTTTCAAGTACTCCACCCTTGACCTCCAGACCATCCACTTGCTCAAGCAGATCAGGTATGGATGGAGAAGTATATTCAATGACATCATACTCAAGAGCAGTCTCTGCATCAAGATTGAGATTCTCTGTGATGAATTCTTCAGCTGCAGTTTGGTTCCTGTCATACTTTCGGGCATTCTCAGTTGCTCTTTTGACAAGTGCATTCACTATTTTGGAATCCTCAATTGGTTCAGCTCCTTCGGCAGAAAGGGTCACAGGCTGGGCCGAACCAATTATGGTGAATGGTGCCATTGCAGCAACATCTGTACTTATAAGAATAAGAGTTCCTGCAGACCATGCTTTTGTACCCTCCGGATAAACATAACCAATGACAGGTACATCTGTTTGCGCTATCTGTTCAATTATATTAAGAGTTTCATCCAGGCCCCCGCCAGGAGTATTCAAAGTAATAACCAGTGCCTCATAATCCTCATTCTCTGCAAAAGCTATGGCATCAGCAACGATATCATCGGCAACAGGAGTTATGGAATCGGATATATCCAGTACCAGTACTTTTTGGTCAGAACTTGCCAATGCTGTACCTGAAAGTAAAAATATTGCCAGGAAAAAAAGAATTATGAAAGGGGCACAATTGATGCGCCTATATCCCATGATATCCCCTTCATTATTTGTTTGCAAATGCCTTTGTCAATGCCGCGATCTCTCCGGTCCCGGTTGTGTTGGTCACGACTACCATATTTCCCTCCCTGGAGATCTCTGCAAGAGTTTGCAGTTCCCTGAGCTTGATTGTTACAGGCACTTCCTCGTACAATCTAGCTGCATCCTTCATCTTTTCAGCAGCAACGAACTCACCGTCTGCAAGGATAATACGTGAACGCTTTTCACGCTCTGCCTCTGCCTGCTTTGCGATTGCACGGAGCATAGTATCATCAATGCTAACGTCCCTGAGAGTCACACTTGTGACCTTGATACCCCAAGGGTCTGTGGAAGCGTCCAGAAGTTCCTGGATCGTGAGATTGATCTCATCCCTCTTTGAAAGTACATCATCCAGCTCGATCTGACCAATTACGTCCCTGAGAGTAGTCTGGGACAGCATGGATGTAGCATACCTAAAGCTCTCCACTTCATTTACAGCCTTTGAAGGTTCGATCACCTGATAATACACAACAGCATCAACAGATACCGTTACATTATCCTTGGTAATTACCGCCTGTTTGGGCACATCTATTGTGACCACACGCAGATCGATCTTCACAACCGTATCTACGATAGGGATGATCAGGAAAAGACCAGGACCTTTTACACCACTTAATCTTCCAAGACGGAAAATTACCACACGCTCATACTCATTAACGATTTTGATAGCTTTTGACAGAATTAAAACAACGATAATAGCTACTGGTATTATAAATTCTTCCAGAACCATGTTTACAACTCCTGATTGAAATTATTGATTATAGATGAGTAATAAAAAGAGTGGGAAAGTTAAATACACATCGGTATTCAAGCAGAATAATACATTCAGAAAAAGCAGTTTTTAGGAGATTGGGCCTGATATCTCGTTTGAGGGGATGTACACGAAAGGAATGATAGCAAACAAATATCATTTAACCAATAAATTCAGGCCCAACAAATAATAGAACTCATTAATTGCTTATTAATGTGATTGATTTTGATGTTAAAAATCTCAAACAATCGCGGGAAAAACAATAGCTGCAAAAGGATATAAAAATAAAGACCATACAAATCATACAAATTTGCAAGCAAAGAGATAAATCATATATACACTATTTATGATACGATACAATGAGTGAAAAATGTGAAAAATGTGATGGACGAGGATATGACATCGTCGACACTAAGAAATGCCCTGAGTGCAAAGGGGAAGGGAAATCAAAGTCATTTGACCTTATGAAGCTTCCAGAGAAGGAAATTGCAAATTTCCTGAAAAACGGTTCATCCTGTGCCAAGTGTGGCGGAACCGGTGAAATACAAATAAAAGAGGAATGTATGGCATGCTCCGGAAAAGGTTCATTCTACAAATGTAAGACATGTGGAGTGGAAATTGCTGGACTCTACAACGGTGAAGAAGTATGCAATTCCTGCGCAAAGAAACTAATTGTCTACAAGCTTGATGATACCTGTGATATAAATGAAATGGAAGTTGGAAAGCTTTACCATTCAATTGTCAGGAACATTGCTGATTTTGGAGTCTTCGTGGACCTTAATTCGAATATGAGAGGGCTTATCCATTCCAGTAATATGAAGGGGTCACTGGATGTTGGGCAGGAAGTTATTGTCAATCTTAAAGAGATAAAACAGAGAGGCAAAATGGATCTTGCACCTGTCAATGTAAAAGACTACCAGACCATAGAGCTTGAAAAGAGTCTTCCACTTGTACTAACTTCAGACCTTCAAGATCATGTTGGAAAAACACTCAAGGTCCAGGGAGAGGTCATACAGATCAAGCAAACTACAGGACCCACAATTTTTACTATAGCTGATGAAACCGGACAAATATCCTCAGCTGCCTTTGCAAGCGCAGGTGAAAGAGCTTATCCTCAAATAGAATCTGACATGATCGTGGTAGCTATCGGAGATATCACTTCCCGCAGAGATGGAATTCAACTGGAAATAAAAGATATGAAACAGTTGAGCGGGGAAAAAGAAGTGGAAGTCCGCAAAGGTATAGAAAAGGCACTGGACGATAGAGCTGTGGCCCATGAGATCGAATTCATGGTTGAAAGTGAAGTGCTCGAGAAGCTAAGGCCTGCAATGATGGAAGTTGCTAAGGTAATTAGAAGAGCTATCATGACCTCAACCCCTATATTACTGCGTCACCATGCGGATGCTGATGGTATGACCGCAGCTGTCGCCATTGAAAGAGCCATATTGCCACTAATACGGGAGATCAACGGTTCAGATGGAGAATATCACTTTTACAAACGTGCGCCTTCAAAAGCACCATTCTATGAAGTTACTGATGTTGTCAGAGACATCAATTATGCTCTGGAAGATGTTGCACGCCATGGTCAGAGAATGCCTCTTGTGGTCAATGTAGACAATGGTTCAACACTTGAAGATGTACCCGCCATGAAACAGGCACAGGTATATGGTATTGAAATGGTTGTAGTCGACCACCACCACCCTGATGCAGAAGTTGATGAGTATCTTGCAGCCCATGTAAATCCTGCACATGTCGGCGGAGATTTCGGAATGACCGCAGGTATGCTCTGTACCGAAGTGGCACGCATGATCAATCCCGAGGTTGAAAATGAAATTAAACATCTCCCTGCGGTAGCTGCAGTAGGAGATCGCTCAGAAGCTGATGAAGCCAAAGCATTCATAGAAATGGTTTCTGACAAATACAATCTGCAGGACCTGAAAAATATTGCACTTGCACTTGATTTTGAAGCATATTGGTTGAAATTCAATAGTGGAAAAGGCATTATTGATGACATACTAAATTTTGGTGATACAACTATTCACAAGAACCTTGTCACACTTCTTTGCCAGCAGGCAAATGGAATGATCAGCGACCAGATGGATGTCTGTATGTCCCATGTGAAATCCCAGGAACTTCCAAACGGAGCTATGCTCAATGTTCTGGATGTGGAGAACTATGCACATAAATTTACATTCCCTGCACCTGGAAAAACCTCCGGAGAGGTCCATGACCGCATCTGTAAAAAGTTCGAAGGCAAGCCTATAATTACCATAGGTTATGGACCGGACTTTGCGGTGATACGTTCAAAAGACGTCAAGATGAACATCCCTTTAATGGTAAGAGAATTACATGACGAGATCAACGGCGGAGGAGTGAACGGCGGAGGACACCTGGTAGTAGGTAGTATCAAGTTCGTAGAAGGAATGCGAACCGAAGTACTCTCCGGACTCGTAGAAAAAGTAGGTAGTGTAGAAGTTGAATAATCACTTCTACATATTTCAAGTTTCAAATTTTAATTTTAAATTAAATTCAAAATCAAATCGGACTTTTGATCTAAGCTTGGATCATCTGGTCTTTTTGCTCAGTCTACACGCACAATACGTACGAGTGAATTGACTGGAACATCAGCTATCTCCTCAGAGCCACTCTTATCGACTAATACTGCAATTGCAATAGGTTCTGCACCGGATTCCCGAAGTTTTGTCACAACATCATTTACCGTGGAACCGCTTGTGATCACATCGTCAACAATAACGCATTTATTACCTTTCACATCACCGAAATTTCGGCTAAATGCACCACGTGTGCTCTCATCTTCTACCTCGTTGTAAGCATGATAAACAGAAAGTTCTGACCCCATCTCATCTGCCATCAAACTGGCAAGGGGAACACCACTAAGTCCAATACCAACAACCATATCAACATCCTGTCCTGCCTCTTCCAGAGTTCCACTGATCATATCGCACATAGCAATACTGACATGTCTGAGTCTGAATGAATTCTTACCAATGCTACTCCAGTTAACTGATATATCCCGGGGTGCAGGAGATGGTTCCTCCTTCTTGGAGCGTGTCACAAGCCATGTCACTGTTTCCCTGGAAACATTAAGCTCATCTGCTATTTGCCTTGTTACAAGACCATTTGCCTGCAACTCCTCAGCTTTCTGGATTAATTTATCAATATTCTTCATGTGGACCACAGATTATTCTATTATTTCGTAATTCAAATATGTACATCAGAGATATTATATTTTTCTTTTGCGTCTTTTCTTCATGGGAGAGCCACAAATAGGACAAACATCACCGGAATCAAAGTTTTTACGGCACCCAGTGCACTGTTTTTCCCACAATATCACATCACGTATCTTTTTTTGCACTACCGGCATGACCCTGATACCCATCATTTTGGCAACATTTTGCACAGCATAATCATCTGTGAGCAGAGTGGAATCGTCCTTATATTCCAAGGCTTTTGCCAGTATGTCTATATCGGTAGAAGATAACTCATCGCAGTCCCGCGATTTGATGGCGATCTTTAGAACATCATCCCGATGGATAACATCCGGAACCTCTACCTTAAGGCCTGCCTCACGTGCAAGATCAAAACACATTGAAGCTTCTTTGCTTATAAGCTCATCAACAACAGAAACAACTGTGATGGTCTGTGGAGGATCAATATCCTTCCCCATAATAAATACCGCTGAATCTGCAATATAGTAAACCATTAGACTGTATTAGCATATTATCCCTAGTTAAGCCTTTGCAGTTCAAGAGAGAAGTAATACATGTGGCAGGCATTTATAAATATATGCAGATTAATATACTTATTACATAGATGCGAGAGTGATTACTTTGAACAGATTAGCCACCGGAATAGAGAATCTTGACAAAAGATTACAGGGAGGATACCCCCAGGGAGAGACGATCCTTTTTACAGGAGAGGCAGGAACGGGAAAAACCATCTTTAGCCTCCAGTTCCTATATCAGGCATGTAAAGAAGGAAAGAAGTGCATGATGATAGCCACAGAGGAAACACCGGATAAGATACAGGTGCACTCAAAGTTGCTCGGAATGGATCTTGAACCATATATCAGCAACGGCCAACTTTCAATCACACGTATGCTTGAGATGAGGGCTGAGAACACTATTATCATGGACAAGAATGGAAATTTCATGCATTTTGAGATAGACGACCTCCACAACCTTGCAAACCTGGTGTCAGATGATGTGGAAGTAATAGTTGTGGACAATCTCGGTACTTTTGCCATGGGTTCTCAGATCAAGCAGTTCAAGGATAAGCTGGAAACACTTACCTTTTCACTTGCTAACCAGAACAAGACCACCATCATAACCATGGATGAGGCTGCACATGAATTCACGCACAGAGTGGCGGAATACTCCACCTATGGAAGCATAAGGCTCATGGTCAAGGAGAATCCCTACACCGGAAAGATGGAGCGCTTCATGTATATTCCAAAAATGAGAGGAACAAATATCTCACTTGATTTTATCAATTATGAGATTAATGAGAATGGAATTAATCTATTCCCTTCAAAGAACAAGAATAAATAGTATCTCAACACTTCGATATGCAGGTCGGCAATATGGACATCAACAAAGCTAAAGATATTATTGTAGAATTCATTAGAGATAAAACAGAAGAATCAGGAGCTTCCGGAGCAGTAATAGGGATCAGCGGAGGGATAGATTCTGCATTGACAGCATATCTTAGCGTTGAAGCACTGGGGAAGGAGAATGTGCTTGGAATACATATGCCCGAGCTGAATATAACACCAGCAGAAGATGTTCTTGATGCCACAGAAGTTGCAGAACGTCTTGGAATCGAATTAAAGACCGCTGATGTATCAGGACCATTCGCAGCATTTATGGAATCAATGCCTGTAAGTCACGATTCGCTCTATCATGCTAACGGAAATCTTAAAGCAAGAATTCGAATGTCAATGCTTTATTATTATGCAAATATGATGAACAGATTTGTCATGGGCACTGGAAATAAGACCGAAATACTGTTGGGATATTTTACAAAATATGGTGATGGCGGAGTTGATCTTGAACCCATTGGAGAATTGTACAAGACCGAGGTCAAAGAAATGTCAGAGATACTTGGAGTCCCTGATGGAATAATTAAGAAGGCTCCATCTGCAAGATTATGGCCTGATCAGACAGACGAAGGCGAGCTTGGTATAACATATGCTAAAGTTGATAGGTTCCTTGCGCTTTTACTTGAAGGTGAAACAGCCCAGGTTGCACAGAACACACTTGGATTAAGTCCAGAGCAAAGAGAATCTGTTATTTCAAGAATAAACGCAAATATACACAAACAAAAGACACCACCTGTGCCTGATATGAACATGCTCAGGTAAGTTCCCAGTCTTTAATTACCTGCCTGGAAACATAGGGAATTCGCAGTCTTCGAATCTGATAAGGGGTTTTGCGAGGTGTCTTCGTGCACATGGAAAAACCTCATAGAAACCCAATTCAATTTCCCGCTCCATTTTTATGGTTTCCAGTTCTTTAGCACTGGTTCCACACTTTTTACAGCGATACCCTTGTCCTGCGCCTGCAGATTTCATCCTTTTTGAACATTCGGGACACGCTGGATTATGGAACTCATAATTATCTGCGAGAGAGAAAATATTTATTTTTTCAACATTCAGGGTCTTGTCCATAACACTCCCATATACCACAACACGGTCCCCTGGAACTAATTTACGGATTATATTTCTGAAATTTTTGGTGGGTTCAAAAGCTGCGCATTCAATTGCATTGCCCAAATCATCCCCCAATACAAAAATGGAATGACCGCCACGGATCGTCTCTGCTTTTTCCAATACGATCCCTTCCAGAATGTAGGAATGCATATCTTCGATATCACTGATACATTCGGCTGGCAGTAAATGCATATCTGTTCCCTGATTTGTTTTGAAGATACGGGATCTTTCAACTGGCTCTGAAATAATTGTTTTTGCGGCCTCCGTAACCGATGTCCTACTAGTGCCACGTATGCCAAAAAGAACGGGGTCATGAGAATGCGGCACACATACTACCAGGTTGTTTGCAAAATCGACAGAATCCCAGGTCTCAGGATATGTATTCCTGTCAGCTTCATAAATAGAATCTATATCAACACTGCGTGGACTGCCCCATACATCCTGCTTTCTATATGCAAGATACTCATAAGTGTGATCCCATCCAGAGTTTAACATTGCTCCACATGCTGCAAGGGAGCCAATCAACCCACGACCGTTCTTAAAAGTCCTGAATTCCAGGCCCAACTTTTGTGCAAGGTTTATGGCATCATCTATTGGTATCACATCAGTGACTGCACGTTTGAAGAAATCATCAAGCTCATTTTTTACCTGGCTTAACTGCTCATCCATTACAAAAGCAATACCCGGATTTGTAGTATCACATTCCAGTCGGGAAAACTGTGAAACTCTGGAAATTACATGATCAATAACAGCCTGTGGGTCACTGCAATCAATAGAAAATGATATTGCAGCATTTCCACGGGTTTTATGAGGAATGGTAGGATTTAGACGAATAAGTAGGGGGTTAGTTATCAAAGTTCCTATACCTGAGAGTTCATCGATCAGTAATGATGCAAGATATGTAGTACACATCCCTTCACGGGAATCGGTATCATCTATTCCTATTATCATCTTCACAACTGGCTCCTTATCGGGTAGCAGATATACCTTATAGCAATTAAATGATTTTGTTGGCATTTGAAATGAATATCATAACTAACACTTTCCGGAAAATGGTAGTTTCACATGGATCTTCGTACCTACACCTAACTCACTTTCCGCCCACATGCTACCACCATGGGCTTCAACAATGCTCTTACACAAATGAAGACCAATTCCATTTCCACCATATTTGCGCTCCCGAGAACCATCGGCCTGATAAAAACGTTTGAAAATGTGTGGCAGTTGTTCTTCAGAAATGCCAATTCCATGATCCTCTATAACAGCATGCATATTTTCACCTTCATGTAGAACTGTTATTTTAATCTCATCAGAATCTGAACTGAATTTTTGTGCATTATCGATAATATGGAAAAAAACCTGTTCCAGATAATCAGTATTTCCTGAAAGCAATGGTAATGAATCAGGAATATCTGTTTGTATAGCATTGATATTAGTACCTATGATCAAGCTAATGTCATAGAGAACTTTCTCAACAAAATCTTTGATAAATATAACATCCGAATTGTATTCTACATTTCCAGAGTGGATATTTTGCAGGTAGAGAATTGAATCAACAAGCCTTTGTAAACGCTCCGAGCCTTTCACAATACTTTTTACACTTAGTTTCTGGTCATCATTGAGTGGACCAATATGCTCCTCTGAAAGCAGATCGCTATACCCTTTAATGGAAATAAGAGGAGTTTTCAGTTCATGGGTGATGTTTGAAAGGAATTCATCTTTAAGAATATCAAGAGAAGAAAGCTCATTGTTTTTCCTGGCCAGTTCTTCTGCATATTTCTTTAATTTACTTTCATCCTGTCTTTTCTTGATGATCTTCCACAGACCTTCCATTAAAAGTGTGATCTGGCGGATATCAGAATTATTGTAGTCTTCTTCTTTGTTTCCAACACCTACAATAGAAACCACTTTCCCATCATGCAATATAGGGACGCCAAGGTGACTGTTGATCGAAATATGACCATCGGGATAATTATCTTCTGTAAAGCAATCGTGCGAAATATCATTTGATATAACTGCTTTCTTTTTTCTTACAGAATCGCCCCAAAGACCGATATCTTCAACAAGGAATTCAGTGGAATGGACGGTAATATCACATTCATTAATTGCGTTTTCCGACCAGGAATGCATAGATATTGCAGATTCGTCCTCATTGACAAAGCCTATATACCCAACCTGACTGCAAGTGAGCTCTACTGCTTTTTCAAGAGCAAAATGAATAACATCGTACACGGATGAATCCGTCATATGGTTTAGCTCAACCAATGCTTCCAGACGGGATTCATCAAGGATCAAGGCAGTTTCTGCTATTTTGCGCTCAGTGACATCATTTCCAGATGTCAGAACACCTACTATCCTACCATCTTCCCATATAGGACTAACCTGCCATCTTATCAGTCGAACATCACCTTTTTTTGTCAGAACTGGCAACTCAACATCATTAATTTCCCCAATTTCTCCAGTGACAATTTTCATAAAATACGCGCCGTAGATGTGTCTGTATTTTTCAGGTACGCACAACTCAAACCCATTTATCCCTATAAGTTCATCTTCAGAATATCCCAAAACCTGGCAACCTTTTTTGTTAATGAGAGTTACATTGATATTATTATCAGAAGCAATTATCATTACATCTACAATATCCAGATAATGTTGAGCGGTCTCTTTTTGCTTTTTGAGTTCGAAGTTGGCGATTTCACGCTCTGTAATGTTCTGAATGAGACAGTGAAGCTGTGAAAATTTACCATTGGCATCATATCCTCTTTCGCCCATTAGTTCAATAAGAATAAGATTCCCACTTTTACTGAAAACATGAAATTGATATGGGTGTGGGCAACCATTTTTTAGAAAATTTTCATAGGAGCTTCTGAAATAGGAAACATAATCTGCTTTTAAAAGATCACCAAACCATTTACCTTTAACATCTTCATATGAATAACCAAGCAATTCTGTCCATGCAGGATTGATGTCTATGAAGTTTCCTTTTTCATCAAGGGATTGATAAGCAATTGGAGAATTTCTAAATAATTCCCTAAACATCACTTTACTATCATACAATGCTTTTTCTGCGATCTTATACTTTGACATATCACTAAAAGTAATGAGAATCTGACCATTATCCATCTTAGAGAAATTAAGTTCAACCTCTTTTATAGATCCGTTTTTACATTTAATGGTCCTTTCAACTGAAGGGATAGCATCCCCTCCGGAACTTAAACGTTCTAATGAAGCACACCATGAATCAAGTGTCTGATTTCTCCAGTATTTCTCAGGATAAGCAACTTTCCTCCACTTTTGGATAGGACGAACATCACTAAGTGTATAGCCATATTTTTCTGTGAATTTATTGTTTAAATAAATAGTATTCCACTCAGAGTCCACCAATGCAGTTGGTATTGGAGAAATATCAATGGCATTTTTAAAATTGATCGCGTTTTCATTGTGCATCTGGTATCTTTCCAAACATCAAATATTTTGAAGAAACTATTGAAAGCAGGAATTCAAGCCCGTAGCTGCATTATATTATACTACATTAGTTATAATCTATATTAAATAAGTTTGTTAGTATAGAAGTACCTCATTGATATAACAAAAATGATTTTTATAGAGATATATTAAAGAAATTGTACATGAGTAATAGACACACTTATATAGATGTTCAAACACAGTCTAATCCGTAATGACAAAAGAGATCCTGATACATCAAATCATAGATGTATTAAAACAAGCAGGTTTCACCGTTTCAAAACGTTGCAACATAAGACCCCGAAGTTTTGATCTTGCTGCCCGCAACTCTGGCACTCTTCTTTTTTGCAAAGTCTTGTACAACATTGATGGATTGAACGAAGAAACTGCAAGAGAAATGAAAAGTCTTGCAAGGTATTTAGGCGGTTCGGCATTGCTGGTAGGAGCAAAGACCAGAGATCAGCTACTCGAAGATAGCGTAGTATACATGCGTTATGATATACCTGCCGTAAATATTCAAACTCTTTACGATTACTTTGTTGAAGAGATGCCCCCGCTTGTATCCGCAGCCCCGGGGGGTCTTTACGTATCCATAAACGGAGACGTCCTGAAAGATGCACGCATGGAAATATCCATGTCAATTGGTTCACTTGCAAGTGAATTAGGTGTGTCCAGAAGAACCATCAGTAAATATGAGGATGGTGGCATGGATGCATCAATAGATATTGTTCTTCACATGGAAGAACTGCTTGACATTGCACTGGCAAAATCAATTGATATACTCCAGAGATTCGAAAAAAAGGCAATCCAGGCAGAGCATGTTGAGAAATTAAAGGAAGAAGCTGCTCCGGATGATGGTGTTCTGAACATGATGTATTCCCTTGGATACCAAATAATGTCAACCAGTCAGGCACCTTTTAAAGCCATATCAAAGAATACATCGGATACATTGCTTACCGGCATTAGCACTTATAGTAGCGCAATGATCAAGAGAGCAGATCTTATGAGCAGTATATCAAGTGTTACAAGGACAAAATCCGTATTCATTATTGATGGCAAGACCAAATCAGAGAATGTATTGAATACTGTCCTTATAGAAAAAAGAGAGCTTGACAGGTTATCAGGAAATGAAGAGCTATCAGAGCTTATAGAAGAAAGGATAAAAAAACATAATAGTGAAATATGAATTATCCGGATCTTTTGTTTCCTTTTTGATATTAACTATATGTGGTCTTTTTAAATTTATATAAATCCAAAACTCTAATATATAGATATATCTTTAAAGACAGCAATGACTACAAACATCGCAGTACTTGTTTCAGGAAGAGGGTCAAACCTCCATTCCATTATCGATAACATTGAAAATGGATACATAAAAGATGCCCGGATAACTGTTGTTGTCAGTGATGTTTCAGATGCATATGCTCTGAAACGTGCTGAGGATCGTGGAATTACCGATGTTTTTGTAGACCCTTCCGATTTTGAAAATAAGATACAATATGAACAGGAAGTTCTGGAAGTTCTGGAAGACCATAATACAGATCTTGTGCTTCTTGCCGGATACATGCGCATACTTGGAAAAGGAATCATTGAAGCATATCGTAACAGGATCATCAATATCCATCCTGCATTACTTCCTGCTTTCAAAGGATTACATGCTCAGGAACAGGCATTTGAATATGGAGTGAAAGTTGCTGGCTGCACAGTCCATTTTGTAGATGAGGGTATGGATACCGGACCTATAATCATCCAGAAATGTGTCCCGGTTCTTGATGATGATACGGCAGAAACATTATCTGCACGGGTCCTTGAGCAGGAACATAAAATATACCCTGAGGCGGTAAAGCTCTTTGTTGAGGGTAAACTTAAAGTGGAAGGCAGAGTTGTAATACGCAGATAATTGACATTTACACACATCATTATTTTAAATAAAAAGCATTAATATTACTGATTTAACGGTTGATAACATGTCATATATATTAGAAACAGACCCGGATATTGCAGAGGCACTAAGGCTGGAAGCAAATCGCCAGGATTACAAGCTAAACCTTATTGCATCAGAGAACTATACAAGCCGAGCGGTCATGGAAGCACAAGGCTCCGTAATGACGAACAAGTACGCAGAAGGATATTCAGGCAAGCGTTACTACGGTGGCTGTGAATTTGTGGATATTGCAGAAGATCTTGCTATTGAAAGAGCAAAGGAGATCTTTGGTGCAGACCACGTGAACGTTCAGCCACATTCAGGCTCTGGTGCTAATATGGCATGCTATTTCTCCGTACTAGAACCAGGGAATAAGATCATGTCTATGGACCTTAACCATGGCGGACACCTTTCACATGGCAGTCCTGTGAATTTTGCAGGTCAGCTCTATGACATTATACCATATGGCGTTGACAAGGAAACCGAAGCTCTTGATTACGATGCGCTTCTGGAAATGGCAAAAGAGAACAAGCCAGATATGATAGTTTGTGGTGCATCCGCATACTCCAGAACCCTTGACTTCAAAAGATTCAGGGAAATTGCAGATGAAGTAGGAGCATACCTCCTTGCTGATATTGCACACATTGCAGGACTTATTGCAGGTGGCGCACATCCAAGCCCTGTGCCATATGCAGATTTTGTAACAACCACAACCCACAAGACGCTCAGAGGTCCAAGGGGTGGAATGGCCATGTGTAAGGAAGAGTTCGCAAAGGATCTGAACAAATCCGTCTTCCCGGGAATTCAGGGCGGACCACTTATGCATATTATTGCTGCAAAGGCAGTGGCGTTTAAGGAAGCACTTAGTAATGAATACAAGCAGGACCAGTTCCAGACAGTGAAGAACGCAAAGGTACTTTCAGAAGAGCTTGCAGAAAGAGGATTTGACATTGTATCCGGTGGCACCGATAACCACGTGATGCTTATCAACCTTAACAAGTTCGACATTACAGGAAAGGAAGCGGAAGCTGGAATGAGTTCAGCTGGAATTGTACTGAACAAGAACACAATTCCATTCGAGACAAGAAGTCCATTCATTACAAGTGGAATAAGAATAGGTACTCCTGCACCTTCAACCCGTGGAATGAAGGAAGCTCAGATGAAAGAAATTGCAGGCTACATTGATACCGTAATTAATAATCTCAATGACGAAACCGTACTTCACGGAGTAAGCTCAGATGTTGAGCAGCTCTGCAGTAGTTTCCCGGTTTACAGACAATAAATAAAGTCTGTATAAGGATACAGAATATCGGGTGTTCATAATGGCAGAAGAGAACCACGATTCCAGAAGAATTGATGGAAGAACATTGGCAAAGAAGGTCGAAGCAGAAGTAAAACAGGGAATCGAACAGCTCAAGGAAGAGAGAGGTATAACCCCTGGTCTTGCTACTGTACTTGTAGGAGATGACCCTGCTTCAAAGATGTATGTTCGCCTGAAACACAAAGCTTGTGAAAGAGTTGGCGTTCATGCTGAAGACCACAATATGCCAGAAACCACAACTCAGGAAGAGCTCATGGAAACCATTGCCACACTCAATGGTCGAGATGATATTCACGGGATCCTGCTCCAGTTGCCACTACCAAAACATCTTGATGATAAAGCTGCAATGCTTTCCATTGACCCTGCAAAGGATGCAGATGGATTCCACCCATACAATATGGGAAAACTTCTGATAGGTGATGAAGGACTGGTTCCATGCACACCAAAGGGAGTTATCAGAGCACTGGAAGAATATGATGTTGAGATACAGGGCAAACATGCAGTTATTGTAGGACACAGTAACGTTGTGGGAAAGCCTATGGCAGCTATGCTTGTGAACAGAAATGCAACCGTATCTGTATGCCATGTATTCACCGATGACCTAACGAAATTCACACTGGATGCAGACATACTTGTTGTTGGAACTGGCGTTAAGCACCTGATCAGAGCCGATATGGTCAAGGAAGGATCTGTTATCTTCGATGTAGGAATCTCCGAGGTAGATGGAAAGATATACGGAGATGTTGATTTTGATAATGTTATCAAGAAGGCATCCCTGATCACACCGGTACCGGGCGGCGTTGGACCCATGACCATCGCAATACTCATGGAACATGTACTGACAGCTGCAAGAAGCTGATCAGTCACTCATTTTTTAAATAAGAAGGTCTTTTTTAATTTCATCTGAATAATCTTTACTGGTAGAACGATGGTTGTTGATGCTGATATATGCGGCCTTAAAGTAGGCGATGAGTATCCCGTTAGATTAATGGGCGTCATAAACTTAAGCCGTGAATCTTTTTACAAAGGATCGGTGGTAAGTACCGATTCACTTCTGGACGTCGCTCAGAAAATGATAGATGATGGTGCAGATATCCTCGATATTGGTGCACGCTCCACCTGGCCTCTTGCAAGTCCCGCAATTGAAAAAGAGGAGGAACTTCAGCGCCTGATCCCTGCACTTGATGTTCTGAAAGATAATGTGGATGTCCCCATCTCCGTAGATACCGTCTATTCTAATATTGCCAATGAAGCACTAAAACACGGTGCAGATATCATCAATGATGTGGCCGGATTTGCAATTGATGAAAAAATGCTTGATGTGATGAAGGATCATGATTGTCCTGCCGTTGTAATGGCGTCTGAGGAAGTTCCCGGTGATCCTATTGGCATGGATTCGATCATGGGATCACTTGAAAAGATCATTACAAAAGCAGAATCAAAGGGTGTTGATACGGACAAGCTTATACTGGACCCCGCAATTGGTAAATGGGTAGCTGAGAAGGATCCTATCTATGATTTTGAGACCATAGAGCAATTCGAAAGCCTGCAGGTTTTCCAGAAACCGTTGCTTGCAGCAGTTTCACGCAAGTCCTGCATTGATGCAGTTCTACACAAACCTGCCGATGAGAGACTATATGGAAGTCTGGCTGCCACTGCAATTGTAGTGCAAAAGGGAGCACACATTATAAGGACACATGATATCCCGGAAACAAAGGATCTTGTTGAGGTTGCAAGGGCAATGAGAAAAAGGCAGCCTTTCACTAGATCCAGGGATTTCGAAGTGTCCATGATAGATATAATTCATCCTGATGATGCCGAATATTTCATGAAGAGCATGGGAGTTACTGGCACCGGTGCAAAAGTGATGAAGAAGAAGACCGTGAGGATGTACGGGAGGTACTTGTCCGTCTTCGGCCCGATGGCCGGGCGCGCGATCTCGTCGCGGACGTAGATCACGAACGTCTCCATCATGTTCTGCAGCGTCCCGCGCGGGGCCTCGGTCCGCCCGACGCCGCGCTTGTAGCGGTTCGCGAGCCGGATGAGCACCACGCAGAGCAGGAGGGCCGCGATGAT
>JAIPUR010000034.1 GCA_020055655.1 Methanosarcinaceae archaeon | reverse complement strand
GATTCGTATGGTGGCAAAATTTCCAACGATAGTTGCTGCAATAGAGCGAAACCGGCTTGGTATGGAAGCTATTGCCCCTAACAAAGAACTCTCGCATGGTGCTAACTTTCTCTATATGCTGTCTGGTAAAATTCCTACTGAATTAGAAACTGAGGCCATAGAAAAAGATTTTATTTTAAGCGCTGAGCATGAGCTGAACCCATCTACATTTTCTCTTAGGGTTGCAGCTTCTACTTTATCAGACATCTATTCAGCTATCATTTCAGGTATCTGCACTCTAAAGGGCCCACTTCATGGTGGTGCCAGAAAGGGTGTTATGGATATGCTCGATGAGATCGAGGATATGGAAAATGTGGAATCTTATCTTCAGAACAAGATTAATAAAAAAGAGAAAATAATGGGATTTGGTCACAGGGTCTATAAGACATATGATCCACGTGCACATGTATACAGGGATATTGCAAGACGCTTATCTCTGGAAAATGGTGATACTTTTTGGTTTGATATGGCTGAGAAGATCGAACAGACAATGTATCATGAATTCGTAGAAGCCCGGGGAAAACCGATCTACCCTAATGTTGATTTCTATTCAGCTGTGGTTTACAAATACTTGAACATCCCGCCTGAACTTGCAACCTCTGTTTTTGCTATTGGTAGGGTTTCAGGATGGATAGCACATTGCTTTGAGCAGTATTCCCATAATAGGATTATAAGGCCAAGAGCAAATTATGTTTGAGTTATATGCTCTATAAATGTATTCACTTACTTTTTTCACTTTCATTTTTCAAGGCTCTGTTCATATTCTCAAAGCCTTTTTTCATTTTTTCACCCATAAAATGAAGGAACAGTGGAGAGAGTATTCCCCGGAATCTTTCACACTGGATGAAACGTGTTCTGTTTTCATCGAGTATTTCTATTTTGAATACGTGTTCTCCGTCAAATATGCCCTTTATCCATAATTTACCCAGCCATCTTAGTTCATGCATGGGTTCTACTTTTAGTACTACAGGTTCTAATTCAATAACTTTGGAATCGGGAGTGTGAAAGGCAACATTTAGTCTTGAACCAGATTCTGCTTTTCCATTTTTGATGTGTAAGAAAGGGTTCCAATTTTCAAAATTTTTAAAATCAGTCAGAATATCCCATACTTTATCCGCAGGGGAATTAATAATAATGTCCGTACATATTTTTTGCATCTGGAAATAATCCTCCGCTAAACAGCAGAAATCATAAAAATGATTTGTTTGTATTAAACGCTATATCATATTTAAACTTTCAAGTATGTTATGTTCTATAATTAGTATTTCATTTCATATTAAACAATTCGCTGAATTTATGAAAGTTTTAAAACAGAAATGCCTGAATTATATAATTCAGGCTTCAAATCCCAACGCTTTTGTTGGACATGCATCTACACATCTTTCACACTTTATACAATCTGGTTTGATCTCACCTTTATGGACATCGAGTTGCATTGGGCATACTTTATCACATTTCTTACAGCTAATGCATTTTGAATCGATTATCTGAAGCTGGTGTTTTTTGCCTCCGATAAGATTCTGTGCAGTTCCCATTGGGCAGAATGTACACCATGTTCGGGGGCTAATGCCAACACCAAGAACCAGTGCAATAGCAGTTGTGACCAGGCACATGATAACAAATATCATTCCGATCTGGTTGATAAGTCCCTGAGTATTGAGTATTCTATATGTCATAAATCCCATAAGCAATACAAATATGGGGATTCTTACCCAATAGCTTTTTAGGGATTTTGGTATCTTTTTATTTTTAGTAACTTTTCCTATCCAGAAATCAATAAAGCTTCCTCTTGGACAGAGATTCCCGCAGAACCATCTTCCTTTTGAGACACTGGTCACCATAAGTATCAATATTACAAGTGGCATCATGTATCCAAGAATAGGATACCACAATCCCACAATAGATACAATAACAACGAGTATTCCAAGGTATGGGGTAATTTTTAGCATATTTTCACCGTTTTAAAATCATAATCTATAAGATCGATCTAGTAGTCTAGTTCATTTTTTTCGTCAGCCCATGTCTGAAGTTCAGTATCAACTCTATTTACCCAACTATGAACAATTCCCATTATCAATTCTCGGATCTCCTTTTTGCTTTTTATCTTATATACGAAGAAATATCCGCCACCATCCATATTATTCTGGGAACGAACGAGTATCTCACGTTCATAGAGTTTTTTGACACTTCTCTGTACAGTTGAGAGGTTCAGATCGAGTTCATCAGAAATTGTTTCGGTTTTGAGCCAATTCTGGCCAAATTGCAGAAAATATTCCAGTACCTGTAAATCTGCTTTTGTCAGGTTTAATCCACATTTTATTACAGCTTCAATTTTGAATTCCTTACAAGCAAAGTCGATCATCAGATACCTCCATTTTCTTACAGTACTGTACAATTGTTACAGTTGTATATAAAGGAGTTCAAGTACTGCATGGAATTGTAAAAAAACAGCAGTACCAATTTCTTTACTACTGTACATATTTGTTTTTTCGAGAATCATCTTTTTATTAAATAACTAACTAATTTAGTTTAGTGGGAATTATGAGTACAGAAGATAAAGATAACCCGGATCATTGCTGTCTTGATAATCAGCATTCACACTGGGAAAAGGTATTTTCAAAAGGATGTGCAAATCTTTTTGGAACTGATGCCAGTGAGCCTGCAAAAAAAGTTGCTAAAATATTCAGGTCAGAAGGAAAGCAAAAAATTCTGGAACTTGGTGGAGGATTTGGCAGGGACACTCTCTTTTTTGCCAAAGAGGGCTTTGATGTCACAGTTGGTGATTATTCAGAGAAGGCTCTTGATTCTCTCAAGGCTGGAGCAAAAGAGATGGATCTTTCAGATACTATAACTCCATTCTGTCATGACGTAAGAAAACCCCTTCCCTTTGAAGATGGGCAATTTGATGCTTGCTATTCTCACATGCTAATGTGTATGGCCCTTACGACAGCTGAGCTTGAGTTTCTGGTTCAGGAAGTAAAAAGGGTCCTTAAAAAAGGTGGTCTCAACATCTATACTGTCAGGAATACAACTGATACCCAGTACAAGACAGGCATACATCGTGGAGAAGACCTCTATGAGATAGAAGGTGGATTTATAGTTCATTTCTTTAGCAGGGAAAAAGTCGAGCATCTTGCTGAAGGTTATGAGCTTGTGGATGTAGCTACGATGGAAGAAACTGCTCTTCCCAGAAGACTCTATATGGTCACAATGAGAAAACCTGAGTAGAATTAATGGCTAATCAGATTTTTCAAAAAGCTTACAATAGCAGGCAAAATACCTGCCATTGTTATTATTTCAACTATCAATATGTGAGATCATTCAGCAATCTCATTCTGTTGCTTTTTCATTTCCTGTATTTCTTTCCAGCGTCTTAGAATAACTTCGCCAAGGAAGATAATAAGTGCTGCCAGCAGGAAGTATAGCTTTTGACTTACCGTATCACGTACAACTTTTTGAGAGCTCTGCCTTGCATCTTCAAGTAAACTAGCACGTGCTTCATTTTCAGTATAGGTCTTACCACCATAAGATTTGATGGTGGATGGTAATTCTTCGTTGGGTCCGACATCACGGTACTCAATGGCGTAGTTCACTGCTATTGGATAACCTGAAAGATCATGTACACCAATGGGCCTTGGACTTACAACAGCTTCGTAGACATTGCTTCCTGTCAATGATAATGTAACATCTTCACCATCAAGTTTGAGCTTTGGCAGTCCTTCCTCGTACATAGTAAGCTCAATCTCTGCTGGTGTGCCATACCATGTATCAAGAGCTTCAAGTACTGCACCTGTTTCCTCACGGGGATTGCCAATAGCCCAGTTCACAGTGGATGATAGAAGTTTTGAATTATTCCCAGAATACATTTGAGTAGCCCAGCGATTGTCAATTCCCTGTCCATTATCCGTACTGAGTGCAGCAACCCTTCCAAGACCGTATCTCCATGTTGTAAGCACGGGTTTTCCGGTACTTGTGATTATCAGGCGGTCTGCTCCAGCTTTTGGTGTAACGTCATTGTAACCTGTGATGTTACCTTCCAGATCGACCTTGCTTGTGATGAAATGTTTTGTATTAAGTTCGACAAGAGGGAATACACCAATATTACTGGTATCATCCTCTTCTGTTGGTCTTTCGATCTCATCGAAAATGATGTTTGCACGCTCTCCAAGATCCAGATGGAAATATATTCCATCAATTTCTTCCATCAGACTTTCAGCGTAGTATTCACCTCTATCGTTGATTTGTGAGGGCGCACTAGATCTGATGTGGATGTAGTACAGGTTAACCCCATTATCTACAATATCTTCGGCAATGACAAGACTTTCATCGTATGATTTTTCAATTCCACCATCTGAGATCACAATTATTTCAAGTTCGCCAATTTCACCTTCAAGCCAGCCCTGTGCAATGGCAAGCCCTTCGTTAAGAGAGGTTTCACTGGTCGTTCCAGGTGTCAAAGTTTCCATTTTGTTTTTAAGTTTCTCTACGTTGGAGGCTGTTCCCATGTAAACAAGTCCATCTGATACATCAAGTCCGGTGCTTCCAAATGCTATAACTCCTATGTATGCATCCCTAAGATTCTCATTTTCAAGGATGTGAATAGCATTTCCAAGAATATCTCCCTGTGTCTGATGTGCAGCGGTACTTTGTGAAATATCGAGTAACAATACAATATTCCTTCCACCGCTCCAGTCTGTAGGTTTTGAGACAACAGGTAGTATTTCCTCAATTGGTGAGTCAAGGTAATCTCCATAGTTGTAGGATTTTTCGCCACCAACCACAACGATACCTCTTCCATCGTTGAGGTAAGTTTTCAATTCTTCAACTTCAGATTCTGAGAATGAATTTGCATGAGTGTCATCGATGATTATTGCTTTTTTGTTATCGATATTATCAAGCTCACCTGTGGTTGAAACATCGTAGAGGTTCAGTAATGTATCTGCAAGAGGTGAACCTGTTTCAAGACCTATTGCCCTTATTTTTGGTTTTGGTACTGCATAGACGGTTTTGTAGAATACATTATTGATAGTATCCTGGTCGTAGCTTGAGGGAGTCACTACTAATTTAAGTGTATGAGCACCGAGCTTTCTAAATTTGACTTGTGGTACAGGGATTGTTTTCTGCTTTGCAGTTTGCACCACATTACTGCTTCTTATTAATTCTCCATCACTGTAAAGTTCGTACTTGTAACGGATCTCTTCCTCTCCTGCCTGGCTCATAAGCAGATCAAATTGGATGTCGCTATTGACAATAACGGTCTTATCACCCAGAATCTGAACACTGAGATCATTATATTTAAGCTCAGGTTCAACAACATAAACTGTAGTCCCAGTCTCTTTTGCAAACTGCAGAGCTTCTTGCAGTTCTGCACCACGGTTATTGTTTCCATCTGTGATTATGGCTATCTGGTTATCTCCTCTGGAGTATTGCATAATGGCATCTCCGAGGGATGTACTGTCGCCTGTCAGTTCCACAAGTGTTGTGGGCGTTTTTGCAGTCAGAGCTTCGTAGAGATTGGTGGCTGTGTCCTCTTCGAATAGTCCCATACTTGCTGTTTTATCTGAAATAAGGACAATATCGGGAGTATCGTTACTGGAGATCCTTGGGACAAGAGCAAAAGGAGATGCCAGTGAGGTCACAAGCAGGGCTGCAACGATTATTCGGGAGATTATGAGCCCTTTTTTCGTACCCTTTTTCAAAAGGTATGCTCCAGCGATGAGGACTGGTATCAGAAGTCCGAATAATTCGGGATTCTCGAAGTTCATCATTAAAGCTCACCTCTCTTTCTGATTATCATCAGCTCCAGTATTACCAGTCCAAGAACAATAATTATCATGTAAATATCCAGATACTTCTTTGCAACATAGCTGCTTGCTCGTACTATGCCAGGCTCATCATCTGCTTTTGATCGCTCTATCAGATCCTTTCCATCAAGGCTGGTGTCTGATTCTCTGTCGTTGTACAGGTTAACTGCAATACTTCTGCCGGCAACTTCATAGACACCTGCTTCATCGTAAAGAACTCTGTTAAGAGTCTGAATTCCACTTGGGGTCTGTATTTCCTGTTCCTTTGCCAGTGCTGATATAGCTCCGGTCTTTAGATTGTAATCGTTAACGCTACCTGTTCCACCAAGCCAGCCAGCCAGCTTGAACCAGAATACGGGGTATTCAGGGAGGTTATGGAAGTTGTTCCATGCATCTTCGCCAAGTACATCATTTATTCCAAGGTAAACCACAGTTCCCTCTCCAAGTGTACTGTAACTCAGCATCGGAGTTCCATCCTCTAAGCTCACAAGAGTTGTAGTATCACGTCTTGGAGTGGCATTGAGGTATTTGTAGACTGCTATCTCATTGAATTTAATGTCTTCACTGAGCCTTGTTTCCTGAAGAACTTCAAGAGTTACACCATCATCTGAATTAGCAACAGCATCGGTGATAACTGGCATGAGCTCAAGGAGTTCTATCTTTGCCTTTTCGGAAGACAGAGCTTCACTTGCTATAAAGACGACTTTACCGCCATCATTGATGAATGACCTCATTATTTCGATCTCATTTGATGCCAGTGTTCTGTCTTTGGTGGCGATGATCAGCATATTATATTTTGAAACATCCTCAGGTATTCCTTCAAGTATTTTTGTCTTAATATCCGGCATCAATGAGAGGGCTGTTTCAGATGGAAGTTTGTCCTGATCCGATACGAAAAGAACCTGTTTTGTAGCTGACTTTGGTATTGATATATAAGCTATATTGTCAAGCATAAGTTCATCTGAATCAGTTATCTCTACTTCTGTAATCCCAGTTCCAATATTCTGAAGTATGAATTGTTGCGTAGCACCTGCAGCGATGCTCTTCAAGTCCTGAGTAGTTGATTTACCACTATCGATATTGGTAACTTTGAGTTTTACTGATTCACGGCTTCCTTTGTAATTCTTTACCACACCGCTGTACTGGTACTTTCCATCTACCGATTCAACATCACCTTGAATGATCCCTAGGTTACCTGTGCTTTTACCAACTATCAGATATTCGACCGCTATTCCATAGGATTCGGCAAGGTTCTTTGCATTCACAGGATCACCTCCATCCCAGTTCGTGAAATCTGAGATCACCACAAGCCTGCCTCCTTCCTGGGAAAGCAATCTCATCCCTGCGGAAACCGCACTGGATATGTCCGCAACAGTTGCTTTAGGTTTTAGTGTATCCAGTGCATCCTGGGTAGCGCTGGCTCCGGCGCTTTCAATTATTGTTACGGGTATGTTCTCTGCCAGAATTACACTGTTCTTTTTGCTGACATAATCATCAGCTTTTGAGAGAGCTGCACTGAACCTGTTATTGGTCTGCATGCTTGCAGAGGCATCTATAATGATAACGGTATGTTCTCCGCTAAGTGCTTCCTCCGTTTCCAGAAAAGGTGCAGCAGCTGCAAGTGCAAGTAAAATAAGAACAAGTAGCTGGATAAGGAAAAGAGGGTCTTTGATAAGTTTTGTAATTGATGTAAAGAAACGTTTCTTCTCTTCCTGTACGTTCATGAAGAACATGAGGGAAGGAACCTGTACCTGCAAAGGTTTTGGGCGCAGTAGGTAGAGAAGTATGAGTGGAATTACGCTTAAAAGTGCAGCTAATGCCAGTGGTGTTTCAAATGGCATCAGAGTTTCCTCCTGCTGATCGTGTGGAAGAATGCATCGAATATCGGAACATCAGTTGTGAATGCATAGAATTCAGCGCTGACCTTGCTGCATGCATTCTGGATCCTGTTCATATGTGCTTCCAGTTGCTTCTGGTATTCGCTCTTGAAATCTTCACTAAGGTATGTGTCTACTTTTGCTCCCGTTTCAAGGTCAATGAGTTTGCTGTGTCCGTGTAATGTGAGTGAACTTTCCGCTTTGTCAAGTACCTGTACAAGAATAAGGTCATGGTCTGCAAGACGATATATAGCAGATTCTATAGCTTTCGGGTCCTCGAGGAAATCTGATACAATGATAACAAGGGATCTTGAATTGATGGCATTTTCATATTGCTCTACACATTCATTGATATCTGTCTTACCTGCAAGTTCGACCTGTTCAAGCCTTTCAATAGTTTGTAAAAGGAACTTTCGACCTCTTCTGGGCTTTGTTATCTTAATCTCATCTGTAAAAGTGGATATGGCAAATTTATCGTTGTCTTTGGTAACAAGATATGCAAACCCGGCAGCAAGCATGGTTGCATATTCGAATTTGCTCAGATCGCCACTTGAATAATCCATACTCTTACTTGCATCAAGTAGAATATGGGTTGTAAGTGACTTATCTTCCTCAAATTGTCTGACATAAAGTTTCTCTGAGCGTGCATATGCTTTCCAGTCAATGGACTTTAGTTCATCACCCCGATGATATTCCCTGTAACCGATCGTATCAAGTCCTTTCCCGGTATGAAGAGAGCGTCTGCTCCCTGCATATGCAGTTGATACTCTCTTCCTCACTAAAAAGGTAAAGCGGTCAAGCTGTCTGAAAAAGTCTACATCAATAGTATGGTTCTTGTTGCTCATTGCCAGATTATTGGATTGGGTTTTTCAGAATACTATCATTTGATCTTTTCAAGTATGCTCTTGATGACCTGGTCTGTGGAGAACCCTTTTCTCTCAGCTTCAAAGGTAAGTATTATCCTGTGTCTGAGTACTGGATATGCCATTGCATCAATATCTTCAGCACTAACAAAGTTGCGACCTTTTACAAGAGCCCGTGCTTTGGCTGCAAGTATCAAACCAATAGATGCCCTTGGTGAAGCTCCATATTCAATAAATTCACTCTTGATACGTGTACTCATTACGATTTGTATCGCACGATTCTTGATATCATCAGCAATTGGAACATCTCTGGTAAGTTTCTGAAGATCAATCAATGTGTTCTTATTGAGAACTTTACCCACAGTTGGCATTATGGAACGTGTGTAGCGGTTCACTATCTCAATTTCATCCTCATAGCTTGGATATTCCACAAGGATCTTGAAAAGGAACCTGTCAAGCTGAGCTTCAGGTAATGGAAAAGTACCTTCCATCTCTATGGGGTTCTGTGTTGCAAGAATAAAGAATGGCGGCTCAAGCAGGAATGTATCATTTCCTACGGTTATCTGTTTTTCCTGCATTGCTTCCAGGAGTGCAGATTGGGTCTTTGGAGAAGCACGATTTATTTCATCTGCAAGTAATATATTTGCAAAAATTGGTCCTGGCTCGAACTTGAATTCCTTTGCTCCATCTTTTTCTTCAATGATGTGAGTTCCGGTAATGTCAGCTGGCATAAGGTCAGGAGTACATTGTACTCTGCTGAAGTTCAGGTCAATTGCTTTTGCAATGGTGGATATGGTAAGTGTTTTTCCAAGTCCTGGATTACTCTCTACAAGAGCATGGCCATTACAGAGTATTGCCATAACTATTTGTTCAACTGTGTCCTTCTGGCCGACAACTACCTTCCCTATCTCATTAAAAAGAGTCGAGAACATATCTCCTGCAACCTTATATGTTTGTGAAAGGTCTCTTGAATTCAGGTCACTAGCCATTTATTATCTCCTTTGTCCTTGTAATTTTATCAATTGTAATTCAGCAATTAATGTAGTTTTTATTAATCTATTTCTTCGCAAGTTCCTCAAAGTAGTCCTTTATGATCAGCTCATAGCCATCTGGTAACTCTTCATCATATGCCTGTGAAGAAATAATACTGATCTCGTAAGCTGAAGACTGCTGGAAATCCTCTTCTGTCTCTTCTGCATCCTCAGCATTGCTAAATCCAACACCTGAGCCAGGCGGTAGTGTAAGGTCAACTTCCTTGCCTTCGACAACAATAACAGCAGGTTCACCGATAAGATCCTCTGAGTCAGATCCGTCTCCTTCTTCATCACTGCTATCTCCGACTTCTATGAACTCATCACTTTCTCCGCCATCAGGAGCGAATGGAAGGTTTTCAGTAAGGTCTTTCCAATCATCTGTGCTGATCTCTAAGATATGTACTTCATAAACAGTAACGTAGGTCACTGTTGCACTTGAAAGCATTAACCCTACAATTCCAATTATTAGCAGCTTCATGCTTAGCAATGCTGTTTTATCAATTTTAGATACATTTATCAATACTTTTTCTTCAAGATCAGAAACTATGATGCTGTCTACATCCAGATTGTCATAAGCTGTGCGCAATTTCTCTCTAAGGTGAGGATACTTATCTTCTACTAGCAAAATCGCAGATGTCTTTTTATCACGAATGTGAATCATTAAGGTTAGTATAAATGCAAAAAAAGCAGATACAATTGCTATGATTGCAGTTTCAAAGTTAATGCTCAGACCTGCAATATCGTAACTTGTGCCAACCCTAACCTCGAAAGCATTTATAAGTGGTAATAATTGGTCAACACTAAAGAGAAGCAATATTGTGTAAAGTATTAGTGCGATGATTGAAAAGTCCAGCAATTTATAGATACGGCGGTATTTTTTGAGGGCATTATCCTGTTTTTTTATAAAATCCCTGATATCCATAATAGCACCGCAGTTATATGTTTTCGATCAAATAAGATCTGTTTTATATTCGGGGTAAGATCCGAGTATTTTCAGCATTCCAACTTTAGACTTCACATTATATATTGCATCTTTTATAATACCATCGTTAATATAGCCTTCTAAGTCAATATAAAACACATAATCACCAAGTGACTGCTTGGAAGGTCTTGACTCAATTCGTGTAAGATTGATGTCCTTTTGTGCAAATTCTGAGAGTATCTCATAGAGAGCACCCGGTCTGTCGCGGTCAAGATACACAATAATAGACGTTTTGTAATCTTGATCGTCTGCATTATACTGAGTGATGTTCTCAAACAATTGCTGACCATCAGATGGGATTATTACAAAAAATCGGGTTTGATTCTGTTTTCTGTCCTGAATATTTGAGATCAGCACATCGAGATCATATGTCTCAGCAGCTTCTTTTGAGGCAATGGCAGCCATTTCCGTAAATTCAGTGGCAAGTTTTGCTGCATGTGAGGTGCTTCCAGTAGTTCTGAGTTCAACATTACGAAATTGCTCTTTGAGAAATTGACGGCATTGTGCGAGCCCCTGTGGATGTGAAAGAATGATCTTTATGTCTTCCTTTTTACCCCTGGATAAAAGGCAATGCTCAACGACAACAACTGTTTCTCCAATGACCGAAACATCACTTTCAAGGAGCATATCAAGTGTGACTCCCACAGAACCCTCTATGGAGTTTTCCAGGGGCACGACCCCGATATCAACGGAACCTGAATTCAATGCAAAAAATACATCCTGTATATCATCGCAGTATTTCAGGGAATTATCACTTTCATGATGATTTCTGTTAAGCCATTGCTTTGTAGCTTTTTCCGTGTAGGATCCTTTAGGTCCCAGCACACCGATATTCATGTGCTGATTTTACGGTGACAAGTTAAAAATATCTTTGCATTAAAGTGTTCAATGAATACGTTCTCAGATAAGCTATTTGTGCGATGGTCTGTGCTACACTATGCTTTTTCATCAATGGTCTTTTGAATTCTTTGCTCAAGGCTTTTGAACTGTTCAGCAATCCTTTTAGCATCATTTTCAGCTTTCCCGATAAGGCTCAATACCGCCTCTTTTTCGTCATCTTCTATAATGGCTGTGATATCTGGCATATCTTTCAATTCCAGTATATCCTGTTTTAGCTTTTCTTCCTCAGGTCGAAGTGAGCTCATCATTTTTTCAAGCTCTTCTTTTTTAGCAGGGTCAGAAATGGTTTTAATCAATTCTTCCATTCCCTTTCTTCTGTCAGTTAAATTGTCGACTGTAACATATATCTGGTGTAATATCTGTGCTTCTATCGCTTTATCGAAAATGATCTCTTCGGTTCTTGTATCATGTATTTGCTGTTCATTTTCACTGGCTCTTTTGTTGTCAACAGGCGGCATACAGACGTAATCCGGACTGTATACACGTTGGTTCATAAAAGTTGGAGAAACGATCTCAATTCCATCTTCATGCAATGAATCCATGACATTTTTCTTAAAGTTAGATCTCGCTGTGATGAGGCTTTCTATGTCCCTAAGCAAGCCACCGACTTTATATGTAACAGCAAAATCACCAAGTTTTGTTACATGCACGAATGTATTTTCAAGTTCACTTCTCTCAGCAGCGCTAAAAAGGCTTTCTTCTATTTTTTTTCTTGGGATATCATACCCTAGTGAGACACTTGCAGTGACTATTGTTCCTGAATATCTTATTGTTTTCAGGGGATTTGATACAAGTATTTTATTAGGTATTGTAATGAGGTCTCTGTCAATTGATTGAACCTGTGTTTGAAGGAAATTTATCTCGGTTACTTTGCCAAATGTATCATCTATTCTAACAAAATCCCCGATCTTAAAAGGATTAATAATTCTAAGCATAACTCCTGCCATGACATTGGCGACAAAGGTTGTAGATGCAAAAGTGATGAGTGCACCAATAACAATACCCAGCAGCGTAAGTATCAGATTCTTGCCCTCAATAGTTATTGGCAATGTAAAGATCGCAAAAATAAATCCAAGAATCAATACTATAAAAAGGATGAGTTGCTGAACGATCTTCTCCCGGGCCAGGATATTCTTTTTCCTGAAGATATACTGCAGTCCTATGGCAATTCCAATGCTTGCGAAAAGAACAATGATACTAACAGCCATATCTTGCAGGATCATATTAAAACCGTTCATTCATATCCTCAAATTAAATAAGGTGTTAAAGTGCATTTAACTGTCTTTTTTAATAGTATATATGGTATTTGTGGTTTCCCTGATAAATGAATCAATTGTAGTATTAAAATAGCACTGAAAAGTATCAAAAAAGAAAAGAATGAAAAGTAAGAATTCAGATCTTACTCTTCTCTTCTACGCTGCATTACAAATGCCAGACCAAGTATCGCTATCATTGGAAGTGCAATAGTTGGGAATTCTGGGATTTCACCGCCATTGCCACTTGTCGTGATCTTTGTATCATCTGATTGAGTGGTCTGTGTGAGTTCGTTGCTGCTGATCGTAGCATAGTTGGTTAGTGTTCTTACAGCACCGGAAGATTCCTGTACGGTCATGGATACTGAACCGGATTCACCAGCGCTAAGTGTTCCGATATTCCAGCTAACAATACCTGCACTTTCCACACCGCTACCTGTTGCCGATACAAAGTTCACACCTTCAGGTACGGTGTCAGTGATTGTAACACCTGTTACTGGTACTTGATTGTTGTTGACATAGCTCAAGGTGTAGGTAATTTGACTACCGGCAGTTGTTGTTGTTAGGCCATCATCCTTATCAAAACTTAGTGGATTGTAGGATATTCCTGTACGAGGTACACAAAGTCCACTAGGATTACCTATGTCAGCAGTATTGTCTATCATGGTCAAACTGGAATCGAATACCTGTACCATATCACCAGAGAATCCTGTAGTGGCGTAAACCCGACCATTAGCTTGGTCAACAGCTAATCCAATTATTCCATAATTGTTATTTATTGTTGTTTCTGTGTTACTAACGAGGTCATATTTGCTTAGCACATTACTACCTGCGAATCCTGATCCAGTATACATGTACTTACCATCTTCAATTGCTATTGATATTGCTCTTTGGCCAAGTGTGATGGTTCCTTGTTCGGTCCATGTAGCTGTATCGAAGTATCTTACAACATTGCTATATGAGGCTACATAAAGCAAATCGTTTCCCTCATCGAGAGCAATACCGTAAGCTGCTGTGTTTGGCAAAGTAAAAGGAGATCCTGAAACAGCAGTTAGAGTTTTTGTATTTGCATTCCAGTCGTAGACGAAGAGAGTAGTTGTACCTCTGTCTACTGCATAAACTCTTTGTTTAGCCTCATCTACAACAATACCTGCTAAATTTCTGGCTCCAGGTGCAGTAACAGTACCTGCAGCGTTCATAGTAGTTCCATTCACCAGATATAGTAAGCCTGATGATTCATGCGTGATGAACAAATAGCCTGAATTACTGTCAATTGCAACACCTACTTCTCCCCATCCGGAATTAGTTGTGTGTGTTGCTTGGTAGGTTATACCTGTAGCATCGATATCATAAGCTTGTATTGGACTTGAAGCAGCATTTGTATCCGAAAGTACATACAGTGACTTTGCAGAAGCACCCCCTGCTCCCAAAAGTACTATTAAGACAACTAATGTTGCCATATATTTAATTTTCATATCATACCACCAATTTTCTTTTAAGTTTAATAGTGGGTTCTTATCTGCATGTAATACTCAGTGAGATCACATGTAATAGCCTAAACTAAAATAACCAAATTCTAGTTTAAACTAGATAAGACAATATTATTGTAATGATGCCACTCAGACAATAACTCCCCATATATAATGAGATCATTCATGTATATAAAAGTTGTGGCCACTATTGTACGATTACTTTTTAATGCAACAATTCCCAATAAAAACCTGATTTCTAGTGTTTAATACATCTGTTTGTCAGTTTTTGAATTCCATTCATTGAGTAATTCAAGGCATTTTTCCCAATCGACCTTCACAAACAAGTTGCTCAACTCCTCTGTATCCTTTTTGATAAGCTCATAAAAATGACTATCATCAAAACCTATTTCTGCAACTTCATCTTTGTCAGTTCCAAAATATATTTTTTTGATGCGTGCCCAGTAGATAGCTGCAAGGCACATTGGGCATGGCTGTGAGGTGGTATATATTTCACAATCTGATAAGTCAAAATTCTCAAGAATAGATGATGCCTGCCTTATGGCCCCTATTTCCGCATGTGCAGTTGGATCATGTGTATGCAATACCCGGTTGTGTGATTTTGCAATAATCTCTCCATCTTTGACAATAACAGCACCAAAAGGTCCTCCATGATTATGGTTCATTCCCTCACGTGCTTCATCAATGGCAACCTGCATAAAGTCGTTCATGGCCAGTATCAGAATTTATTGGTTTTAAATGCAGTGGTGGCAGTGGCAAACTTCCTATTATTTGCTAAATGAAGCTTTATTTTCATGTTATTAAGGTATTATCTATATATAATGCTCATAATTACTTTTCTAAGCCTTTTTGTCCTTTAATTTAAAATTAAAGCTTTATAATGACTTTTAATTTGTAAGTATATTTGGCTCTGTAGAAAATCGACTTTACATTTTATTTTAGCATAATAATTTAAAAAGGATAAATCCCCTCAGTATTACTTACCACAAGAAAAAATAAAGGGGATGATTGTTTTTGTTCCAGATTGGAAATCTGCAACTCCCATTAAATATTTGATTTAATGGCATGTATAATAAACACTTAAAGTTTCTTGATACAGCGCTAGATGTATCAGGAAACTCACACCTTCAAATATATAGCAAATATTCTAAAAGAAAATACATACAACAGTCGAATAAGAAATAGAAATTACTGCCATTGATTCAAGTGGATTTTCTAGTGGCGACTGTAGCTATTATTATTCTTGGAGAACATGAAAGAAACGAAGATCTTTCTTAAAAACCAGTATATCTGTTGATACTAAAAATTTGTTGTTACTGGTTTTAAGGTATCATGTAAACCTGTACATGATTCAAAGAAAGCGATAACTGTGATTCCTTTAAGATAGAGAAAAAGGAAGATCAAAGGAAAATACCGCAGAAAAATGGTATGAGAATTTGATAAAGAATTGTAGCATAATAGAAACCTGGTTGAAACAATGTTTTCTGTTCTGAAAAGGAAATATGGAGAAGAAGTAAGGTCAAAAAAGTACTGGAATCAAGTGAAAGAGGTCGAATTTAAGTTGTTAGTACACAACCTTGACAGGTATGTTAAGGTTATATTTGTTATTCAAATGAGGAATTCTACAGAGCCCAGAGAATATGCTAACTTTCCTATTTTTGGTTGTTCGAATAAATAACCATGTATTTTGCAGTTGTATATAAACTAAATACCTAGTTCAAATTTATTTTTTTTAATTTATCCATATAGTTATATATATTAAAAACTAATATTAGTATCACAGTGCAAAAACTACACACATATATTTTTTAATGTATGTAGCTCATTTTTTGCTAATGAAGTAAAAATTACATGGATTTGTATCAAAACCATTCAAGAATATATATTATGGGAGAGAAGCATAAAATGTTCAATAACACAAAAGTTCAACCTGGGTTGGATAAAGTAATTAACGAATTTAAAAATGGAAATTATAATTCAAAAATAAATGTTGAATCGTATAAAGGTACCGATAAAACAATTGCTGATGCTGTAAATGACCTTTTAGATTTTGTCAGCAATAAATTTGATTGGTATGATTCTATTCTTGACAGTTTGCCATTCCCTGTATCTGTCACAGATAAGGATATGAACTGGACTTTCCTTAACAAAGCTGTTGAGGATCTTGCTGGTTTGAAACGTGCCGATATGCTTGGAACTCAGTGCAATCAATGGGGAGCTACCATTTGCAATACTAAACAATGTGGTATATGCATGCTAAGAGAAGGGGAAACAACCTCGTTCTTCGAACAACCTGGTGAGGACAATAATTTCCAGGTCGATACATCTTATATGCATGATGCTAACGGAGAAATAGTTGGCCATATTGAAGTCATTCAGGATATATCTGCTTCAAAGCAAAATGCAATATACACTGAAAATGAAATCAAACGTCTGGTAGGAAACCTGACAAATATCGCATCAGGTAATCTTGAAATCGATTCAAATATTGCACCTGCAAATGAATATACAGCCGAACAACACAGCAACTTTGCACAGATCTATTCATCACTCGATGAAGTGTCTGCAGCAATTTCCGGTCTGATAGATGATGCAGATATGTTATCAAAAGCAGCTGTTGAAGGCAAGCTCGATGCCCGTGCCGACGTTTCCAAGCATGAAGGAGATTATCGTAAGGTCATAGAAGGCGTTAATTCCACACTTGATGCTGTTATCGGTCCACTTAACGTTTCAGCAGAGTATATTGATCGCATTTCAAAGGGTGATATTCCTGAGAAGATCAGTGATGATTACAATGGAGATTTCAATGAAATTAAAGTCAATCTAAATGGTTTAATTGATGCTTTGGACACATTTGTAAAAGAAATGAACCATATGAGCAATGAACACGACCTGGGTGATATTGATGTCATAATAGATGAGAACAATTTCCAGGGTGTTTATGCCGATATGGCCAAAGGTGTCAATGATATGGTCAACGGCCATATTTCTGTCAAGAAGAAGGCAATGGCTTGTGTTGGCGAATTTAGCAAGGGTAACTACGAAGCTGAACTTGAACAGTTCCCTGGCAAAAAGGCATTCATAAACGAAACAATTGAAGGACTCCGTGGAAACGTGCAGAAGTTCATAAGGGATATGAATCACATGTCCGAGCAGCACGATCTTGGAGACATTGATGTAGTTATTCCACTTGATGACTTTGAAGGATCATACTATGACATGGCCAAAGGTGTCAATGACATGGTCAACGGCCACATTTCTGTCAAGAAGAAGGCAATGGCATGTGTTAAAGAGTTCGGAGAAGGAAACTTTGAAGCTGAACTCGAGCAGTTCCCTGGCAAGAAAGCATTCATCAATGAGATTATTGAACAGGTTCGCTCAAACTTGAAAGCTCTAATTTCTGATACTGATGATCTGATAGAGGCAGCTGTAGAAGGAAAACTTGACACTCGTGCTGATGCTTCCAAACACGAAGGTGACTTCAGAAAGATTGTTAGCGGAATAAATGATACACTCGACGCAGTCATTGGTCCTCTCAACGTAACAGCAGAATATGTTGACAGGATATCAAAGGGAGATATTCCAGATAAGATCACCGATGATTATAACGGAGATTTCAACGAGGTCAAGAACAATCTCAATCAGTGTATCGATGCTATCAATGGACTTGTGGATGATGCAAACATGCTTTCCGATGCTGCAATCAATGGTCAGTTCGATACCCGTGCTGATGCATCCAAGCATGGTGGCAAGTTCCGAAACATTGTTGATGGTGTTAACGGTACATTAGAGACAGTGGTCGTAAAGGTCAATTGGTATAACTCCATCCTTGACAACATTCCTATCCCAATATCAGTAACTGATAATGATCTGAACTGGACCTTTATAAACAAATCTGCTGAAGAAGGTACAGGTTTAAAACGTGAAGAGGTCCTTGGTCACCAGTGCAGTGAATGGGGAGCACCTATTTGCGGTACAGAAAACTGTGGTGTATGTAAACTAAATAGTGGTACTCCACTTACATACTTCGAAATACCAGGTGAGGATGGTGTGGATAACCACATGCAGGTGGATACTTCATTCATTTATGACTCACATGGTGAGAAGATAGGTCATATTGAGGTACTCCAGGATATTTCAGCTACAAAGCAAAATGCAATCTATACAGAAGCTGAGATAAAACGTCTGGTCGGTAATCTGAAGAACATTGCATCCGGTGGTATGGACATCGACTCGAACATAGCAGAGGCTACCAAGCACACTGCTGTTCAGCATGCAAACTTCTCCCAGATATATTCATCACTTGATGAAGTGTCTGCAGCAATTTCCAGTCTGATAGATGATGCTGATATGCTGTCAAAGGCAGCTGTTGAAGGTAAGCTTGGGACCCGTGCTGATGCTTCTAGACATGAAGGTGACTACCGTAAGGTGGTAGAAGGTGTCAACAACACCCTTGATGCTGTAATCACACCTCTTAATGAAGCTTCAAAGGTGATCAATGAATTTGCTGAAGGTAATCTTGACAGCAGGTTCTCAATAGATGCAGAGGGTGACTTTGAAGAACTAAGCAACACTTTGAATGAATTTGGTGAAAAGCTACAGCGGATGATCAATGATTCAGGTAACGTTCTTTCATCAATTGCAAACAACGACCTGACCAGAAGAATCGAAGTTAATGGAGTGGGCGAGTTCAAACAACTTACTACCGGTATTGAGAAATGCAGGTTGTCATTGAATGAGGTTGTAAATCTCGTAAAGGATAACTCCGAGCATTTGGCATCAAGTGCACAGGAAATATCTGCTTCCACAGAACAAATGACTGCTGGTTCTGAACAGATATCTGCAACTGTTAATGAAATATCCACAGGCACTCAATCCCAATCCACCAAGACAGAAGAAGTTTCAAGAGCCATGCAGGATATGAATATGACTGTTCAGGAAGTTGCAAACAGTTCCCAGATGGCTTCTGAAAATGCAGGTGAATCAAATGATCTGATCAAGGGCCTTGGTGAGATCTCACAGGACCTAATCCTTAAGATGGATAGTATAAAAAGTGCATCCGGAGATTCTGCCCAACATATCAATGACCTTGCTAAGAAATCCGGTCAGATAGGTGAGATCGTTGACCTTATAACAAATATCGCCGACCAGACCAATCTGCTTGCCTTGAATGCAGCAATAGAAGCTGCTCGTGCAGGAGAACATGGTCGTGGTTTTGCAGTGGTTGCAGATGAGGTGCGTAAACTGGCAGAAGAATCAGGCGGTGCTGCCAAGCAGATAGCAGAACTCATACATGCAATGCAGGAAGGAACTGAGAATGCTGTAACTTCCATGGATCAGGCTACAACAGAAGTTTCAACTGGTTCACAGTCCCTGGAGGAAGCAGCAGTTTCGATAAACAAGGTTGTCCAAGCTGGTGATGATATCGCAAGGATGGTTCAGGAGATTGCTGCAGCTGCAGAGGAACAATCTGCTTCTATTGAAGAGGTAACATCATCGGTTGAGGAAGTCTCAGCAGTAGCGGAACAATCTGCTGCAGGGACCCAGGAAGCTTCAGCTTCTATTGAAGAGCAGACCGCTTCAATGCATGAGCTTTCAAAGTCTGCAGAAGAGCTTGCTGGCTTAGCTGCAAACATGGAATCTGTGGTTTCCAAATTCAATTTGGATAAATCTAAAGGAAATACAGGCAAAATGGACGAAGAATTAATAGAGAATAATCCTGCAAATTTGAATGAGGCATTTATTTAAATTACAGAGGTCTTAAAATGGTAGAATCAGATATAAGTGAGGGTAGCTCTGCAGAAGAGTTACTTCAACTTGTCATTTTCCGCCTTTCCGGAGAGGAATTTGGCACAAGTATCGCCAAGGTCAAGGAAATAATTCGGATACCTGATATTACAAGGATACCTCAGGTTCCTGAGTATGTTGAAGGGATCATAAACCTTCGAAGTAATGTCCTTCCGGTGATCAACCTTGCAACCCGGTTCAACCTTCCTCATGAAGGTCTCAGTGATCATTCCCGTATTGTGGTGGTTGAACTCGACAATATCATTGCTGGCATTGTAGTGGATGCAGTTACTGAGGTTTTGAATATCCCTACTGATTGCATTGAACCTACTCCTGAAATGATAGCCTCGAAGATCGGTGAGAGGTACATAGAAGGTGTTGGCAAGCTTGATGAGAGGATGCTGATCATTCTTGATATTGATAAGATCTTCTCCGATGAGCAGAAAATGCAGATAAACGATCTGGAAAATGCAGGACCTGTTCCTGCATAATTTTTTAATATATTTTGGATATTTTTTATTATCACTCACATATTTATATAAGACAACACTAATATTTTCTAATTAGATGCATAAATGCATCCCAACAGCAAGTTCTAATAAAATTAAAAAGATGCCTGGGTGGTAGAATTACAAAACATAAATTGGAAGATTTGATCGATATCGACCATTTCCAGCATTTACAAGACAAATTAAATGAGATCTATCCTTTCTCATCAGCAATAGTTGATAATGAGGGGAAAATTCTAACCGCTACTGCATGGGAGGATATTTGCACAAAGTTTCATAGGCAAAATGAGGAAACTGAGAAGCTTTGTATTCAAAGTGATCTCTATATCAAAGAGCACTTGCATGAGGCAGATCCATTTATTAGCTACAAATGTCCTCATGGACTTATTGATAATGCTGCACCCATTATTGTTGATGGCGTCCATTATGCCAACTTTTTTACCGGTCAATTCTTCCTGGAAGAGCCTGACCTGGATCTCTTCAGAGAACAAGCCCAAAAATATGGTTTTGATGAAGAAGATTATATTGAAGCTGTAAAGAAAGTCTCTATTTGGTCTGAAGAACAGCGTGACTCATACATCCACTTCGTCAAAGGCTTGATCACTGTTATCACCGAGACTGCTTTGCAAAGACTTAATGAAATAGAATCCAAGAAACAAATACAGGAAAATCAACAACGTTTGCAATCCCTACTTGAAACTTCAGTACTTCGCTAATTTCGAATAAGCCAGCGAATTATGCTTTCCGATAGCTTTATATGCAGCGGGAACGCCGCCATATGTCATTTCTAGCATTCAATTCACGAACCAGTTCTAAACTTGAATTAAGACCAAAACAATGTATTGATGCTGTTCTGAAACCACTTATAGATAATATCGACATCAAGATTAACGGTCAACTTAGCTCTAAAGATCTATTTTACACTGCCATATGCATGGCAGTGGATAAGAGTTCAGTTCATTCGGCATCAAAACACTATCAAGAGATTCCATGTGAGACATCTTTAAGGTATCATCTCAGGAAACTAAGTCTTGATGAACTTATCCAGGTAAATCAGAGCGTTCTTCTTCAAGGTTCTATCAGTACTCTAAAACCAGAGAAAAAGTATGAGTTTGCTATTGATTTTACAAATGATCCATATTATGGAAAAGTTAATCCATCCAATGAAGACTACGTGATACGTAGTCAGGCCAAGAAGTCCACTAACTCTTTTTATTCATATGTATCACTGTCTATCATAAACAAGAATGAGAGATATACTCTTGCAGTTTTTCCTGTTGAAAGGAAGAAAACAAAGGTTGACTACCTCACTTATTTCATAAACCTTATCGAGGAACTGAATTTCAATATCAAGGTAATTTGTCTGGATAGAGAGTTCTATTCAGTTGATGTTTTTGAGTTCTTACAGAACAAAGATATCCCTCACATTACACCAGTAGTAAGAAGAGGAAAAGTGATCAAGCAACTGCTTAACGGGAGAAAAGCAAGGTCTGCTGAACATGTAATGAAGAATGCTCAAAAGAAAGAAGTTCATCTGGATATTGTAATTGATGTGAAGTATCTGAAAGGTAAAAGAGGCAAATATGGGTGTGAAAACCTTGCTTTTGTTGTTTATGGAATTAAATGGTCTCAAAGAAAGGTTAGTAACGTCTACAGAAGACGGTTTGCTATCGAGTCATCATACAGGATGAGAAATATCGTTAAACCAAGAACATCAACAAAAGATGTAACTTTGAGATACTTCTTTACAATAATATCGTTCCTGCTGAGAAATGCATGGCTCTGTCTCCAGAAAAAGCATTTCACAATAGTAAAACCAGGTCCAATAATCGTTGATGAAGACAAGTTCAGATTTGCCAGGTTTATTCTGTTTGTTGAAGAATGGCTTAGAAGAAAGTTAAGAATTCAGTTAGTAGTGCAGTGTTTAAGGTAATTCAATAGTGGTAGGAACAAGATGGAGAGAAAAATTAGAGAACTACTGAATTTACATATATGTA
>JAIPUR010000033.1 GCA_020055655.1 Methanosarcinaceae archaeon | reverse complement strand
TGTCACTGGTAATTATTATGGTATTCGCCTTTATAATGGTGCAGACAGCAATACTCTGACAAACAATACTGCCATCAATAATGTATATCAAGGTATTTTCCTGTCTTTTACTTCATTCAACACTCTGATAAACAATACTGCCAGCAATCATTATGACTACGGTATTTTCCTGTCTTCTTCAGACAACAATACTCTGACAAACAATACTGTCAGTAATAATGAAGACCACGGTATTTACCTGTATGGTTCAGACAACAATACCCTGGCAGACAATACTGTCAGTAATAATGAAGACCACGGTATTTACCTGCTTTCTTCATCCAGCAATATTCTTATAAACAATACTGCAAGCAACAACAGTCTGCGCGGTATTAACCTGGATTCTTCATCCAACAATACACTGACAGGTAGCATAATGTTACATAATAACTATAATCTATACGTGGAAAGCAGTTCATTGACTGACTACTTACATGATATAGATACCAGTAATCTGGTTGACAGTAAACCAGTTTACTACTTGTTAAACCAGTCTGATGAAACCATCCCAACAAATGCGGGTGTTGTCTATGCGATCAATTGTACCAATGTGTCTGTTATGGATGCTGAGATTACAAATGAATACAATGGAGTTGTTTTTGCATATACAAATAATTCAACAATAGAAAATGTCACATTATCTGAGTCTTATCGGGGTATTTACCTGGATTCTTCATCCAGCAATACACTGACAAACAATACTGCCAGCAATGACAATAACTATGGTATTTACCTAGATTCTTCATCCAGCAATACACTGACAAATACTGCCAGCAATGACAATAACTTCGGTATTCGCCTAGATTCTTCATCCAGCAATACACTGACAAACAATACTGCAACTGGAAATCGTTATGGTATTTTACTTGGTTATTCATCCAGCAACACACTGACAAACAATACTGCCAGCAATAATACTGATACCGGTATTTACCTGTATTTGACTTCATCCAGCAATACACTGACAAACAATCGGGTAGATAATAATACAGATTCCGATCTCTATCTGAGCTCATCTGTAAATAATTCGGTAAATCCATTGATCCTGGGTGATGGCCTGGCAGAAATTGACTTTACAAGTAATTCTTCTGATACTACAATTTTAAGGACAGAAACAAATTCGATTGCCTTTTCCGGTGCAACCAATATCAATGGTTACATTACAATAGATTCTTCACTTGACAGCATGAATATGAATCTCTTCTATAATGATACTGGTATGAATTCCACTGAATCAGGAATAGCCTTGTTCAAGCTCTATGATACAGAATGGGTTGAGATGCAGAATACAAATCTTAACACTAACCAAAATTCCTTGTCGGTAAACCTCACTGAATTCGGCACATTTGCTCTTTTCACCGGAGGACGCTCGGATGAAACATCTTCCACTACTCCATCCACCAGTTCAGACGATGGCGGAACCCGCGCATCTGTCAGCCAGGGCCAGGATCCTGCAATAGTATCAAGTTCTGCATCATCTGTTAAGCGTATCACAGGAGGTTCAGAAGTTAATTACGATTTCTCAGACATTGGTACTCCGGTTCTTGGTGTAAGTTTTGATGCAAAGGACGATAAAGGTCTGGTGGTTGCCAAGGTTCAGGTCCTTTCAAGTAATCCTGAAGGTGTTCCTGCTTCATCAGGAAAGTCTTATCAGATGATTAGCATCGACGTTGGAAGCGAGGGTACTATTTCATCGGACAATGCAGCTAACATCAGGATACAGTTCAAGGTCAGCAAAGAGTGGATAGAGGAGAACAACATTGATATTTCTACTATCCGCATGACAAGGTTCCACGGGGAGCAGTGGACTGATCTTCCAACCTATCAGGAAAGAGAAGAAAATGGCTACATCTACTTCTACGCTGAAACTCCTGGATTCTCCATCTTTGAGGTTGTTGGAGATGAAGTTACTGAAATCACAGAGCAGGTTCCTGCATCAACTCCAGTAGTTGAAGAGAAAACAGAACCTGTAGAGGAAGAGGAAACACCGGACACTCCGGGATTCACTGCTCTTGCAGGAATCATGGTAGTTTCACTTGCTTTCCTTGTGAGCAGAAAACTGAATAATGAATAAGTCTGGTAGAAAGGACATTCTGAATGTCCTTTTCCTTATTTTTTTGAAATAAAATGATCTATTGATATTTCACTCCTTATCCGCCAGCACCGCATCGTGAATAATCACTTTTGCAGTGTACTCGTCCTGTCTGTTGATTATTATTCCCCATGATCTCTTTTCTTTGTTGATACATGAATATTCCGGGCAGGAAACAGATTTATATCATTGAGTCAAAATCTTGTATATAGTTTTATGATCAGCTATGTGGGGTGGCTCTATAGATTCGATATCATGATGAAGTGTTTCATGATATCGGCGGGGATATTGAATGCCTGTAAATATCACAAGTACACTGCAAATGCCAATATGGTGGCCGGATAACATATCCGTGGGAATATTCTTTTTCATTTTAGGGGTCACAGGTGCCGGAATAATTGTCTATCTTGGTAGCTGGGACAAACTTATGGGAAACACTGCTCGTATACTGGAGCTTCAGGATCAGATCGAGTCTGTCAGGGAACTGCTAAAGGAAACAACTGATGACGGTGATAAGGACCGGATGTGGCAGGAGATTGTCAGGAAGGAGAATGAACTGAACAAGGAAAAATGGTTCTTCAGATACCTGGGGATCATGATATATCTCTTTGTCGGAGGCATGATCGCAAGCATATTGGCAAACAGTATGCTCGAAGCTATTGCATTCGGTGCAGGCTGGACGGGTCTTATTGGTGTATTCGGTATCAAGAAGGATGTTGATGAAAGGATGAAACGGCGTGATGAGGATGATAAGCAATATCTTCGTACCGTTGAAGAGATAGAGCGTTATTATGATGAAAAGATCAGTAAGTACTCCAATATCATCCATGAGACCCGTGCCAAAATAGAAGGCATGGAAGAAAAGGCCACAGAGGCATATTCCAGTGGATATGCCGATGCCATAGAGGCAGTTGCTCAGTTCAAAGGTCTGGACAGCAAGGAGCTGACAGAGGAAATGATTGAGAAATTATAGGTGTGTTCTGATGCAGAAAGATGAAAGGAACAAGCTCAAACAAAAACTGGTGGAGAAAAATATTGTACCGGAAGGGATACTGGATGACTATAATGAGTTGAAGGACAGTCTTAACAGGGATTTAGGTGAGCTTGACCAAGAGAAGGATACTGAGATGAAAAAAGCATTCAGCACACTTAAGAAAAAGGCACAGAAGAAATATTGAATAGTGTTCTTTCTTCTGTCTGGATAGCTTTTTGATCCTGATGTCAAATAAAAAGCCATTAAACTAGAAAAGGAGTACCTATCAGTCCTTATCCACAAGCACAGCATCGTGAATAATTACCTTTGCAGTATACTCATCCCTTTCGATGACTTCCATTTCCCTTATCTCTATTTTCTTTTTATACATGGGTCCATCGAGTACGAAACTCTCAAATTCGCCCCCCTCACCAGCTACATTGAGACCGATCTTCTCGTTGAGCTTGACAAGTTTCTCGATGTCCTTCTCACCAATTATCTTGCCAACCCAATTCTTATTTAATCCATATGCTGCAACGCTGCTGAATATGAACTCAAAACCAATATCAAGAAGCTGGTACATCTCTTTTTCCTGGTCTATGTGCCATAGAGGAGAGAATGCTTTCAGTCCAAGCTCGTCACATATTCTCTCGATCCTCTCGCGCTGGTAATTGGAGTAAAGAGCTCCTGTCACCACGCCTTCTATGTCGAATTCTTCCTTTGCACGGATGATAGCATTTTTCATATCATCAAGTTCCCTTTCCTTCTCACCCATTGTCATCTCTTCGATGAGTGGTATTTCCATGGCTTCGGCCTGCAGGCGTGCAAGGTCTATGTTAGGCGTGTGGAACATGTATGAATCGAGGTTCTGGCTCTTGATGGTGATCAGGCACTCTATGGAATAGTTTTGCTCCTGCATCACATGCATTGCGTAGTTGCTGTCTTTTCCTGAACTGAAAAGTACACCTAATCTGAGGTTTGGCCGTTCATAGAATGTTCTGAGATACTCTGTTTTTGTCTTGAACCCGGCTTTTTTGCTGAGCTTTCCTATGGCTTTATCGAACCTGCTACCATACTGAGCTGCCTGTTTTCTGCGTTGTGTCAGCTCTTCTGGTAGCCCGAGATCATCTGCTATCTTACGTAATATGAGTTTGTTCTGCTCTTTATTTATCTTGTACTCAGCCGGTACTTTAAGTCCATGATCAACGAAGCGCTTGTCAAGGTAGGGTACACGCAGCTCGATATTGTTGTTCATTGCAACAACATCGTCCCTGTATGTATTCTTCTCGTATATTTTTAGAATATCGGCATAGCAGTCCCTGCTAATGTCAGTGGAACGCTTGTGACGGTCATAACCTGCGAACAGTTCATCTGCCCCTGAACCAGAGAACATCACTCTTATACCATCTTCCTTTGCAGCCACACAGGCAGCATACATTGTTAAAGCAACACCGACCTTGGGTACATTTGTATCTTCCACAAGTGGCACAACAGTTTTCAGGTAATCTTCAACTTTTTCAAGATCGATGTTCTTGACCTTTAGTTCAAGCCCCAGCTCATTAGCCATCTTCTGTGCATATTCAACATCCGGTGGCAATTGCACACCTGAAAGACCGGCTGTATAGCAAACAAAGTCTTTCCCTGGCTTTTTTCCAAGCTTTATGCAAAGGTATGCTATCAGAGTAGAGTCCAACCCTCCTGAGAAAAGGATGCCAAATTTCCCCCGGGGGAAGCGAATGGAGATAGCGTCTTCAAGGATTTCCAATGTTTCATTCTTAATGATCTCAAAAGGTTCACCATGCTCTGGTGTTATGGAGAAAAAATCCCTGTTAAAACGACTTAATGAATCATCAGATATGCTGTAGGAAAATATTTCCCTGGGATTTAGTTCTCTGATATCTGCAAATCCTGTTCTTGAAAGTGCTTTCTTCTCTGAGGAAAAGGCAAATCCTCTGGAATCGCTGTACCAGAGTGGTTTAATTCCCACTATGTCTCTTGAAACGTAAACATTTTCGTCCAGCCAGTAGGCAAATGCATACACTCCCAGAATTTCAGAAAGAACTTTGTTGATAATAGCAGAAATTTCTTCTTTTGATAGATCATCTGAATTCTTTTCATTTATTTTTAATTCAATTAGCTTGATGAGAAGTTCGGAATCGTTCTGTGCAGAAATTCCATATTTATCCCTGAGTTCTTCCCAGTTATAAATTTCACAATTTGAGATCATTTTTCCCCTGACAATTAGAGGCTGTCCTACAAAGTTGACCATTGAATGCAGGCAGTGTCCAAGGACGTTTTTATCTTCTTCTTTTCCTGTCACTGTTAAACTTCCAGTCTCAGGTGCATGCTGTATCCATTCCTGTCCGCAGACACCGACACCATCAAGTCCTCTATTTTTGATTATATCAAGTGCCTTGACGGTTATCTCAAATGAATTGTCAATGTTGTAAAATCCTGTAATTCCGCACATTTTATCTTATCATGAAGTAACAGTTTGTTTAATGAACAATACGATCTCAGGTGATTAAAAGTTCTGAACACATATATAATATGCATTAAGGGATGTTAATAACTAAATCAAAAATCAAAATCGAAAATCAAAAAGAATTAAAGTGGAAAAATATTTTATGCAAGATCAGGGCTTGCAATGGAATGAAACTCTCTCTTCCGGTGTCAGGGATACATAGAATCTGAGGATCTCTTCAGGATCCATGTCAACATTTAGCTTAAAACCCCGTTTTCTACCGGCGCTAAGGAATTTTTCCTCTTTTTCATGTTTCATGAGCATAAGTTCATCAGCTTCTTCCTGGCTCATTTCGGAAAGGTCTACTTTCTTGAGAAGTCCAATTAATAAGAAGTTTCTCTCAATACGTTCATAGAGTTTTTGATTATTCCTGTTCTGCTTTTCCTGCTCAAGAATATAGAGATCCTGTCCTTGAGAATCCTTGAATGACAGAGCTATGTTCTTCATAACCAATTTACCGTCCTCTGAGACTATTATCTTACGTTCGGGCTTCATCCTATATTCCTCTACAAGTTCAAAAATCTCTATACGTGTATATTAAGTTATCTACATTCAATAATATACTAATTATCATGATGATGAGGTGCAACTTGATTTTTATAAAAAAACACTGCCTAAAAAAGAATGCTAAAATACTATTAATATAATTTAGATATTAAGGAGATATATCAGGATAATTGACCATGCTCAATAAACTCAAGAATACTATCAGGACTTTACTTTTGCCGCTTGCTGCCAGGATTCCCTTGTCTCCAAATTCGCTGACATTGCTGGGCTTGCTTGTTAGTCTTATTTCAGCTTTCCTTTTTGCAAAAGGTAATCTATTTCTTGCTGCATTTCTCTTACTTCTTGGTGGTGTTTTTGATACACTTGATGGTGCGGTTGCCCGTGCAAAAGGTCTTAGCAGTTCCTTTGGTGCATTTTTTGATTCAGTATGTGACAGGTATACTGATGGGATCATTTTTGCAGGGATCGCATACGCTTATGCAGGGGTAAATATCCAGTCTGATCCGATATTTCATGTTCCCGTATATTTCTGGGTGATAATTGTCATGATATCTTCTTATCTTGTAAGCTATACCAGAGCAAGGGCAGAAGCCATGGGTGCCAGTTCAATGAATATTGGAATTGCAGAAAGGCCTGAAAGAATGCTGATAATCGCTATTGGTGCATTTGCAGGAGGACTTGAATATGCTATCCTGATATTAGTGCTACTGACCCATATTACTTTCATTCAAAGAATACTGCATGCAAAAAAATCACTTCCCTGAACTCTCAGTATACATGTTGCGTCATCAGGCTGCTAAAAAAGAATATTTCGATTTGACAGTTTGCGTAGAATTAGGATATGTTTTAATATAAAGCGTTAATATTATTGGCTTGATATCCCTTCATATTATCATATTACCTATTATAAAATCAGCTGAGGATATATTATGCAATACCAGGCAGATGTAACCATTAAACTTAAATCCGGAATGCTTGATCCGGAAGGCACAACTATCAAAAGAGCACTTGAGCACCTTGGTTATGAGGCCAACAGTGTCAGGACCGCTAAAAAATACACAATAGAGCTTCAGGCAGAGAACATACATGATGCAAGGGAAAATGTCCAAGAGATGTGTGAGAAGCTTATAGCAAACCCAATTATTCACAACTATTCCATATCCCTGAGGGAACTAGAATGAGTATTGCCATTATACAGTTTGGTGGTAGCAATTGCGACCTTGATGTTTTGCATGTATTGCAGGATGTTGTCGGTATTGACGCCGAACTTGTGTGGTACAAGGAAGAAGATCTCGATCGTTTTGAAGGTATAGTCGTTCCCGGAGGTTTTTCCTACGGTGACTATCTCAGAGCAGGAGCCATTGCAGCACGTACCCCTGTTATGAACTCCATCAAAAAGCTTGCATATACCGGGAAACCAATAATTGGTATTTGCAATGGATTCCAGGTTCTGGCTGAGTCCGGGCTTTTAAATGGTGCTCTGACAACCAATGAATATCCAAAATTCAGATGTGAATCCAAGTTATTGCGCGTGGAAACCAAAGACACTCCTTTCACTTCAAAATTCAAGAAAGGTGACATCATCAGCGTTCCTATAGCTCACATGGAAGGTAACTTCTATGCAGATGAGGTAACACTTACAATGCTGAATAATAACGGACAGGTTGTTTTCAGATATGTGGATGTGAATGGGAAGGCTACAGATGAAGCTAATCCGAATGGTTCACAGGAGAACATTGCAGGTATCGTGAATGCTAAAAAGAACGTACTTGGAATGATGCCCCATCCTGAAAGAGCTTCAGAAGATGTTCTGGGTTCAAAGGACGGATCAAAGATATTCGAATCAATGGCTGAGTTCATTTCTCAGTCCTGATCATTTTTTAATTCTTCCTTTTGAACTCTCATAATTTTTGCTTTTGTTCACTACGATCATGACTCACTTGCACTAATGATATTCTCAGCAGTTTTCCATGAGTGCCTGACAATATCCGGCAGACTTCCATGTTCCTGGTACCAGTCTTTGAGGAATTTTTTTGTCTTTGGGTCAGATGGATAACCGCTTCCAAAATCCATTCCTAGCTCTTTTTTTAGTTCCTCTATGAGTTCATCCCTGTGTACTTTTGCAAGAATGGATGCAGCGGAAACGACTGGATATATGGTGTCAGCCCTGTGCTTTGAAACAATAGTTAATTGCTCAGATCTATCAGGATATGTTTTAGCATACTGCTGCAATAGACGTTTTCCGAATCTTTCTTCCTTTACGTCAGCTGCATCAACGTAGGCTTTGTCAGGATGCAATTCCTCGATGACTCTTGAGAATGCGATCACCATGATCTCGTTCATAGTCATAAGCTTGCGAAGTTCATCAATTTGCTGTGGTTCGATCACAAAAACGAAGGTCTTTTCCGAGTATTTCATGATCTGCTGGGCCAGATGGGCTCTTTTTTTAGGAGCTATCTGTTTTGAATCAGCAACTCCGAGATTCTTTAATGTATTTTCCTTATCTTCATGGATAAGGACTCCTCCGACACACATAGGTCCTATCACAGGTCCTTTGCCGGCTTCGTCAATTCCGAGTATTTTCATTATATTACCTATTCATTAATTTCTTTATAGTTAAATGAACATGGTAAATATAATCCACCCTATGAGGATCATGATAGTTGAGTGTTTGAGCCCTGAAAGGATGTTTCCTTCACCCATTGCACCTGCCATAAGGCCTGAGCTCAATCCCTGAATAATTGCTGCATGTTTGAAAAGACGTGTGTATGCTTCAAGGTCAAAATTCCCAAGGAACCCACTCTGAGAACCACTTTCTGCCATTTGTTTCCCTGCTTCTGCCATTTCTGTGAGGAAGGTTGTTGATATAACATATATAACACCAACGAAAACCAGGAATGATATGTAGATGATAACGATATAGATCATCATGTTCATTGTACGTTCTCTTTTCATTCCTTGCTCGGAACTTGCATCCCTTGCGGCTACCAGAAGAACTTCTCCAATATCACCACTGGATTCGTTTGCTTTTGTGATAAGTGATAATGAACGTGTGATAACCTGAGTTCGTAGCCTGTTCGCAAAACGTACAAGGGCATCGTTGACCTCAAGTCCCCAGAACACATCATGCCACATCTTTTTGATCTCGGCACTAAGTGCATCAGTATCTGACTTGGCCATAAGTCTGATAGAATCTCTTAGTGTCATACCGGTTTCATTGGTACTTGCAAGCTTTTTGAGAAAATCAGGGAAACCATTTTCAAGCTTTTTCTTTTTCATCTGCTTGATCTCGTGGAACAATGACAGAGGTATTATTATAAGCAGAATGGAAAAGACTATCTTGTCATCGATGAAATCAACCATCAATGCCGGATCTGTCATTTTATTGGCATTCATTGCAATTGAGGTTCCAAGTATCAAAAGAACAAGGGGAATGGTGACTGCAAGAGTTGTGAGCGGAGCTCTGAGCATGGGCTGGAGTGGATTTTCCAGCATCTTTTTCAAAGACAACCTTTTCTTTGATTTTGCAAATGATTCAAAATTATTCCTTTCCCATGTTTTTTCTTCAGGTTCTTCAATGGCTTCTCCGCTGTCATCGAATAACTGTATCAGATGTTCCGGGACTTCAGCAATACCATGATCCAGTACTGCAGTTGTTGGAAGCAGTTGTGGTTCGCCCATTTCCGTAGGGGTGATGATACTGATCATCACCACAAACATTACAGAACCTATCGGGAGTACTGCGTATATTATGGCGTATACCATTGTGCTGGTGCCCGATCCCATGACAGCCATCATGACACCCATGATTATAATGAACAAAGGACCTGCAACAAATGCAGTTACATATGATTCTGCAAGTAAAGCCAGAGTTTCAAGGAATCCTTTTTGATCTACTTCTGCCTTTTGCAGATATTGTTCTGACTTATCGCGGAAATAATTAGGGATATTACCTCCACTGTCAATAACGGTAAGAAGATTATAGATAAGGTCCTGGAATCTGTCAGATGGCGTTATTTCTGAAGCATTGGAAAGAGCTGTGCGCAGATCATGTCCGAAGAAATCCATGTCCCTTACAATTGAATCCACTTCTTTGGATACTTCTCCGTATGTATCCTCAGAGCGTGCCAGTGCCCTGAATACATCCAGTATGTTCATGCCTCCTTTACTGAGTGCATACATGAACGTTACAGCGTAGGGAAGGTTCATGTCGATCTCGCTTTTCCTTTCTCCTGCATGGAATCCCGGATAAAGCATGAATACTGAATATACCAATCCGCCAAGTCCTACAATGAATACGATCGTTATGAAAAAGCCAACAAATATTTCTTTAAAGTCCAGCAAAAAAGCAATGGCAGGACTGAATGTCATTTTAGTGAGCTGATCGGGTAATCCTACAAGGGCTATTATAACATAGGTCAAAAAAAGACCGATAAATGCTCCTAATATTCCGGCAGCGATCGAGTAGAATATCGCGTTTGAGATATACATCTCATGGGATATTGGAAGACGTGCCTGATTCAGCTGTTTCTGCAAGTTCACATAGTTTTGCTTTCTTTCTTTTATTTTATGACCAATAAGCACGTAAGGTATCCTTTTCAGGATATTGAGGTATGTGGTTGCTTTATCAATATTGGCATCAAGGTCAAATTTCTTTTTTGGGCCATAATTTCCTTCTGGATCTCCCTGACCGGAGCCAGTGTCATCTGATGATACAGGAATTACTTCTTCCTGATCAAAAACATTGTCAACGGTTCGATCTGCTTCAGTCATGCTCTTATCCTCTTTCAGGCCAGACCGAGTTTTCTCAGGACTTTTTCAGGTGTTGACTGATAGGCATTGATGATATCGGATATTTCCTTAAAATCGCTGATGCCATTGTTGATCATATGTTCAAGGACTTTCTGTCGGTAGTAGAGCTCCTGGTCTATCTGTCCCTGTCCCCAGCCACGTCTCATTCTGATGTCAAAGAGTGCTTTTGACTCTCCTGTTCTTACGAATCTGTCAGTTTCGGAGTCCCACACAAAGATATCGTTGGTTCTGATATTTCGTGTGTTTGGATCAATATCGATTATTTCAACAAGTTTGATGTTCCTTCTTACACGTTTGCCTTTGGAATATGTCTGAGACTGGATGCTCATAATATCGAGTGCCTGTATCATGGTACGTGGAACACTGATAGGTGGGTTCTCAAGTCTGTGGATAGCTGATGCAACCGAATCGGCATGCATGGTAGAGAAGGTGGTGTGTCCTGTGGACATTGCCTGGAAAAGTGTAAGTGCTTCTTTACCTCTTACTTCACCAACAAGCAGGAATTCTGGACGTTGACGCAGAGCGGCCTTTAGCAGGTCATACATATCAACGGCTCCTCGCTCGTCGGCTGTAAAGGAATCTCTTGTAAGGCTTGGGATCCAGTTAGGATGGGGTAGTTTAAGTTCTCTGGTATCTTCAAGTGAGATGACCTTTGATTTTTCCGGAATGAACAATGATACTGCATTAAGAGATGATGTTTTACCGGATGCAGTACCTCCTGCGTAGATAAGACTCTTATTGTTCTCAATGCAGAGCCACAGATATGCCATGGATTCTGCAGAGAAGGTTCCCCATTTGACCAGGTCCACAGGTGTAATTGGTGTGTCGCTGAATTTACGTATTGTAAAGGTACTTCCGTGGGCTGTTACACTGGTTCCCAGTGTCATCTGTATCCTTGATCCATCCGGCATTGTGGCGTCTATCATAGGTTCTGCTACCGAAATGTGTTTTCCACTTCTCTGGGACATTTGAATGATGAACGAGTTAAGCTCATCTTCTCCATATACGATGTTTGTAGCAATATTCTGATGTACACGGTGATAAAGGAAAATAGCTATGTCATGTCCGTTACCTGATACATCTTCTATGGAATCATCGTACATGAGAGCATCTATCTTTCCAAAGCGGATAAAGTCCCTTTTGATATAATAAGAGATCTTTGCAAGCATGGCAGGCGTGACCTCGATGGTGTAATCCTGAATGATAGAACGTATCTTTGCATCTATTATCTGCTCTTTTTCGTAGTCTTTTTCATTGATATTCTCAACAAGAAGTACATCACGAAGTCTGTCCTTTATCTCATCTAGCAGAACAGTTTCAAAATCAGTAAGCTCTGGCTCCACAACGTAGTAAAGGTGGTTGTTGATATCTTCATTATATAATATAGCAATGAAGGTATAAGGCTCGTTCACCCAGTAAGTTTCGACCTCTTCGTATCCATCCACTCCCTTAAATTCAGTTATCGGGCCGTGTAATTCTGGATCATAGTCATCTATCTCGGTTTCTGCCTGCCTGAACAATTCCCGGATCTTATCCTTGATGCTTAATTTTTTGTCAGTATCTTTCTCACTGTCTTCAATAGTTGTGTCGTCAGTTTCTGTCTTATTTTCTTCAGGGAGGTCTATAATGGCTTCTGATACAGTTTTTTCATCGGTATCTTTTTCTGTTTCCTCTTTTTTATCTTCTACCTTAAAGGAATCAGTTATCTTGTCACTGCTCTTTTCTATGAGGTCAGCAGAGGCATCTTCGTTCTTTTTTATAGGAGGCCTGCTTTTGACAGATCCAAAACCAGAAGACTTTGGAAGTAATATACCGATATCAGCATCGTCGATCTCTTCGCTTGCTAATTTATCTTCTTTCTTTTCATCAGAACCAGGTGCGTCTTTTTTGGAATTTGTGATCCCAATACTATCATCTTTACTGTCTACCTGATCGTTTTGAAGAATGGAAGCTATCTTTTTGTCAAATTCTTCTTCGGAATCTTTTATTTCCGTTAGCTTGCTGATGAGTTCAGAACTGTTATCAGTTGTGTCCTTGTTCGGTGATGATTTATCGTTTTCATGGGTGTCTTCAGCTTTTTCAAGCCTATTATGTTCTTTATTTTTGGAATGATCATCAGCCATAAGAGTCACCATTTAATAGATATTGAATATGCTAGTTGAATTATTATATTTTATGGATAATATAATTATTATGCTTATTAAAGCTATTGGATATAATTATCTGCGTTTATACCTTCAGTAATGTGTATGTACAAACTTAAAATGACCATGTACATGGCAAATTTTATAATAACAATTATATATTCATTATCTTAAATAGTGTGAACACATTTACTACATATCATGTATTCTCGTGTACATAATGCAGTAAATGGGATCAAATGGGATATTGGATCTGGAAAAATAAGTAATTCAATATGGAAAGAATTCATTTTTGGTGGACATCTATTTGCAATGGGATCTGTTTCAGTGATACTGATGTGTGCATCTGTTTTTTTACTTCCTGTCAGTATCGAGATGCTGTGCATAAGCTATCTTCTTTTTTACATAATCTATCTGAATGATTATTCAAAGGGAGCAGATCTTGACGAGGTCAATAATTCGGGAAGAGCCTCATATTTACTTTCAAGGGGTAGCAATTCTGCTTTGATCAAAATATCATCCGCTTTGCTTCTTGCTTTACTATTATATACAGGAGATCTCGTTCTGCTACTTTCTGCAATTTCAATACTTGTGCTTGGTCTTCTTTATGGTAATTTCTTTAAGGACCTTACAAAAAATATAATTGGTTTCAAGAACTTTTACGTTGCAGCTGTGTGGGCATTTATGGTGATATTCTTTTTTATGCAGCATTCTGCAGTTCTTAGCTATGGTGCTTTGATGCTGGCATCTTTTGTTTTTTTAAGAATGATGAACCTTCAGATAATGTTCGATATGCGGGATATTACCGGAGACCGTGAAGAAGGACTTTTGACCTTCCCTGTTATCTTCGGACTTGCTAAGAATCTTAAGGTTTTGAAGTTCAACAATGCAATATCAGTTTTCTTCATGCTTGGATGTGTTCTGAGTGGTATGCTACCCTTATCTGCTTTGTTGATCATTGCAGTTGCATATTACGCAGGAAAATGTATTAACAGGATATCTTATCAGGATGGACATCTATGCTATGTTTTTGCAGCATGTGAGCCGATCCTCTGGTTCCCGCTGGCATTTATGGGTAATTTCTTACTGAACTACCTGGATATTTCTACATTAGTTGTTTAGATCTGCTACTTGCGCTTAGCTCTAATCAAAAATATTAAATCCAAAGCTGTGTATGTTCTGCTAGATTAGTGACATTTATAATGGAACATAGCGAGGATACTCCGCATGCCGATAATAAGTTTACCGTACAAAGATCTCGAAGAACTCACTGGAATTGATAAGGATACTATAATAGCACGTGTACCGATGATCGGTGCGGATATTGAGCGTATCGAAGAGGAATCCATTGATATCGAGTTCTTCCCTGACCGCCCTGATCTTTATAGTGTGGAAGGCGTGGCACGTGCAATGCGTGGATTCCTTGATATTGAGACCGGACTTTGTGATTATGAAGTTAAACCTTATACTGTTGAGATCACAAAGGATGCGGAGATAGAGGATATTCGTCCTGTGCTTGGCTGTGCTGTTGTCCGGGGAGTTAAATTCGATCCCAATTCTATCAAGACCCTTATGGAGCTTCAGGAATCCCTTCACTGGGGACTTGGACGTGACAGGAAGAAGGTATCTATAGGTGTACATGACCTGTCCCGGGTGCAGGCACCGTTCAGATATATTGCAGCAGATCCTGATCATGAGTTCATTCCACTTGATTTTACAGAACCGATGTCAATGCGGGAAATATTGGAGAAGCATCCAAAGGGTACGAAATTCGCTTCTATTCTTGACGGATTCGAGAAATATCCTCTGATCCTTGACGCGAATGACAATGTGCTTTCTTTCCCTCCTATTATCAATAGTAGTCTTACTATGGTGACCGAGGAGAGCACTGACCTTCTGGTAGATGTTACAGGTCTTAGTAAGGAAGTGTTCACTGCTATGAATATTGTCACCACTGCACTTGCAGAGCGTGGTGGTCAGATCGAGTATGTGAAAGTTGTGAAGGCAGATGGTGCAGAGGAGATCCCTCTTGACCTCAGTCCACGAACTAAGAATTTGAAGATGTCCGAGATAGATGGTCTGGTGGGTATGCAGCTTAGTGTGGATGAGGCGATCACAGAACTTAAGAGGATGGGCTTTGGTGCAAATGACCTTGGAAATGATGAAATTGAGGTGCTGATTCCAAGCTATCGTGCTGATATCCTTGATAATCCGGATATAGTGGAGGATATTGCAGTAGGGATCGGCTTTGATAATATCCCGGCAGTGTTCCCCATGAATGCTACGGTGGGAAAATCCCATGAGCTCACGAAGCTTGCTTCATCGGTCATGGAAATTATGACAGGGCTTGGATATTCTCAGGTCATGCCGTTCACTCTCACCAGTGAGAAGATACAGTTTGACTGGATGTGCAGGGAAAAGACCGATGATGTAACATCTGTCCTGCATCCGATCAGCGAGGACCAGACCATGGTAAGGACAACCGTTCTTCCAAATCTCATGGAGATACTGTCCATGAACCAGCACAGGGAACTCCCACAGAGGATATTCGATGTGGGTGATGTGGTGATAGATCGCAAGAATGGCCTGCATCTGGCAGCGGTATCTATTCATCCTCTGGCAAATTTCACCGAGATCAGGGAACTCGTTGAAGCCGTGATGCGTGAACGCATGGTGGAATACGAGGTTGTAGTTTCCGATGATCCGGCTTTTATGGAAGGCAGGAGAGCTGACATCATCGTCGATGGCAAAAAGGTAGGAGTTATGGGAGAGTTCTTCCCGCAGGTTATCGTGAACTTCGGACTTGGCCAGCCCGTACTTGGATTTGAGATCGATCTTATGGGATGAGCATCCCATTTTCAATTCAATTTTTATTGACTATTTGTTTATACTGATGCGATTATTATTTTTTATCCAACCAAGATAAATTCACAAGGTTTTAATAGTATTATACATCTATTTAGTAACTATATTAGGTTTGGTGGAAAAAATATGCTTACAAGTACTATAGCGGCTACGATCACTTCAACTACAATTTCATCCACAGCAGCAGGGGCCATGACAACTCAAATGGGACTTCCTGAATATGGTGTTCTGGCTGTTATTGCATTGATCACATTACTTTCAGCAAAAGAGATCCTCTCAGCATCTGAGAAATGGAGCAGATCCTTAAACGCATCCCTCAATTTAGCTATTATGCCATTACTTGTGGCCTTCGTAGCTATTGTTGCCTTCAAGGTTACAGAGATCCTCTGAAACCTTTTAATGAATTTCAGAAATCGATCAATTGATTAATTAATTTTGATATCCACTTAATATTCTCTTCTTATTTTAGTTTCTTATTTTAGTTTCTTATTTTGCTTTCTTATTTTGACTTATTGTTTTAACTTCTTATTTGTTATCTGATCTCCTTTTCTTGCGTGATCTGTAAATTTTAATCTGAGTACTCTATTCCCTGTGTCTTTATGGATACTTTCAGAGAGGTATGTGAAACCATATTTTGAGTAGAACTTCCTGCCAATGCTATTCTTTTCAAACACTTCGACTTCCAGGTATCCGTACCTTTCATAAGCCTTATCCATGAGGGCTTTTCCCACGCCCTTGCTGTGGTAGTCGGAGTTGACAAATATGCCCCCGACTTCATGGTCAATTAGTGTAATGAACCCCAGGATATTTCCTTTCTGCTCAGCAACAAATGTGTCTGATCCTGGTAAATATACACTGGGTATGTCTGATCGTTCCTTTTCCAGAAATTGTTCTGTTAAAAATGGATGAGCGATCTTTGATGCAGTTTCCCAGGCTGCCAGAACTCCATCCAGGTCATCGTGTTTGTATTTGCGAATGATAAAATCCATATAATTTCACTTATACTGCGAGGGTGCTTTTAAGTTGTACCCTTGCTGATGAGTTTTAGGCTGCTAATCTTGCAAGGATTATAACAGTTTACTCTCCAGCAAAAGATAAATGGATTGAAGGCAAAATGAGGATAGAAAACAATGATTCCAGATAGGTGCAGTTTCTGTAAGGTTAAGCTTGTAAAAGGCAGCCATGAGTTTGTGGTAAAGGTCGGTGAGGCAATTCTTGCTATTAAGGATGTTGATGCTTTCATTTGTCAGGAGTGCGGGGAAGCGTATTATACATCTGGCACTTCAAGGCGAATTGATCAGGCCATGCGCAAGTTCCACAGTTCATCCTTGTTAGTTCACCCGCTTCCAGCAGGAGAAGTGAGTCTTAATGAAATTGAGGCTTAGGGCATCAAGATTTTTAAATTACAGCTATTGCTTGTAGTTTACTTTTTATTAAATATGTGCAGTGTGCCGCCTGCGGCGTATGGTTATATTATTTTATTCGTCAAGCCATTCTTCTCTTGAAATTCCGGGTTGCTTTAGAATTCTTTGAAGTAGGTCTGTGCTGATCCTGTCTTTATGGGGATTTGGAATTGTCAAAACAAGGTTACCTTTGCTCATGAATGAATGTTTCCGCCAGAGAATGGCCCCTCAAATCCAAAATATTTCAATTTTTTGACCAACTTTCTCAATGTTATGGGAGCTAATTTAGGCAACTGCAGTAACTCCAGAGTTTTCTATCGTATAGTTGTCTATCTGTGGAATTGTAAGTCCTTTTCGGAGTCTGAAGACTATCCATTCATCAATGACCTCTTCCAGATCTCTCCTACATTCTTCAAGTGTTTTGCCTGTCCCCCAGACTCCTTCTAATTCCGAAACTTCTCCGTAGTATGGCTCATCATCCTCGATTATCTCATATTTTGCTTTCTCAAGGGCTGTTTGGATATATTGAATAAGCATTGTGGCACCTAAATAAGTTTATTTTAGGTTTATTTTTCTAATAATCTATATTGCATATATTTATCTTTGTTTGCGTATAAAGAATATGGTCAAAAGCTGAGGATTGCAGTTAGCAGCTAGTTGCTATTCGTGATTTTTGTGGGAAATATGCCGCCTTGGGCGTGTGGTTGCATTGTTATTGGCGAATAGCTCCTTCTCAATTAGGCTATGTGGATACAGGAAATTATTAATACCATATTAATACAATGTTAATATGATATTATGGTTAAGGCGATAATTAATATTGATGATCAAAGCAACCGGGTTTTGAACATAGTTAAAGCCAAATATGGCCTGAAGGATAAAAGCTCAGCTATTGAACTTGTTGTTAAACAATATGAAGAAGAACTTCTTGAACCAGAGCTCAGACCTGAATATGTGAAGAGGGCTAAAAAGATCCTGGCTCAGGATGCTGTGGATGTCGGTACAGTTGATGACCTACGGGAAAGATTAGGTATCTGAAATGTACTATTTGAAGATCAAACCAGATCTTGAGAAAACCCTAAAGAAGTTAGCTAAGAAGAATAGAAAGCAATTAGAGATCATTCTTAGTAAAGCTGAAGAAATTCTTGAAAATCCTCATAGGTATAAAAATCTGAGATCTCCATTGAACATGTGGAAAAGAGTACATATAGACAGACATTTTGTGCTGGCTTTTTCTGTGGATGATAAAAACAACATTGTTACACTTGAAGACTATGCACATCACGATGATATCTACAAATAAGGTTGTTGCAAATTAACAGAATTCGTGATAGCTTTGTCTTTTTTATTGATGGAGAGTATAACAATGGATGAGCTTAGTAACGAAGCTACTGAAGGGATAGAGCAAGCTCTGGAGGATTTTAAAGCAGGAAGAGTTCATTCCGAAGAATCTATTATGGAAGAATTCGGATTGCTATGAGTTACAGGGTAGAATGAGAGATTATTGATCCTGGCCCTTGAAGCTGGACGCCGAAGCAAGATATACATAAAGTATTGATTGGATTATTGTTTTTAGTATTTTGTATTTTTGGAATGTGCCGCCTGCGGAGTGTGCTTACATCAAATAAGCTTATATTTTTCCATGAGTGAACTGGATGGTTATACATCATAATTCTCAGGAATCCAGTTCATTAAGCAAATTCTGAATTAAAGGTTTAGCTTCAGGGATTCCCTCTTTTACGCTAAGCCAGACTACTTCAAGATTTACGCCAAAATAAGCATGTATCAGTTTGTCCCGTATCTTCTGCTGCCTCCATGGCATCATAGATATCCTTTACATAATCTTTTATGTCCCGTATGTTTATCCCTCAGATGGCTTCAACTTCGTTGAGTATGTATTTTCCGATATTTGGCTTGAGTGCATCTTTCATGACCAGATCGACTTTGATCCCCAATGACTCTGAAAGATGGTTCTCCAAATGTACAAACCTGAAAATTGTAGGGGTCTTGCTAAATTCCACCAGTACATCCAGATCACTTTGTGCTGTATGTTCTCCACGTACATAGGAGCCAAACAAGCCGATGTAACTCACATGATATTCTTCCTGTAATTCAGGCAGCATATCGTGGAGTTTCTTTCTATAGGTTCCCAGTTCATTATTTGTTGTCATTTTCATCTCAGGAAGTGTATTTTTGATCTTATGATAATTTTATATATTCCTGATATAAGATTAATGTTATTGGAATAAGACTATCCGAAAGATTATACGCCGGAAATTTAGTATTTCAATTATTAGTTTAATAGATTTTAACAGATTAAAATATTTTGTCTACAATATCAAATCAGTTTTACACTTCATGTGGATAAACTTTCTGATCAATGGTCAGATTCCTTATGGTATTATTAATGTAATCTGCCGCCTGGGCGTATGGTTTACACTATCTGATATACAATTTTGCTAGTGATTTCTGACGCAGATCTTTCATTACTGCTTATAGTTTTTTATGCTTTCTAGGTTTTATATGGTATACCTGAGTAAACTTAAGTATATGTCAGCTAGCACTACTATTAAAGTCAATTCTGATCTCAAAGATCTTCTTTCTGAAAAAGAGAAAGAAAAGAACTTCATAAATTGCCAGCAGAGGCATCAAAGCAGATCATCCTTTCTGTAAGTGAATTAAAAGATGATCCATTTGCCTCTGTTAAGAAACTCAAAGGAACAAAAAGACATCCGTTGTATACTCACCGGGTAGGAGAATATCGGGTCATTCTTGATATATTGAATGACAGATTATTGATCCTGGTTCTTGAAAAGGTACATCGGAGTAAGATATACAGAAAGTATTGATTGGGTGGATTCTTGTTTTTTAGTATTTTATTGTGTGCCACATGTGGTTTAAGCTGAATTTTATTTTTTCTGATTCTGAGAATGTGCAGCCTGCGGCGTATGGTTGTATTGAGGTTCAATAGATCTTTCTGAATTTAGTTGATATTAGGCCTTTCTGGACATTATTTTTGCAGAGCTCATATAGTAAAGAAACAAATAGAAAATGGGATTTTAAATGATGGCCAAATTCACTGCATATATAGAAAAGACATTGAAAGTGATTGCTATGTTGCCATTGTTCCGGGCATGCCGGGAGCACATACTCAGGCTGATACACTTGATGAACTGCATGTCAGACTAAAGGAAGTGATCGAGCTATGCCTTGAGGGTATGAGTGGACTACTAGTTCATTTGAGCAAGTCAATGAATTCCTCGACAGTAAGTCCTGATACCCTGATCAATTGTCTTAGCAGGCCAGGTTTTAATTCTTTGTGTTTTGGGACAGTTTAAGTAATCTTGGATCCTTCATTTCTTAAAACGACGTGGCTCCCTACCTGTCTATGAGGATACCATCCTGCTCTGGAGAAGGCTTTTATTGCCTTAATTCCTGAAATAATGGGTAATTTCGACATTAAGCTATCACTTCGACAATTTTACAAGATGGGCTGTCCATACAAGTTTTCAGCTCATCCTCTGCAAGTGATTCCAAGCATACCTGTATGGCCTCTTTTATATTATCCATAGCTTCTTCGATGGTATCGCCCTGTGAAATACATCCAGGTAGTCCAGAGCAACTGACAATATAGCCCCCTACCTCTTCATCTTCCTCAAGGATAACTTTGAAACGCATATTGTAATATTAACAGTTCCCTGCTTAAATAGTTATGATATACCTGATCAAAAAATGAAAGATATTATATACTCAAATTGATACACTTGATGAATTGCATGCCAGACTAAAAGAAGTAAGTGAACTCTGTCTCAATGAGGTAGAAGCTTATTTTTAAGTTAATAATAAACTGACTTTTATTTTTCTGATCTTGAGAATGTGCCGCCTGCAGCGGGCTGGATCAACAATCAGTATATAATAAGACTGTTAATCAAGTCTATCCATTCATCTCTTGATAATTTTACATCGTTTATGATCTTTCTTATCATCCCTTTTCCTATATTCTTTCCTGCATGAACAGGGACGATTGTAGACCTGCCATCAGGATGCTGCATAAAAAGATGGCTTCCTTTCTGGCGTAGCTGTATAAACCCCATTTTTTCCAGTGCTTTGATGGCCTTTTTAGCAGAAACAGGGATAATTCTGCCTGTCATGCATCGACCCGAACCTTCTGTATGCCCACAAGGTCAAGGTGCCCTAATTGTTCATTTTCAGACTTTACCTCAAGGTATAACTCAATAGCCTCTTTAATATGTACGTTCAGCTCATCAAGTGTCTCTGCCTGAGTATGACACCCTTGTAATTCCGGTACAGAAGCTACGTAAATACCATCTTCATCCTGCTCAATGATAACTGTGAATTCTCTCATGGTATGCACCTTTGGTCATTAATTATATTGAATATATAGTCTCATGAGTATATGAACAATTTGTTCGATAAGATGTATTGGCTTAAAAACATGTATCACTTTTTGTTACTCAGCAGCATGGTTAAGTGTCGCCTGCGACGTATGGCTGTATTCAACAAGTGCTAATATTGGAATACTTATGCTTTTGCAAGATCACATCCTCGGCCTTAGCAAGACCTAAACCCTTTCAATTATATTCTGAAATATCCATCTCTGCAAATTTTTCTCGAGACAATTTCACAAAAGTTAAATATGTTCAGAAGGTTTAGTGTACCCAATGATGTACGAGTGTACAGAAAATCGATCCTGAATATTTATCAGCGCCTGGAGAAAAACATGTTAATTGGTGGTATTGCAGCTTGTAATGTTTTGGTTACCGGTGGTGCCGGTTTTATCGGTAGTCATGTGGTGGACCGCTTAGTTGAGATGGGGAATGATGTTACGGTTTTTGATAATCTAAGTTCAGGTCGAATGGAGTTTATAGAGCATCACCTCGATAATCCAAAATTCACACTTATAGATGGCGACCTGCTCAAAACTTCAGATATTGATGCAGCCTGCAAAGACATCGACCTGGTCTTCCACATCGCCGCCAACCCCGATGCCCTGTATCCCGAGCCGGTGAACCTGGAGCGGGCCGAGATGGATTTCCGGCTGCGGCTCGATCCCTTTTCACTGCATATCGGGCAGGTCAGCATCACCGATCAGGAGAAGGTGCTGCATCTCGACGGGACGCTGGATGCGGGCGCCGGTGGCTGGGCGCTGGCGCTGAACGGAGAGATGGACGCGATCAGCCCCGAACGTGTGGTCGCGCTGTGGCCGCAACGCATCAAGCCGCGCACGCGCAACTGGATCGTCGAGAACCTGCATAGCGCGTCGGTGCACGATATCCGGCTGGCGTATCGCACCGGGATGGATGTCCGCCAGACCGTGTTCCTAGAGTTCGAGTTCGACGAGGCCGAGGTGACATACGCGCGCGAATTGCCGGGTCTGCACGGCGGCGCGGGGCATGCGCCTCGACATCGCCGCCGGAACGGCCGTGCGCTTCGAGCCCGGCCAGACGCGCAAGGTGCAGCTCGTCCCCCTCGCGGGGGCGCGACGCGTGTTCGGGTTCAACCAGCACGTGATGGGGCCGCTGTGACCCCCTCGAGGCTGTTTCGGATGACGCGGGCACCCGCAGGTCGCCCCCGGACGGGGCGCGGCGCAGGGGCCCGGCCATGACCCTGTTCCTCGCCATACCCCTGATGATCGTCATCGGCTGGGTGGTTCCGCGCGCCGTCGTGCGGCGGCTGGGTTCGGGCTGGGCGGTCGTCTGGGGCACATTGCTGGCGCTGGCGATCGGCGCGGGCTGTGTCTTCGGCGGGGCCTACCTGGTGGCCGCGCTCGGCGGCGCAGACGCCAAGACCGAGGCCGAGTCGGCCCTGAACGCCTGGAAGATCATGCTGCTTCTGGCCCCTGCCGCCGGGCTCGATGCCTGGCGCAGGCAGCGCGGTGCAGAGCGAGAGTGACGTCCGAACGCTTATGACGAGGATCATGCCATGCCGGTTTCGATATCCCGCGACAGCTATGCCGCCATGTTCGGCCCCACGACCGGCGACCGGGTGCGGCT
>JAIPUR010000032.1 GCA_020055655.1 Methanosarcinaceae archaeon | reverse complement strand
ATATCAGAAGTTGTCAGTGGAGAAAATCGTCTGGGGGAAATCCCGTTTGTATGGTTTAAAAATATTTCATCTGAAACAGTGCCGTATTTGGGAACATCTGATATTACTGATGTTGTAAAAATAGACGGAGCTATTATCAGGGCTTTTTCCATGGGAAGTGAAAGTTTGAAATTTGCCGGATTTCCCATTCTGTCTATTCCCATGGAAAAAGATGACGGCCTGGCTGATGATTCTGATGAAGAAATCATTATCTCTGAATCATCTGTGCTTGAACATGATCCTGAGGCCGGTTCTGCTGCCAAAGCATCCTGGATAAAGACAGAAGTAGGTGAATCAATTGATGCTGTTTTGAATTTTACAGACCGAATCACTGAAGAAATGTTTCGATGCCTGCATTTGTCTGCGCTTCATAACAACAGAGATAAGGCCCAGAGCAAATCAGGCACCAATCTTAGATATGCCTTTCAAGTACTGAATACAGTCTTAATTAAAAAATCTAAAAATCAAAATGACTTCTATTCAACTTATGCTGAAATGAAGGCTATTCTTTTGTTTATGGAAAAAAACATTCCTGTAGAAATCATAAAAGCTGAAAATTTATCTCCTGATTTAATTATTGAGTTCAATAAGAAAAAAATTTCATGTGAGATTAAGTCCTTAAAAGATAAAGTGACTGATGACAATGAACATGTTTTAATGCTAATTGACGATGAAATTACAACAAAAAACTCGATAATGAAATCCATTGATAAAGGACAGTTTTATGATAATCTCTCTCATATGTATATTTTTTACTTAAATTGGTCTGCCGATGAATATGATTTTGAAGATAACTTGTTATCATTAGAAAAGGGTTTATTTTTTGAAAAAAGTGAGCTTGGTAGTTTTTCTTATAGTATGATATCAGGGGTTGCAGTTGTATTTGAAACAACTTCTAGATCTCAAAAAGATGGTCTACTAATAGTTAAAAAGCCACGAACCATGTATTTCAAGAATCCAAATGCAAAGTATGAAATTGAAGATTCTCTCTTAAACAAGCTTAATTTTGAAATAAATTAATATTGATTAAACACCAAACCCTTAAATACAACTTCACACAATTTCAATCTAATGTTTAACTCTATCACAAATCACAGTTTACGTAATGTGCCTGTATTAGTGGTAGTGCTACACGCTTGAGCATGATAATTGAAACTTTTCTGGCTCAAGTGCGCTGTTTTTGGTAAATTTACTGATTAGTGTATCCTGTGTCGGGATCGTTTCTTTCCACGGAGAATTGAAAATGGAAGAAATGAATGGAGCAGAAGTCCTTGTAAAATGTCTGGAAGACCTTGGGGTCAAACATATCTTTGGATATACGGGAGCGGCAATACTTCCGGTATTCCATGCACTCGAGAAGAGTGACATCGATATAGTTGTAAACTCCAACGAGCAGTCCTGTGCATTCAGTGCAGCAGGATATTCACGCTCAAGCAATGAGGTTGGTGTAGCTGTAGTTACATCAGGTCCTGCCATCACCAACACCCTCACCAGCGTTGCGGATGCCTATGGTGACAGCATACCACTGCTCGTATTTGCAGGTCAGGTTCCCGAATATAAGATAGGGACTGACTCCTTCCAGCACATTAACGTCAAGGGTATCTTCGGGGATGCTGCCAAGAAAGTTTTCCAGGTTTCAAATGACGACGATCTCGAAGCCATAGTCAAGGATGCCTACTACTACTCAATGTCAGGCAAACCTGGACCTGTTGTCATAGACATTCCTCTGAATAAACAGCAGAAGATGCACCAATACCAGGACATGAACGTCATGCGTTTCGAGGAAAGTTACCACGACCACAGGCACCTCTGTGAAGATCAATGCAAGGAATTCTTTGATATCTTCCTGAAGTCGGAGAAGCCCCTGCTCTATCTTGGTGGTGGCCTGAACTCTGAGGGAGGAAGTAATGCCATTCGGCAGTTCAATGAGTATTTTGCAATACCCTCAGTTAACACTCTCATGGCAAAAGGCGTTCTTGATTCAAGGGATGAAGTAAACCTCGGAATGCTTGGAATGTTCGGTACACCATATGCAAACCTGCTCATTCAGGAGAACGACTTCTTCTTCGCAATCGGTGTTCGCTGGGATGACAGGGTTGCAGAAAAGGTTGGTTTCGCAATAGGCACCGATGTTGCCTACATAGACATCAATCCCGAGAAGATGCACCAGATAAAGATCGAGCGTGGTCCCAAATTCACATTCATAGGCGATGCAGCAACAGCTATCCGTGACCTGCTGAATTATGCCAAAAAACATAACATTACTCTGGATATCAGGGAATGGCAGGATCGTGCAAGACACCTGAAAAACTCCTGGCCGCTGGATTTCAACCGGGAATCCAAATTAATCCAGTCCGCCGAGGTAATGTCCCTGCTCTCAAACTACATTGACGCTGACACAATAATCACCACAGGTGTCGGCAACCATCAGATGCTTGCAGCTCAATATCTGCCAATGCAGAAAGCAAAGTCCTTCATGAGCTCTGGCTCCTTTGGAACAATGGGTTTTTCCATGCCAACGTCCATCGGTGCCCATTATGCAAATCCCGATTCAAAGGTCATTGCAATAGATGGTGACGGCAGTCTCAGGATGAATCTTGGAGAACTGCATACAATAGCATCACTGAACATACCAATTAAGATACTCATGCTAAACAACAGGAGTGACGGTATGGTACAGAATCTCCAGGATGCAAATTATGATGGCATAAGGACAGCTACCCAGAGATTAAAAGATGTTCGCTTTGCAGATATAGCAGAATCATTCGGCTTCATTTTTGCAGAAAGGATAAACGACAGGGAAGAACTCAAAGGCGGCATTGAAGCTTTTCTGAACGCAGAAGGGTCATGTTTCCTTGAGATCTGCACCGACAGGGAGGAAATACTCTATCCGAAGGTTCCGGCAGGTGGAGCTTACAAGGATATGATCCTTGGGCCTTATATCAAAGAGGTACTCGACTAATGTCTGAGAATGTATGGAAACAAAAGTAACTCATAAATACATGAGAATGATCAGAAAAATGAGAAAACCAGCGGTTAGTATGTACATTTGAAGAAACCATTCTCCATTAGGAGATAAACATGCTTCCGGTAATTCTGGTATCATTTATTGTATTTATGAGCTCACTCATCAAAATGCTCAAGGAGCCGGAATTTAGAAGTTTGTTCACGCTTGTTATTCTCACATTAGCTTTGTATCAAAAATTAGAAATAAATATGCGCATGTTCTCACGATTGCACATTATTGTGACAAACATTATTGATTTGTTTGTTGTCGGACATTAACAAATTCTGTGCAGCCCAGATTACAAAAATTTGGTATTCATGATGCTTTCATTGCACGTAACTCATCAAGAATCAAATCTATGACCTCATCCACATAAGCCTGCATTTTATGGGATAGACAAAGAGATATCTCATCTGTCATTTCCACCTCGACAGCAAAGATGATGAGCTTCTCGGGCATTTTCTGGATGTGTTCAGCTATGCAGAGTACGTCTGCAAGGCAGGTTTCATGTATGGAGAGCACACTATTAGATCTTGCTCCCTTTATGTCCTCTATTCCAAAACGATGTATGGAACCGATGTTTCCTGCACCTTTTACGGCATCTATTATAATTACCTTTTCAGCATTTTCCAGCATGTTAAGTATATCGAGTCCGCAAACACCCGCATCTATCAGTTCTACATTATCTGGTAGTTCTGAGTGCAGTTCATTCAACCGTTCGATAACATGTATTCCAACTCCATCATCTCCAACAAGAGGATTACCACATCCAAGTATGCGTATCGTAGGATCATCCCTCCACATTATTTTCGACGTCAACCAGTTCGACATAATTGGAATCGGAAAGATCTTCTTTTCCAGTCAGAAAAATTGCTTTATGATATTTCCATACCTTTGGGTCAAATTCTACAATGCCCACATGAATGATAAGCTCCACAATGAAAAAATACGCCATCATCAAATGTGCGGTTCTAATGAATGCTAATACGTGCATGTTCAGGGAAGCCGATATAATTTCAGCTCCTGAAAGTATCCATTCGCTTACAGGTAGGCCAAAGAATGCCCATTGCAGATCATAGAGAACAATGCCTGTAAATACTACAAGCATCACTGCAGCACCCTCGAAGAACAGCATCAATTGGGTTACCGGATGTAATTTATCAATGTATCCTTTATTTTTGACATCGTATACAGTAAAAGCAGGATAGTCAGCTTTTCCAAGATAATTGAGGAATATCTGCTTCATTCTTCTGATATCAGTTAGCCCGAACAGATACCGGTGCGCAATGTGGCGCATCCGGTGGATAATTATATTGTGGACTTTGTCTGCACACATGGAACAACTGGGACATTCCGTTGTCAGCACATTGTACGGAATAATGATCCAATTAACGAACACAAATAGAATTGCTGCTATCATATGAATGACCAGAGCAATATGATAGCTCATGAAATCCCAGCCTGCATATATCTTAAACCCGGTTATAAGCAGGATGAACAAAGTTGCAAGATGAACAAAATGTGCCATTCGCTCCAAAAATGAATACCGTTTCACAAGCATGGAATCTTTTTGTTTCATATTACTTCACCTCTTAAACAATATCGAATACACGTTTGTTTCTTCCGTTTTCCTTTGTCAGATCAATGGTATGTACGGCGCATGCAATACATGGGTCGTATGATCTTGCAGCATGGTATATTCCCGTGGGATTTGAATTATCGATGCCAAGCAGGTTTTCAACCGCCGACACTTTTGTACCGATAAGCGCTTGTTCAATTGGACCTGGAATTCCATTTTTATCTCTGGGAGATGAATTCCATGTGGTTGGCACCACCATCTGATAATTTGTTATTTTTGAATCGGATCCGGTTTTGACCCAGTGACCCAATGCACCACGGGGAGCTTCCCATAAACCGATACCCTGGGAGTCTTTTGCCATGTTCAGGTCTGCCGGAACACTGAACCTTCCATTTGGATCAAGATCGCTTGTAATCCATTTGCGCAGTTGTTCTGAAATAATGAGCATTTCCTGTACCCTTGCCACCATCCTTGTGAACGTGTTGGCAGCAGAATAACCATTATCTGTAAATGATTTTATAAGACCCATGGTCAATGGCTCTTCCATTGCTATCATACGGGCAAGAGGGCCAACTTCGCATGGAACACCTTTGTAACGTGGTGCCTTCATCCAGCTATATTTGCTTTGATCGTTCCCGGAATAATTGATCTCATCAGCATCTATCACAGGTTCTGTAACTCCATCGAAAGGATGCAGATTGTCTTCACCTGTATAGAATGAATGACTTATCTCTTCGGTCACATTCCTATGATCGAATTTTTGATGTTCAAGTGAATTTGTGATGAAGGCAGCCTTTTGGAATCCAGTTTTTCCAAATTCCAATGGATCATATCCATCGCCATTCTCCACGTCATAATATACACCATAGGTCAGGAAACCTACGCTTGAATTGGAATCATAGCCCCCGGTCCTGTCAAGTTTTAAACTGGCAGGAAGTCCCAAAAGTGTTTCACCGATGAGTTCACAACCAAACGCTGCAAGCAGTTCTACATCTCCCCATCCGGCAGAATGCGAAAAATCATTTGATAAAAGGGACTTGTCTACCAGTTCCTGAAGATGTTCAACTACAAACTTGACCGCATTCTGCGGAGAGGATGCTTGGAATGTATTATGCAGCCATGTACCATGATCAACACCAAGTGTAGAAGAATCAACAAAATCCATTACCTCATAGTAATATGATGCTAATTTCCCGATATCTGCAACATTTGGTCTGTAGGTGACTCCGCCAAGTATGGATGACATCTGATGAGGCATTTTACCGGCAATGATCGCTATAGCTTCTTGAAGCCTTTTCTTTTCTTTGATAGCATTCACATAAGCTTTACCAGGAGGAATAGATACGCCATCTATTCGATAGCTTATGGGTGCAAAGCGGTAGAGCAACTCTTTCCATAATGCATTGCCTGTTTCCCCAATTGTTGCCAGTACATCTCTGTATGCAGGATTCACGATATCCGGTAACCAAAGCACATATATGTGTGTTGCATGGCTGGCTATCATATTCAATCCTTGGATTATGTTCCTTGCAACAAGAGCATCCTTTGGAATCTGGTCCGCAATTCCAAAAAGGTCATCCAGAGCATTTCCAGATGCCATTGCATGAGAGGTGGGGCAGACACCACATACCCTTTGTGTAATACGTGCAGCATCCCGAGGGTCACGGTTTACAAGTATGCGTTCAAATCCCCGAAATAGCATACCTGAACTCTGCGCATCCGTAATTACACCATTCTCATTCACTTCGGTGGACAAACGAAGATGACCTTCAATACGAGTTAGCGGATCCACTACTACACGGGTCATTATTTCTCTTCCTCCTTTTCGTTATTATTATCAAAAAGTATCCTGCGTGCAGCATGTGCAGCAACACCAACAGCAGCAGCTCCGATTCCTATCTTTGCTGCGTTGTCCATGTTAAGTCCTGAAAAAATGGCCTTATCCTCAGCTTCCTGATAGAAAGGAGCTCCGTTATCGAAAAAGCCGGGTTCACAACAGGAAATACAAGGAGAACCTGCCTGAGTGCACATATTTACCGAACCGTTCCATCTACGAAGGGCACAATCTGAATGGGTATAAGGTCCTTTGCAGCCAAGTTTCCAAAGACAGGCATCCCCGGAGAATTCGGTGTCGAATATGCCTTTATCATAGTATCCCCTGCGCGGGCAGTTTTCGTGAAGTGTAATATCTTCCGGGAAAAAGACAAGAGGGCGTTTGTACTTATCAAGAATAGAGTCCAGATCATTGAGCTGGATCTTTCCCAGTATCACAGCAGCAAGTGTCAAAAGGATCCAGTCCGGATGAGCAGGGCATCCTGCAATGTTGATAACAGGTTTTTCAATTCCAAGTTCAGTGAGCATTCCTTTTGAAGGATCGACTCTTTGAAATGCCACGCCCCTAAAGTCGGTCATATCTACTATTTCACTGTCTGCTGCATTGATGCCGCCATATGTTGCGCACATTCCCACTGCCATTATAAAAGTTGCATTGCTTGCAGCCTTTTTGAATATCTCTTTAAAAGTGCGTTCACCATACATGCAATACTTTCCGGTACCATTGGGTCCATTAGCAACAGCACCTTCAACCACAAGTATGTAGTCGCCTTCTTCAATAGCTTCATCCAGTAATATCTCTGAGTTCAACTCGGATGTACCTGCAGGTTTACCATCCACAAAGATACCCTGCTGTGCCAGCAATGTTTCATGGTAGACCACATCAACATTGAGTTTTTGTATTGCCTGAACAATATCAGGATTTCCGGCATCAAGCAACGATTCAGAACAGCCAGTGCACTCTGCTCCATGTATCCATATGATCTTAGTTTTCGATATTTCAAGGGCTTTTGTGATATCTGTATGGTGTACTCCAAGAAAGGCAGATGCTCCAATTGCACCTACCACCTTGAGGAATGTTCGCCGATCCATGCTGAAAAAATCGGTATTTTCTATTGTGGTCAAGATTACGACTCCTATGATAGTCCATTTATGGTTGCGGGGGTAATGTGATTTCTTATCATAACGATTATATGTTTAACATGATCAACCATTATCATATTTGTGTATTATTCATGATTGTTAGTTCTCATGATTCTTCACATAATTAAATCTTTCTAACTTTTTTAACTTTTTTTAATAACCATTAATAATTTCTAATTTAGCTTTAAAATTTCATTAAGTATGTTTAAATATCACTGAAACCAATCAAATTTCATGTGCATTGCAATTCCTGGAAAAGTAACCTCATTACTGGATGAATACACAGCAGTTGTTGATTTTGGCGGAGTCAATAGAAATGTAAATCTGGATCTCCTTGGCGGTTGTGAAGAATCTCTCCTTGGCAAGTACGTTCTGGTACATGTGGGCTACGCTATCTCACTGATATCTGAAGAAGAAGGAAGAGAAACAATGGAACTTTTTGAACAGCTTATGGAAGGAGAACAGAATGTCTGATGAATCAGACCTTTTAACGAAGATAAACAAAGTTTCCCTTCCTATCCGGATCATGCATGTATGTGGTACCCATGAGAGGACAATATCCCGTTATGGAATGCGGGATGTACTGCCATCTGAAATAGAAGTACTAAGCGGACCTGGTTGTCCTGTATGTGTGACAACTGAAAGAGAGATAGATATTGCAATAGAATTGGCAATGTCGGGTGTTATCCTCACATCATTTGGTGATATGATGCGAGTCCCGGGAAGTCGCGGGAGCTTAATGGAAGCACGTTCTCAGGGAGCTGATGTGAGGATGGTATACAGTATTGATGATGCTATCACCATTGCAGAAAAGAATCCGAAAAGCAAGGTAGTTTTCTTTGCGATAGGGTTTGAAACCACGGCACCTATAAACGCAGCTGCGATCTTACGCGGCCTGCCGGAGAATTTTAGTTTATTTGTATCTCACAAATTAACACCTCCAGCAGTTCTGGCCCTGATCGATGAGATCAATATTGATGCCTTCATTGCTCCAGGCCATGTTTGCACCATTGTCGGAATTCATCCCTATCAGCAATTTGCAGATATGGGTTTTCCGGTGGTTGCTGCAGGATTTGAAGCAAAGGATGTTCTTCTTTCTATTAGCATGATACTGGAACAGATGATGTCAGGAGATACAATTGTTGAAAATGGATATCCAAGAGCAGTGAGAAATGAAGGAAATACAAGAGCACAAGAGATGATGGAACAGGTTTTTGATATTTCAGATGCACAGTGGAGAGGACTTGGGACGATAAAGGGATCTGGACTTAGTATCAGGAACGAGTTTGCTGATCACGATGCTGCATTGATCTTTGAAGATATCATAGACAAGCAAGTGAGAGATGTCTCATATGATAATGTTGATACTTCCTTATGCAGATGTGCTAATATATTAAAAGGCAGGGAAAAACCCAATGATTGTGCTCTTTTCGGCAAAAGATGCACTCCTGAAACACCTGTAGGTTCCTGTATGGTAAGTCAGGAAGGTATGTGTCATAACTGGTATCGATATAGAGGTTTATGAGTATGCATGAGTATGCTCTTGCAGTTGATATTATTGAAAATGTCCTTTCTGTTGCAGATCAGAACCAGGCAAGATATGTGAATTCCATCACTCTGGGCCTGGGGAAACTGACTCATGTGAATTGTGATCAAATGCAATTCTGTCTTGAAACACTGATTATAGATACAATTGCAAGGGAAGCTGATCTTATATTTAATGAAATATACCCGAACATGGAATGTGAATGTGGTTTTTCAGAAAAAGGCGGTTATTTTTGTGCATCTGATGCTAGTATGAATGATATCAGAGCTTTTTTTGATCAATCATGTCCCGTTTGCGGAAAAGTATTGCATGCATCAGGTGGCAGGGACCTTGTTATTCAGAGTATTGACATTGAACAATAATAGGAGATCTATATATGTTAATGCACGTGATAAATATAGGTCATGATGTTTTGAAAGCCAACGATAAAATTGCAGAAAAGAACAACAGGCTTCTGGAAAAAAATGCTGTTCTAGCTGTCAATATTATGGGAGCCATTGGTTCTGGAAAAACAACATTGATAGAAAAAGCAATAATAGAACTTGGAGATAAATATCGTATAGCTGTCATTGCCGGCGATGTAATTGCTGACATGGATGCTGGAAGGATTGCAAAACTTGGTGTCACAACAATTCCGGTAAATACTGGTCGTGAATGCCATCTGGATGCTAAACTTGTAGGGAAGGCTCTGAAATCTATAGACCTTAAAGATATTGATATCCTCTTGATAGAGAATGTTGGAAATCTCATTTGTCCTGTTGACTATAAATTGGGTGAACATTTGCGGGTAGTGGTTGTAAGTGTCACTGAAGGGGACGATATAGTTCTCAAGCACCCCTTTATATTCAAATCATCCGATGTTGCAATAATCCATAAAAAAGATATTGCAGAAGCAGTATTTGCCAGTACCCAAAAGATGGAACATGATGTAAGAGAACTTAATCCCAACATTCCTGTGATGACAACTTCTATACATGACAAAACAAGTATGGAACAGTGGTTCTCCACCATATCTTCTTTTGCCGATAAATTAAAGCAGAGCTGCTGATCATGGGTACAAACGATAAGATTACCATGGAACATGGTGCAGGCGGTCAGTCCATGCAGGATCTGATTGGCAAAATGATATTGGGTAACATCACAAACCGTTCAGCAGGAACTGTTGGGCTTGATGACCTGGATGATGGTGCAACCATAAGCTTACCTGATGATATGCTAGGCAGTTCCGAATTAGTCATAACCACTGACAGTCATGTGGTAGACCCATTGTTCTTTCCAGGAGGAGATATAGGGCGTTTGTCAGTTTGTGGTACTATAAACGATCTTTCAGTCATGGGTGCCATTCCTCTGGCATTGACCTGCGCCATAATTGTAAGAGAGGGCTTTGAGACTGCATCCTTTGAAAGGATCATGAGGTCTGTGGACCTTGCATCCAAAGAAGCAGGTGTTCCAATTGTGACTGGAGATACCAAGACCATACAGGGTGACAAACTGGACTCTATGATAATCAATACAACTGGAATAGGGATAGCTTCACCGGTAGTAAGGGACAATGGTCTGTCTCCGGAAGATGTAATTATTATTACAGGTAATATGGGGGATCATGGAATAGCTCTATTGTCTCATAGGGAAGGATTTGATTTTGAAACAAAGTTAGTTTCAGATGTTTCTCCTTTGAACGATCTTTTAAGAGAAACCTTGCAATTCAGGGCATTTGAGGGTAATAATGCCATCTCTGCAATGAAAGACCCAACTCGTGGTGGCCTTGCTTCCTGTATAAATGAGATTGCCCAGAAAAGCAATGTTGGTATTATCATCGAAGAGGATTCTATTCCTATCAGTGAGCCAGTGGTTGCAGCATGTGAAATGTTGGGACTGGATCCGCTGGAAATAGCAAATGAAGGAAAAGCAATAATTGGTGTGCGACCTGAATATGCTCAGGATGTTCTTGATATGCTTCATTCTCACAAATATGGGAAGAATGCAGCCATTGTAGGAAAAGCGGTCCCGGAACATCGGGGTAAAGTATTGCTCAGGACATCCATTGGAAGCCTGCGCCAATTACCCGTACCTGTTGGTGATCCGATACCTAGAGTGTGTTAAATTTCATTCTTTTTTCAACATGGTATTGATCTCGGTAAGGAGTTCATCATCACTCTTGTTTTCGGGATCAATTCCAAGATTTAAGGCTGTTTGCTTAATGGTTGATGTTTTTTCAGTCTCTGAATTTGTATTCTTAATGAAACTCTCAAATTCCTTTAATGAAAGTTCAGATTCTTTATGGGCTTTCTTGAATTCTCCCATGGAGGTTCCCATTGAGCGTGCCAGTTCAGGCAATTTACTTGCACCAAAAAGTAACATTATAAGTGCAAATATAATCAATAGTTCGCTAGGACCTAATCCGCCTATCATTGTTTCACTATCCTCTGATCATTTTTGTATTTACTATTAATTATATGGATATAATAAGTTTGCTTTCATTTAGCTTTTGCAGCTTCTTCGATAAGAGCAAGCAATTCATCATTGCTCTTGCCATGTACATCTATTCCAGACGATCTGGCAATATCCTTAATTTTGTCGCCAATATCTATATTGGCCTTTGTGTCTGGATATATATCCAGATCAGATACACCTAATTCAGCTGAAAGCTGTGCTTTTTTGAAATCACCAAATGCTTTGCCAGCAGCATGAGCAAGTTCCGGTATCTTGTCAGGACCAAAAATAAATAGTGCAGCGACCAAAACTATAACAATTTCAAGAGAGCCAATCATCTTATCAACGGTCCTTAGCTAGTCATTAATGTTCATGTAATTAAACTTTTCTAATTTTTTAAAATATCAATTCATATTTTCTAATAACATTTTTATTTTTAACATTGGTTTTTCTATACATTAAAGTTTACCACTTTTACAAGTCTCATATTTTTGGTTCATATGTTCATTTGGATACAAGCAATCCAATTTCGAAAAGTACCACTAGAAGAAATGCACAAACAAGCTGTGCTATAAATGTTGGATCAGGGGATAAAAATAGTGAGAATGTTAGAAGTGATGCGTAAACAAGGACGCGCATTTTGCGTAATGTATGACGGGTGATAATATTCATTCTTGTTGCAAAATGCATTAATAAAGGTATCTGAAAAACAAGACCTGAACCCGCCATAAATGTCACAGCTATTGATATTGTCTGTTTCACAGCTATCTGATTATCTGCTATAATATCAGAAGATAGGATAATGTAATTGAACATTAAAGGCATTATGAAAAATAAAGCAATGCTTGCGCCGAAAATAAAGAATATGAATGATACAGGAACAATGTTCCTGATAAATTTCCTTTCATTGGGATACATTCCCCTTGCTGCGAACCTGAACATTTCGTAGAAGAATAAAGGAAATGTGAAGGCAAACGAAATTAAAAGTGACACTTTCATTCTGGCAAATATCCATTCGAATGGGGAATATATTGTCATTTCTATATTCTTACTCAAAAATGTATTCCATGCATATTGTACTATATATTCAGAGAAAGGATAGGAAATAGCAACGAAAATGAACATTACAAAAAGAATAATAGCAAAGCGGCTACGTAATTCTTTTAAGTGTGAATTAACATGCTCACTATAATCACCATCCACACCGCTTTTACTTGCAAGATCTTTTTTGTTCATCACAAAATCATTATCCATAATATTGTATAGGTTTGGGATATATAGGATAAAAACATAGTACCTAAAAATACGAAGAAAGTGGTTTTTTGGCATCTTATATAGAAGATATCAGTGCAATTGCATCTTTATTAAGAAAGAAACTATTTCTCTTTATATTCATATTCTTCACTGCCTTTATGATCTCATTTCAGTTAGCAGGTTCTGTAATAAGCACTATCAAGGAAGATCTGCTCCCGGAAGGTGCTAAACTTGTATATGTGTCACCTCTTGAAGTAATGCTTCTCAAAATGAAGATTTCACTGGTCATTGGCTTATTCGTACTTTTGCCAATGGTAATGTTCCTTGTTATAAAATATTTATTAAAAAAGAACGCCATAAATGTAAATATAAACAAGAAGATGGTAGCTGTTTCTTCCATCTTTGCAGTGATTGCCTTTTTAGCAGGTGCATCCTATGCATATTATATGATGTTGCCGCTATTTATAAATTATTTATACCTGAATGCAGCTGCATCAGGCGTTGTTGCTACTTATTCCATATTCAGCTTTATATCATTTGCAGTGCAGGCATCTCTCATTTTCGGAGTGGTTTTCGAAACACCCCTTGTTCTTACACTCTTGACGAGATTCAATATAGTACAATACGGTACACTGTTAAAATATCGCAAGCACATCTATGTGTTATGTCTTGTTGTGGGTGCTGTGATAACACCACCAGATATAATCAGTCAGGCGATGGTTGGAATTCCGTTGGTTGTCTTTTTTGAATTGAGCCTTGTTATAGTCAGGTTTGCAGGTGGAACTAAAAAATAAAATAAAATAAAATAAAATAACATTGTATAATTAAAAACGATGGTTTGAGATCATTTTCACTTTACATCTTTCAGACCACGCACAAGCGCTTGTCCAAGAGATATACCACCATGACCACATGGGTATACTATGCTATGGGAAATCAACTTATATCCTGCTTCTTTAAGTCATCACGTATTCTGCAGGCAATATGCTCATTGTACGCTACCCCCACCTGTCAATCCGCTGATATCAATTTTACTTCGCTTTTCTGAGTTTATGGCAAGCTGTGCTACACCTTTTGCAAATGTCTCTTCAAAAGCATAGGCAAGTTCATTGTGTGAATAGAGATCCATATATTGATATAGTTCTTAAAGAAGTACCGAGCTATCGAAAACACCATTTTTGATCACAATGGGCAACTCAACAGTGGTATCTTTATAATCTGTTGCAGTTGATCTAGGTTTCATTGCAGGCTAGCCTTGATAGCTACGAGTGCATATTCCTAAAAGTGCAGATGCAGTGCAGATGCGGCATCCAAAACCTGTCTGGCACTGCTTGACTTGATAACATTGATATTTCTGTCCAGTTGTCCCAACACAGTGATAGCTTCCTTTAAACCGTGTTTTAATTCGAAATCCAAGTTCAGGAATTCATCCCTTTCCACAATGTCTTTTAGCATGCTCAGAACCGTGCGCTCAGGATAATATGAACAGATAATACTTCATCCAGATAATAGTGACTTCTATATCTACAATTATTGAGGTTTAATTTTTTTATTTGAATTGAAGTACAGGAATGGTTTCAGGATATCGTGTAATTTCAGAGAAGTGATCAGCCCCTATCTCTGATTTACTGAACTTTCACATCATCCAGTTTGAGTTTCAAAGCTTCATCAAAAAAGACAAATGCGGCTGTATGTTCTCCAAGCTTTGATAATTCAATTCCTTTGTTCTTCCAGACGAGACTCTGTATGTATCCAATTTTAACGAGTTTATTGAATAAGTTAGAGCCATATGCTGCTCCTTAAGCTGTAGACGAGTTATTCCTTTGTTCAAAATTCAATCTAAAAAAGTTTGTCTGGGAAAATAAGTATGCATATTCGATATATAAATAAAATCATATATAAATATCATGAGAACGTAAATTGAAAAAGGTAAAAAATGACACGTACAAAATATCATGAATCACTTGAAGTTTTAAAAACCGATATACTAGATATGGGAATTCTCACGCATAATGCCATAAGTAGCTCTTTAAAAGCTTTGAAAAAACTTGATTATGGTCTTGCAGAAAGTGTTGTTGAAGGAGACAAAACAATTAATGATTATGAAATGAAAATTGAGAATTCAATTTCTCAAATTGTTGCACGTCAAAGTCCGACTGCAGGGGATATGAGACTGGTTATATCATGTCTTAAAATAGCAATTGATCTTGAAAGAATGAGTGATCTTGCAGTTGATATTGCAGAGGTTGCAGAAGAAATTGAGGGTGAGCATGTAAAGCCTTTTGAAGATATCCCAAAGATGGTAGAAAACACCAATATCATGCTTCAGCAGGCAATGATAGCATTTTCAAATAATGATGCTCATCTGGCAGAGTTAACTGCAAAAAAAGATGATGAAATTGACAAGGCTTTCTACTTCATAGAAAAAGAGCTCATAGATATGATGTTAAAAGATAAAAATCTCATAAGCAATGCATCAAAGCTTTTGTTTGTACTTCGATATATTGAAAGGATGGCCGATCATGCTTGTAATATATGTGAGAGTATAGTATACATTGCAGAAGGTCAAAGAGAGCGTCTCAACTGATATTATTTGCAACTACTACAATTTGACTAGAAATCAGACTTTCAGAATGATTCGAGTATAATCCGATTTCGGAAAAATTCCTGAGATTAAAATAAAAAAGAAAAGGAAATTACATTCCCTTTGCAACCATTAATTTAATGAATTCTGGGGATTCCATAACAGGACTACTTTCTATATAGCAGAGGTCTGACCATGGAAGATTAAACTCGGCGTATGCTTGTGGACTGTCAGTTTCATAGAGCATGAAATATCTTCCACCATTAAGGTCCACCCATTGATTTATAATTTTGATATTTGCAGGAGGCCTTAACTCCTTAAAGTGTTCAACTATCTTTTCACTATCTTTTGGTTCCCATGTGCTTATACTAAAATATAACATTTTATTCCTCCTACTTAATAATCCACTTTTATTTCTTTTCATTTCTTGTTAGCAGCAAAATATATCATGTAAACTGCTGCAAGACCTACTACAATGTACACTATTCTGGATATTATTGACATTTCACCGAAGATCGTTGCAACAAGATCAAAATTAAATGCTCCAACAAGACCCCAGTTAAGTCCACCAATAACAACCAAAGCTAAAGCTACAAGATCAATTGTTTTAAACATCTCTTCTCACTCCCATAAAACTGTCAATTAAATATTACAAATAAGGCTATATAAAGGTTTTGAAACATAATTTTAAATTTATATATGAATTATATAACTAACATCACTTAAATAGCTTCATGGAATCATGATTGTTCATGTTTACTATCGATCCTTTTTGAAATTGCAAGATATATGCTGGCAAAAAGCAATAAGATCATGCAAATAGCTGTGGTGATAATAACTTCAAAATATTGGCCATTAAATCCTTCAGGTAACAGATGCTTTAGTAATATCCCTGCATAAGCCCAGACAATCACAAGTCCATATGCAACATCTCTGTTTTTTAGCATCGTTGTGGCTCCAATGATAAATCCAAGAAAAATAATTATAACAGCCCAGATTTCCTCGGCCAGACCAAAACCTCTCCATTCTAAACTGACAAGAAGTACAGTAGCATTAGCAATTGTTGCAACTGTGATCCATCCGAAATAAACGCTAAATGGGAGCCTGATAAAAAAATATTCTTTTTTAGAAAGCTTTTCAGTGTTTATTTCCTGATTTATCAAAATCAGGCAAATAAGGATTATAAGCATCAAGATAATAGATAATGGAATGAGTCCATAATGCCATGAGAATATCCAGGTCGCATTGGCAATGGAAGAAATAGAAAATAGTATTCCAATATTATCCAGTAGCTTATTCTTGATATTATTCGTCTTGTCTTGAAAAACTTCAAGCTGATAAAGTGTATATCCCCCTAGCAGAGCATATATGAGTCCCCAAATTGCAAAAGTCAGTCCTGCAGGAGTAAAAAGATTTGGATAAAATTCTGAAATCTGGCCTGTAGTCACTCCATTGATCGGGAGCGTGTTAGCCAGGGTGTTGACAGCGATCATGGCTAAAAAAGTTACTAGCACAACAATTCTGATTAGTGTAATTCCATGCTTTTTTTCCATGCCATTTACTCCTATTTTGAATATGTCTGAAATATTATGATGAAAAAACTTTTCTAAACTAATGATTTGAACATGGCTAATGTTATGTCTCTTTCTTTTCTATGCTCAACTACAGGTTTTGGATAGCCTGAAATATCAACACTGTCGACAATATCAATACTTTCAAACTTGTGGATCAGAGAAGATTCGATACCTTGGAGTTCAGGGATCCATTTTTTGATATATTTACAGTCGCTGTCAAACTTTTTCTGCTGGCGCCAGGGATTAAATATCCTGAAATATGGCTGAGAATCGGCGCCTGTTGAAGCAGCCCATTGCCAGTTAGCATTGTTCACACATGGGTCATAATCTATCAGTTTACTTGCAAAATAGCGCTCACCCCAGCGCCAGTCTATGTGCAAGTCCTTTACAAGGAAAGATGCAACGATCATCCTTAATCGATTGTGCATATATCCTGTAGTATTCAATTCTCTCATACCTGCATCAACAATGGGAAAACCCGTATTTCCCGAACACCATGCATCGAATAACTCCGGGTCATTACTCCAGTTAATATTATCGAACTTGCTTTTAAAGGAATGATTAAAAACTTCCGGGAATTCATAGGCAAGTTGTGTGAAAAAATCACGCCAGTATAATTCACCGATCAGTGTGTGATATTTTCCAAATTCATTAATGATAGAATAATAGAACTCTCTTATTGAGATCGTACCTATCTTGTTGTGTGCGGAGAGTCCTGTTGTTCCTTTTATAGAAGGGATATTACGCTCATGTTCATAGTTTGAGAACTCAGAAATAGATTGTAGAATTGACAATGCATTATTTCTCCCACCATGAGCGAAAAGATCATCGTTTTTGTCAGGGAGGTAATATTTCAGGAAATCTATTTCTGTAATATCATCTGCCTCAATTTCCTCGAGTTTCCCCGTAAAAAAACGATTGGAAATATCCTTTTCACTAGAATCTAACATTGAAGGAATGGGTACTTCCATTTTTGAAGCCGTCCTGAAGAAAGGCGTGAAAACCTTATAAACAGTCCCTTGTTTTGTGTGTATTGTTCCTGGTTCGCAGAGAAGACAATCGTGGAACTGAAGTAGTTCTATACCATTTTTGTCACAAATATTGTTAATGGCTTCATCCCTTTTGATACTGAAAGGTGTATAATCATGATTGACGAAGACTGCATCGAAATCGAACACTTCCAATAGATTTTCTATGACTTTATGTGGAAGCCCTGAAAAGAGATACAATTGGCCTTTCATCATTTCCAGTTGTTCCTTGAGGTCATCCAGAGATTCCAGAAGGAATTGAAATGCGTTCTTGTTGAAGTTCTTCTTTGAAGTGTCACTCAGTCGTGAATCAAATATGAAACATGGAAGAACTTCTTTTGACATCTCAAGAGCTGCACGAAGAGCAGTGTTATCATTGACACGCAGATCCCTCCTAAAAACAAAGAGTGAACGTTGAAATCGGGGCATCACTCAATCTCCACAGAAAGCTCATTTCTCATAATTATAGGTGGTATCCATGGTGGATCATAACGCATCAGGAAGATATCTGCCTTTTTCCTGAAAGCTGAGTTAGAGTCATCTGCATCTGTAGATATGATGGTATTCTCAGCATAATGCCTTATTTCAACACCATCCCCAAGCTTTTCTATAACTACATAATTAACCTTTTCAGAACTCATAGAAATCATTACCCCTAACACTAACCAGATTGCAATAAGGATTAACAATACTGTCCCTATCACAAATAATGCCCCCTTCATTACCATGATAATATATGTTATCTTAAGTTAATAAGTATTTAGAATGAAAACTTTCATCTCAAACATTGTCCTATGAACGAGATCTATGATTCTCCAACGCATCAATGTAAGATACAACGGGCAGGTTAAGTCTATGCAGCTGCAATTATGGCTTCGGTAGTTGAAAGAAGCGCAGGGCTATTTGCAAGAAAGGTCATTGCCAGGTATGAAGGATACCCTATTGAAGAGAATGAAAGACTACGCAATAATCATATACGTCATCATTTCCTGACCAAGTTATACGCATTTGCAACCTTTAGAACCATAAAGGCAGGTAATTTTCAAGAAGACCTGGTTAAATTCATAAAAAGTGATTTTTTCTTTTTCTTTGTTCAAAAAGAGGAGAATCTCTTTGAGCTAATCCTGATAATTGTACGATTTGCGGGCGGTAGGATAAAGGAAATTAAGGCAGCTTGAGTAGTCAGTCTGAACCTTTCAGCCCAGCTACTATCGCCTGTCCAAGTGATATACCACCGTCTCCACACGGTACTTTCTTATGGCTAATAAATTCAAATCCTGCTTTTTGAACTTCATCCTGTATCCGGGAATTGATGTGTTCATTATATGCAACACCACCTGTTAATCCAATAATATCAATTCCTGTTTTTCCTGCTGAATCTATAGCAAGCTGCGAGATACCCTTTGCAAATGCATCCTCAAAAGCATATGCCAGTTGAGAAATAGGATATTTCTCTAAAAGCACATAGATCTCATGCAGGAGCATCGATGTATCCAGAACATTATTTTTGATGACAAAAGGTAATTCAAGTTTTGTCTCTTTCCCGACCCTCGCAGCAGATTCAAGTTTCATAGCAGGTTCCCCTTGATAGCTGCGATATTTGCATATTCCAAGAAGTGCAGATGCTGAATCAAGAACCCTGCCTGCACTGCTTGACATCATTACATTGATATTCTTATTCAGCTGTGACAGTACAGTTCTTGCTTCTTTTAAGCCATGCTTTAATTCAAGGGGTAATTTCAGTAGTTCGTTATCATCAATTGTTCCTTTCAACAAAGCAAGTATCATGCGTTCGGGGTAATATGAACAAATATCTCCACCTGGCATTGGTTGTGCTTTAAGATGTGCACAGCGATCATAATTTGTGTACCCGGATTCTATTATTTCCCCACCCCAGACAGTTCCATCCGGCCCATAACCTGTTCCATCAAGGGCAATTCCAATTATTCTTGCATCTCGTTCCAATCCGGCATCTGCCATAAGGGCTACAGTATGTGCATGGTGGTGTTGCACAGGTATATTAGTATTAGCACTTTGTTCCATTGCAAATTTTGTAGTATTGAATTGAGGATGCAGGTCACAACCCCAGTTCTCAGGTTCTATGGATATGATATCGGAAAAGCTGCTGAATACATCAGCATGACTTTCAGCAGTTTCAAAATGACTTGTATTGCCAATGTATGGAGATAAGTACGCCTTGTTTCCTGATACGAATGTGATTGTATTGTTTAATTCCGCACCAACGCCAACTGAGTTTTTAAGTTCAAAAGGAAGCTTTATGGATTCAGGAACGTAAGCACGGGACCGACGAATGAACACAGGTTTGTTTGCGATGAACCTTATAAGCGAATCATCCAGACGATTCTCAGTTTTTAGGTTATACAGGAGAAAATGGTCTGCAATGCTTGAGTGTTTCTGCAAAGCGATCTCATTATATGTTACCATTGGAAGTCCTGGCATATTGGCTGATGTCATCACCAATATCGGACTGGAACTATGCTGGAATAACAAATGATGGATACCCGAATATGGTAACATGGCACCAATATTGTGCAATCCAGGTGCAAGTTCTTCAGGAACTTCATGCTGCTTTTTTTTGTTCAGGATCACAATGGGACGCCTACTGCTCTTAAGAAGTTCCTCTTCTTCAGGATTAATGCTCACAAACTCTTTTAGCGCTGCAATATCTCTTGACATGATCGCAAAAGGTTGTTGTGGTCTGTCAAGCCTGGTCCTTAATAGTTCTACAACATTTCCCTCAAATGCATCGCAAAGCAGATGAAAACCGCCATATCCTTTCACAGCAATAATCTTTCCTGCATCTATTGCCTTTGCACAATCTGTGATTGCACCATTTTTACGGGAAATTACTCTGCCACTGTTGTCCGTAAAAATCAATTCCGGCCCACATTCCTGACAACAAATGGCTTGCGTATGGAAGCGCCTGTCAGATGGGTCTGTATATTCTTCATCACATGCAGGACATCTCCGGAACATTTTCATGGACGTGTTTTGCCTGTCGTAAGGAAGTGCATGCACCAGAGTATATCTGGGACCGCATTCTGTACAGGAAATGAAAGGATATCCAAAGCGGCGATTGTCGGAATTCGTGAGTTCATCTATGCAGCTTTTGCAGATGCCTATATCAGGTACAAGGGTAGAATTCGGTGTGATGGCAACATTGCTTTTTATGATTGAAAAGTCAGTATAATTGCCTGAAAATATATTATCCTGATCAAGCCTGTCAATCTGGCTCTGGGCTGGTTTTTCGAATTGCAGGTCGTGCAGGAAGCCGGATATATGTTCTTTACTGCCCTCAACGAGAATCTCCACTCGTCCACCTGTATTCTTTACATATCCGCAAAGCTCATTTTTTTTTGCTATACGGTAGATGAAAGGTCGGAATCCCACACCCTGCACGATTCCCTCTACCATGAATTTTTTACAGCTTTCAGGCATTATTTTCCATTCTCCACACATTTCATCATCGGGATGATAATCCAAGAGCCAGATAAGAGGTAATTGTTATCGCTGAGAATATTAGAACATGGTATTTTCATGATTATTAAGGGATAGTTATATTCTCATCAAGTATTCGAATAGATCAAAGAAGCATGTTAATCCCCATAGATCATTTTGTTATTAAGAATTAGCTATAGTGATGATAAATTTTATTGTAGGATCATTTTGTATTTATTTTTTAAAATATTTTGTAAAACATAATACGAAATCAAAATAATTCAAAGGCAAATCAAAAGTTATAACAAGAACTAGTTGAATAACAAATTGGGGTAAATAATTGAAAATATGTGTAACATCTACAGGCAAGAGCTTAGCTTAGATTCTCCATTAGATCCACGCTTTGAAAGATGCCAATACTTTGTCATTGTTGATTCCGAGACAATGGAATTCGAAGCGCAGCAAAACCCGAGTGTTTGAGAATCATGTGGTGCAGTCGGCACAGGCTATCGCAAGTAAAGGCATTGATGTATTAATAACAGGAAGTGTTGGTCCCAATGCTTTTTCAAATCAGTTTGTTCAAGGTTAGTGTGAATATGAGTGATGAATTGATCGTTCTCAAGGATGTTTGGGTCCACTATAATGGCATACCAATACTCGAAGGAGTAGATCTTGTTGTGAAAGAACACGATTTTCTTGGCATAATAGGACCTAACGGAGGCGGAAAGAGCACCTTGCTTAAGGTTATTTTAGGATTGCTAAAGCCTAGCAGAGGAATTGTTAGAGTTTTGGGAAGCAGTCCTCAAAAAAGCAGGAAATTTGTTGGCTATGTCCCTCAATATAGACATATAGATCTGCATTTTCCAATAAGTGTTTTTGAACTTGTATTGATGGGTCGTCTGGGTAGTTTAGCATTGTTAAAAAGCTATAGCGAAGATGACAAAAAAAGAGCTCTTGATGCACTTAAAAATGTGGAAATGCTTGATTACAAGGACAGCCAGATCGGAAAATTATCTGGTGGACAACTGCAGAGAGTTTTCATTGCCAGAGCGCTGGCATCAGATCCTAAACTGCTTCTACTGGATGAACCTGCAACAGGTGTAGATATTGTAAGGCAGGAAGAATTCTATGAATTACTGGAAAAACTCAAAACAAAAATGGCTATTGTTATGGTATCACACGACATAAGTGCTGTTTCTGTCCATGTCGATAAAATTGCCTGTCTAAACCGTAAGCTGTATTATCACAGTTCTAAAGAACTACTTCCAGCTGACCTGGAAGCTGCATATCAATGCCCTATAGACTTAATTGCTCATGGAATTCCACACAGAGTTTTGAAAAAACATGAACCTGGAAATGATGGAACTGGTGAAGTATGAATTTGTGAACTGAGTGCACAATCTGATACGATAAAGGTGAAGTAGAGTGGAAAATATAACTGTCGCTTTCATCCTTACAATATTTGCAGGACTTTCAACAGGTATTGGGAGTTTCATAGCTTTCTTAATTCCAAAACCAAAACTTACATACTTATCCGTCCTGCTTGGATTCGCAGCTGGTGCGATGCTATATATTTCATTCATAGAACTTTTAGCAACTTCCATAGAAAATGTGGGTTTTCTAGTGGCAAATACTGCCTTTTTCCTTGGAATGGTTGTAATCTATTTCCTTGATAGAATTATTGGACATGTTCATCTGGATACTTTATCTGACAATCATCAAATGAGATTCAAAAGAGCAGGTGTATTAACAGCGATTGGAATTGCAATGCATAATTTTCCGGAAGGAATGGCGGTATTGATAACATCCTTGAATGATCTATACTTGGGTTTCCCTGTAGCTGTTGCCATAGCAATCCATAATGTTCCAGAGGGAATTGCGGTTTCAGTACCTATTTATTATGCTACACATAGTCGAAAAAAAGCCTTTGCTTACTCGTTCCTGTCTGGAATATTTGAGCCTTTAGGAGCAGCTTTTGGCTATTTATTGGTCTTTCAGTTCTTGAATTCAACCGTGTTAGGAGCAATTCTTGCTGCAGTTGGTGGTATTATGGTTTTCATAACTTTTGATGAGCTAATACCAATTGCTATAAAATACGGTGATGAACATTTGATGCTTTCAGGCTTAATTTCAGGGATGTTGGTGATGATATTAAGCCTTTATATTTTGGTCTGATCTCATGTAACAACTTATTTACTGAGAAAATGTGATAGTTTATGCTTTTCTCAAAGTCACCCAAAAAACGCTACCTTGACCAGCGGGATTGTCTTCAACACCAACACTTCCACCGTGCAGGTCAATGATCCTTTTGACAATAGCAAGACCAAGTCCTACTCCTTTAACGCCACCTTTTCCTACACGTTTGAAACGATTAAAGATCTCTAGTTTATTTTCATCCGATACACCTTCACCAAAATCAGTTACTGTCACTTTCCAGTCCTCATCTGCATCAATTATGTCTATGATTATTCTGCTCTTTTTTGGACTGTATTTGATAGCATTTGACAACAGATTTGAAAAAACATCTTCAATTACTTTATTTATATTTGAAAGATAGGTTCCATCTGCAGCAAATTCAAGTACCATTTGTTTTTCTTCAAGTTGTGATTTAAAATTCCCCACAACTTCTTTAAAGACCAAAGCAAGGTCCATCTTTTCAAATTCCAGTCCTTCAATGCTTTCGATCTTTGAAAACTTGGCTGCAGATTCAAGTATATCGATGAGTTTTTCATTGTTACGTTTTATTGTCTCGATGGCTTGAATTTTTTTCTTGTCATCTTCCAGGTCACATAGAACATCAGTGAATCCTTTAACAACACTTGCAGGATTTAACAGGTCGTGACGCATGATATCTGTGAAAAGATCTTTTAATTCGTTTGAACGCTTCAGCTCTTCCACATATTTTTTTAGGTTTTCTTCTGCCTGCCTGCGTTCTGTTATATCCCGGGCAATGCAAAGTATTGCCTTTTTCCCATGGTAATCAATAATTCGGCTACTCAGCTCGATCGGAATTGTGGAGCCATTCTTGCGAACATGAACGGTCTCGAAAATGATATTTTTCCTTTCGCCTATCTCTTTGCTTAACTTCACAATCCTTGCTGTGTACTCAGGAACATTTATATCGTTCGTGCTCATTTGCAGCATTTCTTGTCGGCTGTATCCAAGGCGCTGGCAGGCAATCTCGTTGACCTCTAAGAAATGGCCATCCAGATCGTGTACAAAGATTGCATCATTGGTATTGTTAAATAAGGTCCTGAATTTGTCTTCAGATTCCCGCAGTGCTTGCTCTGTCTGCTTGTGTTGGATAATCTCTTGATGAAGTTTTTCATTGGCTAATGCACATTCATTAGTGCTTTTTACTACTATTTCTTCAAGATCATCCATTTGCTTTCTGATCTCAGCCTTTGTCCGTTTGTAAACGGTATTATCGTCCATAATACTAATGTCCCCCTATAGAATGCTCACTCACCATCAATTTAACATTTAGTGTAGTTTATATACATACTTTATGCATATACATTCATTTTTTTCTATGTGCTTTTTGGCTGTGTGGAATCTTCATTTGAATAACAACTATAATCTTGACCTGACAGTAAAAATATAACCCAGTCAGAATAATTGCATCCTACGATGTTGAATATAAATTTTCAGTAGCCTTTAAGGTAAAAGAAAAAGAGAATAATAAATAACTAAATAAATAAATAAATAAATAAATAAATAAATAAATACCTGTAAGAACCTTTGTTGTTTACCTAATACGATTCTATAGGACCCTCTTGGCCTTATCTCTCATTTCCTTTATCCTCAAGTCATCAGGTTTCAGTTTTAATGCTTCATCAAAAGAAGCTATTGCAGCACCTTGATCTCCAAGTCTTGACAATGCAATACCTTTATTCTTCCAGACAACACTCTGCCTGTATCCCATCTTTATGAGTTTATTGAAACAAGTCAAAGCCATCTGATTCTGCTTAAGCTGCAAACAGGTTATCCCTTTATTTAAAAGGGCTGTGGCATTGTTTGGATTTATTTGAAGGGCTGCCTCGAAACACTCAAAAGCTGCTTCGTGGTTCTTTTCTTCTTTTCCAAACCTGATACCTTCCTGTATCCATTCAGCTCCGGTCTTTCTGTCCCTTTGCCGTAATTTCCTTCTTGCACGACCAAGAGCAGCCTTCGGGTCGAAACCTTTTTCCTTCTTTTTAGTTTCCTCAATTTCAGCAGGGTTGTATTTCTGAACTTCTGGTTTCTTTTTCTTAGGAGATATTCTCTTTTGTGGAATGTAATCCGGCTTTCCGAGGATCCTGTGCAGGATCATGATAGCAGCATCTTTGTCCAGTGGGTTATTGTTATTTCCACATTTAGGAGACTGAATGCATGAAGGACAGCCTTCTAGACATGAGCAACTGCTTATTGAACGAAGAGTAACCTCAAGCATATCGATTATTTTCTCATAACCGCTTTCCGCATAGCCCACACCACCGGGATGACCATCATAAATGAATATTCCACTTTTGCCTTTTAGATCATCATGATCAGGTGTGGAAACTCCACCAACGTCATTCCGGTCAGCCAAGAGGTGCAGTGGATACATAGCTATCATGGCATGCTCGATGGCAT
>JAIPUR010000031.1 GCA_020055655.1 Methanosarcinaceae archaeon | reverse complement strand
CAGGGGTTTGAAGTAAACTTGGCATTTGTAAAACTTCCTTTCGGTGGAGGATGTTGTAATAATCTTCCATGTATATTTAATTTTGCACAAACTCAAGGACTTAAACTTCATATAGTTGATGCAACTAAAGGTGAAAATTTTACAGAATATGTAAATCTTGTTAAAAATCCTAAATACGGAAGAGGAACTGCTTTAAATCCATGTAAAGATTGTAAGATATTTATTTTTATACAAGGAAAGAAATTGGCAGAAGAAATAGGTGCAGACCTTATTGCAACTGGAGAAGTTTTAGGGCAACGTCCAATGAGTCAAATGAAAAAAGCTCTCCTTTTTGATGAAGAGATTGCAGGTTTGAAAAATAAAATATATACAAAAGCAAGAGGAAACAGTTGCCCAAAAAGAGGGAGAGCATGCTGCTCACTGTCTAATTAAAGATCCGGAAATGTCTATAGAGTTTGACGGATATTTTACAGAAACTGATGGAGACGTACTTTTCAGAGATGAAAAAGGCAATCCATTAATGGTCAGCAAAAAAATAGGCGATGGAATTATTATTGCAACGACCATCCATGAATACCCATCAGGAGACTTCCTTAAATGGATGGTAGAAACTGGAAAAAGAAATAAAATATAATTATTTCATTTTTGGTTGGCGTCTGAGGTCTTCAATATCAGCTTCAGAAATTGATGCTTTCAAAACGAAAAGGCCAAAACATGGCTTTATGAATTGAAAGAAAACAGCATCCCCTTTAATACCAATTGGAACCACGTCACCAGATAAGGTCACACCGCGTAGTCTGTACCCACCTTCAACAAAAAAAACCTCATCCGAATTCTTCCGGATAAGATCCTCACACTCAGCAGGTGAACCACCTTTTAACACTATTTCATATGAAATGTCATCAATACAGGCCATAAATCTCACTTTCCTTCAAATTAAACTATAACAAGATCAGATACTTTAATTCCACTTTCCACAATGGTTCCTACAACTTTTCCACCGATCATTTCAGCTGCTTTCTCGGCCTGATCCTGTGGAAGAATTACAACGAAGCCCATACCCATATTGAATGTTCTATACATCTCCAGAGAATCAACATTACCCTCTTTCTGAAGGAACTTGAAAATTGCGTTAGGCTCAATCGGATCGCTGAAGTCAAAACCAAGGTCAGTTACACGCTTTAATTTTAAAAGCCCACTGCCGGTTATATGTGCAAGACCATGCACATCAAATTCTTTGATCGCATCAAGGACTTCCATGTAGATGCGGGTTGGGATCAGAAGTTCATCACCTATTGTAGTAGACTCATCATAGGGGAATTTGTCCTTATATGAATAGGAAGATCCTTCAATGATTTTCCTGACAAGGGTATATCCATTGCTGTGTACACCAGCACTTGGAATTCCAACAATAGCATCACCCAGTTGAACATTCTCCCCGATTATGATATCTTCTTTCTTAACCATTCCAAGGCATGTTCCTGCAAGGTCGAAACCTTTTACGATATCCGGCAAAGTAGCAGTTTCACCGCCCGATATTGTCATGCGGGAGATCTCTGCACCTTTTCTTAAGCCCTCGCCGATCTGCGCAGCAAAATCCTCATCGTGCTTTTCAAGAGCAAGATAATCTACAAATGATATTGGCTCTGCACCAATTGCCAGAAGGTCATTGACATTCATAGCAATACAATCAATACCAACTGTATTCCAGCGTTCCATATCATTTGCGATCAATACCTTGGAACCTACACCATCTGTTGCAAGTGCCAGAGCATATTCCCCAAAATCAATAAGACCGGCATAATGACCGATCCCGGTCAGAGGGGCACCCAGACCTTCACGCTGATATGTCATTTTTCCGGTAAGTGCCTTTATGGTCGTTTCTTCCTCTTCGATATCTACTCCGGAATCTGCGTATGTGAGATGCTTGTCGCTCATTTATAACCCCTGCTTATTGATCAAGTTCAAATTCTTTATGCAATGTACGGATAGCATCTATTGCGTCATCCGAGCTAACTACAAAGGAGATGTTATGCTGTGATGATCCCTGACTTATCATAATTATATTAATTCCTGCAATACCCAGTGAGTTAAAAACCTTACCTGAAACTCCGGGAATACCATCCATACCAGCGCCTACCACAGCAACAACACAGACATCCCTGTCATATGCCACATCGCCAACAACGCTATTATCAAATTCTCCATTAATAGCTGCTACTGCTGAGTCAAGGTGTTCTTCGGTAATAACAAGTGACATATTGGCCTCTGAAGAACCTTGACTGATCATAATAATATTCACACCTGCATTTGCCAGTGCGGAAAATACCCTTGCTGCTGTACCAATGTTGCCTACCATACCTGCACCGGAAATATTGATAAGAGCAACCTTATTGATAAGAGTTACAGCTTTTACAACATCTTCTATCTGATTCTGTTCAGCAACTATCAGAGTTCCCTCAAAGTCAGGTTCAAATGTGTTCTTGACACGCACCGGGATCTTATGCTTGATAGCAGGCTCTATTGTCCTTGGATGCAGAACCTTTGCTCCAAAGTATGAGAGTTCCATTGCTTCGATATAGGATATCTGAGGAATGGAATTTGCTTCAGGGACTATCTTTGGATCAGTTGTCATAATACCCTGGACTTCCTTCCAGAGCCATATCTCATCTGCATTAACACCTGCACCTATAATAGAAGCAGAGAAATCAGACCCACTACGCCCCAAAGTAGTGATAATACCAAGTTCATCCTGCCCGATAAAACCAGTGACTATAGGAACAATATGCTTTATCAATGGATCCAGTCTATTGAAAATACAATCATAGCTCTGTTCCAGAGGTCTTGCATTTCCATAATTGCAGTCGGTAAGAATTCCAGCTTCTCCACCGGTAAATGCCTGAGACGCAACGCCCAATGATTGCACTGAGCCACTAACAATAGGAGCTGCCAAACGCTCGCCATAAGAAGATATATAATCAATTGAACGTGGAGTTAATTCACCAAGATAACAAATACCAGTCAGTGCTTTTTCAAGCTCATCTATTCTGCTGTCAATAGCATCTATTGCAGCCGACCTGAGACTATCACTGTCTATTGCTATATGTATTGCATCATAATGCTTCTTCTTAAGATCAGCCATAAACTCTTTGACATGAGATACTCTCCCACTTGCCGACACTTCATTTGCCACACTGAACAGGCCATCTGTTACTCCGCCAAGTGCTGAAGTAACTGCTATGAGCTCATTGCCATCTTCATAGTACTGCTTTAAGAGTTCTGCTACATGGCGTATCTTCTCACCGTTTGCAACGGATGTTCCGCCAAATTTCATTACGATTCTCATTATTTTAACCACTTTTTCAGTGAATATCAGCTAATTGCCATTATAAAGAATACAGACTAATATAAAGATTATGAGTAAACGACTTTTCAAAAATATAAAAGAGAAATAAATGCTTCAGATTATCTCACACTTATCCCTTAGCATTTACACCCTATTTCTTAGTTGCTTTTTTTACGTGGAGCAATTATCAGAATAAGAATAACACATAAAAGAACAACTATCACAGTTGAATCAGACATACCAGGTATAGTAGAATCGGGGCTATCGCTCCCATTTAAGGCATCACCTGCTGATTCTGCAAGGCCTTTTGCAGATGATGACAACGAATCCCTTAATGAAGCCTCAATTATGATCTTTTTAGATACCAGCGTTTGTTCAAGCTCATCGAAAACACCCACCACTGATAGCTCATGCTCCCCTGCAGATAATTTACCACTTACAGTACTATAAGCACCTGCACCCACATTGTACCTTGTATCAATGACATCACCGTTCATTAACACCCTGATACTGGAAAATGATTCAGGAACGGAATATTGAATTATCGCAACATTTCCTTCTTCCAGTTTACTCCCATCCGAAGAACCAACGACAAGAGACGTACCATTGTCTTCGACTACTGCATCATTGTTCGAAGCAAGATCCAGGGAGATATCTTTCTTCAAAGTAACATGTTCCATAAAAACCATTTCTGAATCTGAAGTTACAAAGAAATTATTAACTTTCCCCAAAAATACAGTTTCAATGTTATCCGTTGCATCAGTTGTGTAATAGAAATATTCACCTTCTTCGATCTCTTCTTCCTTTAACAACTCTTTGTCCTTTGAGAATTTCAGTAAAATCACATCATCATCCATATCAGAGAACTCAAGTGAATAACCAGCACCTAATGACTGGGATTTCTCCACATCCACCGTCATACTGTGGTCAAAGAGTACATAATCATCTTTTTCAGTTTCTCCATGATCGAATTGTTCGATTTTGATTCTTGAGGTCATATCTGAACCGGAACCATCAACATCACCGAATGAGCTTACTCGGATCACAAGATGCTCTTCTTCAACATCCCCTTCATCGTCATCCTCTATTTCAACTGTTTTTATGTATTCCAGCGGGGAGCTTTCTTTTACAAAATTATCAGAATCAAGTTTACTTCCATTCAAATAGAGATCCAGCCAGAGATCACCACTATTGCTGTTAATATCCCGTACAACAAAGGAGTAACCCTGTTCAAGATAGATTATCTCGTTTATTCTGACTTCCTGCTCTGAATAGTGTATAATTGAACCTATTTCCACAGCATTGGCTGGGGCAGATAATGAACAGGCCAGACAAATACAAAGAACTACAAAATTTATATATCTCATCGAAACCTCAAATGAATAGATTTGCATATGGAATAAGTCAAGCAATATGGCTGCTTCAATATAGTAGATCCAATATTAAATCTATACCTACATTCACATTCATATTTATTTTGACTTTCGGTGAAACAACATGAAATACATAGTACTTATCGGTGATGGAATGGCCGACGAGCCTCTGCAGGAAATTGGCAACAAGACAGTCCTACAGGCATCCAATACAACTAACATGGACTATCTGGTAAATAAGGGGCGTGCAGGGCTTGCACGTACTGTCCCTGAAGGAATGCCCCCGGGAAGCGATGTTGCAAACATGTCGATTATCGGATATGATCCTAAAAAGTACTACACTGGCAGATCACCTCTAGAAGCTGCCAGCATGAAAATAGAACTTGAAAAAGGTGATGTGGCTTTCAGATGCAATCTGATCACCATAAAGGATGAAAAGATAGCGGATCACGGATCAGGCCATATTACAAGCCAAGAGGCGGAGGATATAATCAAAACCGTTCAGGAAGAGCTTGGAAATGAGAATTTCAGTTTTTATCCGGGAATCAGTTATCGCCACCTCATGATAGCAAAGAATGGAATTGCTGCAAATACAATATGCACTCCCCCACATGATGTGATAGATGAAGACAGGCATTTACATATGCCAAAGGGAGAAGATAGTGAATTTATCATAGAACTCACAGAAGCATCGATGAAGGTTCTGAAGGATCACCCGGTCAACAAAAAAAGAGCTGAAGAAGGGAAAAATACAGCAGATTCTATCTGGCTTTGGGGACAGGGATATGCCCCTGCATTCACACCCTTTGAAGAGCTATATGGTTTGAAGGCCGCTGTGATCTCCGCAGTGGATCTTATCAAAGGAATTGGCATGCACGCAGGATGCGATATAATAGAAGTACCAGGAGCCACAGGCTATCTGGATACTAATTACATTGGAAAGGCAGAATATGCCATAGATGCCCTAAAAGATCATGATATGGTTTTTGTGCATGTTGAAGCACCTGATGAAGCAGGGCATATGGGCAATCTGGAAGCTAAGATACAGGCTATTGAAGACTTTGATGAGAAAGTCGTTGGTACAATTCTCAAAGCAGCAAAAGATTACAGAGAAGACATCAGCATAATGGTACTTCCTGACCACCCCACCCCAATAGCACTGAGGACACACACATCTGACCCAATACCATTTGTGATCTATTCCACCAAAGAGGAGAAGATCGATAATGCGGAAACCTTTGATGAAGAAGGCGTTCAAAAGGGGAGCTTTGAGATCGTTAATGCTTCTGACCTGATCAATATAATGACTAAAGCAGATTGAGCCTTAAGAATACTACCTTATAATTACATTTTTAACCTTTGATCTTTTTTTAATTTTATTGGCCAAAATTAATAAATAGCTGCTAGCACATAATATGAAGATGTGGAAGTCTGGGGAGTAGACATACCACTCAAATACATAGGGAGTTAACAATATGAAATTCGGATTAAATAGATGGAATCATCCTTCTACGACAAAGTGGGGACCATTTGAGGAAATGGCAAGAATGCAGGAACGCATGAACCAATTATTCAGCAATATGAATATGGGTTCGGAAATGATGGACATAGATACATTATCGCCACTTGTTGATATCAAGGAGGAAGATGACAAAGTAGTCGTCACAACTGACCTGCCAGGTGTTGAAAAGAAAGATGTGAATATTGATATCCGGGATGATAAACTGTGGATCAATGCAGATACACATAAAGAGTCCGAGGAAAAGAAAGAAGGATACTTCATGCAGGAGCGCACTTACAACCGTTTTGCACGTGCATTCGATCTACCTGCAGCCGTCACAGAAGAAGGTGCAAATGCCAGGCTTGAAGATGGCGTATTAACAATCACAATGCCAAAATCGCAGATAGAGGACAAACGCAGAATAATGATTGAATGAATTAGCCTTTTTCTTCTAAACGCCCATGATAGAAACATGGACGTTTACATTTTATTACCCTGATATTTGTTGCGGCATCAGTTAAGAAATATCATCATACTTTACTCAGTCGGGGTAACTATCATCATCGCCGCAAATGTTGTTATATGGATAGTATTATTTAGTCCTGCTGCCGTTACTCCCATGAGGAATAAGGCGTGAGAATGGAAGTATTTACTGTTGAGAATGTGCCGCTCATAAAAGAGGGAGACGATATTGCAGATATTATTTGCAAGAACTGTGATCTTATGGGCAATGATGTTGTTGTCATTGCATCTACTATTGTTGCCAAGGCCAAGGGCATGGTGTTTAAGCTTGATGATATTGTGGCCGGAGACGAGGCAAAGATACTTGCCAAAAAGCATGACCTTGATGAAAGATTTACACAGGCGATTCTTGACAGAAGCAAAGAAGTAATTATTGATTTCCCCATAATCCTTGTTGATACCAACAACGGTCACACCTGTATAAAGGCGGGCATTGACGATTCAAATGTTGGAGATGGATTTCTGGCAGATCTTCCTGAAGATCCGGATGCCAGTGCAAGGATGATCGGGGAAGGTATTGAAAAACTAACTGGAAAAAAAGTCAGTGTTATAGTAACTGATACGAATGGCAGGGCTTTTAAAATTGGGCAAACCGGAATTGCCATTGGCGTTCATCGCATCCACCCTATTAAAAACTGGATAGGTAAGAAAGACCTTTTTGGAAAAGTACTGCAGATCACCGAAGAAGCCATAGCTGATGAGATCGCAGGTGCTGCAAATCTCCTCATGGGAGAAGGGGATGGTGGTTATCCTGTAGCTATTGTCAGAGGACTGGAATTTTATTCTGATGATGAAACATCAATACAGGAAATGTACCGCCCCGGTAAGGAGGATATAATTAAAAAAGGACTTCGCTGTTTAAGCAAAGTCTGAGATTGGAATATTCATTACCTCCACACCTGCAACTGAAAAGAATTCCAAAGAATCGGTGTCTGGATAAGTATTAATGTAAACTACTTTTTTAATATTTGAATTTATTATCATTTTGGTACAGAGTATGCAAGGCTGGTGTGTACAGTATAATGTTGCACCATCGGTACTTGCTCCGTGCAATGCGGCCTGTATAATTGCATTTTGCTCAGCATGGACAGCGCGGCATTTTTCATGCCGAGTACCTGAAGCAATATTATTCTGTTCCCTGATACAGCCTATCTCAAGACAATGTTCCAGATTACGGGGCGCACCATTGTAGCCTGTAGACAATATCCTCTTATCCCTGACAATCACAGCACCGACCTTATTTCGCAAGCAAGTGGAGCGTTTTGCAACAACTGTGGCAATCTCAAGGAAATATTCATCTATACTTGGTCTGTCAGTCATCGTTTAAGAGAAACAATAAGTAGTATATATAAGTTATAGCGTATGGGTTGACAAGAGCAGCACTATAGATTCAAAAGAGTGTTGTACAGTAATTTGGAGTATATAATATGGAAGTCGGTTTGACTGAACGTTTGGATTCTTTTGTAAGAAGCCACAATGATAAGCAACTTGCAGCGATACCACTTGCATTGTTCCTTGTAGCACTTGTGATACTTGGGATCATGTTTGTAAGTAGCGGTGCGCCTGTAAAGCTTGGAATGGAATTTGAGGGTGGAACTATGATATCTGCAGCAACAAGTGAAAGTGCTGCATCCCTGGAAACAAAATACTCCGACTATCCAATTATAGACGTCCGTGAAGCAGGCTCAAGGGCTATAATGCAGTTTGGGCCAATGAGCAATGAGCAACAGGGCGAACTAGTAAAAGAGGTTACAGATACATATTCCAGTGTTGAGATCAAGCAGATAGGGCCGGTGTACGGAACAGCTTTACAAAAACAGGCACTAAATGCTGTAATAATATCATTCATTGGAATGGCCATTGTAGTATTTTTGATATTCAAGACCTTCGTACCATCTTTTGCAGTAGTGATTTCTGCATTTTCAGATATAATAATAGCAGCAGCTTTTATGTCCATATTTGGCATTGAACTTTCACTGGGAACCGTAGCAGCACTTTTAATGATTATTGGTTATTCCGTAGATAGTGACATACTACTAAATACCCGTGTATTGAAACGAAGAGGAACTCCGCAGGAAAACATCTCCAATGCAATGCATACGGGAGTTACAATGACTACCACAACCCTTGCAGCACTTGTGGTTATGTACATTGTTTCAACTTATTCATATCTGATCAGCTCATCATTTTCGCAGATCACATTACTATCCGATATATCTATTGTTCTGATATTCGGACTTGTAGCTGATCTTCTTAATACATGGATGCTGAACACATCCATACTCAGATGGCATGTGGCAAAGGCAGGCAAGAGGCGAAGAGCATGAGAGAAGAAGACGAGCAACAAAGCCTGTTCAAGGATCTGAGAGTAATAGCATTTATACTTGTATTGCTGGGGTCAGTGTTCTTCATACAGCCATGGTACGTACCAGGAGAAGGATTTACAACAGATCTCAACTATGGACTTGACCTTGAAGGTGGTTCATGGCTCCAGATAAAGCTTCAGGGTGCAGTTACACAGCTTGATGCTGACATGAACATTCTATCCAAAAAGCTAATCGAAGATGGCATTGATGAAAGCATTGACATTAAAAGTATCGAAGAGGATCAAGGGACATATTCGGTCACATTCACAACAGAAAAACTAGTGACAAATGACGAAATTGATATATTGGCCATTGGGCAAAGTAATATCAGACGCAGCAATAATGTCAGTAACGTAATACTTTACACATCCAAATCAGGAATGATAAGCAGTTATCTTGCAGATAGGCTGACTACTGAAGTTATTCCAGAAGCAACTACCGATGGAACAGAGTACGAGATTCGAACAGCCATATCACAAGAGGATCTAAGCGACCTCATGGCAGAAGTTGGCGGATACATTGTAGAAGATATCAGAGGGAATCCAATATACAAGGAAGGAGTAAGAACCGAAACCCGTGATATGACAAAAGAAATACTCAGCGACAAGATAAATTCCATTGGACTTAAGGATATACCAGTAAAAACAGTTGGTGATGACTATATCCTCATAGATTTTGCAGGAATTGACCTTGCAACTGCAAAAGATATTGCAGAAAAACCAGGTAAATTCGAGATTCGTATTGCCACAACAGAAAATGAATCCGTACACGCAATCTATGGAGATGAGATCCAGAGTGTTGGCATTGCCGGTTATAACGACAATGATGGTCAATGGTTCACACCTTTCACACTCACTGATTCAGGAGCAGTTGCACTTCAGGAAGTTGCTATTGAAACAGGAGCTACCAGAAACCCACTTTCGCACAACCTTATAATGTATCTTGATGACAATGAGGTGTACAGTGCTCCCCTTAGTCCCTCTGCAGCGGCGAACCTTGATAAAAGCCCTATTTATTCATGGCAGGCATCCACCGGAGGAGATGAGGAAAGTAAAAAAAAGGCAGAGCAGCTTCATATCCACTTAAGAGCAGGGGCTTTGCCAGTAAATGTAGAGCTCATAGGATCAGGACATGTTGATGCTACCCTTGGAAAACAGTTCAAGACCCAGTCATTGATCGCCGGACTTCTTTCATTGTTAGCTGTTGCCTTTGTTGTTTACAGAAGATATGGCAAACCGGAAATACTAATTCCAATGGTAGGAACTTCCATCAGTGAAGTTATAATGATCCTTGGTTTTGCAGGAGCTATCGGATGGCAGCTCGACCTTCCAAGTATAGCAGGTATTATAGCAGCCATTGGAACTGGGATTGATCACCTTGTCATTATTACTGATGAGGTACTCTACGAAGGCAAATTGCCTCCTAGAAAAGTATACATTTCCAGGATCACCAAAGCATTCAGCATAATATTTGCTGCTGCAGCAACAACTATTATTGCAATGTCCCCACTTGTACTCATGGGATTTGGTGCACTCAAAGGGTTTGCCATCACCACTATCATAGGTGTTCTCATAGGTATTCTCATTGCAAGACCAGTATACGGAAAGGTTATCCACGAAGTTCTTGAATCCAGTGGAAATAAGAACAAAGAATAAGAACAAAAATACAGGTGTGAATAGTGAAAGATATATGGACTGTAAAATATCGGCCCGATAGTCTCGATGAAATTATCGGGAACGAAGAGTCTTTCGACATGATAAGGAAACTTGTACATTCCAATAATCTACCACACCTTGTATTTCATGGGCCTGAAAATACAGGAAAAACTTCTGCAGGCATGGCCCTGGCTCATGAGATATATGGAGAAGATTACCAACGAAATTTCACTTATTTTAATGCATCTGACTTTTTTGAGCAGGGAAAGGGCTACTTGGTGCGGGAAAAAAGGTTCATACGTATATTGGGCACAGATGATCCGAAGAAAATCAGAAAAAGTGTGATCAATATATTCAAAGAAGTCATTAATGAATACGCCAGTATGGGACCTATTGACTCGGACTATAAGATCATATTCATAGACAGTGCTGAAACCCTGAATTCAGATTCGCAGCATGCACTCAGAAGAATAATGGAAAAATACACTGCAAATTGTCGATTCATCCTCTCCACTACACAGCCATCAAAGCTCATAGCACCCCTTAGGTCAAGAGGACTGGAATTATTCTTCACCCATGTATCAGCAGACAAGCTTGCAGCTTTCATAAGAAAAGTTGCTGATGCCGAGAATGTATCAGTAAGTGAAGATGGAATTGATGCACTGACATACCATTCCAAAGGAAATGTTGCAAAGGCTCTGCATACTTTACAGATTGCCTCACTTAAACCCGGTATAGAAAATATCGGACCTCAGGAAATATATGATTCTGCATTAAAAGATAAGTCAGAGAATATAATCAAGTTATTCGAAGCAACCCTTGCAAAAGATATACTCGAAGCAAGGAAATTCATTGATAAGAACATACTTGAAGACGGATTCTCAGGCAGAGAGATTCTTCTTCAGCTCCATAAAATGGTAGTCTCTTCGAATGAGAATGATGAAAATATTGCCAAATGGATCATCAAAATCGCAGATACAGATTATTATCTTACGGAATCTGCCAATGACAGAATACAGATAGAAGCACTTGTTGCAGGATTCTGCAGATGAAGATAACGATTCTTTCAAAAATAAATGTCCGTGTTTGAAAATGACAACACAAAATAATCCTAATTTTAAAATTGTATGCCAATTGCTTCTGGAAATGGCATTAAAGGGCGAAATAACTGATGATAAACAGTTAAGCTCAATTAAGAAAAAATTATCAAAGCAGTATAAACTTTCCGGCATTCCCAAAAATGCAGATATAATTGCCATGGGAAACGAGGCAGAGCAGATCAAGGTCAGAGATATGCTACAGCGAAAACCTGTACGCACCATCTCAGGAGTGGCTGTGATAGCAGCCATGACATCACCTGCACCATGCCCGCACGGAATATGCACACCATGCCCAGGAGGGCCTGATTCAGAATTCTGCTCACCACAGAGCTACATGGGCCAGGAACCTTCCACCATGCGAGCCATTCAGAACGAATACCATCCATACAAAATAGTCTCCACCAGGCTCAAGCAGCTTAAAAATATAGGCCATGACATTAGCAAGGCCGAACTAATTGTGATGGGAGGAACATTCTCAGCCAGATCTATAGACTACCAGGAATGGTACACAAAAAGCTGCATTGAAGCAATGAATGACTTTTACAGCACAGAATGGCGCAATGAAGTGGATGCAATTGGAAAAAAAGTACCTTACATCACACTGGAAGATGTGCAGCTTGTCAATGAAACTGCAAAGGTGCGAAATACAGGAGTAACATTTGAGACCAGACCAGATTGGATAAGTACCGAACATGTAGACAGAATGTTGAATCTCGGTGCAACCAAGGTCGAAATTGGAGTACAGAGTACCTATGAATTTGTCCTGACACGCATGAAAAGAGGACATACTGTAGCAGAGAGCGTTGAAGCGAACAAAATACTGAGAGACAGCGCCCTTAAAGTTGGCTTTCACATGATGCCCGGACTCCCTGGAATGGATATGGAAAGGGATATACGGAACTTCAAGCGTCTCTTTGATGACCCAAACTTCAAACCTGATTATCTAAAAATATACCCGACACTTGTTACTGAAGGAACAGAATTGCATGAGATGTGGAAGCGAGGAGAATATACTGCACTTGGAGATGAAGATGCAACAGAACTTCTGGCGAAAATAAAATCATACATACCAAAATGGGTACGTTTACAAAGGATACAGAGAGACATACCTGCACAGCAGATAATTGCTGGTGTAAGAAAGAGCAATATTAGGCAGCTTGCACACGAAAAATTATTACACAATGACGGTAAATGTCGCTGTATAAGATGTCGGGAAGTAGGACATAATATCCTGAAAGACCGACACCCAAGCGTTGAAAATATTGAGCTTACAGTTGAATCCTATGATTGTTGCGATGGTAAAGAGCATTTTATCTCATTCGAAGATACTACAAATGATATATTGATAGGATTCCTGAGACTTCGGTTCCCCGGGTCATCACATCGATCTGAACTACACAACTGTGCTCTTGTAAGAGAACTACATGTTTATGGAACTGCAGTATCAGTTGGTGAGGGAGCAAGGAATAATGATTGGCAGCACAGAGGATATGGATCTGAACTGATAGCCAGTGCTGAGAGAATATCTTACGAAAAAGGCTATAGTAAAATCGCAATTATAAGCGGAATTGGTGTCCGGGAATACTACAGAAAAATGGGATACCAGCGTGATGGGGCGTTTATGTGCAAGCAGCTTAATGAAGTATAAATGTATTGTTCATACAGCACACATACGAAAAAGATTAATATACATTAAAACACCTGTTGCTTAGCAAACACGACATATATGAAATGGGTAATAGGTCAAAAGGGAGAGAGACAGTGGCGACGGTATCAATAGATAGTGAGGTTTGCGAACAGATCCTTCAATCTCTAAAAGAAATTAATTCAAAGCTCGACAAATTAGTAGTTCAAACTGAACCAATCCCACCAAAGATCAAACAGCTGGATATTGTGGATTCAATGGATGTTATGACCTTATTATCATTACCCGACCATCTGCGCACTACAGCAACTACACTTTTTGAAATCGGCCCGGCTACTGCAGAAGAGATAGCTACAAGCACAAAGAAAGAAAGAGCAGTTGAAAGCAATTACTTAAATCAACTAGTTAGAATGGATCATGTCGAAAAGTATCGAACTGGCAGAAAGGTCTATTTCCAGATTAAAGATAATGCATAAAGATAATGTATATATTTATTAAATAACATAATTAATTTATACAAGAGGTTAAAATGGCACTCTGTTTGGCAGTTCATTCATCAAAAGGCGGAAGCGGAAAAACAAGTATTTCAATTAATCTGGCTGCAGCCTACGCTTTGGAAGGAAAAAATGTTTGTTTGATAGACATTGATATGAGGGGGCCATCTTTATACACATTTTTTGATGCAAAGCCCCCTTTATGGATCAATGATTTTCTTTCAAAAAAATGTGGGATGATGGATATCGTGGAAGATGTCAGTAGTCGTTTTCAAACGAGTGGTAAATTCTTCGTGGCTTATGCGAATCCGGAAATTAAGGAAATCAGAGATTTTGCATGCCAAGATAGAAGCTGGCAATCCAAAGCACTTAAAACTCTCATCAGTGGGAAAAAAGAATTGTTTGCCAATGGAATAGATGTCGTGATATTTGATACCAGCCCAGGGGTTGAATATGAATCTGTTAATGCAGTCGCTGCATCAGATATGGTATTGGTCACACATAATTCCACAAATGTCAGCCTGAATGCAATAGAACAGCTTATAACCGGCATATACAATCCTCTGAGTAAGAAAGTGGCGCTAATCAATAATATGTGTCATGGAAATATTATGAACAGTATTGTCGAAGAGGAAGTTTTTGGAATACCAATACTGGAAAATATCTCCTGCATGTGTGACGTTGCAGTGAAAAGCAATAATCAAGTACTTGTGATTTCCGAACCACAACACTGGTTTTCTAGATCCATAATCAATATCAAGGATAAGCTGGAAAGATTCCAGTAATTCACTTTTTAAATCGAATAACAAGCTATTTGATAAATATTTCATTGATCACTTGTTAGAATTTTCTTCTTCGATAATACTTTGAACATCATTATACAGATAGTCTTCCAGATCCTTACTTTTCTTATTAGCAATATCAGATTCAATGTCGTCAGAGGAGAGAACTACATCCCTGAGCACAGAGAAGAAGAAATAGGCTATAAATGTTGTAATCAGTGCCAAAACCATGCGTTCTAGCGGATACATGTAGATAACTGACATAAAATCATCCGCAGAGATATCATATATATAATTATAAGCAATGCTTCCTGCAAGATGATCTGAAAGAATTCCCATTATTGCAGCATAGAACAAAGAGATCAACATATACGCTTTTGTACCTACAAATTTCAGGCTGTGCCTGCTGACAAACAAAAATGAGAGCAGGACAAGTACATGGAACCATGGATATAAATATGCACTTCTACCTGTGTCAAACATGAACCATGCTATTATCAATGCAAAAAAAATGCCTGCAACCACCTTATACTGTTTGTTTATAACAAAACCTGAAACCATTGAGCAGATTATCAAAAAAAATGAAGAAGACATATTAAAGGAGTTTTTGCTAATATATCCAGGACTATTCAGTTCATGCAGGAACATACCTGAAGCAGAAACAACACTACCCCACAGAGGGCCAAAAAGCATACCATTTAAAGAGGCAAATGTAACCAGAGAACTAATTCTGTAACCTTCCAATCCGATAACATTATGAAGATCGGGGAAATAGCTTGAAAAGTAAGTCAGAACTACACCGAATATCAAGTAAATGATTTTTGCATCGTTTTTGATTTTTATATTTGAAAATCGCATCGGCATAGTGTTTACTAAAAGGACTGTTTTTTATAAATAAGTTAACAGTCTAATATAATAATAATAATAATAAGTTAAGAAACGTGGCGCATTGTGCCAAAAATATTATGGACACATGAATTTAACTGTATATCAGTATATACACATATTTTAGAATTGATTTTTACTTTTTTATGCAGACTTATATACAAATATAGATAATAAATAAAAATTCTCAATATACATATTCATAAGTATCAAATTATAAAATACCACACAATTTTATGAGTTGTCCCCTATATAGAAATGAATATGAAGAGAAGGATTAACCAATATGCTCCAACAGTATAAATAAAAATTAAAGTTATATCATTGGAATAATTTATAGCATTGATATACATTTAGTTTAACAAACTTTAAATACGACTTTGTATATACACATGTTTAGGACTTAATAAATTATTGATTATGCACTCATAAAATCTGACAGTGACATGTAACTTTTAAGGAGAAACAAAAATGAAAATTAGAGTTGTAAGTTCAAAGGAAGAGATCAATACGCTTGGTACAAATGAAGAGATCATACACCTTGCATTCAGACCCTCAAACACCGATATTTTTTCCCTTGTAATGAAATGTCCAAGTGTGAAAGCACTTCATATCCCAAGCTCATACAAGAGAACAATTTCAAATTCAGCCAAGATGTACCTTGAAATGCAGGGAATCGACCTCCTTGAAGGTGACGTATGGGGCCACAGAAAGGACATTAATGAATACTCCGAAGTATCACAGAGCGTTTATGACCGTATAGAACAATACAGAGCAGACGGCCTTTCAGAAGAAGAAATTGAAGAAAAGATGATGAGAGAAACAAGGCTTAGCCTGGATTTCGTCAAATTCCTCGTAAATCAGAGCAAAGATACCTTAGAATCCTGAGGTATACTTCTTTTACTCCTTTTTCTAATACTATTTCAGCCACATCCATTATTAGTCTTTAAAGTTCTGATGATTTTAGTAATCCTAACAAATACAACTACTGTTAGTTCCAATTTTACTGGAGTTTACTCAAATGTTGCCATTTTTATGCCCATTACAGATATTACTGCAATGAAAGCAGCGATTGATATGACGAAACCATATTGCTGATTTTCCTGCATGAATTGATGGACACCCGCAAAAAGCAAAGTAAGTAAAACCACCGAACCTACCGAAGATATAATCTCAAATTGTTTCTTATCCATAATAGGTTAATTAAAACATTAAGTACATGAATCTAACGCAAACTTACGTAGCAATTTTAATAATATTAAAAGAGTATGATTTTATAAGCGTGATCGATTAATGACAGAATTTGAAAGAGTACTTGTACATTCATTCAATGATTTTTTTGAAGAAACAAGTACAAAAGGAATAGCACATCGTCTGAAACAGCACCGTTTCACACCTCAGTTCCTAGATGTACTTGTAGACTCACTAGACCCTGATTATTATCTGGGAATAGAATGCAAAAGCATCTCTGTGGACAAGGGTGCAAAAGCATTGTACTTCACCCAACATTTCACTATCGACAAGAAAGGATCCCATCAGATCACAAGGATCTCAGACTTTTTGCAACGCTCCGGAAGAACAGGATTCCTTGCAGTTGAACTAAAAATGGGAGTGGGACGTGCCAGAGAAGCATATATCATACCATGGACTAAGCTTCATGAAAAATTCAATGATGAGGATACAAACAAGATCACCATTGAATCAATTCGGGAATTCCCCCAAATAGAGAGAGAGGGAAGTAATTACAAAATTGACCCTGGAAATTGGAAGCAGGGTTCAAGAATTATCATATAACGAGGTAAAATATGTCTGACACCATGAATAAAATGATAAAACAAGCACGCAAATGTGCTGAAGAGATCAAGAAGTATAAAGAAGTGCAATTGGTGTCACATATCGATGCAGATGGCATCACTGCAGGGTCAATTATTTCAAAATCCATTGAGCGTGCTGACATTGGATATGATATACTATTTGTAAAACAACTGGATAAAAATACAATAGAGGAACTGGCAGACCAGAATCCGGAACTTGTTGTATTCACCGACCTTGGAAGCGGGCAGATAGAACATATCAATAATTGTGGATTGAATTCAGTAGTTTCAGATCACCACAGACCGCAGGGAGAAACTAAATTTCATTTAAATCCACACCTTTTTGGAGCAAATGGGTCGTTTGAGATAAGTGGATCAGGAACTGCATTCATACTAGCCAACCAAATAGGCGACAATATAGATCTGGCAGATCTGGCTATTACCGGTGCTATAGGAGACATGCAATACAGGAAGTATGGAAAACTTGTAAGCCTTAACCGCGAGATACTTGAAAGCAATTCCACATATATTAGTTCCAAAAATGATATATCATTATTTGGCAAACAGACAAGGCCTGTTTATAAAATGCTGCAGTATTCATCAGATCCTTTTTTACCAGGGCTTACAGGCAATGAAGATGCATGTATTGACTTCCTCCATAAGATTGGTTTCCAGTACGCAAAGGATGAAAAATGGAGAAGGTGGATCGACCTCACCGACGAAGAGAAGACAAAAATAAGTTCATCCCTGTTGCAATATTCCATGAAAAATGGGCTTTCCTCATACAATATCAGCAGGCTCATCAGTGAGTCATACATATTACTTCAGGAAAAAGAAGGAACTGAGATGAGAGATGCCAGTGAGTATTCAACCCTTCTAAATGCCACTGGAAGATACATGAAAGCTGAAATTGGTATGGCTGTATGTATGGGTGACAGAGAAGATGCATACGAAGAAGCAAAGACCTTACTGGCCACTCATAGAAAGAATCTTGTAGATGGCTTGAATTTTGTAAAGATCAATGGAGTCACCCAGCTATCCCATTTACAGTACTTCGATGCCGGCAAAGAAATACCTGAAACGATTGTCGGGATAGTAGCAGGAATGAGCCAGTCATCCAATAACCGTCATCTTCCGATAATTGCATTTGCAGATAGTGAAGAAGGACATAAAGTATCCGCAAGGGGAACACAGGAACAGATAAACAGAGGACTTAATCTTTCCGAAGCAATAAGCAAAGTATGTCATGAAATAGGTGGTGGTGGTGGCGGTCACGATATTGCGGCAGGAGCCACAATACCTGCAGGCAAGAAAGAAGTATTCATAGAGATGTTGAATGCTATAATAGCTACACAAATTACGAAAAAATAATGTTCATCCTGATATAATTATCAGGACACATTTAATTTGAGAAATGTTATACTTAAATATCATTGATATTATCAAGTTCGTTGATATCAACTAATGTGGACATGGCATTCGTCCTGATAGGAATCCCATACTCCTGAACAATAGCCATTGGATTTGTTCCGCCTATCACAACAATACCAAGATGGTCCCTTTCAACAGGCACATCGAGTATTCTCGTATTAGGTTCACCCACTTCAAGAATGCCGGTTATACCTGCATCCACCATGTCAGAAAGAGTGCTATCAATCACATCCCTGGCAACCAGAGGTGCTTCTCTTAGATTTGCAAGAATCTTGCCTGAGCCTGTTTTAAGCATTTCCATCACAGATGTAAGCTCCTGAGACATCAATACTTCAAGAGGATCAATAGTTGTACTCGGATAGGTTAGAACATTAGTGAAGCGTTTGGGAGTACCATCCTTGATCTCTACGAGGCCTCCGAATCGTGGCTTGATCATTACCCCGGATTTCAGAAGAATACCATCTATGGTAATACTACACATTGTTGCAAAACCGACCTCATCTTTTTCGATAGTTCGTCCTCCAATATAATCACCTTCGTGCAATACCTTTAACAAAGGACTAACTGAAAGACCACTATTGATAGCCATCTTGAATATCTTGAAAACATCTTCAAAATCCTGACTATCAATAAGAGAAAGGTTGACTATCACTTCACCTTCCATTGACTTTGGGTCGAAGGTGGTCCTGAACATCAGATCATCGATCTTGGACGAAGTAAATTGAATTGGGGAATTTTTGCTCAACAATACACCTCTTCCCTTTTTTTAAAGACTGACATCCACTTAAATATATGCTTGCATAATAAAAAGGTTACTTCATTCAGGCAATTATTTTCTCAAATATATGTAAATAGTCCTGTGGACGAGTCAAAAATTTGAGCCTATCCAGATCATTTACAAGATCATACATATCCGTACCTTCGAAAAGTCCAAGTTCCGAATCATCCTGAGATTGCATGAAACGAATCTCAGGCACAGAATCATATGATGGATTTGGAATAAAACCATCTTCAAGAAGATAGTATGCTCCACCGGACATATCCCTTATTTCATCATATATGGATTCAAAGTCCCTGCATACCCAGTTTGCCATCTTCAACTTCTTATTTGAAGCATTGATGGTCATGTGCCCGTAATTTGGAGGAATTACTACAAATCCCCCTTCTTTAACTTTGTAGACCATGACGTCAGTAATTTCACCATGTTCTTCTTTCTGGAGAAGATAAGTAGCCTCACCTTCAAGTACCTGGTAGACTTCCGTATAAGAATAACCAGTTCCGGGAACATACGGATGATAATGGCCTGCAGTTTTTATGTATTCCTTACCTAATCTTCCGGGAGGGATTATTGTGATATCATATCGTAGATCATGGGACTTAATTGCCTCCGCCTCTTCTTCATTTCTGTAAAGGTCACGATACATGTAATATAATTCAAAATTATCGACAGATTTCATCCATTCCTGATCAAATATGACATGATCCATATCATAAAGCATTCTGATGTCAGGATCCCTTATATCCCCATAAAAATCTAACTCGTGTTCCATTTTCAATTCACCCAATACCCTGAAATATCAAAGTAGATACTAACCTTTCAAACTTCTTAAAGTATATTGTCACACACTGTACTTTAATTTGATTACTACAGTAGTCAAATCGCAGAATGAATATACAGAATGAGTTGAGCGAAATACAGTCACATCCAGCCAGACACATCGATTATTGATCCAAATGATTGTGAATGCGTTCTGCAAGGTTTCGGCTAATTCCATTTACAATAATAAGTTCTTCAATTGAGGCAGAACGAATATTTTCAACTGAGCCAAAATGTTCAAGCAAAGCTTTCTTTTTTATTGCTCCAATACCATCCACTCCATCAAGTTCAGAATGAGTAAGTTTTGCAGACCTCCTGCGACGATGGGAAGTCACCGCAAAACGATGAGCTTCATCTCTTATCTGCATAAGAAGTTTTAATGCAGGAGATGTTCTTGGAAGAATTATTACTTCATCAGGTCCTTTTTTAGTGGTTATAATGTGCTCAAAACGCTTTGCCAGACCTACCATAGGAATATCAAGGCCAAGCTCATCCAGAGATGATTTTGCAGCAGCCACCTGACCAGGACCACCATCAATTAAGATCAGATCAGGGAGAGATTTTTTCTCTCTGATGAGTTTAGAGTATCTTCTACCTACAACCTCAGCCATCATGGCAAAATCATCAATGCCTTTTACGTTTTTGATATTATGTTGCCTATACTTACTATTGGCAGGCCTTCCTTTCTCAAAAAGAACCATTGAGCCCACCGCATTGGTACCGGATATATTGGATATATCAAAAGCTTCGATATGTTCAGGAAGAACTTCGAGCGAAAGCACCTTTTTTAATTCCTCCATTGATATCATTGCTGATTCCTGTGGAGAAGTCATTAGTTCAGATACGCGTTTGGCCATCTCTGCATTGCTAACAGCCATATCCATGAGCTTTTTCTTTTCACCTTTTTGAGGCACTTTGAGCTTTACCTCGCGACCTGAGCGCTGCCCAAGCCATTTTACGATCAGATCTTTTTCAGGTACATCATATTGCAAGAGAATTTCAGGAGGAATAGGGGAATCCTGATAATATTGTTTAACAAACTCCGACATTGCAACTGCAATATCAGTTGAGCTATCTGTTCCTGAAAGTGAAAAATCAGCTTTGCCAACCATACTTCCATCCCGGACATAAAATATCTGCAGAAAAACCATCTTGCCATCGGATACTGCGGCAATGACATCGCGGTCATCAGTACCTGATGTGGCGATCTGTTGCTGTGACAGTTGCTTGATATCTGCTATCTGATCCCTTATTTCCGCTGCTGTTTCAAAGTCTTGCTTCCAGGAAGCTGAAAGCATTTTATCCTCAAGTTCTTTAAGGACGTCTGAAGTGTCGCCCCTCAAAAGACGCACTGCCTCCATGACCCTTGAACGATATGTTTCTTCATCAATACCGTCCATACATGGAGCATTGCAGAGTTTTATATGATAGTTCAGGCATGCGCGGGTTCTGCCAGTAAGTATTGATTTTCTGCATTTACGTAACATGAATATTCGAGATATAAGATCAAGTATGTTACGTATGGCAGTTGAATTTACATATGGACCAAAATATAGAGCACCATCCATCGATCTCCGACGGGTAATGAAGATTCGTGGAAACTTTTCATTGATTGTGACCTTAACATATGGATAACGTTTGTCATCCTTTAAACGAACATTATAACGAGGCTTGTATTTTTTTATGAGATTTGCCTCAAAGATAAGTGCATCAACTTCAGAATCAGTGACTATGCATTCAATATCATTTATGTGAGATACAAGAATGCGGGTTTTAGGATTCAGATTCTTATTCGACTGAAAGTACTGACGCACCCTTTTGATAAGGGAAATTGCTTTTCCCACATATATGACGTCGCCAGAGTCATCCTTCATGAGGTAGACGCCAGGAGAGTCAGGTATTTTTGTAAGATCAGGAGCCATGTCAGACGCATTCTGAGAATTTATTATCGATGAAACGTTGAAGGGTTTTATTGATTATGGTTTGAAGGTTCACTATATCTTCCCTGTTATATTCAAGTAGTAGTTCAAGAGCATCCTGGTCACCCTTTTCATATTGATTCCAGAGCCGAACTGCATCAAAGCCACTTATACCCACAGTATCTTCACTTCGGGTGATACCAAGCTCAACTTCTATTTTCTTCAGGCCGCCTGTAAGAGAGATACGCCTTAGTGGATACATCAGATCAGCATGAAGTTGATTGAAGTTTACCTGAGGAAATTCACGCTTTATAAAAGGAAGATCGAACCTTGAGCCGTTAAAAGTTACAAGGAACTCATGTTTATCAAGTTCTTCAACGGCATCCTCAAGGTCTATGCCTTTGACATAGGTCTTTGCATCTTTTCCATCGTAGATACCAATAACAGTAATGTGCGAACTTTGGGGAGAAAGACCCGTAGTCTCAATATCGACATAAGCAACTTTGTCGGAAAAATCACGAAATGCGCGCCATTGCTCTGCTTTGGGAAGAGATTGGGCAAAGAAACCAAAATCACGATTTAAAAGGCGCTCTTTTGAATCCTCTATACCTGTCAAGATCATTTCCATTTTAGAACGTGAAATAGACAGCTCATCTTTTCTATCAAGAAAATCATCCCAGGTCCTTATACCACTTGACCATATTCTTTTTTCTACCGTCGCCCCTATCTTGGGCATGTGAATATATGTGCTTGTAAGCATGTTCTAATTGAACCTGTTGTTATTAACGCATATATAGTTATAGTCAGGAAATTAGGTTACTATTTATACATTGTGTTCAATGTTAAATCTGCTTGAAAACTAGTCGTTAATATTTACAGGTGTTTAAAGAATGAAACTTTCGGTAATTGGTGCAGGTAATGTCGGTGCTACAACAGTTCAGCGCCTTGCAGAGCTTAATATTGCAGATGTAACAATGGTTGACATTGTAGAGGGAATGCCACAGGGCAAAGCACTGGATATCTCACAGGCTGCCCCCATTATGGGATATGATGTCGATGTAACCGGTACGAATGACTATGCAGATATTGAAGCTTCTGACATTGTCATTGTAACAGCAGGCATTGCAAGAAAACCAGGTATGAGCCGGGATGATCTTCTTGCAACTAACATCAAGATCACACAACAGGTCTGTGCAAGCATCGAAGAATATACCCCAGGCTCCATTATAATCACAGTAACAAATCCTCTTGATATTATCACCTATGCTGCAAGTAAGGCCACCAGCCTGGAAAGAAGCAAAGTGTTCGGAATGAGTGGATTACTGGATTCCAGCAGGTTCGAGTCATTCATAGCAAAGGAAGTTGGTTGCTCTGCAAAGGATGTTAATGCAATGGTACTTGGTGGACACGGAGATTCCATGGTACCTCTCCCGGAACATGCTAATGTATCAGGCATGCCATTGCCGGAACTTCTTGATAAAGAAAGCATTGACAGACTTGTAGATCGTACCATCAATGCAGGAGCTGAGATCGTCGGACATTTGAAGGTAGGAAGTGCATTCTACGCACCATCAGCAGCTATTGCAAGCATGGCAGAATCAGTTCTTCTGGATAAAAAGAGAATTATGCCTGCATCTGCATATCTGAACGGAGAATACGGATACAATGACATATGCCTGGGAGTACCGGTAATACTTGGAAAGAGCGGTGTAGAGAAGATCATTGAGCTTGAACTTAAACCAGAACAAAAAGCAGCTCTTGACAGATCAGCCGAAGCAGTCAAGGAAGGTATATATAAAATTTGAGTTTGTTTTTCTACCTGACTAAAAACAAGCAATAGTAATTACATACAAATATTCATATATATGCAAAGTATAAATAAAAGGAGATAGTATGCGCGCAGACATAACTTCACATTTTGGACTAAATGTTTACACGGACAAAGCTACTTATGTAGGTAAAGTTGCCGATGTTGTGCTAGATGTTGATGAGAGGGCTGTAAAAGGCCTTGCTGTAACCGATATCAACAAAGATCTCTTTGATGCTACCGGAAAAGGAGTCATCATCCCTTACAGATGGGTGATCACATCCGGTGATATTGTCATAATCAGAGATATTGTCAACAAATTTAAGAAAAAGCCACCTGAAGCAGAAGAATGATCAATCTATGAAAAGGCGTGAGATCTATTCAGATCTACATTGTCTACCGCCTGTCATTGTGCGAGTGGATGGACGTAATTTCAGAAACGCCCTGTCCCGCATAGGACTTGAAAAACCTTATGATAAAAGATTTGCATCTGCAATGGCGGATGCTATCGAACTATTCTTTAAGAAAAGTGGACTCGGTCCAGATTTTGCATACACATTTTCTGATGAGATCAGTTTCCTCTTCAGAAATATCTCTTTTAGCGGAAGGATTGAAAAAATAGATTCCGTTATTCCTTCTTTTATGAGTAGTGCTCTTACAATAACACTTGGAGTTGATGAGCCGATATCTTTTGATTCAAGAGTCATACCTGTAAATGAGCAGAACATCACGGAATACCTTATCTGGAGACAGGATGAAGCATGGAGAAATTGTATTAATTCCTATGCATATTACACGCTTCTTTCTGAAGGAATGAAAGAAAAAAAAGCTGCTGCAATCTTGAAAAACAAGGATTCAAGCCAGATGCATGAACTGCTTTTCCAGAAGGATATTAATATTTCCAAAGTGCCCACGTGGCAAAAACGTGGCATAATTATCCAGAAGCAGGAGTACCAGGCAGATGGTTTTAACCCACATCTGGGAGAAGAAACCACCAGCATCAGAAAAAAGGTAGTCCAGAACTGGAACATCCCTCTTTTTAGATCTCCTGACGGGGAGAAGTTTATTGGGTCCATAGATGGATGAGATTTGACCACATCTTTGTGAGGATACTATAATAACTTTTATCCAAAAAACACTCGACTGGGGGGCTATCTTTGTGTACTGACAAGAAAAGCATTTAAAGATTCATGTGTTTATACAAAACAAAATAGAACTTATGGTGAACCTTATGGATAAACTTGAGCTTATAACCAGAAATGTACAGGAAATAGTAACAGAAGAAGAATTAGAACAGCTTCTGGAAACAAAAGAGAGCCCTACCGCATATGTGGGATATGAGCCAAGCGGAAAGATCCATATGGGTCACGTTCTTACCGTAAACAAGCTTCTTGACCTCCAGAAAGTAGGTTTTAAGATAACTGTTCTTCTTGCTGATGTTCACGCATACCTGAATCAGAAAGGAACGCTTGAAGAAGTACGCGAAATTGCAGACTATAACAAGCGTTGCTTTATAGCGCTGGGATTAGATGCTGAAAATACAAACTTTGTATATGGCTCTGATTACCAGTTTGGGCACGAATACATGCTCAATGTCCTCAAACTGACCCAGAGAACATCACTCAATCGTGCAAGAAGAAGTATGGATGAGGTCGGAAGAAAAATGAGTGAACCAAATGTTTCCCAGATGGTGTATCCAATTATGCAGGCTGTAGATATTGCCATGCTTGGAGTTGATATTGCAGTTGGGGGAATTGACCAGAGAAAGATCCATATGCTTGCAAGAGAAGGACTTAATGCACTTGGTTATAAGGCACCATTATGTATCCACACACCTATACTTCTGGGACTTGACGGAGAAAAGATGTCATCATCTAATGAAAATTTCATTTCTATTGATGATTCCGAAGCTGATCTGAAAAAGAAGATGAAGAAGGCATTCTGTCCTGCCGGAGAAATTACAGATAATCCGGTAATGGAGCTATTCAAATACCACATATGTCCAAGGTATGAAGAAATCATCTTTGAAAGGCCTGAAAAATATGGTGGGAATATTGTATGCAATAGTTACAGGAACATTGAGGAAGTCTTCGTGTCAGGAGAGCTACATCCAATGGACCTCAAGAACGGTGCCACAAAATACCTTAACATGATACTTGATGTTGTAAGAAGTGTACTGTAAGTGCTGAATATTCCAAATATCGAAATATATATATCATGAAGAAAGGAATATTTAGTAAAGAAATGAATGGGAGCTAAGATGAGATACACATTTCAGGATTCAACTGATCTACCGTTACAAAGGGATTTTATTCAGGACCTTAATGATTTTATAGACATTGCCAAAAATGTGCTACCACTGGAAAACAGCGCTATAGAACTCCATGATGAAGAATCAGTAGAGGCAAGTTCCCTGGAATCCAGAATTGCTAACCTTGATAAATTCAGCAAGGACATCCAGAAATATGTTGATGAGCTCTCCCAGGGTGCTGAAGACAAAGAAATACTTGAATGTCGTAACACCATCATGGATGCCTGCATTGCCAATTCTGAAAATGGATTGAAACTTTTGAACCAGAAGCTTGAGCAGATTAAGCGAGAATCGGAAAGCGGACTATATAAAATAGAAAATGACATCCTTGTCACATTAAATTCTTTTTTCAGATACGGAATATACAATTCATCCAAGAGATATTATGCTTCAATGAAGAATGATTCATTAAAAGGTACTCTAAAAGCATCTTTTTCAGGAATTGATTATTCTTCAGACCTTACATATTCACACGACATACTAACTGTAAAGGAAGTATATGGTGATCTTTTCCTGCCAACCTGGACAAAGTCTGGTATTATCCATAAAGAGAGGAAGGTCAAAATGCTGGATGTTTCCGAATTCGTTATAACTTCCATAAATTATGATGGAAATAATCACATTGACACCTCTTTTGAAAATCACAAGAAAGAACAGAATTTCAAGATCAGTTGTGATGCTGATAACTGCCAGATATATTATAAGGACATGGACATAATGGCAGATGAGACACTTATTAAATCTGTGAAGATCGAAAGCATAGATGCCTTTATGGAAGAACTTCGCAAGTATGTGCAAATGTTCATAAAGACCCAGACATTAACCCAGATACTACTTGATGGAAAAGATGCAGTACGGAACAATGAGATATTTGACTGCCTGAAACTGATTGCTGAACAATATGGAGATATTGTAAAAGAGTCGCTTGAAAGAGGCTATGTCAAAAATGAGATCACCATCAAAATAGAGGCATCTGACGGAACAAGGACCGAGAAATACATTACCAAGCAAGAAGCTTTTGACCAGCTTGCAGAACTTGGAAGTGAAGGTCTGGAACTTGCCAGTATCCTGGGTGTTGATTGAATATATCGATACCTTCGTCATCTTTTTTAGTACATAATAAAGAATAGTGGTGACCATGGAACGCTCCATAAAAGATATCCAGAAGAAAGTCGAGAGCAACAGCGCTGTTGTAATGACATCACAGGAAATATGTGAACTTGTTGAGAAAGGAGAAGCCATAAGCACCAAAGATGTAGATGTCGTCACCACAGCAACGAGAGCCATTATGAGCGGAACCTATGCAGTGCTATCTTTCCCTGCAAAGGCACCATTCCATTTTACAAGAGCATCAAAAGTTTTCCTCAATGGAGTACCTGCCCACGTAGGGCCATGCCCGAACGAAAGTCTTGGAGTACTCGACCTCATGGTTTTTGGAACTGCACACTCAAGTCTCAAGCCTGAATACGGAGCAGGCCATTTATTAAGGGATATGGTAGAGCAAAAGCCCATCGATGTATCAGTTATCACCAACGAGAACGATAATTTCCAGAGTGAGATCACATTGGATGAAATACCATATGCTAAACTCTACTCAACAAGACATGCTTTTAAGAACTACGCAGCTTTTGTGAACTGTTCCAGCTCCCCAATTAACACAATATTCCATGCAAGTTCCTTTGAACCGAATATGGAAACTGCAACTCTTTCCGGATGCGGGCAAATCAATCCAGTGAAAAATGACCCCGATCTGCAGACCATTGGAATAGGAACTAAAGTGATCATCAATAGCGGGGAAGGTTTTGTTATAGGTAGCGGGACACGCAGTAGCCCTGAAAAAGCCAATCTTGTCGGAGTTGCCGACATGCACAACATGAGATCACAGCTCATGGGTGGATTTTCAACATCATCTGGTCCTGAGTGTATAGTATCATGGGCAGTCCCTATTCCAGTAGTTAATGGATCAGTACTTGATTCCATAAAAGAGCTGGATAAAGATACACCCATGCCAGTGATGGACGTTGATAAACGTGTTCCTGTAAGCACAGGTAGCTACGCAGAAGCATGGCAAAATATAGACCTGAATGTTAAATTCAGTCCAGATAAATGTCTTAGATGTAAAGTCTGCAAGCCCATTGAAAACTGTCCCATGGATGCCATTTACTATAAGGCTGAAGAACTGACACTTGACAGGCAGTTGTGTTTCAATTGTGGACTCTGCACCACGAATTGCCCGGGAAATGTATTTAGTGCAGACCTTGGCAGCATCAAAGTTGAAAAGGATGGAACACTAACTGAAGTTCCTATTGTACTCAGACAGTCCGACCGCAAAAGAGCACTTAATATGGCGGAAAAATTAAAGAAGGACATTATAGATGGTTCCTTCACAATTACTGAGATGGTCGAGAAGCTTCAGCCATAAATCAGTATACCAATGAAAAGGTTTTTTGAATTTTGGTATCTTGCAATAAAATTTAGGAGAGGGTGTGCCTTGAAAAAATCAATAATACTTATACTATTTATGGTATCAGCAATCACTTTAGGCTGTGTAGAATCTACAGATCCACCAATTCCACCTACTGAAGAGTTAACAGAAACAGAAGTTTCTATCGTTGAAGACTCAGAGGGTTCTGAAAATGAGTCAATATCTCCCTCAATAGTAGGTATATGCAAATGGGACTGGTCATTTGATACTACTGATTCTGTTATATTGTATAGTACAGCTCCACAAGGCCACACGTATGCAGTGGTTTCAATTTACTTGAAAAATGAAGGAGACCAGAAAATATCAACAAATCCAGAAAACTGGACTATGATTGTAAACGGTATAGAATACTCCCATTCTATTCTCACATATAATGATGAAATTGGACCTCATACAGTCGATGTTCTCCCAGGTGGAGAGTATGAAACAAAAATAGTCTATGAAATATCGGAAAAAATTACTGAGGCATCTTTACTATACTCGGGACATTCCACTAACAATATGGAAAGAATTGATTATTTTAATGCCCTTGCCAAGCGTTCGGCAGAACCAACGGAAGATGAAAAGCTGAGTAATCTCTTAAATGAATTAAATGATGCAGGATACGAGGTTACATCTCTTGAAACATATATAGAAGTGCTAACTGACAGTTCTGGATCTAAAGAAAGAGTGATAATTGTATTTAATATTCCAGAAATCGGATATGCACAGAATTTTATCGAGATGAGCCTAATGGCGTTTGAATCCGGCTCCTATGATGCTTTTATGGTCAATTTAAATGGCGAAGGTAAATCAAATATTGAGCAATCATACTGGATTCCAAAGTCAGAAATTGTAGGATATAACACCGGTTTCAAAAATTACAATGAAGTTATGGTTTATGAGTCTCCAAATCCGGGACTTAGCAGTCAATCGACAGATTCAATGAAAATGTGGAGCTTTTTAAGAATGATTGACTAATCATCTGTCTATTTATCATGTCACCAACGTAAAGTGGTTTTTACCCGGAAGAACCTTAGAATGATAGATTTGATAAAAACTTCCCTATT
>JAIPUR010000030.1 GCA_020055655.1 Methanosarcinaceae archaeon | reverse complement strand
ATTTTTAAAGAAAATCTATTTGACCTGATTGCAAATGTATCTAATTTTAAGGAGGATAAAAATGAATCTTAGTGACAAAATAAGAAATATTCCCGATTTCCCCAAAGAAGGGATCTTATTTAAAGATATTACTCCCCTATTGAAAGACAAAGATGCTTTTCATAGTTCTATTGATGAGATAGTTAAAAAATATGAAAATATGAATATTGACTATGTGGTTGGTATTGAAGCAAGGGGTTTTATAATGGGTACCCCGATTGCTTATGCATTAAATAAGGGGTTTATTCCTATAAGAAAACCCGGCAAATTGCCTTATGATAAATTAACAGCTAGTTATGAGCTGGAATATGGAAACAATAAATTAGAAATTCATAGTGATGCAATTAACAAAGGAGATAATATCTTATTAGTAGATGATCTTTTGGCTACAGGACAGCTGATCCTGTCACCTCATGAAATAGATTTCATGGAAAGGGGTGCAGCGGTTGATGTAAGGCGTGGCAGGGATCAGTCATAGAATAATTATTAATAGTCTATATCTATTAAATAGAATAAAATTAAACTCATAGCATCTATACCTTTGAATAGTTCAGACCCCATACTTGGAGAGTGAGAACATAGAAGAAGAAGAGACTTTCAAGACTTTTGTAATTCCTGACAACACTCGGATGGAAGAACATACAATAGTCGTAGATGGGGATATCATCATAGGTAACCATTCTGTCATCAAATATGGTGTCATAGCAAATAATAGCATACTTGGTGAAAGGGTTGAACTTTCCGGTGATCTGATCTCAACTTCTGACGTTAGGATCGACATCTGGTCACAGATCGGTGGTAATGTAAAGACCGATACAAATGCCTATATTGGTGAGTTTGTCACCATTGATGGTAAACTCATAGTAAAAGGTGACTTGGACATTGGAAATGATGTTAGGATAAATGGTGGATTTGAAGCCAAGGGGTGGATAGTTGTTCGTAATCCTATTCCTGTAATTGTATATCTGTTCCTTTATGTCAGTGAACTTCTTCGGCTTGGTAAAGATGAAGAGGTCGAAAAAGCACTTGAGGATCTTTTTGAAGATGACTTTGAGGCATTGGGTGTCAACAATATGATAGTTCCGAATGGTTCTAAGGTCTCCATCGATTCCATCAGGGTACCATCCAAAGCTTCCATTGGTAGCAACTGCAGACTTGTGGGTAATATTCGTGCATCCTCTCTTATTATGGAAAATGAAACCACTCTCTATGGCAGTATTCGTACTATTCAGGATATCACGCTCGGTAAAGACAATATTATTCATGGAAATCTTGTCTCACGCGGCAATGTGTATATTGCCGAAGGCACTCACATTCTCGGAGAGGTCAATGCCGAGAGTATAAATATTCATGAAAATGCTCGTGTGGACGGTGTTATGCGAGCGCAGGATGGTATCATATTTGAAAGGGAAGAAGATAATGTCATGAGTTATCAGGAATTGATGACTCTGGATGTTTGATATTTCTGGATATTGATTCAGAATGATCAAATAACTTTATTTTGTTAAGACCAGTTTTATTTTCACATCTTGTTACCAGGCTTTCTGAACGCATATATTCCAGATTGCAAGTGGTAACTTTTGTTTTTGTTATTTACTGGCCAACTTTTTCAATAGTCAGATTTAAAATCAATTCGCATATTATTATTATTAAGAGGTGTTTATTTGAAATCTCATACAAATTCCCAATCATCAGTTCATAATTCAGTTGTTGAAAAAGATGCTCAATGTGTTATGCAGACCTATGGTCGCCAGCCGATTGTATTAAGCAAAGGTGCAGGTTCCCGTGTGTGGGATGTCAATGGCAACGAGTATATTGACTGTGTTGCAGGTATTGCGGTGAACAATATTGGTCACTGTCATCCTAAAATGGTAGCTGCATTGAAAGTTCAGGCAGAGGAATTGATACACGTTTCCAATCTTTACTACACTGAAGCACAGGCAAAGCTTGCAGAAGAGCTTGTCAATGTTACCGGCATGGACCGTGTATTTTTCTGTAACTCCGGGACAGAAGCAGTGGAAGCTGCAATGAAGCTGGCAAGAGTGGCAACCGACAAGACTGATTTTATTGCTGTGGAAAATTCATTCCATGGACGTACTCTTGGCTCTTTGACACTGACTTACAAGGATCTGTATCGTAAGCCATTCAGGCCACTGGTTCAAGGGGAATCTTTCGTGCCATACAATAATTCACAGGCAATTGCTGATGCTATTACTGAGAATACAGCAGCTGTGGTAATGGAGCCAATTCAGGGCGAAGGTGGTATAATCGTTCCTTCTGATTCATACCTTAAAGAAGTTCGTCAGATATGCGATGATACCGGTACTCTTCTGATATTTGATGAAGTACAAACTGGTTTTGGCAGAACGGGTGAATGGTTCTGCAAGGACCATTCCGGTGTTGAACCTGATATCATGACCATGGCAAAGGCACTGGGTGGCGGATTCCCAATGGGTGCTATTGCAGCTCGCGAAGGTATTTCCTTTGGCCGCGGCGAACACGCAGCTACATTCGGTGGCGGTCCCCTTGCATGTGCTGCAGCTCTTGCTTCGATCGAAGTCATCCGTGAGGAAAAACTTGCGCAGCGCTCAAAAGAGATCGGCGAATATTTCAGAAATAAGCTGGAGAATATGTCCCTTGATGATGTTGTCGAGGTTCGTGGACGAGGACTTATGCTGGGTGTTGAGTTCAACAGAAATTGCGCAGACCTCGTAGATCACGGACGTGAAAATGGCATATTGTTGAATTGTACTTCTGAGAACGTGCTGCGTATTGCTCCCCCTCTGGTCATTACAAAAGAAGAGATCGATCAGGTGGTGGCTGTACTTGAGCAGGCCTGAGCTTGTCAAAAAGGAAATTGCAGGTATTTCTGAATATGTCCCAGGTAAATCCATTGTGGAAATTGCGGAGCTATATGGTTTTGATCCAGCTTCTGTAATTAAACTGGGTTCCAATGAGAATGTACTTGGACCATCTCCAAAAGCAGTAGATGCCATCATTGCTCATGCGAATAATGTGAACACCTATCCATCGGCAGTGGCATCTGAACTTGTAGATGCTCTATCTATTTACACAGGTTTCTCAGTGGATAATATCTGCGCTTCAGGGCCTGGTATGGATGGACTTCTGGATAATCTTATGAGGCTGCTGATATCTCCGGGAGATGAGGTGATTATCCCTACTCCTACATTTTCATATTATAGTATTGCAGCTAGTGCAAATGGTGCTGTGCCCGTATATGTGAAACTCAGGGAAGATTACAGTCTCGATGTGGAATCTATCAAAAAAGCCGAATCTGAAAGGACAAAAGTGATTTTCCTTTGTTCCCCTAACAATCCAACAGGAAAGTGTGTGGATGAATCTGATCTCCGTTCAATTATTGAATATACTCGGGGACTTGTATTTGTAGATGAGGCATACATTGAGTTTTCTGATTCTGATGTTTCTCATCTTGTAGCTGAATATGACAATATCATTATCGGGAGAACATTATCAAAAGCATTTGGCCTTGCAGGCATGAGGCTTGGTTATGGATTGATGCCTTCCTGGCTTAAATCTGAGTATATGAAGATCGTAACCCCTTTCAATGTAAGTGTTCCCTCTGTTTTTGCGGGGGTAGCTGCATTATCTGATTCGGAGTACTTGAATAAAAGCATAACTTGTGCAAGAGAAGGCAGGAACTACCTTATGAAGAATATTCCTTTCAAGGTCTATGATTCTCAGGCAAATTTTGTACTTGTGGATGTATCACCGCTAAAGTCAAAGGACGTTACAGTCAGTCTGCTTGAAAAAGGCATTATTGTTCGGGACTGTAGATCTTTCAAAGATGCTGGGGATTCACTCATTCGTGTGACAGTGGGCACAACTGAGCAAAATAAGAAAGTTGTAGCAGCATTTGCGGCTGCCTCGAAAATGCTGAAATCTCTAGAATATCAATAATATTGGCAAAATGGAAATATGCAATATCAGTATATTTTCTCTATTTTCATATGTGGGTAGTCAAGTTTTTCATCAAATGCAAGACTGACGTCTGCTTTTGCTGTCTCGAACCTTGCTGTGATATTAACTATTAGCATACGTCCTTCAAGTTCGCAGTATCCGTACTCGCTATTGAGCTTTGAGCGTATCATATCTCTGTTGATGGATACTGTTATATTTTCCACACATGGCTGGACTGAAATACTTTCCTGTATTGCTTTTTCAAGACTATCTGCTGTTTTCAGATCTACAGGTGATCCGGTAAACTGGTGGTACAACGCACCAAGTTTGATTCCAGCTTCAAAAAGCACATTGTCACGGTCATTAATTTCGTATTTGTCAGTCATAATCTTTCCTCATGTTGTTCTTTTAGTCACGGGTGAGATCACGTAGATTGTCATCAGCGTCATAAGAATAATTGCGAAGTAATGCATGTATATCGGCTGTAGTACAAAAGATGCTATTATGGCCATGAACACAAGTGCGATAACTGAGAGTGTCTTTGTATCTCTTGATTTTTGATAAGTTATGTTGCTTATCATCAATAATCCTGCGATGAGTAATAGTATTGCAGCTACATATTTATTGAAATATGCTTCTCCCATTAGCACATATGCTGAAAGTATAATACCACCTGCTGTAATTGGCAATCCACTAAATGATGAAAATCCTGTTTGTACTGTATTGAACCTTGCAAGTCTTAATAGCCCGCATAGGAAGTAAAAACACAGTGCTGCAGCAAGTAAATATGCTCCCTTCTCTCCGTTGAATGAGTAGAGGATCACAATGGGTGCCAGGCCGAATGACACTACATCTGCAAGGGAATCCAGGTTATCTCCTATGTCGCTGCTTGAAATGCATCTTGCAATATGTCCATCAAGACCATCTGCAACGGCTCCAATCAGGACGAGGATGGGTGCAATATATGTGAATTCATTCAAGAGTAAGAGTATAGCTCCAGTTCCGCACAAGGCATTTAGCAATGTAACAAAATCAGCTAGTTTCAATGACTGGATTATTTACTTCACGTCCTTTGATTTCATTTTTGCAATTACGGATTTCCCTGCATATAATTTGTTGCCTTTCTCGCATGAGATATCAAAGTTATCTGGAACCGTTACGTCAACTCTGGACCCGAATCGTATCATGCCAAACCTTTGTCCCTTTGCCAGATTATCTCCTTCTTTCACATAGGAGACAATCCTTCTTGTGGCTGTACCGGCAATCTGGATAACTTCCACTGGTCCATGCTCTGTATCTATTAATACATGACTGCGTTCATTCCTGTCTGAGTCTTTACAGAATGCAGGTATGTATCCTCCCTTCTTGTGCTCAATGGAAACTACTCTTCCATCAAGTGGGAATCTGTTAACATGTACATTCTGGAAATTCATGAATATGCATATTTTATTTCCTCTTATATCCACAACTTTTCCATCAGCTGGTGCTACCATTGATTCCTGGCATGTTGTGATCTCTCTTTCAGGGTCGCGGAAAAAGAATATGAAAAATATGCTAGCTGCAATTCCGATAGTTGTTATCGTATCCATATAAGGTATTTCAAATAAAATATTTAGGATAGAAGCTACAAAAGTCACACTAACAATTGTTAGCAACCATGGTCCTGAACCTTTTGCAAGCATTTAATTATTTCCTACTACTTTATCGAATATTTTGTGGATACATGCGGCTACGATATTCCATATGCCTTCGATAAGATCTATAAGCTCAGGCAGGATCTTCATTACAATATATGCTATTACAAAAAGTACGATTCCTGAGCCGATCTTTGCGATGGTGTGGTGTGCTATATCAAAACTGTTCGGACCAAACCATTGCTGTGCATAGGCAATTATCACAAAAACATCTCGTCCGATATTCAACAGATATATTACCGGTACAGATGCCATAAATGCTGCAGCTATTCTCTTCAATGGGGCATCTACCGAACTGATAAGCCCGATGAACAATGCAATGCTCTCAATAGCAGTGCAAGCAAGTATGATCTCCACTTGGTATCCATTCATTCCTATTTTATTCCATGCTGTCATTTCTGCTGGGTAGCTCAGGGTCTGGAGTACCCAGAATGTATTTTCGGTGACAGTTGATATGATCCAAATATTGAGAACATCCATTTGTGCAAATGGGAAATAAAATAATGACCCTAGGGCTGTCGCGCTTGTTGCCATGGCTGTCACATCAATTGGGGAATTACTTTCAGCCAACTCTGGATATTTGTATTCTCTTGCCATTGTATATGCTATTATAAGGCAGATGGCACCTACTGCTATTACCAGTGCAACGTTGAAGTAGTCATTGATCTCCAGATAGTGCCATGGCTGATAAAACCAGTGCATTGAAAAAAAGATCCATCCTGAAGATCCTACTAATTTGCGGATGCGATGCTTTTTTGGCATTATAGAAGAACCTATCATAAATGCCAGTGCAATCCATAGTGTGTTCTCTATCATTTATACGCACCTTTAATAGGTATGCCCTCTATATAGTTGATGTAGTGTATTAAGTTTTTGTTCATATGTACCCTACGACTCCAAAATTGACAGTAGATGCTGTTATCTTATTTGACAGTAAACTGGTGTTGATACAAAGAAAACATCCCCCTTTTAAAGGAAAATTTGCATTACCTGGTGGCTTTGTAGAAATCGGCGAAACTACTGAAAATGCGGTGGTCCGTGAAGCTAAAGAGGAAACAGGCTTATCAATAGAAATAGTTAAGTTACTTGGGGTATATTCAGAATATTCGCGTGATCCTCGAGGGCATACGGTTAGTGTATGTTACCTGTCAAAAGGCTACGGTGAACTCATGGCGGGTTCGGATGCAAAGAATGTGACTCTGTTTGATGTTGATGAGATACCGGAAATGGCGTTCGATCACAATGAGATACTAGATCAGGCAAGAGGTGAGATTGATGGAATTCTGTCCAAAGTGTAAAAGTATGATGTTTCCTGCAGAAGGGACATTAAAGTGTAGAAAGTGTGGTTATGAAAAGAGTAAGGCCGGTGAATGTGATTTGCTAATGTCCAAAACAGAACGTGATGACAGGGAAGAGGTTACTGTACTTGAAGAGAATGTGGATGTGGGACTACCGACAACTACAGCAAGATGTGAGGAATGTGGTCACAATGTTGCATACTGGTGGCTGCGCCAGCTTAGGTCTGCAGATGAATCAGAGACTCGCTTTTTTAAGTGTGTTAAATGTGGCACCACATGGCGTGAGTATGATTAATATATTTTAAACTCTTAGTATATTCAAATTATTCGAGCTTGCTTTCTGTTAAAAAAGAAAGCTTTTATTACTTTATCGGTATATGACCTAGAAGTTGAATTTATTTGGCGGAGAATCTAGATGTTCAAGGCAACAATTGATGCAGATATATTAAAAAGTTCAATTGAAACACTTTCAGTTCTTGTTGATGAAGCAAGGTTCAGGATATCTCCTGAAGGACTTTCTGTCAGGGCAGTAGACCCTGCTAACGTAGCTATGCTCAGTTTCGAACTGAGTTCTGATGCATTTGACGAATTCAGTGCTGACGACTGTGAGATCGGTATGGATCTTTCAAAGATCAATGATATTTTCAGCGTAGCTGGAAGGGATGATAAAGTGACCATGGAACTTGACGAGATGTCTCAGAAGATGTCTCTTCGGCTTGGTGGCCTGTCATATACGCTCGCTTTACTTGATCCCTCAACTATCAGGGCAGAGCCCAGAATTCCTCAATTAGAATTGCCGGCAGAGGCTGTTCTTAATGGCAAGGAACTTCAGAGGGCTGTAAAGGCAGCTGAAAAGATAAGTGACCACATGCTGCTCGGTGTTGAAGCTGATGTTTTCTATATGGAGGCAGAAGGTGACACTGATCGTGTAAGACTTGAAATGCCAAAGAGTGAGTTGATCGACTTAAAATCCGGTGATGCGCGTTCTTTGTTCTCACTCGATTATCTTTCAGATATTGTCAAACCTGCTTCAAAATCTAACGAGATAACTATTGAGCTAGGTAAAGACTTCCCAGTGAAGATCGGTTTTTCAATTGCTAATGGAGCAGGAAAGATTGGTTACTTGCTGGCACCAAGAATTGAATCAGACTAATTAAGGGTATGGACAATAAAGATCTTGCTTTATATCCCTACACTGCAGAGGCTTCCAATTATGTGGCAAGCCTTGATTTTTCCCTTGATAGGCTAATTAGCTCCCGTGCCTTTGACTCGGCGCGTATCAGGGGCAAAGATCGGGTCTTGCAGGCAATTGCAGGCGAGATCACCACGCCTTCTATTTCTAATTCTGATGAGCAGAAGATACTGCTTGAATTGCTTTCTTACCCATTTTCACGAATTCTGGTGTCATGTATAGATGACCCTTTTCTCACTCGACGTTACTCTTTAGCAGAGGCGGTGTCTTCCTATAGGTCTCTGAAAACGCAGGATTTTTCTTTCCTTGAAGATTTTGCAAAAGATTTTGACATTGGGGTTGAATTGCATGATTCAAGTTTCAGAATGCATTTCACTGACTATATTAAATTGGCAAGTTCTCTCAAGGCTATTGAATGGAAACTTGTGAACAGAAAGATGCTCCATGGAAATGTGAGTATTTCCAAGGAGGAGTTTTCCCGTCTTCTCCAGGAAGGAATTAAACATAGAATAGAAAGTAAACTTCCTGTCCCTGTTAGTCCTGAAATTGCAGAATCATGTGAGCCTTATCTGGGAGAAATAAGGTCTGCCCTTGAGGAAAGGAAAAGCAATTTTGGCGGTTCCGAGTTCGAATCAATTGAAAGTGATCTGTTCCCGCCATGTGTAAAGCACGCAATAGCAAATACTCAGGCCGGTGTGAATCTGGCTCACTCCATGAGATTTGCTATGACATCTTTCTTACTATCGATTGGCATGACTGTGGATGATATTATGAATCTCTTCACAGCATCCCCTGATTTCGACATTGAAAAGGCGCGTTATCAGATAGAGCATATAGCAGGTTCGTCTGGTACAAATTACAAACCTCCATCCTGCTCTACAATGCAGACCTATGGTAATTGTTATGCGCCTGATAATGTCTGCAAAAAAATAAAACATCCTTTGAACTACTATCGTCGTAAACTCTGGTTTAAGAATAGGGATGCTATGAAGAATGTGCAGGAAAATACACCTGCATCTGCCCCCGAGCAAAGCTCACAAAACTGATTTTTGTGCCCTTTAAAAAATAGAAAATAAGCAGGTTAGGAACCTGCAATAGTTAAAATCTTAGTCTTTTCTGCGCTGCATTACAAATGCCAGTCCAAGTATAGCGATCATTGGTAGTGCTACAGTTGGGAACTCTGGGATCTCTCCACATCGTTCTACGTCTACTGTGAAGTCACCTGTAAGGCCAGATACTGCATACACTGAATTCACTGACCCTGTTGCATCTATTACTTCAAAGTCGTTACATGGGTCTATTTCCATAAATCCAGTAAATTGGTTTTCTGACATGCAGATCCCACTTGCAGTGACTTCTATCAATCCTGAAGTACTATTGTAGATTGCATTAATTGCAAGATCGTCAATTGCAGGGTTACTTCCTGTTGGATCTATATTCACGAAAGTGATAATTCCGTTATTCATAGTAGCTTCAAATGATGCATAAAGTTCAAAAGTTTGCCCAGGGAGATCAGGTGAAGTGTATGTTCCTTCCAGTGTTCCGCAATATCTTCCATCAGGTGTGCATGTTGTTGCTACGGCGCCGGCACCTGCTGCTGTTAGCAAGAGTGCAATTGCAATGCCTATTATTATATTTATTTTCTTCATTGTACCACCAATATTTTATTTAATTCATCAATAATTATTTAATATGCGTTATACATATTTTATATTTTTACGATGTATGCATATTTGTAGCCTTTATGTATATATATTTATTGATTTTATACAGCAATTACATGTGTATATAAACTCTCGTAAACTCATTGATACATTTGGTAGTCAAAGATTTTCTAAAAAAGAATAAAAAATAGATAGTGCCTGCTATTAGACAGGCCTAAAGTAGTTTTATTTCTTCTTGTACTCTCTACATTTATCTACGAAGCTTTTCACAGGGAAGGATGCCGGATGGGCGTGCGTATAACTTGCGATAGAGTTGTGCTCTGTAAGTCCGTCCTTACCATCGACAATTCCTTTACCTCGCTTCATTTCATACGTAAGCTTTGCATCATCAGCGCAATAGGTTGCAGAATAGTGGAATTCATGGCCTCTGATGGTGCCTTTGATGAAATCTCCGTTGGCCTGGCCTTCTGTGTAACCAAGTGCCTGGAGTTTCTTTGTCTGGACAGTTTCAGCAGGCAGCACATCAGCCATTTTGTAAACGGTTCCATCGATCTCGTAGGATGTGGACATGTATTGCAATCCTCCACATTCTCCATACATGGGCATTCCATCAGCTGCAATATCCTTAAGGGATCTTGTGGTTTTCGACTTCTCGAGTTCTGCAATATTCAGTTCAGGATATCCGCCGCCAAAATACATTCCGTCCACGTCAGGTACTTCTCCATCCATTGGGCTGAAGAAAACTACTTCTGCACCTGCATTTCTGAACGCATCAAACATGTCCTCATAGTAAAAACAAAATGCATTATCTCTTGCAATACCTATCCTGACGTCAGATTCAGGCGTAGGTTCTTCCTCATATACTTCTGGTTCAGGTGCATTTCCTGCAACAGAGACGAGTGCATCAAGGTCAATATTCTCTTCGATAAAATCTGCAAGATGCGATGCATCAAAAGTATTCTCATGTGCCATGTGTAGTCCAAGGTGTCGGGATGGTACTACAAGATCCTGATTTCTGGGGAGGGTTCCTAAAACAGGTATCTCTTCTGGTATTGCATCTTTGATCATTTGTGCATGTCGTGGGCTCCCAACTCTGTTCAGGATAACTCCTGCGATCTTCACATCTTTATCGAATTCAGTAAAGCCTTTTACCATAGCTGCTGCACTACGTGACATCCCATGTACGTTCACTACCAGAACGACAGGTAGGTCAAGGGTCTTGGCCACATGTGCTGAACTTGCAATTTCAGTTGCACCCATGCCATCAAAAAGACCCATGACTCCTTCAACTACATTAATATCGCTGTTTTTGGAATTTTTAGAGAATGCCTTTCTCACTCCGTCTTGTTGCATCATGAATGTATCAAGATTTCGTGATGCATTGCCACATATCAATGTATGGTATGTTGGGTCGATGTAATCAGGTCCAACCTTAAACGGCTGTACTTCCATCTCTCTTTTTCGAAGGGCTGCCATAATTCCCATGGATACTGTGGTTTTTCCAACACCGCTATGTGTTCCTGCAAGCAAAACAGCTTTTGTCATGCATGTTAGTTTGTTCATTACGTATATATGTATTATTACTGGCAGACCATTGATTCAAAATAGTTAAATAAGGAATGTGTATCTACGTAGATATGAATCCATGCGGAACTTGCAATTCGTTGACCGACAATTATGGGCGTACGGTTAAAAGTTTGCGAATGTCCATTACCAATCGCTGCAATTTTGATTGCATTTACTGCCACAACGAAGGAGATCATGGTAGTCTGTCTGAGATGTCAGTTGAAACGATTTCCAATATCGTAGATGTGGCTTCAGGTATGGGAGTCAACAGGGTAAAAATATCAGGTGGGGAACCTCTTATCAGGAATGATCTTGAGGACATCGTCGCATCATTGCCAGAACTGAAGGATGTTTCATTGACTACAAATGCATCTATGTTAAAAGGCAGGGCGCAATCACTTAAAGAATGCGGACTTGATAGGGTCAATGTAAGTCTGGACAGCCTTGATCCAGACACATATCGTAGTATTACTAATTGTAATGCAAACGCTTTTGAAAGGGTTCTCGATGGTATTCATGAAGCAGTGGACTCAGGCCTTAATCCTGTCAAACTAAATATGGTGCTTCTTAAGGATATCAATGAGGTGGGTATGGATTCCATGCTCGAGTTCACAAGACAGTATAATGGTAATGTTATACTTCAACTGATCGAACTTATGGATTTTAAAGATGTGGCACAATATCGTGTTAATGCTGATGAGGTAGAGAGGAAACTTTTGAGTGAGGCAAGTAATGTAACGGTTCGTCAAATGCATCACAGGAAAAAATACATAATCAATGGTGCAGAAGTAGAATTTGTACGTCCTGTGGATAACACTGAATTTTGTGCGAACTGCAATCGACTTCGTGTCACAGCAGATGGAAAACTTAAACCGTGCCTCTTGTCAAATGATGATCTTGTGGATGTATCAAATGCAAGCCTGGATGAGTTACCTTCATTGCTGAAGCTTGCGGTAAGTAAAAGAGTCCCATTCCATCGGACCGAGTAGGTGACAAAAAATGGAAGTAATATTAACAGTAGACGGAAAAGATATTGAGATAAATCATTTTGTGACAGATATTCTGGGGAGCACAATTGTTGGCGCTACCGGAACTTTGCATGGTGTGGAAGATGATTGCAAGGAAATTCTGGTGAAGATCACAAAATAAATTTCCTTGATGTTTAATTTTATATTCTTGTTCTATTGTATTATATCAGATGTTCAATTTCAGAAAGGTCAATAGGTGAAGTTGCGTCCAATGTTATGGGCGTGACTGATATATGCCCGTTGTTCATAATTGCATTAACATCAGTACCCTCTTCGTAATCTATAATTAGTTCTCCGTCTATCCAGTAATATGGTCTTCCACGGGGGTCAAGTCTTTCATCAACACTTGTTTTAAAGAATTTACGAGAAAGGTGTGTGATCTCTATTTCAGTATCCTCTTCTACAAAATGAGGTATATTAACATTTAATAGGTCTACATTTTCAGGTAATCCGTGTTTCAACACCTTTTTAGCGATATTGTTCACAACTTTAATAGCAAGTTCGAAATCATGCTCATATTCTCTGTGATCATCGAATTTGTCCTGCTCTTCTGTTACTTGTATTGATGCTGCGATCGCAGGTATGTCATAACTTGCACCTTCTAGCGCCGCTCCAATAGTTCCGGATGTTGTTATGGTGTCTGTACTGATGTTCTCTCCAATATTGAATCCTGAAAGTATAAGGTCTGGCTTTTCTTTCATGATGGAAAAAATACCAAGTATGACAGAATCCGTAGGTGTTCCACCAACTGCATTAACTCTAACACCATCAATGCTCGTATTCGTTATTCTTAATGGCTCAAAAATAGATATTGATCGACCAACTCCGCTTTGCTGCATCATTGGTGCAGAAACGGTAACTTCTCCCAGTTCTGAAACACTTTTATAGGCAGCTCTGATTCCGGAGGAATATACGCCGTCATCATTGGTAAGCAAGATATTTTTAGGCATGAAATAGATTTTGCGCTCAATGTCTTAAATGTGATGGCTGAAATAAGTGTATATTATAAAATTAAACGTTTGCAAAGACTTTTTCTTTCCTTGCTGAATGTGTACTAGAGTCTGATTTTTCAGGCATTTTAGCAAGAGCTTTTACTTCTTCTATTACTTCAATGTCTTCACTCATCAGGTCAAGTGCTTTGATCATTTTAGCAATTTCTTGATTCTGCTCTGGATCAAGGCAATGATTGTCTCTAATAATTTCCAGAAGTATCGATGCATCATCCATCACCTGTGCAACAACGGTACGGTCCATGTACCTTTTTGCTATCTCTGAATCCTCACCTTCTAAGGTTTCATTGAATTCGTTAAGCTCTGATTCAAAAACCCCTACGTCATAGTGTGAACTTCTGAATATCTTTTTGACATAATCTTCTCTGTAAACCTGCTTTGAGTTTTTTATGACCTTGAGAAGTTTCTTGTAATCCATTATTATCTCATCCGCTTTTTGGGCATTAGATTGCTAAAGCTTGAATTGGATTAATTCGCTTTTGTTCTAATATATTATTCGTGAATTAGTTGATACTTTTTTAATTTTCAAGACTTGCTTTTGCTTCTACTGTGTTAGGTGATACTGAGGTAAGGATCTTGTATGAACTGTATGCGCCAGTGAACTGTCCGCCATTTACGTCATAGCTGTTCTCAACATCAATTCCAAATTCTTCACTGTTGTCTTCAATAATTGAATCGCAAAGGTATACCTGGAGATTACCTTCTCCGTCCATAAAGACAGAAGGTCTTACGCCGGAATTATCGTATTCTTCTACTAATCCTCTAAAGACTAGTGACATGTATCTCATTGGTTGCATCGTTAATCACTAAATAGAACATTTAATGGACACGCTCTTAATCCTGATGTAGCTGTTTTTAGATTCATGTAGTTGCATCATGCAATTTATGTTCATGATATGTATGTGAATTGGGCCTGATCTTTAAGAAAACGCAAGGTGTATCGTGTATACGCCATGTATATTTATACTTTAGTTAATATATTCCATCGATTTTCTGCAGGTGATTCATTGCCATAAGAAACGTTTTTAATCATTGGTGCGGTATTTGGTAGATAAGTTACATAAAGCAACCATCTAGTTGGAATAATTATGCTTGAAGATGAATATCAACTTGATTTCTTTTCTGAAAATGGATTTATCCGTAAACAATGTTCAAAATGTGGTTCTAGCTACTGGACTCGCGATTTTGACCGGGATACTTGTGGAGATGCACCATGTGACCCATATTCTTTTATCGGAAACCCGGTTTTCAAGAAAAAGTTCGATCTGACCCAAATGAGGGAATATTTCCTCAATTTCTTTGAAGAACGTGGGCATACGAGACTTGAAAGGTACCCTGTGGCAGCAAGGTGGAGAGATGATATTTATCTCACTATCGCTTCAATTGCTGATTTTCAACCCTTTATAACATCAGGGCAGGTGCCACCTCCCGCAAACCCATTAACAATTTCACAACCATGTATCAGACTTTCTGATCTGGATGCAGTTGGAAGAAGTGGTCGCCATCTTACAACTTTTGAAATGATGGCTCATCATGCCTTTAATAATACCCGGGAAGAGATATACTGGAAGGACAGGACAGTTGAGCTTTGTGATGAGTTACTGAATTCTCTTGGAGCCGATCCTAATGCAGTCACCTATAAGGAAGAGCCATGGGCTGGCGGTGGGAATGCTGGTCCCTGTGTGGAGGTTCTTATCGGCGGTCTTGAAGTTGCTACACTTGTTTTCATGGATCTGCAACAGTCAAAAGATGGCCCTATCCAGATCAAAGGCGAAAATTATCGTAAAATGGATAATTATATCGTAGATACCGGGTATGGCCTGGAACGATTTGTATGGGCATCCCATGGTTCACCTACTATATATGATGCTGTCTTCCCCACAGTAGTTAACGAGCTTATGGATCTGGCAGGTATAGAGCATGAATTGGATAATTCTGAATATGCTAATATCCTTTCACAGAATGCACGCCTTGCGGGACTAATGGATGTAAGTGAAAAGGCAAATCTCTTTGAACTTAGAAAGCAGGTTGCTTCCAGTATTGGAACAACAGTGGAAAAGCTTTCATCTATTATGGAGCCTGTTGAGAACGTTTACTCTATTACTGATCATACTCGCTGTCTGACATTCATGCTTGCAGATGGAATTATTCCATCCAATGTAAAAGCAGGATATCTTGCACGCCTGGTTCTTCGCAGAACTCTGCGTATGATGAAAGACATGGGTATAAATATCCCTCTTTCTGAAATTGTCAGGATGCATGTCAATAACCTTCCGGAATATCCTGAATTCGATGAGAAATTTGATGTTATATCCGACATTCTCTCCCATGAAGAAAGCAAATTCGAAGAAACACTTGGCCGTGGCAAGCGCATGATCCAGAAATCTGCAAAACACTACAAAAAGAGTGGTGAGAAGATGCCTCTGTCAAAGCTCATCGAAATGTATGATACTCATGGTATCCCGCCTGAGATCTCCAAGCAGGCAGCAGCAGAAGTTGATGTAGAGGTTGAATTACCTGATAATTTTTATTCTCTGGTGGCAGAAGGTCATAGCAAGGCTGAAGAGAAAGTTGTAAAAGAGCTCCCCTATGCTGATAGGCTGAAAAAGCTTCCAAAGACAAAACGCCTTTTCTATGATGAACCTACGAGGATGGAATTTGAGTCTGTTGCTCTTGATCTTTTTGATAATAAACTAGTACTTGACAGTACATTGTTCTATCCGGAAGGCGGTGGGCAGCCTGCTGATCATGGTACCGTTAGATTAGAAGATGATCTACTGAAAGTCATTGATGTTCAGGTCCATGATGGTGTTGTGGTCCACGTCCTTGAGGACATAAAAGATGAACTTCATTTGAGGAAAGGTGACCTGATAACTGGTAAGGTCAATGAAGAGAGGAGAATGGCTCATGCATGCCACCACACTGCAACTCACATTGTGAATGATGCAGCCCGTAAAGTTCTTGGTGACCATGTATGGCAGGCAGGGGCACAGAAAACAGCAGATCATGCTCGCCTTGATATTTCGCACTACAAACGTATTAGTCAGGAAGAGTTGGATGAGATCGAGCTCATATCCAATGTTACTGTGATGGAAAACAAGCGTGTTACGGCTGAATGGATGGAAAGGTCAGCAGCTGAGAAAAAGTACGGATTTGGCCTCTATCAGGGGGGTGTCCCTCCTGGAAAGAAAATACGTGTACTCAAGGTTGCAGATGATATAGAGGCATGTGCCGGTACTCACTGTACCAATACCGGACTTGTTGGCCCGATCAAGATACTGAGAACAGAGCGTATTCAGGATGGTGTTGAGAGGATCGAGTATTCTGCAGGTAAGGCTGCAGTTCGGGCTGTGCAGAAGATGGAATCATATCTGGCACAATCCGCTGATGCATTGCGTGTACTTCCTGAACATTTGCCATCAACTATTGACCGTTTCTTCGGTGAATGGAAGGAATTCAAAAAGGATAATGAGCGCCTGAAAGAAGAACTTGCACATGTCCGCGTTGCTCAAATGGCACAGGATTCCATTGAAATTGCCGGAGTGCGTATTGTTGCTTCAAGAGTTCCAAATGCAGATGCTGACGAACTTGTAAATATTGCAGGTGAGTTGTCTGAAGAAAAGGATGTTGTTGCTATTTTGGTAAGCGACTTTGAAGGTGTCAAGGTCGTTGCTGCAGCAGGTGAAGAATCTATCTCACTGGGCGTTGATGCAGGCAAAGCTGTCAGGGAAATGTGTAACATAGTTGGTGGTGGCGGCGGTGGCCGTCCTAATATGGCACGTGGTGGCGGCACAGATGCTGAAAAGATTGATGAAGCACTTGATTGTGGAGTCTCCATGATCAAGGAGCAACTGAATTATTAACAGAGGAGCAATCATGATTCCGTGTGAGATAGAGCAGTTCTTTTCATCTCAGTTTGGTAAGTCTCTTCTTGTGAAGGGTTATCCCGGTACCGGGAAAACCACTTTTATTTTTGAGACCCTGCGTGAACTTTGTCCGCAGGGGAACTGTATATATGTTTCACCAAGGATTGATAAATCTTCATCTTATGGTAATTTCCCATGGATCGAAGGTGACTTTAGTAATAATGAGGATTTTTTACGTATGCTTGCAACCCGTGTCAAAGAAATATGGGAAACAAGTGATTCAAAACCTACGATAGTTATTGACTCTATAGATTCACTAAGTATTGCAACAACTCATTCTTCAAGGTGGGAGGATAACAAGTTCGAGCTAGAACGTCTTCTTTCTGATTTTTCCAGAAAGGTCAACGCTGATCTTATTCTTATTACAGAGCAGATCGGCATAAATTCTCTTGATTATCTTGTGGATGGTGTTGTATCACTTGAATTATCAGAATTAAACGGTAATTCGATCCGTAAGATAAATTTCCTAAAGCTGAGGGGTGTAGCCCTTTCACAATCTAAGTATCCATTTACACTTGATAATGGTGTTTTTACAAGTTTTGAGCCATTTGGGGTATCATATCCTAAGAATATTTCCATACCAGAACCGATTTCAGATCCAATTCCAAGTAAAGTATCAACTGGTAGCCCTGATTTTGATGCAGTATTGGGAGGTGGATACCAAAAAGGTAGTTTTAATCTGTTCGAGATCACAAGTGGAGTGGGTGATTCCTTCTATAGCCTTTTATTGCCTACTTTTATAAATCATCTTAATCTGGGAAGACCTTTACTTAGTATGCCTACCGAAGGAACAAGCGTTGAAACTGAGAAACGTATGATATCTCCTTTTACCGGGGAGCACAATTTCATGAATTACTTTACTGGTTTTGAAATTCGTGATCAACAGAGTAGGTTGCCTTCTTATGTAGAGCCATTTTCCGGAAATATCTACAAAGATATGGATGTATTCCACAAAGTAAAACATGAAACTATGCGCCAATTCGAATCTCCTCTGCTTGATTATATTGGGCTGGATAGTATGGAATATAATTATGGTTGGGATAATGTGGGATCTGTAATTGGGCAAATGGCTTCGATAACTAAAACGACTGAAAATGTTGTACTTGCCGTTGCAAAGCATGGGCAGAAGATCACCGAATCTGTTTCACATATGGCTACAACTCACTGGAAATTTGAAAATATCGATAAATCCATTGTAATGTATGGGATCGTACCCAAAACAGAATTATTTGTAGTTCATATGGATTTCTCTACAGGCTACCCTCAAGTCGAGCTTGTTCCTGTTAAGTAGTAATATTTTTGTTAATCTCATCCCAAACATTAATATGAAGACAGGTATAATATAAATTAAACAAAAAAATTCAAAGGTAGCTAATAATGGACGAGCTGACTCAAGAGATATTGGATAAGTTGCGAACCGGTCTAGCTGGGAAAAATTCACTGTTCTTCGCTCCGGTAGATGCCTTTATTGAGCGTTCAGTATATCTTTTTGTTAGTGATTTTATTGAAAAGGAGCCAAAGAAGGATGTTATCTGGCTATGTCTTAGTTCATCAAGGGATAAGATAATTCATAAATTCGAAGACTTTGGTTATAATGTTAGTGATTTTACGGGCAGATTACATTTCATTGGCGTGGAGTCTCCTGGAAAGCCTGCTCAGGAAGATACATTATATTGTAGTTCTCCCACTGATTACACTAAAATAGCATCGCATGTTTCCAATCTATTTTCTGCAAATCCTGATTCTTTGCTTGTTATTGATAATATGAATGTCCTTGCCAGTGATACACTGCAGCTGGTTGAAAATTTTATGCAGTTCATCGATAAAAAGGTCCATGAAGGAAATGGGTCGATGCTTTCGATACTCTTAAAAGATATTCTCCCTCCGGAAACAGAAACTCTTGTTAAATCATTTTATGATATTGTTCTTGAAGCAACAAATATTGGTGAGATCCATACTGAGATCGGCCTGATGGATTTCGACTTTAGGTATTCTGTATCAGAAGATTCTGTGCAGTTGGAATATGCTAGTAAAAAAATCAAACGAGACCGTCTGAAGATATTGATCGTTGATGACGAGCCCGATATACCTGAATTATTAAAACTTTCTTTAATAAACGAGCCATATGATTTTCTGGTAGCTTATAATGGGGAGCAGGCGATTGATATCACTTTAAAGGAATTACCTGACCTTATCCTTTTGGACATAATGATGCCTGACATGGATGGGTATGAAGTCGTTGAGCACCTCAAGAAAAGTAAAACTGCAAATGAGATCCCTGTTATGATGATCTCTGCAAAAACAGCAGTTGAAGATAAGGTGAAAGGTATGGAACTTGGTATTGATGACTATATTTCAAAGCCTTTTGATAAAAGAGAAGTCAAGGCCCGTATAAAAATGATTATGAGGCGTTTTGGCTGGTTCGCCGAGGATTAATTATATATTTTGATAGTGTATATATTGGTATGAACTAGTACTTAGTTCAAGGAGTTTTTACCAATGTGTCCTAAAGTGATGGTTGTTGATGATGAGCCTGATACCATTGATCTTGTGCGTTTGATACTTGAATCTGAAGGTATAGTCGTGGTTGGCGCGAATAGTGGATCTGAGTGTCTTGATACCATCGATGTGGAAAAGCCTGATGCAGTTCTTCTTGATATTATGATGCCTGATATGAATGGCTGGGAAACTTTTCACAAGATCAAAGAAAAAAATCCTGACCTTCTTGTAGCCATGCTAACTGTCAAGAGCCAGGAATTTGATAAAATGCTTGGGCTGCATGTTCTCAAAGCAGATGATTATATTACAAAACCTTTTAGCAGAAAGGAACTAATAAAATGTACAAAAGAACTATTGTCTTTTGACCTTCACTGATTTTTTAAAGCGGCTCGCACAATATTGCCATATTCTCTTTCAGGAAGATGTGTGCTTTTCTATCTCCTTTTAATCCAGTCTCCAGTTCGTTACGCACGTTCCAGTAGTCTTCCGGATCTATGGGAGCTCGTAAAATAACTGTTCCAAAGCCATTTTGTTTCAGATACTTGTTGATCTGGTCATAATCGACCTCAGTATTAAGCAATACCTTGTATCGGTTTTTGATCAATGGTACGTCTATCTGTTTGTCAGAGGTCAGGAAAGAACGCTTTTTATCGACCACGAATAACTGTATATCTGGTGCCTTTGACATCATATCGTTTGCCATTTGCCCAAGAAGATTTGCTCGTTCAACTGATTCCTCAACTTCATATGCGTAAGATGCAATGTTTTCTGTTATATTTGGTTCAGTCATCTTCCCTTGCATTTCTATCTTTGCATTCTCCGGCAATGCGATAGCAGACACGTCGCATTTTTTAATATCTCCAAAATATAGATTTAATCGGTTAAGCTTACCATCGAGTGAAAGGTATTCTTTCTCGCAATCAAATGGAACTCTGTCAGGCATAATCTGCGGGGATGCCTCGAATGCAAAATTAGATGATCTTGATCCATAAGCATTAATAACTTCAGGAATAGGTGGCTTTAAACTATTTATGTCCCGTATCTTTTCATTAGGTGGTCTTGCAGGATCAGAAAAAACAATGTCCAGTTGTGGTAATTGTTCGATGACTTCCTCTGAAAGTGCATCACCACAAATAAATTCAATATTATCAATTCCAAGTGTTTTGCAATTCTTTTTCGCATAAGCTATTTTTTTTGAATCGATCTCTATGGCGTATACCGATTCACACTCTTCTGCAAAGTATATGGCTTGTCCACCAATACCGCAACTGATGTCAGCAATGGTATTGCACTTTAATCTCTGCGCTCTGTATTTAGCAACAGGCTCAGGTGTTGCAAATCTGATTCCGTCCTTGTCGGAAATTATTGCCGGTTTAAATTGTTTCTTGCGTGCCACTATAATCGTTGGTGAAAAGCTCTTAAACAATTTAAACTAATCTCTTATGGCTTCATTATTTAGTTACAGTCTTTTATTACAAATTTTTATATATTATTATAACCATATTTTCTGTATTATGGGTTACTCTATTTCACTATAACTTATCTTGTGGAAAAACATGTCTGGATTGAGCGATAAAATTAAGCAAATGGCCGGTGCCTTTGGTAAAAAGGGTAAGGGCAAAGGAAGTACTTCTCCTTTTGACTCTGATGCACCATCTGATCCCGGAGGTCCACCCGGGTTTGGATCAGTGCCTGATCTTTCTGCAGGTCCACCTGGTGTAGCTCCGCCTGGTATGGGCAATATTCCAGACCTTAATGCAGGCGGTCCACCAGGCATGGCTGCTGCTTCTTCGCAAGCTCCTTCAGCTGAAGTAACTGAGGCACTAGAGCAGAATTCCAAGAAGGTCAAGGAAGTCGAAGGGAAATTATCCAAAACGGATATGTCTATAAGTACTGTTCAACGTGAGAATGAGGAGATTAAAAAGACCGTTGACAAGATAGACCAAAGTGTTCTTGAATTACTCTCTCTCTATGAAATCGTATCCAACCAGGTGAATCCTTTTGTAGGGGATACTGGCGGTTCGCGTGAGACCCTAGAACGTTTTGAAAAAACAGAGCTGAGGCTCAATGAACTTGGGGATATGCTTTCTGCTTTTAAGGGCGATATGGATGGGGTTGTACAGAAAGTTTCCATGTCAGTATCAGGCGCATCCTCGGAAACGGAATCTCGGTTGCAGGATGTGGAATCTAAACTAAATGCATTTGCCGATGCTATGGTGATGCTGAATGAAAGTATTGAGTCTCTAAATGAAAGTACCTCCCATTTATCTCAAAAAACTGAGCATATCGATCAGAATATACTTGAATTAGCAGAAACCACCAACAATATTTCTTTAAGGGTAGATATGCTCGAGCAGTCTGGTGTACCTGTTATGCCGGAAGCCGCAGTTATTCCTTTAGGTGAATCTCAAGAGGGTATGCAAAATGACCCAAAGATCGATGTACCAGGACCTCTGATAGCTGCAAAAGGAGATAATTCAATGGTCCGCCTTGAAAATCTTCGGGCTGATCCTACAAGTGTAGTTGTTCTTCTCAACTGGATCGAGTTTTTAATGGAACGTGTTGGAAGAAACAATTTAATGGATGCATTGGATTATTATGTTGACATTGGGTGGATCAGTGAGGACGTAAGGGCTGAGATAATGGCTTATGCTCGTGGTATTGATTATTATGTGGAAAAGCCTACATGGCGCTTGCTTCCGGAAGATCATACAAAATCTCTTCTTTTCATAGAGCGGTTATGTGGTCGCAAGATCGATAGGAATATGCTAAGTTCCATCGACAGGGAAATGTCAAAAGTGAAGCATGGTCTGGAGGAACTTTATGGGATTTGAAGTTACGGTTGTCACAATCATATTTTTTATATCTGCCGTGATACTCGGTACACTTTCTTTTGAGACACTTGTTAGTTCATCCGAACTTGTCAATGATGCTTCTGTTGAGCAATATGAAATGCAGAGTAAACAGTTGCAGACAGATATCACAATTGATGCTTTGGATACTAACAATGTTAGTACCCCTCATGATCTTACCATTACGCTCACAAACACAGGTAGTGAAACTCTTCAGTTTGATGAATTAAATGTTCTGGTGGATGGTGAGCTTAAGTCCTATAGCTATAGTGAGACAGCTTCAGTCTGGAGCCCTGAAGAAACTCGTGAACTTGTAGTTTCTAATATATTTGGTTTTGGTTCACATAGAGTAAAAGTAGTAACTGGAAATGCAGTTTCTGATTACAGTTCGTATAACGTTTGAATATACAACTAGATTTATATAATATAGTCATTATATTGCAATTACTATTATATTTATTATGTAATATCGTTGGTCTTCAAATATGAAAAAAAATGATTTGTCTTCAGGATACTTTTTTAAAAATAATAATGCTGAAACGGCAATAACTCATATGATTTTTTTCATTGCAGCAATTGTTCTGGCTATGGGTGCAGTTACAGTGATCTCAGCTGATGTGCAGTCACTTGTATCTTCATCATCCGTAAGCAGTAAACTTCTTTCCGAACAAATGAGGACTGATATAACGATCATTAATGATCCGGATATAATTTATTATGACAATGTGAGCAGCTACTACACTTTCTATGCAATGAATTCCGGGAAAACGGAACTAGCACCTGGATACATAACTGTATTAGTTGACGGTCTTTATATTCATCCGTCTGATGTTGATGTGAGTTTACAGGACGGTGATGTTGTGTGGCGACCAGGGGATATTCTTGTTGTGAATGTTAGTACAATTCCAAATCCACTGAATTCCGGGGATCACAAAATAGTTCTTGCTGCGGAAAATGGAAAATCAGATTCAATGTACTTCAAAACGTAATGGTGAGTATGAATGTCAAAAATAAGTGCATTTGGAATTCCTAGGGATGACTTAAACGATAAATTAGGTGGTGGATTTCCTGAGGGATCTCTTGTAGTGCTCGAAGGCGGCGGAGGTGGCGGTAAAAGCACCATTACTCAGCGATTTGCATATGGGATGAATGAGAACGATGTTAGTGTCACTTATGTGTCTACACAGATGACAACAAAGGGTTTCATAAATCAAATGTATTCTCTTGATTATCCTGTCGCTCCGTATTTACTGAATGGATCTCTTCTATTCATTCCTGTAATTCCATTGGTGCAGGCAGCTAAATCAAGAATTGATTTCGTTCAAAGATTAATGGCAGCTGAAGAGCTATTTGATAAAGATGTGATCATCATTGATACCATATCTGCTCTTATCAAATATAGTGCAAATTCTGAAAAGAGTCTTGAACTTATTTCTTTTTTTAAAAAACTTAATGGTATGGGTAAAGTCATCATTCTTACTATAGAGCCAAATGAACTTAACGAAGATATAGCATCAATGTTCAGATCATCATGCGATGTTTACATTACTCTAAAATCAAAACCGCTTGGTAGTGAGGTTAAGCGTACTGTCGTGGTTAACAAATTCACAGGTGCCAAAGGTCCTGTGGGTACAATGATAGGTTTCAGGGTAGAACCAAAAGTAGGTCTGGTAGTTGAAATTGCATCCGTATCATGATATTGTAAGGTGATTTTGAAATGGATCCTGAGTTTGAAAAAGCAGTACAGCGTAATCCTCACCTGGGTGAATATGTACGTAAGTTCATGCAGGAAAATGATGCAGATGAGCCTGTCTTCATGGTCAGTCTGTCAAAAGATATAGACTCAGAGAACGTAAATCTGATATTGCCTGTAGGGGATCCTGTTTTCATTCACCTCTATGGAACTGCTGAACTTGGTGAAGTTCGTTATTATGGAGTAGAACCTGAATTAAATGACCTTGAGAAGAAGAAATATGATGCAATTTTAAATATTGTTCTTGAGAAATCTGCGAGTGAACCTGTACCGAATTCAGAAGCTGAACTAAAGGATATGATCTCAAAGCTTCTCAATGAAGCAGTAAACGTAGGTGAAGGCGGGGCTATTGATGATGGGAATGACGATGCTGGCAAGTTTGCTTTTCTGCAGAAATTAATGCCAGTACAAAAAAAGGTACCTTTGACACAAATGGAGTACAATAAATTAGTTTATCATATTGAACGAAACATCATTGGTTCAGGTCCGATAGAACCTATTATAAGGGATCCTTATCTTGAGGATATAAGCAGTATCGGTGTGGACAATGTATTTATTGTTCACAAAATATTTGATATGATAAAAACCGATCTCACATTTGGTGATGAAAAGGGACTTGATGACTGGCTCAGGAGTATGACTGAGCGTATTGGTCGTCCTGTAAGTGATTCACGTCCTATTGCCGATGGTGCTCTTCCCGATGGCTCACGTATCAATGTAATTTACAGTCTGGATGTAAGTAAGCGTGGTAGTAGTTTTACCATGCGTAAGTTCAGTGATGTGCCTGTTAGTATTATTCAGCTCATTAATTGGGGTGCACTGGATTGTAATATGGCTGCTTACATGTGGATGTGCCTTGAAAACGGCATGAGTATATTCTTTAGTGGTGAAACAGCCAGTGGTAAAACCACAATGCTGAATGCATGTCTTGCTTTTGTAAATCCCAGGGCTAAGATATTCTCTGCTGAAGATACTGCTGAAGTTCAACCACCACAGCCTGTATGGCAACAATTGATCACCCGTGAAGATGGTCCACCGGAATCCAGGGTAGATACTTTTGCATTGCTTAAGGCTGCATTGCGCTCCAGACCAAATTACATTATTGTTGGTGAAATTCGAGGAGCTGAAGGTAACGTAGCTTTCCAGGGTATGCAGACAGGTCACCCTGTTCTGGCAACTTTCCACGCATCGGCAGTTACTAAAATGATCCAGCGTCTAACGGCTGATCCTATTAATGTTCCTGTTACATTTATTGATAACCTGAATATTGCAATGATACTGTCTGCTGTTTATCGTAAAGGTAAATTCCTGAGGCGAGCACTTGCTGTGGAAGAGATCGAAGGCTATTATGAAGAAATAGGTGGAGTTGCCACAAGGGCAGTATTCCAGTGGGATCCTGAATCTGACAGTCATAATTTCCGTGGTCTTAATAATAGTTACATCCTTGAAGATAAGATTGCATCAACCCTTGGTTATGAGGATAAACGTCAGATATATCAGGACCTTTTCTTAAGGTCAAAAATACTTTCTGAAATGCAATCTCGTGGTATTGATGATTACTATGAAGTGCTTGAGATAATTGTGAATTTCTATAAGTATGGAGTTGACGGTTTACCATTCACTATTTAGGTGATATGCATGAGTTATGAGAAGGCATTCAAAAACCTTGGAATGGAACCTAAAGCATATTTTAAGAAGTTTGCTTTGCCCATAATCTTATTTGGTTTTGTTTTCTCATTTTTAATGTATGCTATCCTTCCAAGCCTATTCGTTGGCTCGGCAAAAGCAATACCGGCTATAATTCCAATCGTGTGTATCATATTCGCATTTTCATACCCAATGTCTATACTTGGGGCTAAAGCAGCACGTATAGATAACAATATGCACTATTATATCACTCAGATGGGTTCAATTGCAACAGCAGAAACTCCAAGACTTGATATCATGCGTATTGTTTCGGAGAATAAGGATTATCAGGAACTTGCAGATGAGACCAAAAAAATATATGATCTTGTAGTGGTCTGGCACTTGAGTCTTGCTGAATCCTGTAGATTTATTTCAAAAAGGACCCCTTCCATTATATTCGAAGATTTTCTTGATAGATTCTCTCATGCATTGCAATCTGGGGAAGACGTTAAAACCTTCCTTTTTGCAGAGCAGAATGTTGTAATGAATGAATATGAATCAATGTATAATGGTGCATTGTATGCAGTAGAAGTTATCAAGGAATTGTTTGTTTCTCTTGTAATGTCACTCATATTCATGGCATCATTTGCGATCATAATGCCTGTTATAACAGGCATGAACGCAGAACTTCTCATGGGTATTGTTGTTGTGGTTTTCCTGGTTACTGACCTTGTAATGCTGATGTTCACAAAAAGCAAGATCCCAAAGGATCCTCTTTGGAGTAGGTCCAATGTCTTGACTGACGATAAACTCAAACTCTATCGATCAATTCCAATATCAATTGCAGGCTGTATTTTTGTTTTTATTCTTGTAACTCTCTATGGTGAAATGGATACTTCGATAGCTGTTGCTATGGTTTTGACACCCTTGGTATACACCGGTCATATAGCACGCAAAATTGAAAAAAGCATTAAAAGAAAAGATGAGAATTTTCCTGCTTTTATTCGTTCACTTGGAAGCTCTGCCGGTGCAAGGGGTGGTGTAATTGATGAAGCACTCAAGGCTCTCAGAGCCCATGATTTCGGTCCTCTGACAAGGGATGTCAACAATCTTTACAAAATGCTTATAACCAGAATCGACAAGATCGGTTCATGGTCTTATTTTGCTTCTAACACTGGAAGCAACCTTATCCAACGCTTTTGTGTTATGTTTGTGGAAGCAACGAATTTAGGTGGGAAACCTGAAATTGTGAGTGATATTATAGCTACCAATTTCCATCGGATAGTCAATCTCAGGAAAAAAAGAAATCAGTCTGCAGGTAGTCTTGTAGGTGTTCTTTATGGATTGACTGCTGGAATTGGTTTTACCATGTATATTTCTCTTGGTGTGGTGGGACTGATGCAGGATATGTTCACAGCGGTAGATATGCCACCTGGTATGTCAATGGGAATGGTGCTCTATACTGAAGTAGGAAACATCGACACACTGGCTAACATGGTCATGCTGATCATGGTCGGGCATTCATTGATGTCTGCGCTTTTGATAAGGATAGTAGACGGTGGCCACATGTTAAGTTCTACAATTGACTTTGTCATCATGGTGTGGATATCAGGTGTCAGTGCAGTGTTCACCATGGCAGGAGTAGCATCTTTGCTTGGAATAAGCTAGCGATAAAAAATAAAGAACAAGATAATAAAAGGGTATAATCCCTTAATTTGATTTTGACCTGATATAGTTCACAATTGCGCTGCCCACTTCTTTAGTACTGCTTGACCCACCAAGGTCCGGAGTTCTAATGCCTGTATTAAGGCTATAGTCAACAGCTTCTTCTACAATTGAAGCAGCTTCTGTATTTCCATTCCATTCCAGCAACATCTTAAGGCTCAGTACGGCTGCAATAGGGTTTGCAATACCCTCTCCTGCAATATCAGGTGCGCTTCCATGTACTGGCTCGAAAAAGGCATGTTTCTCACCAATATTAGCACTGGGTAGCAACCCCAATCCGCCTGCAAGGGCCGCAGACATATCACTGAGGATGTCGCCAAATAGATTGGTGGTGACAACGACATCATATTTTTCAGGTGATACGAGCAGCTTATATGCCATTGAGTCAACCAGTTCATCATGCTCTTTCACTTCATTTGCTGCTGCAACTTTCCGGCAGACATCAAGGAACAGTTTGTCAGATTTCATGACATTGGATTTATGGACTATTGTAAGGTCACTGCGTCTGCCTTTAGCAAGCTTGCAGGCATATTCTGCAATCCTTGCAGAGCCTGTTCTGCTAATTATTCTTTTTGTGGTTGACACATTTTCGCCGATCTCCTCAATTCCTGAATAGAGTCCCTCTGTGTTCTCCCTCACAATGACAAAATTGAAATCACTTCTATCCAGAATGCCTTTAACAGATGGCAGTGGACGTATTGGTCTGATATTGGCATACATGTCAAGCTCTTTTCTAATGCTTAGAAGCACACTTTTGTAATTGGGATCAGGCGGGGTGGTAATAGCTCCGAAGAGAACGCAATCACAGCTTTTGAGAATTTCGATATCTTCATCTGTAATGGCCAGACCAGTTCTTTTCCATTTACCGTATCCAAGTTCAACAGGGACCTTCTCAACTTCAAGCCCGAGCGCATCAAGTATGTCCACTGCAACAGGAATTACTTCCTTTCCAACTCCATCTCCTTCTACAATAGCAAGTCTCATGATTTATCCTCAGTAGTTTCCTGTTCTCTTAATTCTCCGGCAAGTTTCCATATTGCATTTGCAACATCAAATTCCGATGCACCCCAATGTACAACAGCACCTTTAATATCATTTATTTTGACAATTCCTGATTTTTCAGAACGGCAGCATCTTGTAATGAAAGCCTTCGATGGTTTGAAAACATCAGACTTGAATGGGCAGATGTTAGTAAAAGAGTATTCTATCCCCGGGAATCTTGATTCAAAAAGATTCTTTGATATCTCACAGCCAACAAGATGATGTCCATCTTCTGTGATAACGTCCGAATCAAGGCATTTGCCCTTGAGTCCTGATGCAGAACAGGGGAATATTGTATTATCTCCTTCGAATTGTTTAAGATCTGTAAGATTTTCTGTGAATTTGACTGTAAGGTCCCCGAATATCCCGCTTGCTTCCAGTCTTCTTACGACACTTACAAGCCATGAAGGTTCAGGCGGTACAACATCCACGATCTCAATTTCCAGAATACTTGAGATATCGGGTTGATGTACAAAAGTAACATGTTTGTCAATTCCCGTGAAAATGACCGTATTAACGTTATTGTCATTATTCTTACAAATATCATGGGCCATTTCTGTCAAAAGTGCCCTGTCCTTGATATTGAGAAGTTTGTCGTACTTTACGATCTCTTCTCCACTTGATAAGAGTTCAAGGGATTCTGCATCTCTTAAAAGCTCATTTCCTTTGTGTTTAACGTGGTAAAGTGAATAGCTCGTATCATTTTCAGAGTTATTCTCAATGATCATGTATTCTGTTAGGAAATAGATGCGTTTATCCGCATCCTCTTCGGGAATAAAATGGCTGACTCCAACAGTTTTGTACTGCTCGGGAAATATCATATTAATTGACTCTGTTATTTTCTGGTTTATCAGATACTATATCTACTTGTTCTGCAGTGCCTTACGGTGTGCAACAAGTCCACCATCGGTAAGGATCTCAAGCAGGAAATCAGGAAGTTTGTTTCCCTGATATATTTTCCCATTAACTGTAACTGTACCTTCAAGCAGATCGATCTCAACTTCATCTCCTTCTTCACACTCAAGATCAGCTTCTATTAGTGGAAGTCCGACATTGATCGCGTTCCTGAAGAAGATCCTTGCAAAGTACTTTGCAACCACACAAGATACGCCTGCGTGTTTCAATGCCAGAGGCGCCTGCTCTCTGGATGATCCACAGCCAAAGTTATCACCTGCAACAATGACATCTCCTTTCTGTACCTTGCCTGCAAATTCAGGGTCAATTCCCTCCATTGCATGGTCTGCAAATGCCTGCATATCGGTCGTACGCAAATATTTGCCAGGTATTATGACATCCGTATCAATATCATTTCCAAATTTCCATGCCTTTCCTTTGATCATGCTATCCACTATTGTCACCTGTGGCTAGGTTCTACATGATGCTATTTGTAAGTGGCGGAACTTAAAAATGCAGTATACAAAAAAGTAAAAAAAGAATGAACAATGTGACCGGTTTATATCTCGATCACATTTCCATTAAGAACATCTATTTCATTTACACTTACACTTTTTGTTGTGTTCCCATAACTGATTGTGTAAGCTCCCATGGGCATAGAATCGAATTGGGTTTCTCCAGCGATAGGTCCTTCAGTGGAATAAGGTACCGTGAAGTAATAGCTGCCATCTGATACAACAGATTGTGTGTAGTCAAAAGTCCTCATCTGACTGGTCATTATGGTATTACTGATGCTCACAGTTTCATCTTCCGGTGCGCTACCTGTTATTGTGGCGCCTTCAACATACTCGAATACCTTCACATAACCTGTATTCTTCTCTTCGAGATCTCCACCAAAGAGAGCATTGTAGACATTCTTATAACCTGGCTCCTGTGTGTTTCCTATGGGTGACTCATGTACTAGACGATACTGCTCCAATCCATCACCGTCAAAGATGTGCAACCTTGCTTCCATGGAATTATAATATCTTTTTCCTGGAACATTCTGATAACCAGCATCTGTCTGTACCGGAACATAGTAACCTTCTGTATCCAGGGTCCACGCTGTCATTGCATAGAATTTGCCGGTGGCCATCTCCACATCGGAGACCACGTAACGTGCCCCTGCTTTTTCAGGATCAGGGTGTATTGCTTCGAGAACCTCGGTTGCAGCCTCTTCTGATGGAGCTGTGAAGAAAGTGGATGCACCCGGTTGATTTTCTTCCTCAAGGCTATTTCTTCGACCGCCCACTCCCTGCTGGAATGGGTTGGCATTAGGTATCCTGTGTCCTATTACTTCTATCCAGTGTCCATAATCCCACCAGGACATGACTCCGTATGCAGTCTCAGGATACTCGTACATTTCTCCTGCTGCAGGTCTTTCATAGCTTTCATAGTAATCCAGCCCCGGGTCAGGTGTGTTGTATCTGAGCCACTGGGTAGTCTCGATCCAGTAGCCATTAGGTCCTCCTGTACCCTGAGATTGCTGCATTGCAAGAGTGTAGCTTGGGTATATAAGAATAAGGATTATGAATGCTGCTGAAAGTATGTGTGCTACTTTTATGCTTTTTGCACTGAATGTTTTGGACCTGACACTGTCAACAAGTTTTTGCCAGCCAGAAACCTCAAGCACTTTAATTCCTACCCATGCACTGAGTATTGCTGCATTCACTGAATAATAATATGCAAATCTGTTCTGCTGAAGCATAGCCCAGATTATCATCAGTGTCCAGACTATCAGGAATGTGTTCTCTGGCGTGTTCTTCTGGCTGAACGCTTTGTAGGTGAGTATTCCCAGTGCAATGAAGGATATGTAGCCCATTGCTCCGAAGTTGTACCAGAGGGGTTGCAGGGAGAACTGGCCGCCCATGGAAAGGAGAGGGGAGGCTTCTGCTATGGTGAG
>JAIPUR010000002.1 GCA_020055655.1 Methanosarcinaceae archaeon | reverse complement strand
GCCTCATCCGGACCTCACTCGGGTGCTTTGACGGGCGGTGTGTGCAAGGAGCAGGGACGTATTCACCGCGCTCTGTTGAAACGCGATTACTACCGAATCCAGCTTCATGAGGGCGAGTTTCAGCCCTCAATCCGAACTACGACCGGGTTTAGGAGATTACCGTCCCCTTTCGGGGTAGGAACCCATTGTCCCGGCCATTGTAGCCCGCGTGTAGCCCAGCACATTCGGGGCATACTGACCTACCGTTGCCCGTTCCTTCCTCCGGTTTAGCACCGGCGGTCCCCACAGAGTACCCATCATCCCGAAGGACATGCTGGCAACAGTGGGCACGGGTCTCGCTCGTTGCCTGACTTAACAGGACGCCTCACGGTACGAACTGACGGCGGCCATGCACCTCCTCTCAGCGACTCAGGTAAGGTCATCAACCTGACCTTCATACTACTGTCGGTGCTGGTGAGATGTCCGGCGTTGAGTCCAATTAAACCGCAGGCTCCTCCGGTTGTAGTGCTCCCCCGCCAATTCCTTTAAGTTTCATCCTTGCGGACGTACTTCCCAGGCGGCTCGCTTCACGGCTTCCCTACGGCACAGCACAGGCTCGTAGCCTGCGCCACACCTAGCGAGCATCGTTTACGGCTAGGACTACCCGGGTATCTAATCCGGTTCGAGCCCCCAGCTTTCGTCCCTCACCGTCGGACCCGTTCTGGTAAGACGCCTTCGCCACTGGTGGTCCCACAGGGATTACAAGATTTCACTCCTACCCCTGTAGTACCTCTTACCTCTCCCGGTCCCAAGCCTGACAGTATCCCCCGGAAGCCTAACAGTTAAGCTGTCAGATTTCCCGGAAGACTGATCAAACCGGCTACGGACCCTTTAGACCCAATAATAGTGGCCACCACTCGGGCCGCCGGTGTTACCGCGGCGGCTGGCACCGGTCTTGCCCGGCCCTTGCTAACACATGCGATTTAGACATGTGGACAGCCAACATAAATGCTGGCACTCGGTATCCCCTTATCGCGGTTTCCCGCAGTGTAAAGATTTCGCGCCTGCTGCGCCCCGTAGGGCCTGGATTCATGTCTCAGAATCCATCTCCGGGCTCTTGCTCTCACAACCCGTACCCGTCGTCGGCTAGTAGGTACATTACACCCACTACTACCTGATAGGCCGCAGATCCATCCTAAGGCACCGAAGCTTTGAACCAGAAAGCATTCCAGCATATCTGGTTTATTCGGAATTATCACCAGTTTCCCGGTGTTATGCCAAACCTTAGGGCAGGTTATCCACGTGTTACTGAGCAGTTCGCCATGTTCACGAAGAACATATGACTTGCATGGCTTAGTCGAATACCGATAGCAGTGACCTCTGGCAGGATCAACCAGAATTGCTGATCCACACACATAAATTTAGTCTACTTACTTGGAAGTATTTTTAAAGAATCGATCGGAAAAACTCTAGAGAGTTTATTCACTTTGCACATAGTTTGGCTAATTCTTTAGAAGATAGTATATAATTACACTACCAGTCAGAATTAACCGAACTGCCAAATCCAATGTCAGACCGGAAATAACTCCGGCCTCCACTTATTATGATATGAAGGTGATAAAAGAACTCGCAATGCGAGGACTTCTTTAAAGGCAACGTTGGTATATAAGTGTTTCGTTGTTCGGAAGAACTTCGAACACTCCCCAAGGAAGCCTTGATGATTGTTTTTTCATGACGGAAAAAGCTCCCGCCAGCACGCGATTTGCGCGGACTCCTACAAAGGCAGACATCGTATATATACCTTCCGAACCCGTGGGATTTTGAAGGCAAAGATGAAGCTTTGAGAAGACATTTTCTTAACGGAAATGAATTCCCGTTAGCGCGTGATGTTCACGCGGACCCCTACAATGGAAGATGTTCTATAAATAGATATTGGCCAATGTAATGATATTAAACCAGATCAGGCAGCCCTTGATTCAGAAGATATATTAACTACACCATATTCTGAGTGGAAGAAAATAGAATATTCAAAGGTTAGATTGCATTACATGAAGATAAATGCTGAAGCATACAAGCCTTTTATTTTGCATGCTCATGCGAGAGATAAATGTTAGAATTATGAGAAGGACAAAGATTTTGTTGCCAATCAGATCCTACGCCGACACTTCGCCTGCAAACATTGCACATGTGAGAAAAACAGCATAATTTCCACTAAGATATATCCACCTTATCCAGAAATTGTTATCTATCCGCACTTATTTATAAACTTCATGTACTCCCATATGCTCAGAATATATTGAAACATATAGCCCCTAAGACATACTTCATGAGTATATGAATCACATACAATCACAATAATCATTTGTTACACCCGGTATTGATTTGGCATACTATCCTGATTAATGAATACGCATATATAGCATTAGGAAAAATCAATTTACAATTTCAGTAAAGGATATAATGACCACCCACTTTGAATCTTAGCAGGAAAAATGACCAGTAAGGAGGCATGCATGAAAATAGTTATTGTTAGTGGTTTTCTTGGTAGTGGAAAAACAACCTCTGTTATCAAATTAGGGAAACGTTTGCAAAAAAATGGATTGAGTGTTTCAGTGATCGTTAACGACATTGCTGATGTTGGTGTCGACGGCCAGTTCATAAGCAGGAAAGGGCTTGAATCAAAGGAATTACCAAAGGGTTGTATTTGCTGCACCCAGAAATATGCTCTTACGGCAAGCATAGCAATGGTGCATGTACAGCAAAATCCTGATATTCTCCTTATTGAACCTAGCGGCGTTGCGTTTCCAGCAAGGATCAAGGAACAGGTCCAAAAACTGGACCATGTTAGTATGGGTCCTGTCATAGGGCTGATAGACGGTAGTAAGTTCGAAGACCTGATGCAGCATTCAGAGGATGCGATAACAAAGCAGATAGAAAATGCAGATTTTGTTCTGCTTAACAAAAAGGACATGCTAAGTACATATCAATTGTCTGAATTTGAAACAGCTATAACAGAAATAAATCCTGATGCTACACTTCACTCTCTGTCATTGAAATTAGATGACGGTTCATTCACCAACTTTGCGGATTCGCTTGCCAGGAACTTAAAGGATGATTCATATATTTCAGGAATGAATACTGCAATTACAAATACAAACGAAACATCAGATCAAGATTCAGACATTCTTGACCCTGAGTTCAATCATTTCAATGTAAACAGTTATGCACATTCCTATCCTATAAACGAGTTTTCTGACCAGGATCAAGCAACTCAGATGGCTCTGGATCTGATAGAATCGATTAAAAAGAGCATACTGGAATTGAACCCTCGGTTCATGGGACACCTGAAAATGATCCTACAAACAGATTCTATAGCTCTTAAAGTCAGTGTAACCTCCTACCGCGACCAGCCGGAAATAGATAGCCTCAGCATTGAAGGAAATGAAGATAGTAAAATGACTGTCTTTGCAGCTGTGACTGATGTTGCCCGGGACAATCTTGCAGAGATTATACAAAGTGCAGTCAGTGCAGAGCTCCCTGAATGGAATTAGGAGCTATGAGAGGGAGATTACCAAGAAGAACTGCCTAGTGTGTTGCAGAACTATGAGAATTATGTAATTATTTCCAAGCTTGTAGTGTCCACATGAACGATAATGAAGTTAGAGGATTACATATCAATATCATCCAGGATACAAATATCTGTAGCTCATTATTTTAAAAATACAACCTACATGATATTGCATAGTTTCGTTTTTTGTAGTTAACCATATCCCAGTAAAATAGAAATTGGTGCGGGAGAAGGGATTCGAACCCTTGAACTCCTACGAGACTAGGCTCTGAACCTAGCGCCTTTGGCCAGGCTGGGCAACCCCCGCATTATGAACGTACTCTAATTGAATTTATTCTATATAGCCTTTATTGGAATAAGTAGCAGTAGAGTATGAAATATCCAAGGAAAAAGAAAAAGACAGGATGAATAGATCATCCTTTGAAATTTTTATTGATTATTCCTTACGACGCTGGAAGAAGAATGCCAGACCAAGAATTGCAGCTACAGGGAGAGCTACGGTCGGGAATTCAGGGATTTCTTCCTGCTGGCATGAGATTTCAAATACAGGGTAATCACATGCAGGTGAAGACCAGCCCCAATTCTCTGGATAGTAAGCCTGGAGATTATCAGGCCCAGGGTTATTATCATCATCTACATTGACATACATTGCCCATCCAAATGTTGAACAGTCAAATACTTCCTTGTCGACTGTGATAGTAAATTCTGTTGCTTTTGTGAGGTCAGCGTTGTTGCCTGTAACTGACATTCCTGCAGGAAGAGTGTTAGTTGCAAAACCCCAGCCCCCAGAATATGCTTTGTATGCAGGAAGCGCATCATCGATTCCTGACTCTCCTGGCATTACACCAAGGATAAATACAGGTGCTGTTCCATCAGCAATAATGAGTTGAGCTGCTGCTGTGGAGCTGATTGGAGCAATTGCAGGATCTATTGTGACATCCCATTGGACATTTGTAGGATTGTCATATACATCTACATCAAATTCGACACTTGTAACACCAAAATCGCTTTCATTAATTGAAGCTGAGGGAGCCACAGCTGATGCTATACCAACCATAGATAATAGCACAGCCATCAAAATAGCCATCTTTGTTTTCATATCTTACCACCTATCATTACTTAACAATATTACGAATAAAAACTAAGAAACTAGAGTACTTAAAATTTTCCGCATAGCTGCAGCTCACCATTATCATAATTATGAAAAAAATGAAGGATAAAATACCTGAGAATTTCAGGCCATCAGTTTGAGCAGCAGTGCTTTTTGAGCATGCATACGATTCTCTGCCTGATCGAATACAACAGAGTGAGGGCCATCCATGACCTCAGCGCTTATCTCCTCGCCACGGTGAGCTGGGAGACAATGCATTACAATTACATCCGGCTTTGCAAGCTCTACAAGTTTGTTGTTGATCTGGTAAGGTCCAAGGTCATTCAGGCGCTTATCACGCTCAGCCTCATCACCCATGGAAACCCACACATCAGCATAGAGGATGTCGGCATCCACAACGGCCTCTGCAGGATCATTCATAATTGTCACCTTGCCACCAAGTTCCCTTGCCTGCTCCACAACATCTGCATCCGGCTCATATCCAGGCGGGCATGCAACGACAATTTCCATATCAACCAGTGCGCAACCAAGTATCGCAGAGTTGCACACATTATTCCCATCGCCAACCCACACATACTTCAGGTCTTTAAGCCTGTCCTTATACTCACGGATAGTAAGTAGGTCAGCAAGTATCTGGCATGGATGTTCATGATCCGACAGAGCATTGATCACAGGTACGCGAGAATGCTCAGCAAGTTGTTTTACAGTATCGTGACTGTAAACCCGTGCAATGAGTCCATAAAGGTATCTTGAAAGAACTTCGGAAGTATCACCCACGGTTTCCCCGCGTCCAAGCTGCATATCATTTGCATTAAGATACAGAGCATGCCCCCCAAGGTCACACATGGCAACCTCAAAGGATACCCTGGTACGAGTGGATGACTTCTCGAATATCATTCCGAGACTCCTGTTCTTCAAAAGGTCAGTAACCTTGCCTCTCAAGCGCTTTTCCTTCAGATCATCTGCCATGTCAAGAACCTCAATGATCTCATCATGAGTCATATCAGCCATAGAAATAAGGTGTTTCATCTTATCAAATCCTAAAATCAATTAGCACGAATTTCATTCATATGGTCAATACGCCTTTGTATAAGGTCCGCAGTACCAATATCACGCCTGGAATGCAAATCTCCACTGAGATTCTCAATAGCATTCTGAGCGATCTTTTCCGCATTTTCAATGGAGTCAGCCACACCAACAACAGCTACTGATCTTGAGCCTGTAGTGTAGACTTTCCCATCCTTTTCATAAACACTGGAATAGAATAACAAAGCATCGCCAATATCACCAACAACAACTTCCCTGTCCTTTGTAGGATTGTCAGGATAGCCAGCAGGAACTGCATACTTACAAACAGTTGCCTTATTGCTAAACTTCACATCAAGTTTATCAAGAGTTCCATTTGCAATTGCAGAAAGCACATCTACATAATCAGTTTCTATCAAAGGAAGCACATTCATAGCTTCAGGATCACCAAAGCGAGCATTGAACTCAATAACCTTCGGACCATCCTTTGTGATCATGAACTGGCCATAAAAAATACCCTTATAACCCACACCTGTAACTTCATACAAAGCCGCCACAGTATGCTTCATGATAAGCCTTGCCTGCTCCACATCATCTTCCACAAGGAAAGGAAGGACTCCACCAGCTTCATTGTATGAGCCCATACCCCCAGTATTGGGACCAAGGTCACTTTCAAAAGCCCGCTTGTGATCCTGTACAGTTGGCATATATGCAAGATTTGTGCCGTCAACAAAAGCCTGAAGAGTAAATTCCTCGCCAATAAGGTTCTCTTCAACAACTACACTATCGCCTTCAAGAAGGCTTGCAGCATATTCTTTTGCAGCATCCACATCCTTCAGCTGGTCCCCCATGACCTTAACGCCCTTGCCACCAGTCAGACCTGCGGGTTTGATAGCCACATTGCCAAGCTCTTCGATGAAAGCATCCATTGGTGCCCGCTCAGTAAAAACCTCAAATTTCGGACAACCTCCGATATTGCTGGCCCTCATGAAATTACGTGCCCATGCCTTATCGAACTCGATCTGTGCCACGACTCTTCGAGGACCTACAACAGCAATTCCAGCAGCCTCGAGGGAGTCTACAAGACCTGCTGCAAGAGGTGCTTCAGGACCCATCACAGCTATTTCAATATTATTGGATACTGCATACTCAACTACTGCCTCGACATTTGTTTCCTTCTCAAGTAAGAAATCCTCACATAGCTCTGCAATACCAGGATTCTTTTTAGACATCACAGCATAGATAGAAGGATCTTTTCTGCTTCTTCCAACTGCATCAGCAATAGCATGTTCTCTTCCACCGCCTCCGACTATTAATATATTCATATATTAGACCTCACCATCAGAAAATTATCAGAAAGGACCAGTAAATTGGTCCGCCGAAATGTTATTGTTATTTTTGAATATTCAATGAACTTAATAATCATTGAAGGAGCATTTAGCAATCATTTAATTTTATAGAAATATGAACAGTCCACTTTTCTAATTATTGAAATAAATAATTACCGTTCATAATAATTACCAGACATTTATGGAAATTACACGAGATCACTTGCACACACTAGAGGAACAAGATTTACATCAATAGAGCCAAGACTTTCCGATGCACCGGATTCCCTATCAACTACCGTGATAACAGTATCTACCACAGCACCCACTTCTCGTATTGCCACAATGGCATCCTTCACAGAACCACCACTTGTAGTTACATCCTCAAGCAGCACAATACGTGCAGCCTGCTCAAGATCACCAATGAAACGTCCACCAGTCCCATATTCTTTATCGGATTTTCGGATGATAACAAGAGGGAGTTCAGATTCAAGTGACACGGCAGTCGCCAGTGGTACACCGCCAAGTGCGACACCACCAACTGCAGCCATATCCATATCGCGAATAAGCTCGGTTGCACCTTTTGCAATGATCTTCAAAGTTTTAGGGTCAGTACTGGCTTTTTTAATATCTATATAATAACTGCTTTTCTTGCCTGAAGCCAATGTAAAATCACCGAACTTCACTGCCCCACAAGCCTTCAGGGCATCTATAATCATCTGTTTATTTCCGGATCCGGGCATTTTGATCACCTTGAATTTTAAAATCACCAGGGTTCCTTCTTGACCCCGATAAAATAACCAACAATATTGGTCGAAACGTGTAGCAGAGGTGTGACTATCAATACTGCAATAACAATATTAGGTGTGAAATTTGATAGGAACCAATAAGGAGAGACAATAAATGTCAGTAGCCATGCACCCATTACAAAATCAAGTTGATCTATAACGGGCAAGGGAGCCCCACGCTTAAATCCCATCCTACGCTTGAAAAAGCTCATAGAGAGATCACCAATAAGCGATCCAAATGCAAGCGTAAATAGCACCACAAGTGCAGCCAGACCACTACCAAAAGTAGGCAACACTACACCAAATATAACAGAGTTCTGCGTAAAGTAATACATCTGGAAAAGGCCAAGCAACATTCCACACAGAGTCCCTGCAAAAAGTCCCCTGATAGTTTTTCCATCACCAAGAATACGACTTCCGTCCTTCATGGTCCTTCCACCATCTATAGGCTTGCCGCCACCAAAGACTGCCGCAATTGAATTTGGCAAATATGCAGGAAGCATCAGCCATATTGCAGTGATGAGTATTTCTATCGTATTACCAACCCGCTTAAATTATGTTTTTATTCGTTTTTCTTAATATTAAAGTCACTTTGCATGAATTAACATCATCGTTATTTAAGATGTCGCAGTTTTGCTGAGTTTAATTATATATAGTTTGTATACATTAGAACGAAATGCATGGAAAACAAGAAGCCCCTCCTAACATCAAGGAATACTATGCTTGCCACCGTTATTATATTATTATTACTGGCAACCATCCTTACAATGGGAATGTTAACTCCTCTTATTGCAAAGCTTGCCAGCGGAGTAGAGATCAGCCTTACACCGCAATATTTCAATGACAGAGCGGCGTTGCCGACATTGGCCTTAGTATTATTACTAAGTACCTGCATGCTCATTGGATACAATTCGCGAAAGAACATTGCACTAATAGTAGCAGGATCAGCTTTTATTTCCATTGTATTTGCAATGATCTCACCCTTTGGAAACACTCCAATGGATATTTCAGTACCGATTTTAACAGTAGCCATCATTGCCACATTTTACAAAATATCAAGATCATTGGATCCGGATATTTCAAAAGCCATTAAAGGAACAAGTGCCCACCTGATTCACCTTGGAATATTGTTTATTCTTCTTGGAATTGTGCTCAGTTCTAATATGAAGGTTGAAGACTCACAAGTAATTACTACAGGAGAGACTGCCAAATTTGAAGGGCAGAGCTACGAGATCATGCTCAGGTCCATGAACTCCGAATACCAGGGCGAGCCATACAAAGATAAGCCTGCTTCATCATACGTAACAAATATCGATTTTGACGTATATAAAAATGGGAAGATTTTCAAAAGTGGGCAGATCAAATATATCACTGATTTCAAGTGGGGCCAGACATACACTACCACTTACATCAACAGAGGCATTACGGAGGAACTTTTCATTGCACCAAGGGCCATTGATGAGAAAAAAGGTGAGCTTGACGTATATATGAGAACAGTACCATTCATCAATTTCCTTTGGGGCGGCATGTACCTCATGGTAATAGGCATCCTGATGCTCGGAATTGTAGAATATAGAAGTGAGAGTAAATCACTGGCATCCAGCACAAACACCAACTTTGATAAAAAAAATAAAAATCGCAATAAGCCTAATGCGATCAAAGAAGATGATAAGTACGAAAGAATGCTTGAAAAGGAACTTCAGAAACTCCGGGCAAAAAAGGACATGAAAAAGTGAAGGTGAACTTATGAACATTGGAATGATACTCATATGGCTTTCATTTATTGCAGGTTGCGGAGCAACAGCTTATTCCGTAAAACACTATATCAACAATAACAAGGCAGCTGAAAAAACTTCAAAGAACTTGGAAATAGTATCTGCACTTACCACCAGTCTTTCAATGCTTGTACTCACATTCCAGCTTTTGAAAGTGAATGCATCCTATGATTATGTATTCAAGCATTCAAGTACAGACCTTCCATTTTTCTATAAAGTATCTGCACTATGGGCTGGGCAGGAAGGATCACTTTTACTCTGGGCATGGGCAATACTGATAATGTTGCTTTTCATGCAATATACCGGACACACAAAACAATTTGTGAACAGCAAACTGATGGATGCCACCAGAATGATATCGCTATCCATAGTGTCAGTATTTTTACTTCTACTTGTGATTAAGAACCCATTTGCAACATATGGCATACTACCTACAGGTACTGTGGAGCTTACAAACTGGAATCCTTTCGCTCTACTATATGAAGTGCCCTATGGGCAAGGCATGAATCCACTACTTAGAAATCCATGGATGGCAGTGCACCCACCAGTACTCTTCCTCGGATATGCAGCATTCACAATTCCATTTGCTTCTGCAATTGCAAATCTGCTTACAAATGACAAGAACTGGGCCACAATTGCAAGAGATTGGATGCGAATTGCATGGTTATTCCTGACACTTGGAATTGGTCTTGGAGGATTCTGGGCATATGAAGTACTTGGATGGGGAGCATGGTACTGGACATGGGACCCAGTAGAAACATCATCACTGATACCCTGGATCACAGCTACAGCATTCCTGCATGCACGCACACGTGCAAAGCACGGAGAATACAAATTTTTAGGACCAATGCTTGCGATATTTTCATTCATACTTGTGATATTCGCAACCTTTGTGACCAGGAGTGGAATGTGGGCTTCAGTGCACTCATGGCAGGACTTCAGCCTAGAAGGAGGAATCATCGCAATATTCCTTATTGTACTCACAGGAAGCAGCACATACCTGCTTGCAAAAAGATATTTCGAAGAAGATAATTAGAGAAGAGAAGCCAGAGAAGCATGAAGTTGTAGAATTTACTATTCTGAAAACTCCACTTCTTTGAGCTTACCATTTTCTTCGGTCAATATCTCAATTTTTCGCTCTGCCTCTGAGAGCTTCGTATTACATACACGTGCAAGCTTCATACCTTTTTCAAATAGTTCAAGGCTTTCATCCAGAGTTAACTGGCCTTTTTCAAGTTTATCAACAAGAGATTCCAATTCATCAAGGGAAGTCTCAAAGCTTTGATCATTATTCTTTGTAGCTGCCATACTATCACCACCTGTTTCCATCTTTTATACAATCCATCTAGACTATAATTGCTCTTCTGAGACCGAATTCACATTACAGTTTATTCGCCCATCCCGAACAATAAGGTAAATATCATCACCTTTTGAAACATCATCAATACTTCTGATCAGTTCCCTATCATCTGTTCTTGATGCAATACTATAACCCCGGCCCAGAGTTTTAAGAGGACTTACCGCATTGAGTCGGCCTGCAAAAGTTGTCAGGCGCATGCCACCGGATTCCACATTGCTCCGAACTGCACGCCCCATACGATAGGACAATTCATCTACCCTCTGAGTATTTTGCCTAACAAGATCAGAAAGCCTTTCCGGTTCAATACGACTTTGTAAGTATATTATTCTTGAAGAACGGTCAGATATCATCCGTATCGCAGCCTGCCCCATACGTTCCGAAAGTGAATCAATGTGGCGTTTCAAGGCTACACTGTCAGGAACCACCAATTCTGCTGCTGCAGAAGGAGTAGGAGCCCGAAGGTCTGCTGTGAAATCAGCAATAGTAACATCCGTTTCATGTCCTACTGCCGAAACAATAGGAATTTCAGACTGGGATATTGCCCTGGATACTATCTCTTCATTGAATGACCAGAGGTCCTCCATTGAACCACCACCCCTACCAACTATGATAACATCAACATCCGTATGACTGAGTTTTTCAATTGCACCAACTATGCTTTGCGCTGATTCATCGCCCTGCACAGTGGCCGGAGAAAGGATAATATCCACCGGATATCGACGCTTCAGCACATTCAATATATCATGTATAGCAGCCCCTGTTGGAGATGTTACTACACCCACCCTGCGAGGATATTTAGGAATTGACCGTTTCCGGGATGTATCAAATAAACCCTCATCCTGCAATTTGTTCCTTAATTGCTCATAGGCTTTGTAAAGCTCACCAATACCATCCGGGCGCATATCAAGTACCCGAAGTTGATACTGACCACGGACAGTATAGACATCAATACTACCGAAAACAAGGACTTTCATTGAAGGTTCCGGATCGAATTTCAGACCTCTGTTCGTTGATCTAAAACTGACACAGCTTACCTGGCTGCCCTTGTCCTTTAAAGTAAAATAATAATGGCCGGAGCTATGCTTAGTTAGATTGGATATCTCACCACGGACCCAGACCTGTGCCAGTTGAGGTTCATGAGAAAGAACTCGTTTAATATTTTCATTCAACTGTGAGACTGTATATATTCCCATTCCACCCCTCCAGACAATTAGAAAATGATCTGCTAATATTAGAGTCAAAGGTAACTTAGGTGAAAGTATTATATTAAGAAAACCGCAACTTCATAAATAATAAGATATGAAATAAATTAATTAGCAATACTGATTAGAAAATTTTTAATACTACACCGAGATTTCTTTAGAAGAAATCGGGTGGAATAAATGGAGAAAACGGAATACAAGACAAAAACGTCAACATGCTTCACTAGTAAAAAAAACGTGTCCTTGACATATGATGTAGATAATAAAGAGGAAAGAAAAACCCATCAGGTAATCTACAAAATGATCAGACAGAAATTGAATTCATCCAATGACAAAAAAGACAAGACCATACTATGCCCTCATAAATTAAAAGCAAATCGAAAAAGCAGGACTTTAATTATAAATTGCAATGAGTGCGAACATGAATCCAGTTTTGAAAATATCAGGTGTAGAAAAAATATTTTTGAGATACTCCTAAAAGAGCCGATCGTAGACAGACTCATTGTTTCAGATCTATATGAAAGAGATTACGATGGAAAAAATCTTGATGTCCTTTATTCCATGGCAAAGCTCCATGAAAAACTCTCTGTGTATGCGACTTCAAAACTCACTTATGACGCATGCATTCACAAAAATAATAAAGAATGTAAAGATTCCCGCACCAAAATATTTGATAGGATCATACAGACAGCAGCAAATGATCCGCTGAAAAGTCACGCAATGATGCAGAGCTATGATGAGCTATATCAACTGAAAGATGAACTGGCAAATGATCATGAAACGTGTAGCAGTTGTCTGGAAGAATTTGTATCACTAATTAATGAAATGAGTGAAATTTCCAGTAACATGAAAGGATGCTCATGGAATTGCAGGAATGAAATAAGTATTCATGCAGATGGTGCCGAATATGAAACACATATCCGTTCTTATGTAAGGCCTCCTTTTTCAACTTCAAGAATATATGCCGAACCTCCCGAAAATACAATTTTCATGGAGTGCTATGATATTAGCCATCAAGGAGAAAGAAAACTTCCTGTGAGCATTTATCAGCTAAGTGACCGGCCTGAAAAGATGTACGTCATCAATCCGGTAGAGTATAACCTTTGTTCCGATGAACTAAAGATCATTGAAAATACCAGAAAGAAAATGATCAGGCATCGTCCTGATGATCTGCAATTTGCAAATCCTGCTAATTCAAGAAATTATTTTAAATTATTGAGTAAACGTCTCCTTCTGGAAGAAGCAAAACTTACCAATATCACGCTATCTCCGGCTGAGCTTAAAATATACTCAGACATTCTGACAAAATATACCACAGGGCTTGGAATCATTGAAGATCTGCTCTCGGACCAGAGGATTACAGATGTTTATATCAATGCACCTGCAGACAAAAACCCCGTACATGTAGTATTTGATGGGGATGAATGTGTCACCAATGTATACCTGTCACAAGAAGACATGGATTCCATGGCATCCCGCCTGCGATCCATAAGTGGTCGCCCATTTGGAGAAGCTACACCTGTCCTTGAAATGTCACTTAACGAGTATGGAGTACGTGTCTCAGTCATAGGAGACCCACTTAGTGCAAAAGGGACAGCATACGCATTTAGAAAACATGCAAGAACACCCTGGACATTCCCAAAACTCATAAACACAGGCTCGATATCAGCACTTGCAGCTGGATTTTTAAGCTTTATTATGGACGGACAAGCATCAGTCCTTGTTGCAGGTGGTGTAGGTGCAGGAAAAACATCATTACTTAGTGCAATGCTGCTTGAGATCCCTCAGAAATACAGGATATTGGCCATCGAAGACACACCAGAAATCCCCATTGATGAATTCCAGGAACTTGGATGGAAAATACAGGGACTGAATTCACAGTCAGCTATAATCAAGTATGGAATTGAGATAGAACCATCCACTGCTTTAAGAGCATCCCTGAGACTTGGGAGTTCATCGCTTGTGATGGGAGAAGTCAGAGGACCCGAAGTATCCGTACTTTACGAAGCCATGCAAGTAGGAGCTGCAGGCAATTCAGTAATCGGAACCATACATGGATCCTCAACAGAGTCAGTGTATGAAAGAATAGTCCATACACTGAAAGTGCCCCCTGCATCCTTCAAAGCAACAGATGCGGTTATTGTCTGTAGCAATACACGACTGGAAGGAACCATGGTAACAAAGCGAAGAGTAATGCAAATAGCTGAAACAAACAACACTTGGAATGAAGAAGATAGTAGCAGCGTATTTACAGACATATTGAGCTATGATGCATCCATTGATTCACTTACGGCATCAGATATCATGGACAGAGGACAGTCCATAATGATTGGAAAGATCGCAGACAAGTGGGGAATTAGCATTGATGAAGCTTTGAACAATATCAGATTGCGAGCAAAGATAAAGGAAAAAATGGCAGATTACGGAAAAACTGATCCACTATTTGTCGAAGCTAATACTGTAAGCATAGCCAATAACATGTTCTGGATGCTCATGGAAGAAGAAAAAGTACGGAAACAACGACCTGACCTGCAACATGTATACAATAAATGGTCAGAATGGTTTGAGAACTTCGCTGCTGATATTTCAGAGCAATTCCGGCAGAATATAACCATAAACCAGGAAATACTCACCGAGTATGCACACAGCCAGGTAGAAACAATTTCAGGTGATCTTTCTGAGCAGTAAAGAAAACTGGTACTACAGAGGATGCAAATTCACAGTCAAGAATTTCAGATGGACCATCATAGATATTCCGGCATTTAGAAAAAAAGCAGAGAATGCTGTTAGTGAAGACTATCACAATGCTATGACGTACACAGGTTTTGATCTTGAACCATATGAAACTACACTTTTTGCATATACTGCATCTATTTTCACATTTATTTTATTCTTTGTTTTGGATCTGATAATATTCAGGTCATTGGGATCTGAAGCACTTGCATTGAAAATGCTCATTGCACTAAGTTTGTGCATCCCCATAATTGTGCTCATTTACCTTGGAGAATACGTTAAAATACACACCAAATGGATGAAAGTGAGATCTCTTGGAGATATACCAGAAGTTCTGAGCTATATTGTAATGTCAATGAAGCTTGTGCCTAATATGGAAGTATCCATACAGTTTGCAGCAGAACACTCCAATCGCCCACTTGCCAAGGACCTCAGGAAAATGCTTTGGAACCTCCATGTGCGGGAATACAGGGGCATGGATGAAGCTATTCTTGAATTCGCTAATATGTGGGGAAAGAACAGCGAATATTTCAAAAGGTCCTTACACTTGATCAAAAGCTCCACAAGTGAACCGGATGAAGCTCAACGTATAATCACATTGAACAGAGCACTGGATATAGTACTTGAAAGTACAAAAAAGCTCATGCAGAATTTTGCCTCAAAGCTAAAAAACCCTACATACATACTGTACTCACTTTTCATACTGATACCTCTTGCATTAGTAGCACTTATGCCAGCTGTAACTGTTGTAGGAATACGATTTGGAGCAGGCACACTTGTAGTCTTGTATGACATTATACTGCCTCTGCTCACCTTTGCTTACGCAGAATACATATTGATGCAAAGACCTGCCGCATTTGTCCCACAAAGCATACCCGATGAGCATCCGAAGCTGAATAACATAAAAATGAAGAAAAAATTGTACATGACCATATCCCTGGTCATAGGATTCCTAATATCCCTCTCAGGATACACCTGGATAGAAAATGGAAATCCGGGAAATCTCATTTCAACGGTCACACTTGGAGGAATATTCCCCCCAACACTTATGGTGATATGGGGAGTGGTCTTTGCAATTTCTTTCTATCTGAGTGCAGTTTACACACCATACAAAAAGATACGTGATGAGATCAAAAGGATGGAGAGTGAATTCTCAGACGCACTTTTCGTACTTGGCAGAAGAATATCCGAAGGTAGAGCAACAGAAGAGGCTTTTATGCACACTGCAAAGACCATGGAAGGTTCAGAGATAGGAAGAGCATTTGAAAGAATATCTCTCAACCTGATAAGTGTGCGTTCGGACATCTTTGCTGCAATATTTGATGATGATTTTGGTGCTTTCAAAGATATCTATTCGGACAGGATACGCACAACTATGATGCTCTTTGTGGAGAGTGCACATAGAAGTCACCAGGCTGCCGGAGTTGCCATAGTCAAACTGGCAGATCACCTGAAAGAACTACAGGATGTAGAAGAGAACATCAAACAATCCCTTTACGATATGACCTCAACAATGCGCTCTACAGCTGCAATATTCGCACCACTTATTGCAGGAGTGACCATTGCATTATCTGAAGTCATTACAAAGATACTTCAGAATATTGCAGATAGCATTGAAAGACTCCCACCTAACCTCTTGCCCGGGCCTGCTCAGATATCACCGGATGGACTGAGTCAATCCATACCATCTGATGTATTTATGCTTGCAATCGGAATATATATAATTTTGATAGCGATCATACTCATACGTTTCTCAGGAACTATTGAATATGGCGGTGATAAAGCCCAATTAATGTATGATATTGGACAAATGCTCCCAGTGTCGGCCATTATGTTCACAATATCAGCCGTTGTGTCAAGAGTTATATTCAGAGGGCTTATCTGACCCGTATAAATTTCCAGAAGATTTAATATGCAAAAGCTGTCCATAGTAAAGCAGAGGGAACTACATGAAAAGATCATTAAGCCCAAAACCACTTGCATATCCAACTCCTGCCTGGGTGATTGGAACTTACGACATGTTTGGCAATGCCAATGCTGCTACTGTAGCATGGGGAGGTATTTCTTGCTCAGATCCACCATGTGTCAGCATATCGCTTAGGAAGGTCACTTACAGCTATGCCAATATTATGGAAAAAGAAGCATTTACAGTGAATATACCTTCTGAGGATCTTGTTCGTGAAACTGACTATTTTGGAATTGAAAGCGGAAAGAACGCAGATAAGTTCGAGAAAAGTGGCCTGACACCAGTCAAGAGCGAAAATGTTTATGCGCCATATATTGAGGAATTCCCATTGATACTTGAGTGCAAAATCATCCATAGTTTTGAAATAGGACTGCATACACAGTTCATTGGAGAAATTGTTAATATCAAAGCAGATGAGAATATCCTTGATGAAAATGTTCCAGATATTGAAAAGGTGAAACCTATACTTTATGCACCGGAAAACAGGAAATATTATGGTATTGGAGAATCACTTGGCAAAGCATTCTCTATTGGCAAAATGGATGAATGATACTAAAAGTATCATCAGTCCAAATAGACCAGGGCCTTATTAGGGCATACCTTTACACATTTCATACACATAGTGCATTTATTGTAATCCACATTAGTGAAGCCATTTACTTTATAAAGAGCATCCACTGGGCAAACAAAGTTACATCGGCCACATTTTCTGCATCCCATGACAGCTATCTGCCCATCTTCATGTTCCATAAACCCATGATTGAAAAGAGAGCATATTAAACTATTGAAGCTGGGATCTAACCCAAGTAATCTTATATATAAATAAGATATTTGAGTCGCTAATGGAAAAACTAACTCAATGTGAAGCAGGTTCTTTTCACACATATTTATCAGATGGCTGTAAGCTCTGCCAGAAAGGAGCAAAGATGGTCTTGTTTATTACTGGTTTATGTCCCAGAGATTGTTTTTACTGCCCAGTCTCAGAAGAAAGGCGAAAAGACATTACTTACGCTAACGAGAGATTGGTCAATTCAAATAAGGATGTTATTCAGGAAGCTCTACACATGAATGCTCTGGGAACTGGCATCACCGGGGGAGAACCACTTATACGACTTGAGAAGGTCCTTCATTACATTGGACTACTAAAGTCCGAATTTGGAGCAGAGCATCACATACATCTTTACACATCTATTGCACCTGATGAGGAAACACTTGAACTTCTCGCATCTGCTGGATTAGATGAGATACGATTTCATCCACCTGTTGAATGCTGGGAAGATATTGAGAGTAGCAATTATGAAAAGGCCATTAAAGCAGCACAGGAAAACGGGATATTAACCGGAATAGAGATACCTTCAGTGGATGGTGCTGAAAAGATTGCTGAACTAGCCAGAAAAAGTGGATGCTTCATTAATCTCAATGAGCTGGAATTCTCAGATGAAAATGCAGATAAAATGAATAGTATGGGGTACCGACTTGAAACTGAAATATCAAATGCAGTAGAGGGCTCTATGGATGTTTCAAAAGAGATCACTAAGAATATGGAAAATATTCGGATACACTTCTGTTCATCCACCTATAAAGATGCAGTACAGCTCAGAGAACGCTTGATGCGCATTGCAGAAAACACTGCAAGAAACTTTGACGAGATCACCGAGGAGGGAACTGTTGTCTATGGCCAGATAGTCTGTGAAAATGCACAAGTTGCAGATAAAATATTTTCTTACATCAAAGAATATGCTGCAGAAGATGGAATGACAGACCTGGACGGAACCAGAGTTGAAACTGCCTGGTGGATACTTGAAGATATAGCTGAGAATATTCGGGATATAGCTAAAGAAATGTATATTTTAGAAAGATATCCTTTTGAAGATGGACTAATAGTCGAAAAGATAACTGTTTAAAAGCCAAAATATATATGTTAGCATGCTATAAGTAGAACGATTCTCGTAGCCTTTACGTGTTATGAAACTATAGAAGTACAATAGTTTTATAAGAGAAAAAGCATATAAAAAAAAGAGGTGTTTGTACTGGAAACGATTGAAGAGCGAGTAAAAGAGAGACTCATAAAATATCTCAGTCGCGATGATACTGGTATACGTAAAGTAGTGTTAAGATTGTTCTTAGATGGTGGAAAATTCACTACAGGTAACGTGTACGAACATCTTCACAAAACTGATTTTGACGTAAGTTACAGAGGAGTTTCAGCAATGGTCGGCCTTATGAATACAAGGCTTGGAATTCTCAGTATTGACGTGACAGGCGACCACAATATTTACCTGCTAAAGGAAGATTACAGACATATTGTTGGATCAGTTCTTGATAATTATACATAAATACATGTTTTACTAAGGCGAAGTGCGCATTTTGCGACAGGATAGCGCATTCACCCACATTAACTACAATTTCAAATATAAAGTGGTGTTTTGCATTCTAAAACATATACCTCCGGTTGTCTATAGAGGATATGAACGCCTACTCACACAGGAAGTTAAGAATTCCCGCGTCCCAAATCATGTTGCCATAATTATGGATGGTAATCGCAGATATGCAAAAAGATTTGGGCAGCTTAGCTCTTTTGGGCATATAAAAGGAGCAGGCGTTACTGAAAGAGTAATGGAGTGGGCTTGCGAACTTGGAATTGAACACCTGACAATATACGCATTCTCCACAGAAAATTTCAGCCGAAGTGATGATGAAAAAGATAGGCTTTTCGATCTTATACGAGTTAAATTCGATAAGATCGGAGAGGATGAAAGAACGCATGAAAGAAAAATGCGAGTTCATGCCATTGGAGATGTTCATTGCCTACCGGAATCATTACAGCAATCGATCAGAAATGTAGAATTTGTCACCTCAAAATATGATAAATTCAACCTCAATGTTGCCCTTGCATATGGTGGCAGGCAGGAAATTGTCCTTGCAGTTCAGGAAATTGCTGCAAAGGTCAAAAATGGTGAAATAAACATTGACGATATTAACGAGGAAACAATATCTGATCACCTCTATCCCACAGGCAAAACCGCGATTCCAGATGTGGATCTGATCATACGCACCGGTGGAGATGAGCGCGTATCTAATTTCCTTCCGTGGCAAGCAAACGGAAACGAATGTGCTTCATATTTCTGCGCACCATTCTGGCCAGAGTTCCGCAAGGTTGATTTTTTACGCTCCATACGCACGTATCAGACCCGTACAGAAGAAAAGAAAGAACATGCTACATTGCGTGCTGCACATTTTTTGAAAGCTCTTGGAAAGGCTGAGATCGAAGAAGTAAAGCATCATTCCAAAAATTAAACTTTTGTTAAAAGCTACAGCTTAGCTAGCAAATATCTTGCATTATTGCAAAATCCCTATTTTTTGATATGACCTATGTCCCAACAAGTCATCCAAAAGACTTATAGTAATCAAAAAGTAACATCTTTAATCCAAACTTAACAAAAAAGTATATGGTGCGGGAGGTGTGATTCGAACACACGAACTCCTACGAGACTAGGCCCTCAACCTAGCGCCTTTGGCCTGGCTGGGCAACCCCCGCACACGATATGCGAATAATCAGATCATGGCATGTGAAACCATTTCAAGTAAAATTGAGCAACTAGCAGTAATTGGTGCGGGAGGTGTGATTCGAACACACGAACTCCTACGAGACTAGGCCCTCAACCTAGCGCCTTTGGCCTGGCTGGGCAACCCCCGCACATGATATGCAAATAAATGATTAGGAGATTAAAAATCTCCTTACCGAATCAGAGAGTATCCAAGATCTCCACCATCCGGCCGGCTTTGTCCTTAATGTTCTTCCCTGCATTTATAATTAACTCTTCCATGTTGTAAGAACCATCGGTCTCCATGCTGAAAATGAAAGATTTTTCATTCTCAGTGACAGAAATAGCATTAATTTCGCATGCACCTGCACAGAGTTTACAGAGAATACATTTTAAGATGTCATCTCCGACAATTTCTGCGCCTTCCGGGCCGAGTTTAATTATATCCTGCGGGCACTCATTAACACATTTGCCGCATTTATCGCAGTCTGTGAATGTAACTATTGGCATGTTCTTGTAACCACAAGCAATGCCTGCCTGCCATCTTGCATGATTGTGACCATAGCCCATGTGAGCAATAGCTTCCAATACAACCTTCTGACCTTCTTTGAGATCTATGATAGGAATATTCTTATCAGCGGGCTGTATCTTAACATCAGATGAAACAAAGTCACCTGAGTAAACCATTTTTGGGCCCTCGGCACTTAGCGTAAGAGATACCCTGCAAGCCGGACATCCAGCCCCATCACAACTACATTCATCTACAGGTACGAACTCCTCAATGTCTGTTGTCAAAGGTATAAGAGAAAGCCTCAGCCCAAGCTGTTCATCGAAAAGAACAGATGTGTTATTATATAGATTCACATATTCTATTGCAAGAGTAGGTACATCAGAGAGCGATGCTCTCCTGATACCATTTGCAAAAGCTGCACTTGTGTTTGACAACACGAACTTTGCAGATCTTTCTGATAGCTCTAGTATGTCTACTTCCATCTTCATGAGTTCATATCCATTATTAGATTATACTCTTCTTCCGCCTACTGGACGGGTTCCATCATGGGGAACAGGAGTAACATCCTGTATTCTTCCAATCCTGATACCTGCTCTGGCGAATGATCTGATAGCTGCCTGTGCACCAGGACCCGGGCTTCTCTGCTTGTTTCCACCAGGTGCGCGGACCTTGATGTGAAGACCTTCTATCCCCTTGTCCTTAAGTGTGTCTGCAAGCTGATTTGCCATCTGCATAGCAGTATATGGTGAGCTTTCATCACGTGCGGCCTTAACGACCATACCACCAGAGGACTTTGCAATAGTTTCTGCCCCTGTGATATCAGTAATTGTGATTATTGTGTTGTTGAATGAACACTTAATGTGAGCTACGCCCCAAATTCCACTTGTTGCTGCCATATTTCATTCCTCCTTTATTCCTCTACAACAGCTGCTGCCACTTGTGCTGGCCTTTCAGGGTGTGAATCGCCTGTAAGTGGTGACTGGCCATAATAATCAATAAGCATCTCTTCATTTTTGGATATAAGCATGCCTGGAACAGTTGCCTTCTTACCTGCGATGGCAATATGGCCATGTGTAATGAACTGTCTTGCCTGCTTAGGAGTGCGTGCCAGACCAAGTCTGTGGACCTGTGTCTGTAATCTGCGTTCCAGAATTGCATCAGTCTGCAATCCAAGAATATCATCAACGTCAGAGTCTGATCCAAGTATTGAATAACGGATAAGTCTTGCAAGGATCTGGTCAACTTCTGTCTTGTTGTGACCTGTAAGTTCAGCTTCAGCTGATTCTGCAAGAAGTCTACGTGCATCGTATCTGTATCTTTTCAAGATACTGTGTGCCTTCCAAAGTTCTTTTTTGTTACGAAGACCGTACTTTTTAACGAGCTCAAGTTCACCAGCCATCCTGGCAGCCTGCCAAGGGTGCTTTGGAGTGTCATAACTCTTTCTATTTTTACCTGGGAATCCCATAATATCGCCTCAATTATCTCTTCTTGCTAACACCAATGGTGGAACCACGTCTACCTGTGGATTTGGTTCTCTGACCTCTGCACTTTAAGCCTCTCTCATGTCTGAGACCACGGTATGCTCTTACCTTCTTAAGGTTGTTGATATCCTCTCTGAATGTCATGATGATATCCTGTCCGAGCAAGTGCTTGTGGTCCCCGGTGACCGGGTCCATCTGTCTGTTAAGCATCCATGTAGGCAAGTTTGACTCAAAGTTTCCGATAGCTCCGTCAAGTTTTGCAATATCTTCATCTGAAAGATAACCGATGACTGATTTTGGATCTATTCCAGTATTATCAATGATAAGTCTTGCAGTTCTAAGTCCTATACCACGTATACCGGTCAGCGCGTACATTACAGGCTGATTACCCTGAAGGTCAGTATTCATGATACGGACTAAATGTCTAATTTCTTCATCTGCCATTTAGTTTTCTCCTTGGGAATGCAAAAAGCATTCTGGTAGCTTCAAAAACACAATGTTCCAAAGCCCCCCCCATTCAAGGGGTGTGAATTCTAGAAAATGTAGAACACAACTCGCGTGTATATACTATTTTTCGTATTTAACATTATTCATTAAAATAGCATTATTCCAAAAATACCATTAATACCATATTTTAAGAAAAATATAAAAACATAGGAAAATAGTAGAAAGTAGTGTGCAGTTCAAGGTCAGAAGGGCGTGAATAACCCTGAACTGCTTACGTGGTTTCCATAATGGAAGGAATCATTTTGTCAACCACTTTCGCCAGGTTGGTTTGTACTTGGGCTAACAAATACACTTACTCCATGGTATATATGTGTAACGCCGTGAACTATACTGAAATTATACTGAATTCTTAGATAGGGCATCCAAAAGAAAAAAGGCAATAAAAGCCAAAAAATCAGCTTGTACAGTATACTCAAGCAAACAGCTAACCTACGCTTTCTAAATTATGGGAATCCACAGTTTTAAAAATGAAAGCACCTACTAGCATACATAATATTGCAAAAAGCATTGCTTCCCGAAAACCATAGAAATGAAGTAAAAGACCACCAAATCCGGCCCCAAGAATGCTTCCTGCAGAGATGGTAGAATATAACATGCCCGTAGCTGTTGCCTTTTCCAGATTTCGCTCAATAAGCAAACGAGTTGCACCTACAAGCATGAAAGACCACCCAAAAGCCACAAGGACCATGCCCGGAACAATATACAAGAAATTCGGCGCCAGATAATAAAAAAGAAAAGCTAGGGCAGATAAAATGAATCCCCATTTTACAAGCCATTCATTCTTAAATCCATCAAGTCTTTGCATTATGATAAATTGAATAAATGGATTTATCGCATAGATCATACCAATCCAAAAACTGGATGCACCGAGACTCACAAGATACAATGGCATTATTGTCCAGACAGATACGGCACCAGTATGCCGAATAAATATGGACGCATAGGTTGCAATGTTCTTTCTGAAAGTTTCAAGTGAAAAATAGCTGACATTCAAAGATGGTTTTTCAATATCTTTCAAGCCAAGCGCTGCAATAAAGCCAATTAAAAAAGATAATGAGGAAAGTATGAAAAGATACTTGACATCACCCACTATCCCAGCCAACAAAAATCCAGTCATCCATCCAAGGGATCCAAATGAAATGAACTTACCAATACTTCTACCCTGATAGTGAACATAAGTTGTAAGTGCAGCCGGATAGATACCTACACTAAACCCAGCCAGAGCTCTTATCAACGCAAGAGACAGCGCATCATAAGCAAGTGTCTGCAAGTAAAATGCTATCGCTGCAAAAAGCATCCCGGCAAGGACTATGGACCGTAAACGATGAATATCTGCCACTTTCCCAAATATGAAAGAAGATAGCAAAGAAGCAGCTCCGTAAGATGCCACGATAATACCAACTTCCAGATATGATGCACCCAATGATTCTGCAAAAATAGGAAGAAAGACATAAGAAAGCATAAAAGAAGAGCTGGCCAGAAACTGAATACTGTTCAATCGCATTGTAATAGAAGTCAGAAGTTTCTGCGAGTACTTTAAGTTATTGAAAAAATGACAGGATCAGCAAAAGAATATATCGATCAGTAAAATAAAAAGAATGGCGCCGAAGGGGGGATTCGAACTCCCGAGGGGCGGATGCCCCACAAGCTTTCCAGGCTTGCGCCCTACCACTAGACTACCTCGGCACGCTGATTATTCTGACTTACTATGCCAGCCTTGGGGGTAAACATCGCTATTCATTATTACCCTTTCGGTCCTGGCGGCAATTCCATGCTCGGAATTGAGCATTTCTTCTGCATCCATCATGGATTTACACATGGCAACAGCTTCGCCTTTTAATGTGAACAGGCAAATAGTGTCACCTTTCTTAATATCAGTATCCAAACTTAATATCCCCGGTACAGCAAATGCCGCGCCATGACACACCGCGTCCACAGCACTGTCACGAATAACAATTCCAGACAAGTGACTCAAACCTTCTTCCATTGGCCTTATACAATGTCGAAGATACGATTCATCGCCACTTTCCTCCCAGAAAACATAAGCATCTTTTAGATCATGCAATGTAACTAAAGTATCTTCATTAAATGGACCAGTCTTTGTTCTGCGAAGCTGCTGCATGTTGGCACCACAACCAAGAACAAGGCCAATATCATGGCAAAGCTTACGAATATAAGTTCCTGCCTCACAGCCAACTTTCATTAGCACGAACTTATCATTGACTTCAAGAACATCGATGTAATATATATTTCTCACACGAATTGCACGTTTAACTGCAGATACCACAGGAGGTAATTGAAAAATTGGACCCGTGAATTCTTGGCAAACACGCCGAACCCTTTTTTCAGGAACAGATTCATGGATCCGCATCATGCAAATATATTCTTTACCAGATAATCTCAAAGCTGAAACAACTTTCGTAGATTTACCCAACATCATGGGAAGAACGCCCGTTACAACCGGATCAAGAGAGCCGGAATGGCCTGCCCTGTCAAGTTTGAGAATATCCTTGACCCATGCCACGACCTCATGGCTTGTAGGACCCAGAGATTTATCAAGGTTAAGAACTCCCATCTCAATATATTCCCTTATGGGCCGATCAGCAGGAACACATCCATATGCAGGATTGGTAACTCCGCTAGCTTTATGGAAATGTTCACGAGGGCGTTCCGAGGGTAACAGATTAACTGATTTCATGAAAAACCTACTTAGAATATCTAAACATCAGAATAATTATTTATTGCACTGGAAATTATATCTGCCACCTGAAATTGATCCCATACACTTGAATCGATTACAAGGTCGTATGCAGAAAGATCGGAGATATCTATATTATATATAGTACTATAACGAGTAGATTCTGAAGCCTCACGTCCAATGGTCTCTTTGAGTTTTTCATCAAAAGAACCAGACTCACGAGCTATTATCCTACGAACCCGTTCATCAACAGGTGCTTTTATCCAGACCTTCAAAGCTTTTTTAGCCATATGGCCTGCAAGCCTGCCTTCAAGAATGATATTATCCCGGGTTTTTGCAATCTCTTTTTGACGTTCGTCGATCTTCAGATCAATGGAATCATCAGATTCCGCCAGAACACCAAATTCAGCGAGATCCATACCGTATTCATCTGCAAGAGAACGGAAAACCTCACCTGCAGACACCATCTCGAGATTATGTCTTTCAGAGATAATTCGGGAAACGGTTGTAGTACCGCTACCCGGGAGTCCACTTATAGTTAATAACACTTAAACTCCACCGACACCCAGTGCTTTTCTCACCAGCTGACTCACTGCCAGAGATGATATGAAATACCAGAAAATCCAGTACTGGAAAGGTCCTAAAACAGTATCTGTTAAAATTTGTGTGCCCCAGAAAGGAAATACAAATGATGCAGCTGCATGACTTTTAATGTAATAATATGCCCACATGAACAGAGGCAGGGATATTATACTTATATATGCCATTGGTTTGAATTGCTGCTTTGACATTTCCATCTGTTCAGACATCATATTGTTGCGCTCTTCTTCCATCTTCTTAACAAGAGCAGTATTATTTGATAGCTGCGCTTCACGGAAATCCTTCTGGAATACCTTCATTTTTTCCTGAGTGTTACGCATCAGGTCCCAGTCAATAGTATATTTCTGTATCAATGTTGCATAAAGAGCAGTTATGGATGCCATGATGAACAATACTATATGGAAATTATCCGCACCCAGAAGAGTTACCAATGGGTCCATGATAAATCCGACAGACTTACCTAACGAATCTCTGAAATCCTGGCCAAGAATCATGATGCCTAACATCAAGGATATACCAAAGGCCAGTAAAAATTGATTCGTTTTTTTCTTAAAATCTTCGCTGAACAAGAACATCACCACATCCGGATTAATTATTTACTTGAACTGATCCATTACTTCAAGGATATCGGCAAATACAGCATCAACAGTATTACTACCATCAATATCCACAAGTATTTCCTGATCCTTGTAATAGTTCATCAAAGGTTTTGTCTTTTCATTATAGGTTGCAAGTCGCTGTCTGATAACATCTTCCATGTCATCATCCCTTTGATAAAGCTCAGCACCACATGCATTACAGACACCATCTTTTTCAGGTGGGTTGAATTTTACATGATAACTTTCACCACATGAACATGTACGGCGTCCACCAAGCCTTGCAACAAGCTCTTCATCAGATACTTCAATATTTAATACAGCATCCATAGGCTTGCCAATTTCCTCAAGGATTAATTTGAGTGCATCAGCTTGGGGAATGGTCCTGGGATAACCATCTAAAAGATATCCAGATTCACAGTCAGACTCGTTTAATCTGTTCTTGATGAGACCTATAAGGACATCATCAGGAACAAGTTGACCTTTATCCATGTATTCCTTTGCTTTCATACCAAGTTCAGTTCCATCACGAACGTTTGCACGAAGAATATCACCTGTTGATATGTGCGGAATAGCATAGTGCTTTGACAATTCTTTAGCCTGGGTGCCTTTTCCTGCACCCGGCGGACCAAATAATGCAATATTCATAATCATTCCACCTATTACTGTCCGAAGAAGGACCTCATCATAGGATGCATTTCCATCATTTGTTCAGATGCAATGTCTTCATACAAGCGATATACAATACTTACTGCAAGCAGAAGACCAGTACCACCTGCACCCCCAAGGGTACCAAGCAAACTTGCAATTAGAGTCAACAGACCAATGAATGCTCCACCGATAACTGTTACTTTTGGAATATACCTAATCATAACCTTTTCGATACTTCCTATGTTCCTTCTGAAGCCCGGAATCTGCATACCAGAATTAAATATCTTCTTTGCAGTTGGTTTTGCACCCATACCAGTAGTCTCGATCCAGAACAGAGCAAATATGATACCCCCTCCGATCAGGAATAATGCATCAACCAGCACATGCAGACCAATCTGCCAGATTTCTGGCACCGGAGCACCATGGCTGCTGAATGATTGCCTCACAAGAGAAGGTATCCAGTCATAAGGACTGTGTATAGGAGCGAGGTAATACATCATACCGTTAATTGGCGTTGAACCTACGAATTCTCCAAAGAATGTAATTCCCTTGCTGCTAAGAAGAAGGCCAACCATCTGTATATTTGCCTGCAGTGCCCTTACAAGAATCATTGGAAGAACTGAAGCATAGATGAGTTTTACTGGGAATTTACCTCTGGCTCCCCTTACAGAGCTGTGTGCCAGAGGAATCTCAATACGAGTACTTTCCACATATACTACAAGCAGGAAGATAATCACTGTACTCAAGAAGGCAAGAATACCACCGTTAATTAACATGAACATAATACCTTCGCCGGACATAAAGAAATCTGCACCAGCGCTTGGCACTACATCGGTCAATATATGAATCCATTTAGGGAAGAAACCTGTTGGCAGACCAGCAGAGTCTGTAGTCCAGTTGAAAAGACCTGTTACGATCTGCTGGGAAACACCAGCCACAATGAACAAACCTACACCAGAACCAATGCCCCATTTGGAGACAACTTCGTCCATGAAAAGAACAAATGTACCACCAATGCATATCTGGATGAATATAATAAGAGTAATAATACCGGTGCTGACTCCTAGAGTAGCTGCTAAGGCAGCATCAGGTTGAATGAAACCGCCTACGACCTGTGGCAGAGCCTGAAGAACTATCATTACTAAGACCATGAACTTCTGCGCACCCTGGAAAAATGCCTGATCTGCAGGGTTTGACATGTCAAGTTTAATAACATCAGCACCAACCAATAGTTGGAGAACGATAGAAGCAGTTACAATCGGCCCTATACCCAGAAGTATCAGTGATCCTGATGCTCCTGCAAAGAATGCTCGATAAGATTCAAAAAGATCTATCGAATCTGCTGACAATCCAAATAACGGCACATTGGCAAGCGCAAAGTAGAGCACAAGAATTCCAAGCGTCCACATTAGCTTGTTCTTGAAATGTACGTGCCCCTCCGGACTTGTAACCGCTGGTAATCTGTTGAAAATTGGTTCCAAACTTTCCTTAAGACTCATTAATTCCACCCTTTGAATGGAAAATCCATACAATGATTTAGATTAAGTATCTCCCAGATATTCTTACTGGTTAATAAATATATACTATTAGAGTGCGATTTAAATTTAAAAAAGCAGTATCAATAATAGTATAAATAAAAAAAGTAATGCCAATGGCATTACTCTTTAGGTTCTACGCAGGATCCACCTGCTTCTTCGATCTTCGATCTTGCAGTAGCTGAGAATTCCTGTGCTGTCACAGCAAGTTTCTTTGAAACTTTACCTGATCCCAGTACTTTCTCAATATCAAGATTTGGAAGATTAATGTTGTAAACATCATCGCTGAGTTCTGCGAAACCATCATCAACAAGCTGACTTGCAAGTTCGTCAAGTTCGCCAACATTGACTATTGAAACATCCCTGATCATTTTCAGAGGAAGCGTGAAACCTTTCTGGTGACCGCGATGATAACCCATACTTCTTGCAAGGGATGCATGGTGCTTATTTTCACCTGATCTACCCCTTCCACCACGGTTTCCTGCACCACGTCTGTTCTTTGTAGTACCGCCACCGCAGGTTCTTGAGCCCCTGAACTTCTTGGTTTTTTCCTTTGACATGAAATTACCTCATCTTGTTCAATAATACATCGATGTTTTCGCCATGGTTACCCAAAATACCACCCTGCTGAACAGTTCTCTTGATACCTGCATGACCTTTTCTTGGAGGGTGCAGTCTGAAAACCGGCTTCAGATTCGGAACATCACTAAGAGATGCATTATCATCACATACAGCCTGTGCAAATGATGCAATTGAGTCGAAGTCTGTATTTTCAGCAACGTATTCGTTTGTAAGTTTTGCACCGCCCTGGAGCATACCACGGTTCTCGAGCATCTGTGTCAGAGCATCAGCGTCAATTATACCATATGCAACATGATCCTTTACTTTCTGGATCATACCGGCATTGTGGGGATTGTCACTCAATATGACACAGTGATTTACTCTGTGCAAGCGAAGCATCTTGAGGGTATCTTCGATATTATCTCTGACGTTCACATTACCGCGTACTCTAACTAAAGCGTACATTTCAGGCCTCCTTTTCCATCTTTGCAGGCATTCGTACAGTACCTGCATTGTGCAGTGCGTTGAATGTTGCCTTTGCAAAGTTCAAGGTAGTTCTTGTAGTACCCTCGGTCCTTGTCCAGACATCTTTAATGCCTGCCTTTTCAAGAACCTTTCTTGCAGTATCTCCTGCAGCAAGACCAAGACCACGTGGTGCTGGTTTAAGTTCTACAAGAACACTGCCTGCCTTACCACGTACCTGTGAAGGTACTGTGTGCTCAAGACCGCATCCGCATTCCCATGAACCGCATCCGCGCCTTACCTTGATAATATTGATCTTAGCAGCATCAATTGCCTTTCTGATAGCAGGACCTACCTGTACATCCTTTGCCTGCCCAAGACCGACAAAACCGTTTCCGTTACCTACGATTACAGTAGCTCTGAATTTAACACGGCGGCCAGAGTCAGTCATCCTCTGGACCATGTTAATATCAAGTACCTCATCCTCAAGTTCGGGTAATAGGATATCGATGATTTTGGGTTCTCTCACAGGAAGACCTGATTCGATAGCTTCGTCCATGGAACTAATCTGCCCTTCATGAACAAGCTTTCCAAGCCTGGTTTGTGGAATCCACTCATTTTCATAATATGCCATTTAATCACCTAATTGAAGTCAGCAGAGATACTTTCCGTGACTGCATCAAACAGTTCAGGAAGGTTTGATCCTTCTATGTACTCTGCCACATGTTCTCCTCTTACCCTCTCATCTGACGGGAAGACAGATGAATTGTGAGGAATCTCGAAACCAGCGTCTACAATACCTTTTAAGGTTGCATATATACGGGATCCAGGAGATGCTGTCTGAAGTCCTATGTCAAGAACACCATAATCAAATCCATTGCTCAATGCTCTGTAACCAAATAACAGACCAGTAAGATATGCAGCTGTTGTATTACCAGTAGATGCATCATATCCGTATTTTGAAAGTTCTGTTGAAATTGTAGATGAAAGGGTTACATCCCCTTCAGGCTTAGGAGCTACAAGCTGAATCTGCATATGTCTTGAGCTCTTACGCACAACCACACGATCTTCTTTGGAAAGAAGTAATCTTAACCTGTGGTGGTAATCAGTGCGGCCTTCCCTACGTCGCCTAAATGCGACTTTATATCTGGGACCTGTTGCCATAATTTAATCCTCCGATTATTAATTTTCCTTGCTCTTTATGAGCTTCTCGGATTCTAAGTGGGCCTGAAGGTGCGCTACACTACGATATTCGCCACCCTTTGCCTTACGATACACTTTGCAGTAGGTAGATTTATCAAGTGAACCATCGGCACGCATTTCCTTAAGTTTCTTCCTAATAGCACGGATCTTTTTCATCCATTGCTCTTTACGAGGATTACGTGCTCCTTTTCTACCCTTCCTTCTACCGTGTCCTTTGCGATGTCCATACTTACGCTTGGTATCTCTTTCTCTTGCACGTCCGCGGCTAACACCCTTTACAGGTATTGCCTTGATACTGCCAGCTTCAATGAGCTCACGAATGTCAGCTCTTGTAATAGCTACAGCGATCTCTGCAGATGCTTCAGAGTCAAGCCAGACCCTGTGAACACCGCAGTCAAGGACCTGAGAGGCAACTCTCTTCTGGTTAGTCAGATCTGTCATCTCACTCACTCCTTGTTGCATTGAGAACTTTAATACCAAGTTCTGAAGCCTTTGCTTCTATCATTGCTTTCTTTCTTCCGCCAACCTTTGCAGCGATTCTGATCGCTTCGGTAGCTGCATCAACATTGTCCAGATCAGCAACTGTGTTTACAAGTACATCGCAATATCCAGATGGGTGTAAACCTTTAACTGCTGCAGGACTACCATAGCCAGCCTGTGCAACTGCGCCTTTGCATTTAATGCCTTTGCGCATCTTGCCCTGAAGACCCCTAGGGCGCCTCCAATTAGAATCCAGACGCATGTATTTGTGAGCGTCAGGTCTTTTGAAAGTAGGCTTTTTAGCCTTTTGGACTTTTCTTACCTTAAAAAGGCGTTTGATATTTTCATTCATTCAAATCACCTACACTATCTTCTCCACAACGTATATTCCATCCTGGAACACACGTGGGTCAAACCTTTTAATTCTGGTAGCTTGCTCAATATTAGCTGCCGTCTGACCAACATCTTCCTTGTTGATACCTGTGATAATTACCTCATCGGCAGTTGCCTTTACAGTTGTATCACCAAGTATATTCGCAGACCTTGGTTTCTTCTCACCAAGGAAATTGGAGACATTGAGTTTTTTGCCATCGACCTTAAGCTGCATAGGAAAGTGAGAGTAGACTACTTTCATACGATACTCAAAACCTTCCTCCACACCTTTGATCATGTTGCCAACGTGTGAAGTAAAAGTTCCTAGCATTGCCTTCTGAGCTTTCTTTATAGCTGGTGAACTAACAATAACCTCTGAATCGGTTACTTCCATGTTGATACCAGGATACCAGAACTGCCTTTCATCCTTACCTTTCGGCCCGGATGTAGAAAGGACTTTACCTTCGAGTGTGACGGTCACACCCTCAGGAATTGGGATTGTTTTCTTGATCTCTTGTGCCATGACATTACACTCCCATCAGTACACATAAGCTATTAGCTGTCCACCAACGTTATTCTCACGAGCTTCGTAGTGTGATATGACACCCATTGAGGTTGTCAATATCAATGTACCGAAGTTCTTTGCTGGAAGGTACTGCTTTTCCCATCTTTCGAAGTCAGCTGCACCAACTGAATAACGTGGCTTGATAGCACCACATTTATTGATACTACCAATAAGTTTTACTTCATAAACTCCTGCTTTGCCATCTTCCACAAGCTCAAACTCACCGACATATCCACGAGACTGCATAACATTCAGGACAGTGCCGATCAGTTTTGATGCTGGCTTGATACTACAGGAACTTTTACCTACAGCTTCCGCGTTCTTTATAGTTGATAACGCATCAGCAAGAGGATCTAATAATACCATATCTTCTACCTCACGTGTTTTTCTCAAATCCCATATCGTGGGCTACTTCACGGAAACAATGTCTGCAAAGGTAAATTCCATACTTCCTTACAAGACCTTGCTTTCTGCCGCATCTTTTGCACTCGCTTGCGCCGCGTCCAAAGTTCTTAGTGGTTCGAACCATTAAATAACCTCCACTGAATACTCATCTTTAAAGAAAGCAATTGTATCTTCCTTTGTGATCTTGTGTGATGTGGGAACCTTTCTCTTTACAATTCTTCTCTTGTTGATCCTGTACCCTGGACGGTTGACGACTACATTGATGTCCATACCGAAGATTCCGATATTTGGGTCATATTTCATACCTGGATAATCGGTGTGCTCTTCGACGCCAAAAGCAACATTTCCATACTTGTCAAACTGAGAAGCACGGAGTTGACCCTCAATGATACCAAGTGATGTTCTGAGGAACTCTTCAGCACGATCTGATCTGAGAGTCACCTTACAACCTATTGGTTCATTCTTCTTGATACTGAATGCTGGAAGTGTTCTTTTTGAATAGGTCCTGATAACAGACTGGCCTGTGATCTCTGTGAGGATGTTTTCTGCATCCACAAGGTGCTGACCACTTTCCCCAACACCCATATGAACTACGACCTTCTCAACAGTAGGTGTTCTCATAGGATTACTCAACTACTTCACCACCTAATTTGATCTCAGGCTCGCTCTCGCCAATAACTACCACATAGTCTTCAACTGTATCAAATTCATATGCACCGGATATTGAAACCTTATTTTGCTTTGAACTGCGTACTTTGTTGATCTCTTTGATAGTACCTATTTCCCCGGTGTGTTTTCCACCGATGATAAGTGCTAAATTACCGACTTCATATTTGATATGCTTGACAACGTCCTTGCCAGGAAGTGAAAGGATCAATGAGTCCTTTGCCTTGTAATCATTTGAGCCGATGATATTAGTTCCATCGTGAAGATTTAGCTGTAATGAGCCACCTTTAATGGTAGTCTTGTTATCAATTCTACAAAGCTTGTTAGCGTTTACATCATCCAGTGTGTGAAGTACGAGCCTTCCCTTTTGGTCCAAAAGGACACGATATGCAATATTCTCTAATGGAATTGATATTACATCCAATAACCCTACTGGGAATCTCAGATCCTTTCTGACAATCCCGTCAACTAGAACCTTACCTTCAGATAGGACACGCTTTGCTTCTGCACGATTATCAACTACACCCAACATGTCCCTCAGAACTACAGCCAGAGGAATGCTCTGCTGCTTGTTGTGTGGACCAGGTCTTGTTGATGTGATCCATTTATTGGATTTCTTTGATATCTGCCAGCTGTTTGGGACAGATATTCTTTTCTGATGTTTACCCACAGAATCACCTATTTCCTACTGATTATTGCTTCTCTGCGACCATCTTTCATTTCAAGGGAGGTTATCGTTACGTTTGAAGGGTAAATTGGCCTTGTCACTTCAGTTCCATCTGCTTTGGAAACAGATACACCCTCAACTACGATTGTCCCATGTTTTAATGAGATCGCTTCTACTATTCCTGTTGTACCAGCATGGTCTCCGCGCATGATTGCAACAGTGTCACCGACAACTACGTTTACGGATCTGCTACCATACTTGCTGCGAAGGTCCTTTGAAAGAGGAGCACCCATGTATCTCTGCTTGATGTGAAGAGGTGCGTTATATCTTGCTTTCCTCTGTTTTCTTGGTTGATTTGATACCATTTCCTCACCTCATGCTACATTAGATGCAGTGGTTCCGATCTTTGGGAACCTTTCTGCAGCTTCTCTTGCCACAGGACCTTTGAAATCAGTTCCTTTTGGTATTCCATCTTTATCGACGATAACAACAGCGTTATCCTCAAATGAAACCCTAAGACCATCCGGACGACGGAATTCCTGCCTCTGGCGAACTACAACTGCCAGCAGGATCTGCTTGCGCATCTCAGGAGTGCCCTTCTTTACAGAAACGACACACATGTTACCGATACCAGCTTTTGGCATCCTGTTCTTGACACCTCTGTAACCTTTTACAGAAATGATCTCAACAACACGTGCACCGGTATTGTCTACGCAGTCGATCTTTGCTCCAGCATTTAATGAACGTGGAACTTTAGATCTAGTGCCCCTCATACCTGGGCCTCCGCTTTGACAACTACATAGGATGTGGTCTTGCTAAGTGGTCTTGATTCTGCAATCGTAACAACGTCTCCAACCTTTGCATTAATGCAAGGAGGATTGTGTGCGTGTATCTTTGATTGTCTCTTTTCGTATCTCTGATACTTCTTAATAAGGATCTCATGTTTTCGTTGAATGACCACAGTCTTATCCATCTTATCGCTTACGACAGTTCCTACAAGGACCTGTCCGCGAATTGGAAGTTCTCCATGGAATGGACAGTTTATATCGTCACATTCCGTATCTGGAGCTGGTATATCCAATCCAATATCTCTTGCCATGATTATTACCTCATGCGTATTTTTCTAATATTTTTGGTTCTGTTCTCCGGTTGGGAGAGCAGAAGGTTCCCGTTTACTTTTACATACCTCTCAGCATGCTTGCCCGAAAAGCGAGCAGGTATCTGAAACACAAAGGTCGTGTCTTTTTTTGGAACCATTGACTGTCCCGCCTTTGTTTGAACAATTATCATGTTCTTTGTTTCATCAACCACTTTGCCGTGTATATTTTTCAACGTTGGGTTAGTAGCTTCTACTACATCAGCCACTAATCCAATCAGTTCGTGAAATATCAATCTTGAAGGAGTGATATCCACTTCAGATCTCCTTCATTTCATTCTGAATGGTCTTGATTCTTCCAATGGTTCTCTTGAGTTCGCCAATCCTTCCAGGATTGTCAGGAGCACCACCGGCGGAGGAAAGAGCACGCTCACGGATTAATTCGTCTCTCATTTTATCAAGTTCGTCCATTCTTTCAGCAGGTGACATGTCCCTGATCTCGTTTACACGAAGGATTGCCATTATTTATCCTCCTTGTGTACACGGGCAGCAGGGTGCCAGTAATCATAGCCTTCATGCTTGTGTTGCCAGACACCATCGTCTGCAAGTCTGCGCTGTTCATCAGCCAGACCTTCAGTTGGTGCAGGTTCCTCTGCATTCTCAGTTGCTACCTCCTCAACAGTTTCTTCAGCAGCAGGTGCTTCTTCTGAAACAGTCTCTTCAGCAACTACTTCGACTTCCTCCTCATCTACAGTCTCGCCTTTTGCTTCAGCTTCAACAAGTTCTTCAATGCCAGCTTTTGCATCATCGCCAGCAACGACTACTTCAACTTCAGCTTCCTCGACAATGTCTTTCATTACGAACGCGTCAGGCAATACTGCACCAGGAGGGATAATTCTAACTTTGCATCCAATGGTTCCGAGCTTTTTAACAGCTGTTGCAAACCCTTCGTCAACGATATCATCTACAGGCTTACCTGCATGTTTGATATATCCATTGACAATTTTCTCAATTCTTGATCTTGAACCGGTAACCTTACCGGACATTATGATCTCACAACCAAGAGCACCGGAATTCATGATAGCTCTCATTGTGTTGTGGCCAGCCTTCCTGAAGTACCATCCTCTTTCGATGGATGATGCAAGACGTGATGCCATCATCTGAGCATTGAGTTCAGGTCTTTTGACTTCTTGTGCATCGATCTGAGGGTTGTCCATGTCATACAATCTGTCAATATCACGAGTGAGTTTTCGGATAACCTTTCCAGCCTTACCGATAACCATACCAGGCTTTTCAGCGTAGACAGTGATCTGTGTACCCATTGGAGTACGATTTATCTCCATACCACCGTAACCAGCTCTGCTAAGCTGTTTTGCGAAATATTCATCCATTGATGCCTTTGTATAGCCATCCTGAACGAACTTCTTCTCTATTGCCATTAACGCACCTCATTCAAAATAATCTCGACATTTACAGTCTCTGTGTTCTTTGGACTGCCACGGCCACGTGCTCTTGCGCGCATTCCATGGATCACACGGCCACGCTTTGCACTAACGTGTGCAATATACATGTGCTTAGGGTCGAGTCCTTTGTATTCAGCATTGCTTTTGGCATTTTCCAGAATCTTCAGGAAAGCCAGTGATACCTTCACAGGATATCCACCAGCAGCCATAGGTCCTTTTCTGTGAGAATAACCATCGTTGTGCCTCTTGAAAGGAACAGCCTGCTTAACCTCAGCAACATCTTCGAGATATTTCTCTGCAGCCTCTGTGCGCATGCCTTTGATCGCTTTTCCAAGTTCACGTGACTTCTTAGGTGATATATGAAGTTCTGCACCCATTGCCTTTGAGCTTACTTTTGGGTCCATTTCCATTGAATATCCAACTCTTGCCATATTCAATCACCTTATTTCAGTGGGACGAACTTACTTGAACGGGTCGCTCCGACACCAGCACTTCCGTGTGAACATCTAGGCCTTGTTGGAGCGAATTCTCCGAACCTACGTCCAAGCATTTCAGGTTGTACCTCAAATGCCACAAAAGTTTTGCCGTTGTATACTTCAAGGTTCTTACCTACCATTTCAGGGAATATAATAAGATCCCTGTAGTGAGTACGAACATTGTCCTTACCATCTCGGATCTGCTGAATTACATCTTTCCTACCATCTGTGAAGCCCCTTCTAATAGTACGGCGCTCTTTTGATGGCAATAATTCTGCAAACTCCTCCATGCTTAATTTTTGGAGTTCCTCTACCGTTTTACCACGGAAGGTATATTCTCCTTTTCGTTTTGGTAATCTTGATGATGATTTTCTTGCCATGATATAATCCTCCGGTTAACGTTTTCCGGTCCTGCGTGCTGCGATATGACCTACCTTAGAACCAGGTGGCGCATTTCTAGCAACGGTTGTTGATCTTCCAGGGTGCTTACGATTACCTCCACCATACGGGTGGTCAACGGCGTTCATAGCAACACCTGATACACGTGGATATTTTGCAGCCCTTGATTTCATCTTGTGGTATTTTTTACCTGCCTTGAGGAAAGGTCTGTCTACCCTACCGCCACCAGCAACGATTCCGATTGTTGCACGGCATTTAGGATCGAACCATTTCATTTCACCGGATGGTAATTGAACAACGGTTTTACCAAGGTCGTGTGATACAACTGTAGCATACACACCAGAGGAGCGAGCGAGCTGCCCACCATCATTTGGCTTGGATTCAACATTACATACAGGAATACCTTCGGGAATCTCTGCTAATGGCAGAATGTTTCCAGGCTTGATATCTGCGGAAATTCCGCATGCGATCTTGGCGCCTACTGAGATACCCTCAGGAGCAAGGATCAAGCGCTCTTCACCGTTATCGAAAGAAACTTTCACAACTGGTGCAGAGCGTGCAGGATCATGCACGATATCAATAACTGTAGCATATACAGTATCATTGTCATCCACGCGAGGATGCTTCATTGCACCTTTGAACTTGTGTGAAGGTGACCTGTAAGCAGGAGTTCCACGACCCCTATTCTGTGGTATAAGTCTTTTACCCATATTAGTTCACCTCACATCAAACCAATTCTTGTAGCAATTTCGTGAGCAGCATCTCCACCTTCGAATGTTACTACGGCCTTTTTAATACCTTTCATTGTAGTCATGGTGCATATTGACTTTACGGGGAAGCCATACATCTCCACAACATCGGACTTGATCTGGCCCTTGTTAGAGCGAGTGTCCACGATGAATTGAAGCTTGTTGTCTTCAAGAAGCATCATTGCCTTTTCTGTGATAAATGGATATTTTATGGAGCTCATACGAACATACCCTCCAGATCGGCTATTGCTGACTCGGTCCATACAGTCAATCTACCTGCGTGAGTACCTGGTGCAAGGAATTCAGTATTCAATGAAGCTACTGAAACTACATCTACACCGGAAAGGTTTCTTGCTGATCTAAAAAGTGCACTATCATTTCCAGCAACGATAAGAATACTCTTCTTGTCCTTGAATCTCCTGCCACGTACCTTGCCTTTTCCAGCCCTGATATTCCTACCATCTTTTGCGCGGATAACATCGTCATAAACACCTGCAGATTGCAGGAAGCTGATGACATCCTTTGTCTTTTCCACCGCTTCGAGTGCATTGTCAGCCACTAATGGGAGCTCTGCGTCGAACTTGTGGCCACGAGCAGATACAAGGTCTGAATTAGCTGTTGATGCTATAGCTGAGCGAATAGCCATGCGTCTTTCTTTCTTGTTTACTTTTTCAGTTCTGTCAGTCCCTGGTTTAGGAGGGTGTGCCCTTCTTCCACCTACAGACTGAGGAACTCTTGCTGCACGGCTACCATTTGCGATCCTTGGGATCTGCGCTGCACCTCTACCTGATCCCCATGATACAGCGGATGTTTCCATACCTGCGTGTATTTTAGGACCATATGGCTGCAGCCTGTTTGCCTGTGCTGTAAGAACTGCCTTTTTGATAAGGTCAGGTCTATAAACTTCATTGAAAACTTCAGGCATATCAATGTCGCCTTTTGCGTTTCCAGATAAATCTATAACTTTTGCTGAAACCATTCAATTCACCCCTGGTTGGACTGTGTGCTCACATGAAGGAGCTGTGGTTCGCCCATTGTAGGTACCTTGGACCTTATTGGATCTCTGAGCCTTACAAGTCTCTTTGCTGGACCAGGAATACTTCCTTTGATCAAGATATAATCGCCATTTACAACACCGTAATTTGCGAAACCGCCCTCTGGAGTGATATCTCCTTCTGTAGCGACATCAAGTATACGCTTGTTGTATTCAGTCCTCTGGTGATAACCTGCCTGACCCATCTGTGGAACTCTCCAGCTGACCACTGAAGGATTCCATGGACCGAGAGTACCGATCTGCCTGAGACTTCCCTGGCGTGAGTGTTTGTTCTTTGCCAGATTGATACCCCATCTTTTAACAGGGCCTGTAGTACCCTTACCGGTGGTGATAGCTGCGACATCAACGAATTCACCGTTGTTGAATACATCACCGATCTTGATCTCAGCGCCGAGTATGGACTTAGCATATTCGAACTTAGATGCAACATCAGTGCCTCTTACAGCAGATTCCATGATATCGGAATTTTTCTTAGCAACACCAGAAAGATTCTTTGGTAATGTGTATGTGACTACCTTAATGTCAGCAACACTGCCTTCATCGATCAAACTGCTGATCTTCTCAAGAGCAGCATCGGTGTTTGAGTTCTTTGGAAGCTTTATGGTCTTTCCAAGACTTTCGTCAAGTTCAGATGCCCATGCTTCTGCAATTGCTTTTTCACCGTATGATGAACTGGTGTAAGCACGTACTGAAGCAACACGTACTGCAGGAGTCTCTACAATTGTGACTGGAACTGAAATTTCCATTCCTTCTGTAAGACTGTTCTTTACATCGTCGATCAATACAACATGAGTCATTCCCACTTTATACCCTGCAAAATCCTGGAGTTTTGATTCTCCTGCGGATTCCGGCCATGATCTGAACCGTGGTATGTGGCTTTTTGCTCTTTTGCGCGGACTAAAAGCGAGTGATCCTCGTCTTGGTCTATGTCCTTTTGCCATATATTATTCTCCTAATTGCACATTTTCGTCTTAAGTGGACCCGGCATTGCCCGGCCAAAATACAAAAAAGCTATCAATCACACCCACTAACAACAGAAACATGGCTTTAGCCGAACTCCACGTACTTTGTCCGTACGCATCCGGCAGCTTATGCCATCGCTTCAAATTGAAAGCGCATGCCGATATACCACATATGATAACCGACTGTGTTCATCTCGAAAAGATTTAAACATCACTGTATTTCCTGTGTACTACTTTGTACACGCTGGGCATTCGTGAAGAGGCCCCGACACTCATGTTAAATCCGACTTTTTCGCACTATAATCTTAATCCAGTCATATTATACATCATATAACCTGACATTGCGCCTATCAACGTGTATGAAGTATATAAAGATATTCCTAAATCCAATTAAATTGGAGCATTGCAAAAGCCAGCAGAACTGCAGAATGTGAAACAAGTGTAAATGGGATGTACTATATATAAATTTATAAGATAAACACATTAATATCCAAAAATACAGACTGTAAGATATTATTAACGCAGGAGTAAAAATGGAAATAAAAAAAGCAGTAATACCAGTGGCAGGACTTGGAACACGATTCTTACCGGCGACCAAATCAATGCCAAAGGAAATGCTTCCTATAATTGATAAACCGGTCATCCACCACGTAGTGGAAGAAGCCATAGAATCTGGAATTGATGACATCATATTTATAACCGGAAGAAGCAAACGATCCATAGAAGACTACTTCGACGATGCACCTGAACTGGAGATGCACCTTAAGGAAAAAAACAAAGATAATCTGTTAAAAATTGTCCAGGACATTTCCTCAATGGTCGATATACATTACATCAGGCAAAAGGAACCAAGAGGACTTGGAGATGCAATCCTTACCGCTGAAAAACACATCAACGACGAACCTTTTGCAGTACTCCTGGGTGACGATATCATAGTGAATAAAACACCATGCACAAAACAGCTCATTAATAATTTTAAGAAATATGGCCGCTCCACAATAGCAGTTGAAGAAGTGCCAATGGAAAAGACAGGAAGTTATGGAATTATCCAGGGAAAGCCAATGGATGAATCACTTTACCTGCTTGAGGACATTGTTGAAAAACCGGAACCTGAAAACGCACCCTCAAATATTGGAGCAATTGGAAGATATGTATTCACACCGGAAATACTGGACTGCATCAAGAAAACCACAACCGGTATTGGCGGGGAAATTCAGCTTACTGACGGCATTCGCCTGCTAAAAGAAGAGCAGCAGATATACGCCTATAAATTCACTGGAGAAAGATATGACACCGGTGACAAAGTAGAATACGTCAAAGCAATTATTGATTTTGCACTTGCCAATGAAGATATGAAGGGACAGATCAAAGATCACTTAAAAGGATTCTGCATATGAATCTAATTATTAACGCTTTGAAAAAATAGTAGAAAGGGATGAATATCCCTTTTTCATAGCTGAAACTTACCAAGCTCAAAAGCCTTTACGTTAATATCAACTGTTTTCTGAGGAACTAGTGTTTTTACAGATCCAAGCAAGGTTTCTGATGGTATTGGCAAATAATTAGATATAGCACCCACCATGACAACATTCATGGATTGAAGGTGGCCTGCCTCACTTGCAAGAGCAGTTGCATCGAATGCAATTACTTTCCTGCTCTCTTTCAGTTTTGCAATGATATTATCGATCTTAGGGTAAGTGCAGTGTCCTGAACTTACGGTCACTGGATGGATAGATGCAGTGTTCACTATAACCACACCATCTTCTGCCAGATAGTCAATATACCTCAGAGCCTCGCTTGGTTCAAGTGCGAGCATTACATCAGCACCTTTTAATGGGATCATGGAGCCGAGCTCACAGCCAATTCTTATATGATTGACAACTGAACCACCCCTCTGTGCCATACCATGGGTTTCTGCTGCACGTACCGACATATTTTCCTTCACTGCAGCCTTGCCAATAATATCAGATGCAAGGATCGTACCCTGACCACCTACACCAGCAATTATAAGATCGAATTGTGAAATTCCTTCAGAACTCATTTCTTCACCTCCATGATCGCATCGAACTTACAAAGATGCGAGCACACTGCACAACCTGTGCACATGGCATTGATGGATGCGACTTTTGTTTCCAGGTTAAATTCAATTGCGGGACAACCAAGATCCACGCATAGTTTACAGCCCACACACTTATCAGCTTCAATGATAAACGGTTTTCTTCGAATACCAGAGCGTTTTGCATCAATTACACAGAGCTGTTCTGTGATAACAACAGAAGTTCCCTTGAAGCTCTTTGCTCTTTTGAAAACTTCCTCAGTTCTTTCAAGGTCATAAGGATCAACAGTTTTCACAAATTCAGCACCCAGACTACGGCAGAGAGCTGCAAGATCAACCTCAGAAGTTTCCTCACCAGTAGCAGTCCTACCCATACCAGGGTTTGGTTGGTGACCGGTCATTGCTGTTGTACGATTGTCTACTATAGTTACTGTAATGTCTGCTTTATTGTAGATAGCGTTGAGTAGACCATTCATTCCAGTGTGGAAAAATGTTGAATCCCCAATGGAGCAGCAGATCGGTTTTGTTTCCCCTGCCTGATACATTCCACTTGCTACAGTTATACTTCCACCCATACAAAGAGTTGTATCAACAGTGCCGCTCTGAATACCAAGTGTATAGCAGCCGATATCACTTGGGAAGATTGCATTTTTACCAAAGGCCTTTTTCATGGCATGAAAAGTTCCCCTGTGAGAACATCCTGGACACATGACAGGAGGGCGCATTGGAAGGTCTATTCTGCAAGCTTCATATTCGAAGTCCTCTCCAATATCAACTGGCATATCTGGCTTTTCAAGATCAAGCACTTCTGCAAGTACATCTGCGCAAACGTCAACATTGAGTTCGAATATCCTTGGAACCGGGGCCTGGATTTTCCCAATGATCTCCACAGGAGATGAAAGCTGCTGAGCCATTATCCGTACCTGCTCTTCGACAACAGGCTCCATTTCCTCAAATACCAGAATTGTATCAACCTGATCCATCATGGTACGAATCTTAGCTTCAGGAATCGGATAAGTTCCAATTTTGAGGAAACACGCATCGATCCCCATATTATCCAGTGCTTCTTTTGCATAAGCAGATGCAAGTCCTGATGCTATTACACCGAATTTGCAGCCTTCGTGCATTTCAAGAGAGTTCCACGGGGATTTCTCAAGTTCTGCAAGCATATCCCTTTGGATAGCGAGGAGATGCGGATGTTGTATACGAGCATTCTTAGGGATCATTACCCATCTTTCGAGGTCCTTCTGGAAATCAGCTATGGGTTTTGTTTCGTTGACAGGACCAAGCAATACGTCAGACTTACCGTGCGAGATACGGGTTGTCGGCCTGAATATTACAGGCATCTGGAACTTGTTTGAAAATTCAAACGCATATGAGATCATGTCCTTTGCTTCCTGAGGATCCACAGGATCAAGACATGGGATCATTGAAAATTGTGAGTATCTGCGAGTGTCCTGTTCATTCTGTGATGAGTGGCATGATGGATCGTCTGCAACGATGATGACTATACTGCCCTTGACACCTGTGTAAGCCAGGGTCATCAGAGGGTCTGCTGCTACATTTAAACCAACGTGCTTCATGGTTACAACGGAACGCACACCTGTCATTGCAGCACCTGCTGCAACTTCAAGAGCTACCTTCTCATTAACTGACCATTCTACGTAAAAGTCCCTATCCTGCATCGCTGCCAGAGTACCGATTATTTCAGAGGACGGTGTGCCCGGATAACCGGATATGACCTGTCCGCCTCCCTCTACGATACCGCGTGCAATTGCAACATTTCCCAGCATATACTCGCGTTTGCTCATGTTTTATTCTCCTGCCAGTCCATACAAAGCAATTATTGATAAATATATCTCGTGTGTGTTGTGTGTTAGCTCATAACACATTTTTTAATTAAATAAAAATACATGCCAAGAACATACCAAAAAAGTATATATCTACCCATGACGATTTATCATACCTACATAACCCCATCCTACCCATAAAATATAAAATCAGAAACTAGGAGCGATTTACATCATGCGTACTGCAAACCCAGCATTGAACAAAAATACATTTGCCGAAGTAAATTCTTCTGAGAACAGCATGACGCTGGGAGGAACTGCTAACAAGTCTCTCTTCTTGCTTTGTATCCTCCTTATTACTGCCACATACACATGGGGACTTGGAGCCGATGGTCTGGGCCTTATTATGATCGGCGTTATTGGAGGACTAATTACTGCTCTTATCACAGTTTTCAAAAAGACCGCATCTCCCATCACTGCACCAATATATGCTGCATTTGAAGGAGTTGCTCTTGGAGGTATATCATTCTTTTTCGAAACGATGTACCCGGGAATTGTATCACAGGCTGTGTTCCTGACACTTGGCATATTCTTTGCACTTCTGTTTGCCTATAAATCAGGCATCATCAAGGCGACTGAGAACTTCAAGTTAGGCGTATTCGCTGCTACTGCAGGAATCGCAGTCGTTTATGTTATCAATCTATTCATGGGCTTTTTTGGTAGCTCCATACCTGTACTGCAAATTGATAATGCAAGTCCACTAAGCATTGGAATCAGTCTATTTATAGTCATTATTGCTGCACTTAACCTTGTACTTGACTTTGATTTTATTGAGAGTGGGGTAGAAGCTCACGCTCCAAAATACATGGAGTGGTACAGTGCATTTGGACTTATAGTAACTCTTGTATGGCTCTACATTGAAATACTTCGATTGCTTGCGAAGTTGAATTCGCGCAGATAATCAGCCAGATTAAATATACCATATAGCAATCAAGAACGAGATATTACAAGAGATTGCTATATGCCATCTATGATCTTTTAAATTTAAATTTTAATTTAATTCAAAAATGGAAGGTTAAGACATCTATCCATACCAATTTCATAATCGATAAGTATAATAGTAAAGAACTATGTGCAATATTTGCATATTATATAGATACTATAACTTATCACATAATCCTCTTTTAGAACCCGGGTGGTTTATTTCATGGTCACAGAAATCGAAGCAAAAGTGATGCAGGCTAAGAAGGCATCAATTGTCCTTGCAAGCGTTGATACAGATACGAAGAACGCAGCTTTAGAGGCAATGGCAAAGACCCTTGACGAGAACCGTCGTTTCGTACTGGAAGCTAACAGAAAGGACATTGAGGCTGCTGAAAAACTCAAACGCAAGGGCGAGCTTTCACAGGCTCTTGTTGACAGGCTCAAGGTAAGTGACAGCAAGATCACCGGAATGATAGATGGAATACTTGATGTTGTCAAGCTCAATGATCCTGTTGGAGAAACCATCAACACTCTGGAACTCGATGCAGACCTTGAACTTTATCAGGTAAGTAGCCCAATTGGCCTTATCGGCGTGATATTCGAGGCAAGACCTGATGTTGTACCACAGGTCATGGCACTCTGTCTTAAAAGTGGAAACGCAACCACATTCAAGGGCGGAAGCGAAGCACTCAACTCCAACCGTGCTATCTTCGATCTGCTGGTGGAAGCCGCTGAATCCGTGGAAGGAATGCCAAAAGGTGCTTTCCAGCTCATGGAAACCAGAGAAGAGGTCAACGACATACTGGCAATGGACGCATACATTGACCTGCTCATTCCAAGAGGTTCCAATGATTTTGTCAAGTACATTCAGAACAACACCCGCATCTCAGTATTGGGACACGCAGACGGAATCTGTCATGTTTACATAGACGATGATGCAGACCTCACAAAGGCCTACGATGTAACCCTTGATTCAAAGATACAGTATCCCGCTGTCTGCAATGCAATGGAGACACTTCTCGTTAACGAGAACGTAGCAGAAAAGTTCCTTCCAAAGATGGCACAGCTGTTCAGTGAATCAAGTGTGGAAATGCGCTGTGACCATGCCTCATACAGCATCCTCGAGCAGATAGATTTCCTTGAAAAAGTCGTAAGAGCCACGGAAGAGGACTGGAAGACAGAATACAATGACCTTATAGTTTCCATAAAGATAGTCGAGAACATGGAAGAGGCCATCGAGCACATAAACAGCTACGGTTCACACCACACAGACGTCATAATCACCGAGAACAAGGCAAAGAGAAAGATATTTACCGGCCTTGTGGACTCATCAAGCGTAATGATCAACGCATCAAGCAGATTTGCAGACGGATTCCGATATGGAAAAGGTGCAGAGGTTGGCATCAGTACCAACAAGATACATGCCCGTGGACCAGTGGGAATGGAAGGTCTCATGATATACAAGTACATCCTTGTAGGCAATGGTGAGAAAGTTGCAGATTATGCAGGCGACGATGCACGCAAATTCACACATAAAGTAATGGACAAAAAAGTATCCGATGTACTCTGAACATCCAGGCAAACAAAATAGCCAAACTAACGGAAGAAATGGAGCATTATCCTTGATAGACCGGAAAGAACTTTTCGACGATGTAAGCAAAGTCGTAGTAAAAATAGGGACATCTTCCATCAACAACGAAAGCGGTGAGCTCAACCACCAGCTCATGGAAAACATGGCTGCTCAGGTTGCAAGCCTGCACCGTCAGGGGAAAAAGGTCATACTGGTAAGTTCCGGAGCAATCGGAATTGGCATAGACATGCTTGATTTTGACAAACGACCACGCGAGATACCTGTAAGACAAGCCTGTGCAGCAGTCGGACAAGGAGTACTCATGCAGGAGTGGAGCAAGGCCTTTGCCAAACACAATCTCAAGGTCGCCCAGATCCTCCTGACCTACGAATCATTCTCAAACAGGCTCACCTACCTGAATCTCAGAAACAGCATATCAACACTATTGAGCTATGGTGTGATTCCGATCATCAACGAGAACGACAGCACCTGTGTTAATGAGATAGAAGCCACTTTTGGAGATAACGATAAACTGTCGGCAATGGTAGCAAGCAAGATGGAAGCTGATCTTCTGGTAATTCTCTCAGACATCGATGGATTGTATGATAAGAATCCAAAACGTAATGATGAGGCAAAATTACTCAGTGTTGTCGAGGAAGTAACACCTGAAATTGAAAGCTACGGGGGCAGCCCTACAAGTATGAAAGGTGTTGGTGGTATGCGAACCAAGATAGAAGCCGCCAAGATATGCAATATGGCAGGTTCCTACATGCTCATTGCAAGCAGCGATGTCGAGAACGTTATTGTAAGAATAATTTCAGGTGAAGAATTAGGTACCTTATTCCTTGCAAATCAGGAAGTTCATAAGAATAGGATCAGATGGATACTCCTCTCCAAATCAAATGGAAGTATAGAAGTTGATGAAGGCGCAAAAAAAGCTATCCTTAACAGCATGAGCCTTCTTCCTTCCGGCATAACCAATATCAATGGAGAATTCGACAGGGGCGATATTGTCGAGATCAAATGTGATGGAGATGTATTCGCAAAGGGTATCACTGATTATACATCTGTCGAGATTGACAAGATCAAAGGCAAGCATACAAATGAAATAGCTGATCTGCTTGGTTACAAGAACTACGACCATGCTATAAAAAAAGAGAACATTGGCCTTTGCTAGTAAGTTTCATCTACCCATATACATTTTTTTAGTGTTTGAGCATATATTGATCAGGCAGAATAATGACTATTGAAGAACAAGTACTCCTCAAAGTTAAGCCCACCCATGAAGAAAGAGAGCTTATCACAGAAATTGTTGCAAAGTTATTTCAAAAAGTAAATACTGCTGCAAAGGAATTCAATATTCCAGAAGTTGAACCTAAATTAGTTGGATCCGCAGCCAGAGGAACATGGATATCCGGCACACATGACCTTGACATATTCCTATCATTTCCGGAAGATAAGAGCTATGATGAGCTGGAAGAATACGGGCTTATGATAGCAAGGGAAGTGGCAAAAGATGCCGAGCATGTGGAAGAACGCTATGCTGAGCATCCATACCTGAACATGCAATACCTGGGATTCGATGTAGATGTTGTTCCCTGCTTTGAAGTTGATTGCAGTTCCAATATAAAATCTGCAGTTGACAGAACCCCATTTCACAATGAATTTGTAAAAGAAAGAATAAGTGGAAGAGAAGATGAAGTGCTCCTGCTAAAACAGTTCATGAAAGGAACCGGAGTATATGGTTCAGAGCTTCGCACACAGGGTTTTTCAGGATATCTCACAGAGCTTCTTATTCTTAATTACGGCTCTTTTATTGAGGTCATAAACAATGCGTGCAAATGGAGGCCAGGCACAACTATCGACCTTATGTCACATGGAACAGTAAAACATAATGAACCACTTATCGTAGTTGACCCAACTGACCCTAAAAGAAATGTGGCAGCTGCACTATCCATTAATCGATTTGCTGAATTCATTGATAGTTGTTTATCTTATACTGAAGAAGCATCAATGAAATATTTTTTTCCCGATGCTCAAAAACCTCTTGATGATACTGAAGTGGAGGAGATGATCAACAAAAGAAAAAGTTCTTTTGTAGCAATTGTATTCCCAGCACCTGACATAGTAGATGACATTCTCTATCCGCAGCTTCATAAAATGGAGAATGGCATCCGTGGACTACTTAAAGAATATGAATTCAGTGTACTCAATAGTGGCACATGGGCAGGGGAAAATGCCGTTGTCCTTGTGGAGCTTATGTCATCTGAATTACCCAATGTAAAAAAGCATCAAGGACCACCTGTATGGGTTGGCAGCCATGCCATTGCATTCAAATCCAAATACAGGGAATCTGATGATGTATTTTCATTCTATGTTGAAAACGGGCACTACGTTGCAGATATAAAACGAAAGTATCCAGATGCAAAAGAGCTAATTGAAAACAGGATTCATACCTGTGCACTTGGAAAACAGCTTGCAATGAGCATGGAACAAGAATTTACAATACTTGTTGATATGGAAATTTGCAGTATCAAAGATGATGATTTCAGAATATTCCTGAAAAACTGGAGTAACATCCTGTGAAGTATCAGGAATAGGATCGAAAAGGACTAAAGTCCTTCCATCCTTTTTTGATAAAAGAAATACTGCTGTGCATAGCCGCAATATTCACCAAAGTATTCCCGACCCCAGTCACCTATTTTGCTTTTTGTAGCATTGCCGTCAAAGAACTCATGGTCGCCATATACATTTTTCACAACCTGTTCGACATGAGTGTCAACAGGGAAAGCTTCCATTTTATCAAAAGCAAAAAGCAGTATGCAATCGGCAACTTTATCTCCAATTCCATTCAATTCCATCAGTTTCTTTTTTGCCTGAGAGTAATCCATCTCAAACAATTCATCAAGATCAAAGGCACCGGTCGCAATTTCTACAGCCGCATCAACAATTCTCTCAGCCCTGAATCCAAGTTTACATTCAAGGATCCCCTCATCAGCATAGGCAAGGGATTCAGCATCAGGAAATCCATAAAATCCAAATTCCATTTCCCTGCCATACATCTCTGAAATTTTGGATATAGCTCTTTTAATATTTGGGATATTCCAGGCAGTTGCAAGCATATAGGATATCATACACTCCCATGGGTCCTGACGGATCAAACGAAGACCCCAGTATTTATTGATAGCCTCATTCATGAATTCATCTTTATTGACCTCATTCAAAATATGTTCAAGGTCATCGTCAAAGCGGAAGTAGGCTTCAAAGAACTCCTTAGGAAGCTCGGAGTCAACGGTTATCTCCCAAGTCCTGCTATCTTGCCTTAGACGTGAAAATCGACCTGCAACAACACCTACCCACCAACCATCGATATAACTCCATCTGAAAACCTGCCCGCAGTCAAGCGTGTATTCCAGATTGAAATCCTCATTAAAAATTGTATACATACTATGCCCTTAATTCAAGTCGCCTTAAAAAATTAGCGGCAGATACTGTATCTCCAAGTCCTACAGTTGATACAGGTTCATCACATATCAGGGTAGGAATAGCACATATATAATAATCTTTGAACTTGCCGCATACATATTCGTCCGATCCGGATGATATGAGCTTTGAAATCTTTATGACCTGCTGACGACCAAATTCACTTTCATCGATTTCTGAAGCGGTACTCTGTATAAAATCCCGGTTTTCAAGCCTACCAGATTGTGCAAAAGCAGCAGCACAACTTACACCAAATTGCAGGGATTCAATTTCATCGTGGTAATCAACAGGGTCCTTTGACAAAGATAGTACAAACTCCCGGGTATGAACAAATAACCTGCCAATACCGGAAATATCACACAGGTTTCTTGCTGCAGCAAGTATTGAAGATGAATCCATTTTAGCAATGGGCTCCTCAGGCATCTCGTGAACAATAGACAATGTTGCTAATTCGTCCTCGTTCATACCAATGCTATCCACAAGTGGGGCCACGGAAGAAAATACGGATGACGCTAACTCAGGTATGGAAAAATGACCAAACTCCACGTGTATATAAAATTCCGGGTTTTGCTTTTTCCAGTTTTTGAGTTGCTGGCACACATGGTCCAATTTGTCAATGTAAGAACTACCATCAGGATATTTACTTTGAAGCATGTGGAAACCTGATATCAAAGCGCCATCCATTTCATGAACATGCTTATTTGCATACTCTGCAAATTCATTATTGATCTTAAGCCTGGTATTTAGCGGATCATATGTTGCAATGAACCTGTTCTCCCGGGGAACTACAAAATCTTCACCAAACAAAGAGAATCTAGCGCCTTGTTTAAAATCAAAAACAAAATGGATCGGATCTTCCCTAAACTCCTGTTTTGTTTTTTTAGAAAGAAGGGATTCATCAGAAAAAGGAAGGAATATAGCTTTCTCAGAAAAGAATGACATCTGCATTTCTGAAGGGTTCACAACATTTGGAACTACCTGAAAAGCTCCGATCTCAGAAAGTACATTGGCCATTATGCCCATATTACCGCCCATTCTCAGAAGAGATCTATCAAAATACCTGTCTTTAAGCCAGGTATAAACATATCTGTCGTGGATCATCCATTCCCCACCGGAACCATGCTTCATGCATGATATCAATCCTGCAAGAAAATCCGATACCGAATTAATAGAACCAGGTAAATTGGATAGTCGGTCTTTGACCTCACTTTTTGGAAAAAAAGAGAGGAGCTCGTTTATCTCAGAGCCCTTAATAGAATATATGGAATCAATATTTGCATTATACCCGCAGAGAATCTTCAAACTTATCACTTCATTTTCAGGTTTCTAGCTATAAATTCTCATTGATCTTTGCAAGTATAGCCACAAATGCACCAGCTGATATAGTGTCACCAATACCTACAGTTGCTACCGGCTCCTTTACGACCTTTGATGGGACTATTATCAGGTTATGAGTTGATGCATGAATGCAACCATCTTCGAAATCCTTTGCTGAACAGATACTACGCCTAACCAGATATTTCTCCAGTTGCTTCAGGTCTTCATATCCCTGATCGTAAACCGGCACCTGCAAACCTGCACTTGCATCTTCCATATTATTGATGTCACCAAGACTTGCCTGTGCAGCAGCCAGTGTTGATGCAAATAAAAGAGATTGTCTGTGGGATTCCACATCGAGTGGATAATCTTTTGAAGCTACACAAATGTAAAAGCCCAGCGAATGTATGTGAACCCTTTCAAGGTCCAGTTCGCACAATAATTTTACAGCGCCCTCATAAAGAGAAATAATGCTTTTCTCATCTTTCTCCATTACAGCGTATGCAATTTCCTCATAGCCCAGCACATTTAATGCGTTAGCAACTTCTACAGTGTCAAGTCCCAGAGATGTTACGTGCCTGCTAACTATTTCAGTTAAAATTGCTTTACGAATTACCTTGTTCTGTATTGAAGTAAATTCTACGTGTATACGCATTTTGGGATTAGTTTCCTTAAGCTTCTCTATGACATTGACGGCTTTTTCAACATAATTATGGCAATCACTACCATCGTCATAGTTCTCTTTGATCATCTGGTAACCTGCAAGAATGGCACCGTCTATGCCCTTGCTAAGTTCAGGAAGATGTTCATAAAGATAATTTGGCATGTCTATACGAAGCCATTTCGGTCTGGATGATACAATGAGACGATTGTCCCTTGGCACTGAAAAAACATCACCGGAACAATCTACTTTTGTGCCTTTTGAGAATTCTATTATCCAATTTATCTTTGCTTTCTGCTCAGGCTCATAAGCATCCTTTGGAGATTTCAAAATAAGTGTTCCGTCTTCTACAACGGGATATTTCAGATTGGGTTTGTCAACAAAATACTCAGCCTGCTCCCTTGAAAGCCACGGAACGTAAGTGATTACATCCTTAACGTCAAGCGATGCCAGAAGATTGGATATGATACCTGCCTGCCCTCCTATTCGAGCCTTGTCAAATACAAGGTTATCCATGAGCCAGTCATGCAGATCGGTAGTGTAGGTCGGAACTTCAGCAGCTTTCCCATCGCGCATTGCGATTATAAGTCGTGCCATGAAATCCACAGGGTCTTTTATATCACGCGGATAATCCAGAATCCTCTGCTGCACATTCCTGCAGCCAAGAAGATTAATCAGCCGTTTTACTTCATGCTCTCTTATGTGTTTGATAGCATCCACATTGCTGTTATATGCTACAAAAACACCATTGATGTTTTTCAATAAGCCGCTAATATTTGAAAATGATTCAGAATAAAGCTTCTCCCATTCATCGATCTCCATGGTCACACCCAGATAACATATGTAAATACTTCATATATAAATAATGGAGGATAAGAATTTAAAGATGGTGTAAATAAAAAAGAAAAGAGATAGATCTAAACACATACTAATTTCATGTAGTATACTCAGCATTTATCTTCACGTAATCATAAGTCAGGTCGCAACCCCATGCTGTGGCACTGCTATGACCAAGACCGAGGTCTGTGATGATCACAACTTCATCCTGAGCCATTATTTCTTTCAGCTTTTCCAGATTATTTTCATCGGATTCAACTGCAACACCGGAACTTACGAGTTCCACAACTTTGTTGGCGGAAGAGAATGAAAGTGAGATATTTTCGGGAACAATTTCTGCACCGGAGTGACCGCTTGCAACTATTATCCTGCCCCAGTTTGGATCCTGGCCGAATATTGCTGATTTTACAAGAGGTGAGCGAACAATTGCCTTTGCAACAAGCACTGCATCCTCATCATTCACTGCACCTGTTACCTTGGATTCGATTAGCTTGGTGGCACCTTCGCCATCAATGGCTATCATCTTGGCAAGTTCTGTAAGCACGAGTTCCATTCCGTGAAGAAGGTCCCCAGTCTTTGGATTGATCCCTGAATTTCCTGTTGCAGTTACAAGTACCATATCGTTGGTACTAGTATCGCCATCAACAACCACCATATTGAAACTCTTGTCAACAGCGGTTTTCAGACATTCATCCAGGTTTGCTGTTGGAACATCTGCATCGGTGTAAACAAATGAAAGCATTGTACCCATATTGGGTTCTATCATGCCGGAACCCTTTGCAATCCCACCAATGCGGATACCACAATCCATTTCAATGGCAATTTCTTTGAGAAACGTATCCGTTGTAATGATAGCCTTTGCTGCATCCATGCTGGCATCAGCATCGTTTGAAAGTGAAGCTGATACATCAGGAAGTTTTTCCTTTATCCAGCTAAGATCGAGCTGATGGCCAACAACACCAGTTGAAGCCACAGCTACCATTTCGGAATCGACATTGAGTTCTTTTGAGAGCATAGACTGCATTTCCTTTGCAGTTTCAATTCCCTGCTCGCCTGTGAAGGCGTTGGCATTGCCACTATTAACAATAAGAGCTGATAGCTTTCCAGTTTGGGACAGGCTCTGGCGAGTAACTGTAAGGGGTGCAGCAATTACCTTATTTCTGGTGTAAACCCCGGCAGCATTTCCTTCTGCCTGAATTACCGCAAGTCCCATCTTTCCGTGTTTTATGCCTGCTGCACGAACACCCGCAACCGCGCAGATACCGCCTTCAATGAATTTCATGTTGTTCACACTATTTTATGATTTTAATTTCTTCTACAATTTCTATAGTTATAATTACAATTATAATTACAATTATACGCTGCCAAGTCCGTGAATGATGTCACCACGGGTAATAATACCTATAACATTGCCACCTTCAAGAACAGGCAACCTGTTGATCTTATGTTTTGTGATTATTGCTGAAGCATCCTGCACAGTGCTTGATGGAGCGACCGTGTAAACATTCGTTTTCATGATGTCACTTATGGGTTTTGAACCAATGTCCTCAAGCATGTGCTTGGAGTCTTCCCAACTTACAAGTTCCCTTATCGGAACTTCAAGGACTTCGAAAGGACTAGGGAGCCAGAGTCCTTTATGCTCCGGAACTTCCAGTAACCTGAGAAGATCACCTTCGGATACTATACCCACAAGCTTATCATTTTCCACAATAGGAAGCCCACTTATGTTCTTCTGTTTGAGCAGTTGTGCAACATCCCTTATTGGAGTGTCAGGACTGCAAGCAATAAGATCCGGATTCATAACGTCTTGTACTTTCATTGATATACCTTATCTATCATCTTATATTTCAGGATTGTCTATCAAGGAGCTGCAGCTGCACTCCAGAGTCCTGCGGTTTCATTGAAACCACAGATCATATTCATATTCTGTATTGCCTGTCCTGAGGCACCTTTTACCAGATTATCAATAGCTGATACCACAACTACACGGTTGTTTCGCTCATCCACTTCAAAGCCAATGTCACAGAAGTTGGAACCACGCACATCACCAAGACTCGGACTACCATCGACAAGACGCACGAATGGTTTGTCCATGTACATTTCCTCGTACAAAGCCCGAACCTCGTCAACACCCATTGTATCTTTTGTGAAAACATGAGCTGTAGTCAGTATTCCCCTGATCGAAGGAACTACATGAGGTGTAAAGCTGATATTTTTGAGTGAGTTATCAAGTCTGTTGAGTTCCTGCACGAATTCCGCAAGATGCCTGTGGCTTGTGAGCTTGTAGGCCTGCACATTCTCTGCCATGTTCGGATAGTGAGATACAGCACTTGGATTGATACCCGCACCGGTTATGCCTGATTTTGAGTCGAATATCACAGAGTTTATTACCCCGGCCTTTGCCAGAGGAGCTGCTGCAAGATTTGCACCTGTGGGATAGCATCCCGGGTTTGCAATGAAGGTCTGCTCTGAAACTTCCGGGTGAAGTTCCACAAGACCGTAAACTGCCTCTCGAGGGTCCCTGTGCTTCATATCATAAGCCTGCTCAAAGTCTGCCGTTTTGAGTCTGTAATCTGCACTAAGGTCTATTACCTTTACCTCACCATCAAGTAATTCCGGGACAATATCCATTGCTGTACCATGTGGAACTGCAACAAATACAACATCACATGCTGATTTAATTTCTTCAGGACTAAGATTCTCGAATTTCAGATCAAGAAAACTCTTCAAATGCCTGTGAGTATCCGATACAGCCTGCCCTGCAAGTTTCCTTGAGGTAGCTGCTGTAATATTAACTTCCGGGTGATTCAAAAGCAAGCGCATAAGCTCCCCACCTGTATATCCAGAAGCACCAATAATTCCTGCGTTGATCATAATTATCACTGTGTTATTATCAAATATATTGAGAAGAAGTCATTGTAGTACTATAATGCTTGCGCTTTGGGAAGAGTGACATGGAATGACATGGAGTGAGTTATTGCCGAGTTCCAACAATAGAGGAAATCATGTATGAATCAAATCGATATAAATTAAATACTGTAATTAACATTACACTGTTTATTAAGGGGAGATAGGTATGGATAAATCGAATAGTAAACAAAAAATTATTATGAATTTTTTTATTATTTTGCTTGCTTTATTTTCATTTATAATAGCTATAAATACCTACGATATGTTTCAAAATCAATTGCAAGTAGATAAAATTAATCATCAACCACACTTCATATTCCAAGAAGAACTGGACGAATATAGAAATTTTAAGTGGTTAATAGTTTCAAATGATGGTTTTCATATCAATGCCATTCAGTTTTGTTACCCGATAACTTTTTTTCAAATTGATTTTCAGAAAAACAATAGCAAGTTATCTAAAACTTTTGCAGTTAGTGGATATTTAGACTCTGCTCTACAATGGCGTGGCGACATAACAAAAAATCAATTGTTTGTCATCGGTGATTACGGTGCTCAGCCATACCAAATAGATGATTTTTACTTAGACTACGAATCTAAATCACATTATGAAACTGGTAGTAATCGTCAGCTACATGAGACGCGAGAACAAATCGAAAATAACGATACTTTAAAAAATATGTCTGTTAAACTTTACATTAAAGAATATGTATTTATTAATTACACTGATGTTTACTTTGAGCAGCAGCAGCAAGCTTATTCTTTTGATGAATTGTACTATCCTAAGTTAACTGATGAAGAAAGAATTCGTGTATGGAATTTGTTCTTTGGTTGTGTAGAAAATGGAAATATTATTGATATTGATAACTTTGATATGGCATATCTCTTACGTAGCTTAAATGAATGTGAGGATTACGAAGAGGATTCTAGATTAAAATGCTCTTTGTCAAATGATATTTTAGTAACACCATATTCCACTAAGTAAAGGAAGAAAAGGTACAGCTTAGTGGCACATTATTAACAGAAAATCAAAAATTGGAGTGAGAAAAATGGGTGACTACGAATTAAGCGATATTGAAATAAAAACCATTGATGATTGGATCAAGTTAAATATACTCCCACAAAAAACAGCGAAGAAAAATTATGCTAGTTTTGCACTCAAAACCCTTTTTGAAGAATCAGCAGATGGTTTCTTTATTACAAATCCGCAGTTTAAGGAAGCAATGCTTAGGTGTGGATTTTCACCTGTGAATAAGAATAAATTGAATTGGGATTTCCGGGTTTCCCTTAAATAATCATGATTTGATAATCTAAATTAGCCTGAAAACATATTTTTAAACCATCAAAAGTATCATTTTTAATAACATGAAACAAAATGCAATGCCTAAAATTAAAAATCCTCAAAGAGTAACCTTACATAGGTGGATCTATGCAGCTCTTTTCTTTACCGGCCTCGGCCTACACAGCTACATCACTTTTGATATAAACTCATTTGATGGTTTGTTTATTATGGTGTCTATCACTATTGTGCTGACTTCATTATTCTTCATTCGAACAACTATGAAAAATGTAAAAGCTCTAGATGCGGCTATTAATGATAGAAAAATGATCGTTCATTGGAAATACACGAATGAAGAATGGTGGAATTATTTATCCCATGAGCAGGATTTTCGGAATGATACGGGAGCTGCGATGGCCATTTTTTTATCATTAATAACTGCGATCGTATTCATTCCGTTTATCTTGTTTGCACCTGAGGCTAAATTTTTCATGTTTATGGTAATGTTAGGTTTATTCGGACTTTATTATTTTATGGGCCATATCTTCCCTTCGATCCTATTCTATTTCAAAAGAAAAAGTGTGGGAGAAGTCATTTTGCTGGAAAAAGGAGTTCTTTTGAACAAAGAATTTCATACATGGGACTTTCCACTATCAAAATTCTATTCTGCAGAATTTCTAGAAGAGCCATATAGACACATAGAAATAATCTATGAGTTCTTTGATCGGACAGGGCCTAGAAGCTATACTGTAAATGTTCCAATACCTGAAAATAACAAAGATGAGATTGAAAATATTATCTCTAGTTTTAATTAGTAGTCTTAATACCTAAGCTCTGGAGAATACCCTTACAAAGGTAGCAAAGGATAGAATCGGTGCTTGAAAATTCCGCCTTAAATCAATGAAAAAGGAATAATACTCCTTTTCCATCTGGAGAAATTACAAATCAAAGGACTGATACACCAACGCGAAGAACGAGGAGAATATCAGATCAATTTGAAGGGGCATGATCTTCTAAATTCTTTAGTGGATGTACAGTTATTGAACATTTAGAACAATAAGTATAATTGAAGTCAAAAGCCATAAAATAAAATGTAAAAAAGAAAACAGGTATTTAGGTCACTATACCTTTCCCTGAATTTCCTTTGCGAATTCCCTTGCTTTCTGTACGCTTGTTTCATCAGGTTGTCCTTTTCCAGCTAAGCTCATTTCAGCAAAGCCTTTCATTTCCGGATTGCCAGAATTTATCAACATATCATAAACATGCTGTGCAAGTTCTCCCTGACATTCAAATGTACCAAGGAAATTTCCACTAGCTGCAAAATCCTCGATGGAGCCAGTCCATGATTTGATGGACTCGAATCCTTCAGGAACAGCATGGGTCATGAAGAACGCCATGTTCTTATCAGCTACATTCTCTGAAATTAAGTTTGTCACGTTTTTAGGAATATTAAATTCCATCACAGGAGATCCCACAAATATAAGATCATAGCCATCGAAATTGCTTACATATTTAATGTCTTTGATATCCTTTTCACCTGTGATCTCATCAAAAATAGCTTCTGCGATCTTCTTTGTGTTTCCTGTCTGTGAAAAATATGCTACTAATGTTTTCATTTAACTCCACCCTTATAATTGGTAAACGAACTTAATCATTACAAGTATATATAGAATATAGTTATAAAAATATACCAGGAGTTTAACTGGTACAGATAAATTGACTAAAAAATCAGATTATTACAAGTTAGGCAGCGCTGAACCATCCTTTGGTCCTCAGGCATATCCTCACAAGCATCAGCATGACCGGTACTTCGATAAGCACACCTACAACAGTTGCAAGTGCTGCACCTGAAGAAAGACCAAAGAGGATCGTTGATGTTGCTATGGCAACCTCAAAGTGATTGGAAGCACCTATCATGGCAGTGGGGGCTGCATCCTCATAACTGAGCCTGAAAGTTTTCGAGAGCGTGTAACCCAGCAGGAAGATAAAGACTGTTTGCAGGAAAAGAGGGACTGCTATCCAGAGAATTGTCAGGGGTTCACTTAGTATAACTTCACCCTTGAAGCTAAAAAGCAGAATAAGAGTTACGAGAAGGGCTATAATAGTAACTGGTGTTAGCAGATGTACGAAACTGGTGTTGAACCATTCCTCACCTTTCTTTTTAATAATAAGCTTTCGGAAATATATCCGGCAGCAAGTGGTAGAGCCACATAGATACCAATGGACAAAGCGAGTGCTTCCCATGGAACTGGTAGTTTTCCAACTCCAAGCAGGAATCCACCCAAAGGACCATAAAGTAAAAGCATTACAAGAGAATTGATGGCAACCATCACAAGAGTGTGAGAATCATTTCCTCTGGCAAGATATCCCCAGACAAGCACCATTGCAGTACATGGAGCAATACCAAGCAGGATACACCCGGCAAGATAGCTTCGCCAGAGTGGTATTTCCAGCATTTTCACACCATCTGCAAGTACCACGGTCCCATCACCATAACTTGCACCCAGAGGAAGGTCCAGACCAAATGGCATTTTTACAAGGTCAACTGCTTCAGGACCAATAAAATGGAGGAAAACGGTACCTAGGAAGAAAATAGATATGAGGTACATTGTAAAAGGCTTTATTGCCCAGTTGATAAGAAGTGTCAGGCCCACAGGCTTAATATGTTTTCCAGCCAGTAGCACCTCTGCAAAATCGATCTTCACCATGATAGGATACATCATGAAGAAAAGACAGATGGCTATCGGGATCGAAACCACAGGTGCACCATTAACATATAAGGACAGGCCATCCAGATATAATGCCAGATCCGGTGCAAATCTACCAAGCAGGATACCTGCAATAATACATAGAAACACCCAAACCGGCAGGTACTTCTCAAAGAAACCAAGGCCTTGCGGCTCTTTTGTTATGCATGCTTTTGTTGCCATTCAATCCCCACTCCCATTGGAACTAAATTATTATTAAAGTACTATACGTAATCAAACTATAAGATTTGACTTTTATTCTTCATCGCCTGCACAACCACAGGAAACATTACCCCTCATTATCTCTTTCCAGTCACCTATCACTTCATGGGTCCAGCAATCATCTGCACCTGCCGCTTCCCTCATGGTAAGAGCGAATATGTAAGACAGTTCCTTGACAGTTGCACCAGCTTCCAGTGCACCTTTGAAATGTTTCAATACACAGGGTTTGGATCTGGCTTTAATGGAAAGTGCAAAGCAAATGAATTGATAAGTTTTTTCATCAATTGTTCTCATTTCCTTATACATTTCATCAATTTCATCTAGCTTCTCTGTAAATTCCGGGAAAAATTCTTCCAGCATTCTCATGTTAATACTCCACAAATATCAATCCAACAGCTTTCAGATATGGTAGGTATTCTGAATTTCGAATCGAATGTAAATATGAATATGCAGATTATGAATATATATACATATCTATTTCAATAAAAATTGAAATGCTCTTACATCCATTCACCTTGTGGATGGCCTAACGTCCATTCACCTTGTGGATGGCCTATCAAAGAAAATATTCTTACCTTTGACGCTAAGTGGAATTGACATTGCAACATCGCAATCGATCATTCCAAAATAGCAGGCAGTTGCAGCTGCAGAATATAGTACCCTGTTGTCTACACAGAGATCTTTTGCTTTTGCTACAGCAGAACCAACAGCAATTCCCAGATCCATATATTTTATCATACACTGAGGACCTGCAAATTCAACATTTGCTTTTTCAACATCAAGCATTCCTTTACATGTTTCAAAACCACACGCTCCGCAGTTAAGTCCGGTTACGCCTGAAGAACTTAGACCGATGATGACTATTGAATCTGCTGCTCGCACATTGCCAGCATCTCGTATGAAGAACTTCATACCTTTGATATCAGCCATCTCTTCCATTTTGTCAGCGAGTTTTGCCTTTTCGTCCTCATCAAACAGGCATGTTATGATATCATCGACACCCTTTCCTTTAGGTGCTGTCCTGGCAGCTACTAAAATGGTCCTTGCAAGCGATTCGATATTGTCAAGTTCGGGATTGAGCTTCATGAAAAAAATAAGGTTACAATGTTATTTATTTTTTGAGATAGGAAAAAAGAAGAAAATACAGAGCAACAATTCCCTGCTTAAAATGTTACTGTTTCAAATTAGTGGCTATGACTATGATTGTGGTCGTGGTCGTGGTCGTGGTCGTGGTCGTGGTCGTGGTCGTGGTCGTGGTCGTGGTCGTGACTATGACCTTTTATATCAATCTTTCCAAAATCAATGCCTTCGTCTGTAAGCATCTTCTGGATGGATCCATCGACTATTTCGATAAGTTCTTCTCTGGAAACCTGTGTGATCGCAGACAAGAAATTAAGGTGCTGCTCATCCTCTTCGGCTTCTTCCATTATTTCCACATAAGGATCACCGTAAGCTGAGGTCAGATTTGCCTTGACAAGTCCTCCATCGAACATGAATGTCATCTTGACATGACCGATAAAATCAGGGTTCTTCTCTACTAATTTTTCCTTAACGCCAGCCAGCAGCTGCTCAAGCATTGTGGTGACCTTATCAGAATTCAGACCATCGGCTGTTAGCGTGTACCCGCTTGCATAACTGCCAACACCGGACATCTCAATGGAGTTGAGATGCTCGCTCTTGTGCATAACTTTACTTTCACCTGCAAGCAGGTCCAGAACAGTCTGGAACTTTGCATCCCAGTTCTTTGCAGAGAATTCAGCGATTGTCGCATCAGGATTAAGATCAAGGATAGTATTGGATACCGAGGCAATTGCTTCTGCATCTACGAGATCGATCTTGTTAATGCAAACAATCTCAGACTCCTTGACCTGATTTACGATAAACAAGGGAACTTTTTTCATGTCATTATGCATTACGCTGGCATCCACAAGTGTAACAACTGGAGCGAAGTTAACACCCTCAATATTCATCTCCTCAATGCCTGCCTTGATCTGGAACGGGAAAGCAAGGCCAGTTGGCTCAATTATCAAAGTGTCCGGACCGTACTCGCTCATGATAATTTCCAAGGTCTTCTTCATACTATCAAGCATGGTACAGCAAATGCATCCTCCTGTAAGTTCTTTAGTAGGAACTCCACCCAAAGAAAGTGTTTCTCCGTCTACACCTACTTCTCCGACCTCATTAACTATAATAGCAATCTTTCGGCCATTCTCGACAAGATGTTTACCGAGACTTAACAGGGTTGTAGTTTTTCCGCTTCCGAGGAAGCCACCTATGATTATAACTTTCATTCGCATCTCCGCCCTCATTTAAACAAATGAGTGAAAATGAGTAATCTATGATAAAATAAATACCTACTTGACACCCATACACATTTTTTGATGTTAGCGCAAACTTACATAGGTAATAATATTTGGACGTAATACTACTGATTTTCTGCAGACGTACAGCCTAAGAGGGCATCACACTTACTTAAAAAAAGGAGTTATTGGTACAATAGTGCCATTTTATAAGATCTATTTATTGAAGGCCTGATGGTAGCAGTTGATGTTACAACTGCCATAAAAGATGCAGAGCAATAATGCCCTGCTCAAAGTGAAATAACCTCAGGTTCGTGGCTGTGAGCCTTAACCTCAAGCTTTTCAAAACCGATGCCTTCATCTGTAAGCATCTTCTGAATGGAACCATCGACTATATCGATAAGATCTTCCCTTGAAACCAGTGTGATCGCAGACAAAAACTTGAGATGCTGCTCATCCTCTTCAGTTTCTTCCAGTATTTCCACATAAGGATTACCATGAGCTGATGTGAGATTTGCCTTGACAAGTCCCTCATCGAATCTGAATGTCATCTTGACATGACCGATGAAATCAGGGTTCTTCTCTATCAGCTTCTCTTTGATACTACCCAGCAGGTGCACAAGCATGGTGGTGATTTTATCAGACTGCAGAACATCCGTTTTTAGCAGATACTCTCCTGCATAGCTGCCAACACCGGACATCTCAATGGAGTTAAGATGCTTGCTCTTGTGTATAACTTTACTTTCACCAGCAAGCAGATCCAAAACTGTCTGAAACTTTGCATCCCAGTTCTTCGCTGAGAATTCAGCTATTATCGCATCGGGATTAATGTCAAGAATAGTATTGGATACCGATGCGATTGCCACCTCATCTACAAGGTCGATCTTGTTAATGCAGACGATCTCAGATTCCAGAATCTGGTTTTTAATAAATACAGGCACTTTTTGCATATCCTTATACATTACACTGGCATCCACAAGTGTAACAACAGGTGCAAACGAAACACCCTCCATATTCAATTCCTCAATATTATCCTTGATCTGGAATGGGAAGGCAATACCTGTTGGTTCAACTATTAAAACATCCGGGCCGTACTCTTCCATAAGAATCTCCATAGTCTTCTTCATACCATCAAGAAGGCTGCAACAAATACAACCACCAGTGAGTTCCTTAGTGGGAATACCACCCAAAGAGAGAGTATCGCCATCTACACCTACATCTCCGATCTCATTTACAATTATAGCGATCTTATGTCCCTTCTCAACAAGATGCTTACCAAGACTCAACAGAGTTGTAGTTTTTCCACTTCCAAGGAAGCCACCTATGATTATAACTTTCATTTTGAATCACCTTTCTAAATATCTGAACATATCGAACGAACTAAAAAGATAAATATTCATTGATAAGATGAACTGAATTGTTTTGAAATTGGATCACACTGTTTCCATTGGGAACTGTATGTGGAATGTACTGCCTTCACCTTCTGTGCTTTCGACCCAAATGTTACCGCCATGGTCTTCCACTATCTTTTTACAGATATATAGACCAAGACCGGTCCCACCATACTTGCGCTTACCTGACGCATCTACCTGATAGAATCGCTGGAAAAGATTTGGGATCTTATCTTTGGGGATTCCAATACCCGTATCTTTTACCGAAATATGAAGTGACTTTTCTTCAACATAAGACGAGATTGTGATAGTCCCCCCATCTGGCGTAAATTTCACCGCATTATCAGTCAGATTTATGAGGACATCCATGAGCTTGTCCCTATCTGCATTGAACAATGGCATTTCGTCAGGCAGATTCTTCTTAATAGTAATGTTCTTGCTCTTTGCCTGAAGTTCAACATCCTGTATTGAATTATCTATAACATCTGCAATTTGTACACGGTCAAATGAGTATCGTATCTTTCCAGCCTGTGCCCTACTAAGATAAAGAAGAGAATCAACCAACCTCCTCAGGCGCTCGGAATTGCGGATAACAGTAGAGACAGCCTTCTGTTGTTGCTCATTAATATCACCAAGTGTACCATCTGAGATCAGCTGGCTGTAACCCTGTATAGATGTCAATGGAGTTTTGAACTCATGGCTGACATTGGACAGGAACTCATCTTTCATCCTGTCCAGAGATTTCAATTCCTCGTTGGCTTCAGACAACTCATCATTTGCTCTGGAAAGTTCCTCATTAACATATGAGAGTTCTTGGGCATATTCCCTGAGAGTGTCTTCAGCTTTTTTACGCTGAATTAGACGCCACATGCCTTCCATAAGCAGTGTCAATTGCCGGACATCGGACTGGTCATATTCGGTTTCCTTATTGCCCACACCTGCAACTCCGACTATTTCTTCGCCATCGTAAATAGGGATATTCATATGTCGCAATATCTTGATATGTCCAAGAGGGTAGCCTTTTTTTAGTGGATTCGGAGCCTGGAAATCATTTGTTATGATAGGAATTCCCTGCCTTATAGGCTCACCCCATATTCCAGTCGTTTCAAGAGGATAATCAAATCTTCGATTCTCCACAGCACATATACTCATTGCACTCTTCGACCATGAGTGCATGCTAAGTATATTTTCCTCATCCAGAAATGCAAGGTAGCCAATCTTGCTCTGTGTCATGCGTACCGCTTCTTCCTGCACAAAATCCGCAATTTCCTTAAAGGACATGGAAGTCATTTGATTGAGTTTCAAAAGAGCTTCAAGACGGGATTCATCAAGGCGAAGGGCATCTTCAGCTTTTTTACGCTCGGAAATATCCTCGAATATACCAATACCACCAAGGAATGTACCATCTTCTGTAATATTTGGACTGTAATCAGCCTTTACATAGACTTGCCTGCCACTTTTAATGGTGCGATATTGCCCCTCAAAATGGCCAGGTTTTCTGGAGAGGACATTATCTATTGCCTTTTTCATGCCAGGATTACTGACTGATTCGATCATACTGAAACCAATTATATCATCCTTGGATTCCAGACCAATAATGCTTAAAAATTTATCATTACAATGGGTGATAGCACCTTTTTCATCAAAATTGAATATTCCAAGAGGAGAATTCTCAAATATTAGACGATATTTCTTTTCGGCTGCAATTAGTGCATCCTCAGCTTTCTTACGCTCAGTGACATCAACAATTATTCCCTGATAATATGCAGGATTTCCATCCTGATCCCTTATAAGGAAAGATCTCTCTGTTACCCACTTATAGTTACCCGATTTGGTGAGCAGGCGATATTCCCTCGAAAAATACATTTTCCCAGATATCTCAAGTTGTTCAACATCATTGCTTACAAGAACAAGATCATCGGGATGGATCATGTCTGCATATGCAAACTTGCTGGAGGTCAATTCTTCAGGAATATATCCAAACTGTGAAATGTTCTCAGAAACAAATTCTATAGGCCAATTTTCTTCTGCAGACCAAAGAAAAGCAACTACAGGACTCTTCTTATAGATGTCTCCAAGTCTCTCAGCAGAGAGAAACTCACTCTTTAGATCCTTGCTATCAATGGTCTGCTCTATGATATTGCCAACTGTACCCAGCATACCAGCATAGTCACCTTTTTTGTCTCTCAGGGGGGACAGAACACCGCTATGGTAGATATACTGACCATCGGGTTTTATGAAAGGGAATATATCGTAATTTCGAGAGTGAAGAGTCTGCTTTGTCAAATGGAAAATATCAATGAATCTTAGTTCGTCACCCTCGAGTGTTCGAGGCATGAGTGAGATTATTTTTTTGCCGATAACATCTTTACTTCGCAGACCTGATAGGGATTCCATACCCTTATTGAAGTAAACTATATTGTCATGCCTGTCACAAGCCCAGACACCTGTCCAGACATTCTCTAATACATCATTGGGGAAAAGTGTTTCTTTCTGTAGAACCTTGCATGAAGAGGAACTCTGAAGAAGAGTCCATGTATCATCTTTCTTAATGATAGTTCCATCGTGCATGCCTATAAGCTCGATCATTTCCGATCTGGAACGAGCCTCTTCTTGGAATGCAAAAATAGAAATTATGCCTTTTTTCTCTATGACCCGCATGCCGATTTGTTCAAATTCTATAAATTTATCCCAGGCATTATCTCCAATTATGCTAAATTCACTAAACATGCGCATACCAGCAAAACCTGAAGATATAGATTCATTGTAAAGGGTTTCCCAGTGATGAACTTCGCTTTCAGCTACCTGATCATTAATATAACATCCAACACATGTTATGGGTACGATCTGACCAGTTTCAAGATCGTTATCCACATCAACCCCTGCTTCTCTTAGAACATTCAGAGCAAGTTTGTGATTCTTTTCGTCGGAAAATCCAAGCACACAACATTCGTTGTTCCTTAAACCAGCATCAAAGAACTTGAGGAGCACTTCTGCCATTTCTTCTTCTTTGTTGTAAAGCAGTGAAAAGTAGCTCCCCACCGACATATCAAGTGTGAAATCAATTTGTGAACTTATCGTGTTGATGTCGATAATATAACCCCTTTCAAATTGTAACAACATTAATTATGAGAATATCTATAAAAATAAGACTGTGTAACTCTTATATCTATTTAATTATTTAACAGCCTTATATGACACATGTATTCTCACAAGTGGATTTTAACCAACATAATATATCCTGTATATATTTCCCGCATTGTCATCACTTACAAAAAGTGAACCGTCTTCAGCTACTATCACATCCACCGGACGACCAAGAACCTTGTTATCCTGTAACCAACCTGTTGCAAAATCCCTTATTTCAAGCGTAGCCATGTCAATACTAACTATTTTGTAACCTGTGGGTTCCTGACGGTTCCATGAACCATGAAAACAGACGAACATATCGCCCAAATACTCCGCCGGGAAATTATCAGCATCGTAGAACGTCAAACCAAGTGGAGCAGAATGAGCCTGTAAATTTACAAGAGCCGGAATTGTATCAGGTTCCTGACATGGATCGCGAATGTATACATTCTTATCAAACTCAGTGTCGTGGACGTTGTCACCGTAGCAGATAGGCCAGCCATAGTTCCCACCTTCAACAATAAGATTGATCTCGTCAGGTGGCAGATCATCCCCAAGCCAGTCCCTTCCATTTTCAGTGCCGTAAAGTTCTCCTGTTTCAGGATGGAATGCCAGACCTACAGAGTTTCGAAGCCCGCTTGCAAATACAGTCCATTTGCTTCCATCAAGTTCTCCCCGGATTATGGCTGCACGCCTTTCATCCTCTTCATCGCATACATTACATGATGAACCCATGCTAAGATAGAGTGCATCGTCATGGACCTTCACAGTTCGTGTGTAATGGCCGCCACTTGGCAGGTCGTCAATTAAGACTTCAATACTGTCTTTGTCTGCAATCAGGTCACCGTCATCATCCCTAACCCTGATGAGCCTGCTCTCTTCTGCAATATAGAACCAGCCATCATAGTGATCCAGTCCGTGAGGAGAATCCAGACTTGGTATGAAAACGTTCACATCATCGGCTTTTTTGTCACCATCAATATCCGGCAGTGTCACAACTATGCCTTTGTTGGGAATTGATACAAAGAGCAAACCATCTTTCTGCATGAGCATACGTGGACCGGGAGATGGACCCGGATAGGATAGCAAGCTGCTTCCCAGATCATCTGCGTAAACATCAATTACAAAACCTTCTGGCAGAGTGATATTATTGATTCCAGAGGAAGCAGATGGCCTGACACCCAGGTAGTTAGTAGAAACAAAAGCTGCCATAAGTATGAGTACAAAAAGAAGAAGAATCCACTTGAATTTAATATCTGGTAATGATCGTGACATTGCAAACCCCATTATTATTCTTGGTTGAGGTTGGATAAAAGAGTTTTTGACATATGATAGAAAACCAGTAATTCTTTATGTTACAAAATGGTCATTATTTTATACTAGCTTAGTACACCATTGTGACGCATAACTATATAATAGTGCATATCATTCGATTTTGTAATGGACCTTATGATGTAAAGAGAAGATTTTGGAGAAAAAATGACTGTTCTAAGTATAATTGCCTGTAAGATGCTCCAGGATGAGATGGTCTGGATCATTGAGAATGACCCTCGAATATCCAATATTATAGTGTTACAGACTGGAGATCATCTTGAGTTCATTGAAAAACTGGATGAGCAGAAGATTTCATATGAACTTCAACCTTCAGATGTTCCGCCAACAATTCCTGAGAGTTCTAAAGATGGGGACGAATTTACTCTTCTAATAGACATAGTGGAACTGGGTCTTCATATGTATCCTAAGGATCTAAAAGCATACATGCATGAGGAGATCGAAAAGGTTGCTTTGTATTCAGATGGGATCCTTCTTTTCTATGGTCTCTGTGGAAATGCCCTTGAGAAAGTGGAAGAAAAGTTCGAAGAGCTTGTCACTAAATGCAAAATACGCATACTCAGAGATAATGATGGAAGAGTCGTTGACGACTGCATAGGAGCCACAGTTGGTGGATGTGCAAGCTACCTGAAACTCCTTAAGGAGAACAGTAAGGAACCTGCTATGTTCTTCACACCAATGTTTGCCCGCTACTGGAACGAGATAGATAAGATCAGTGATTATAGCAAAGACCCCGAAGAGCAAATAAAAATGCACAAAATGCTTCTGGATGCAGCTAATTATTCAAGAGTTGGCAAGGTCAAAACAGGACTTGCGTATACCAAGGATTTTGACGAGAAGATAGAGGAATACGCTAAAACATTCGGATTTAGTATTTTCGAGATAGAGGGCAACCAGGAAATATTTGAAAATTGCTATGATTCTATCAAGAAGGAGATATTAACCACAGAATAATATCTTCTAACTACTTTTGAACTTCATATTTTACTTTTTTGATTCATTATTTTATCAAAACCATAATTATAAATAATTTCATGTTTTTTTAACTTTCAGTAAATACAGAAAGTTGAGTGTTTACTAACAAAAGGTGAAATTATGGTTGAAAAAGATCCAGCTGAGAAAAAGAAAGAATGGATGGCAAAAATAAAGAAGGAAGGAAGGAGCATAGAAAACAAAACCGAAGACCACGCAATTGGACTTAGGACACTTCAAAATCCTACCCGAAGGAAAATACTAAAGCTTCTCTATGCTAAAACAATGTCCATTGACGAGATCAAAAATGAGCTTGATCTTAATTCCACAGAAGCAAAGTTCCATATTGACATGCTGGAAAATGCTCTTTATGTGGATAAGATCGAAAACACTGACCCGCAGGAATATCAGCTATCACCACGCGGTGAAGGATATTTCGAAAATGTAGAAGAGATGAAATAATGAGCGAGCAGGAAACAATTAGCGAAGCTGACAAGCGTATTGGATTTACAGACATGAAAATGAAGATCATGCAGGATGGAGCAATTGAAAAAAGAACAAAGAAACTCATCGCTCTTGCATGTGCTGCTGCTACCGGATGTGACCAGTGTGTCGTGCGCCACAAAGGGTTCACCAAAAAAGCTGGTATCAGCGACAAGGAGATCGAAGAAGCACTTCTTGTAGCCTCACTTATCAGAATGGGTTCCGGCTTGAAGTACATAGATGACTTCTGAAAATAAACATTACTGCAATTTTTTATTGACAAGGTAAGTGCATGGGCGGAAAAAAGAAAAACGGAAAAGCTTCAGTCAAAATAGTACCTCTTCAGCCTGGTGATGAAAGAGCTTGTAATGACAGAAATCGAAGTCTCTTGTTCACACCAAGAAGGAATCCGGAGAAGCTATTCTGGGTTACATCTGACCCAACGAGTCCAAGGGAAGATTTCAAGGAGCTCATAGCACAGAACCTAAAAGCTGAAGGCTTTGACGACATTTCTTCAAAAATTGTGAGCGTGCTCTTCATAGAGCCGGAAGAAATGTCACTTGAGGAAATTTCCATTGAAACAGGATACAGCCTGTCAGCTACAAGTACAGCCATGAAGAATCTTTCACAATACCATATTTTAAGAAGGTTCAGGAAACCCGGTTCAAAAAAAGTTTTTTTCTTCATTGACAAGAACTTCATGTCCATAGTAGCGCAGGCTCTGAGAATGAAATACGACAAGATTATTTTGCCCTCCAAAAAAGAATTGCCGGAAATTATCAGAAACTATGAAGAAAATGGATTGCGATCATCCGGTTTTGAATTTGAAATTATCACACGTTATCACAAGCAAATGCAAAAGCTTGAACTAATTGTTGAAAACTTCCTTACGGAATTGGAAAACATCGATGAAGAATAAATATTCAAAACTTTTGTATCTTCTTCTGCACTTACACCCTTTTTTGCTATTACATTCACTCTGCTTACATCAGGATTATTAACAATCCGGTCAATCATGTGAACTCTAACAGGAGACTGAACAAATGGTTGACAAAAAACAGATATACCTTGCAGGACCACTTTTTTCCCAGGCAGAGAGAGAGTTTAATGAAATATTGCGTGACAAGCTGGTTGAGATGGGATTCTCAGTATTCCTTCCACAAGAGGACGGAGAAGATGATATATACAACCGTGTGGAAAACAATCAACGCAAGATATTCGAAAATGATGTAAAAGGAGTGGATACATCAGACATTGTACTTGCAGTACTGGACGGTGGTAGCGATGTTGATTCTGGAACAGCTTGGGAAATGGGATACGCTTATGCGAAAAACATACCAGTACTTGGACTAAAAACTGATTTCAGAACCTTTGGTGAAGACGGCATCGTAAATCTGATGATGGAAATGACAGTTGAAGCACTCGAAAGAGATGTTGAGAGCATACTCAAAGTACTTGAATCTTACAAATAGTTCTGCCAGAGGATCATTGATCCTTCGAGCATGAACTATTCTCAAAACACTTTTCAGATATCTCACCTGAAGGACTTAGTTCTGAAAATACCTGACCCTCAAAACTATACACCTCAAGTCCGTCTAACCAGGCGTCGTATGAAAGACCCGCTTTCATACAAGTATAACCTAAGAACTCAAGCTCATCAAAATCATTTTCCGGTGCAACCTGTGGAAGCAGTAAACCCTGACGAATTCCACTTTTAACTATCAGACCATGCCGCCCGATCTCAATAGAATCAGGCAATTCATTTGCTGGAACATCTATAAGTTTTGGTTTTGTAAGAATTGTGACCTCTACTGTTATATCTGTCATCTCCTCTGAACGAACAGGAGGAAAGCGAGGGTCCCGCATGGCAGCAGACAGGGCAGAATCAATTATTGAGGACTTTAATTGAGAATCTGCATGAGGATGGCCAATGCATCCCCGGAGAGTATCATCTTTGTGTAATGTTACAAAAACTCCTCTTGCCTCATCAAAAACATCTGGCAATTCAATTTCAGAAATATCCGGGATCTCTCTTGTATCCAAGTATGTATCAATGACATTTCTTGCAAATTGGACAGCCATTTTACCTTCTTCATTTGTCAGTAAATTAACCTGTTCTTCCATAACCAACACCCTATGAGTGAATTTGCCCACTAAATATGCAAGATAGCTGCACCCTACAACTATCAGTAAAAAATAATATGTTCATTTATTAAGTCTGTATCGGACAGCAGCGTCTTTTAGTGCCTCAATACCTGGCAATAGATCACCTGCAAGATAATCTATGCAAGCACCACCACCTGTACTTAAGTGAGAGAACTTGTCTTCATAACCAAGATTTCTTACCTCTGCAGAGATGTGTCCACCACCTGCAATCGAATATCCAGATTCAGTAGCTGCCTTAATGATCTCATGCGTTCCAAGTGCAAAAGGCTTGACCTCTGATAATCCTGCAGGTCCGTTAAGGACAACGGTCTTTGCATTCTTAATTTCCCCTGAATATGATACAATGGTTTCAAGTCCAATATCATTGATCGGGAGTCCACCGTCCGGTAGTTCATCAATATGAACTTCAAGTCGCTTTCCGGAATCATTCATTGCAACGTCTATAGGATAGCCGATCTTGCCCTCAAATTTATCGAGCACGATCTTTGCTCTGTCTATCTGGTCAGTATAACCCTGTGAATCAATAAAATCCAGATTCACTTTGCCAATATCCACACCTGCTGCTGCAAGCATAACATTTGCCACAACACCTGTAAGCAAAACCCTGTCAGCCCCACCTTTTGTCAGGACATTTTCAGCAACCTTGAGGGAGTCGTCAACCTTTGCACCACCAAGCACAAAGATACATGGAGATTCACCGCCTTTAATACCACGATCAAGGGAAGATATTTCCGTTTCCATTACTCTGCCTGCTCCACTTGTAAGTGTTTCAGTGAAGCCGGTAATGGATAGCTGTGACCTGTGGGATACAGCAAAAGCATCATTAAAGAAGAAATCAAAAAGAGGAGATAATTTATGGGCCATATGTGTTTCTGCATGTTCCTTTGCAGGACGTTTCAGACTTTCTTCAGAATAGAATCGAACATTCTCTAAAAGAATAACATCTCCGGGATTCATACTGGATATTTTGTCCCTTGCATGACTGCCAAAAATATCATCCACATATTCGACCTTACGTCCAAGATGTTGAGATATGCGCTTTGCATGTGGTTTCATTGTTGTGAAATCACTTTTCCCGGCCCTGCTCTGGTGCGCAAGAAGTACCACCTTTGCATCCTCAAGGTCGATTAAAGTCGGGATATGACTCTTTATCCTCATATCATCGAGGATATTCCCTTCCGGATCCATAGGAGTGTTCAGATCAACTCTCACGAGCACTGTTCTACCACTCACATCAAAGTCATCAATAGTCAGATAATCCTTTGCAGTCAAAATTCCATCACCATAATAGTTGCCTGAAACACTTTGGCCAATATAGACTCTAAAATCATTAATGTCTTAATGATATAAAAGATAATTAATTGTCCGTTTTTGGTCATTACGAACTAATCTTATTATATCTTTTCTGTATTTACTTGCAGAAGGCAAAAACTAATATCTATTGATTCTAATCCCAACAGGTGATTATATGAAGATACTTGGAATTTCAGGAAGCCCTAAAGCTGGCCAAAATAATGACACCTTAATAGAGAATGTACTGGAAATTGCAGAGAAAAGAGGATTTGAGACTGACAAGGTACTCATTTCCGAATCCAATATAGCACCATGTACAGCCTGCGGTGTCTGTGCTAAAGGCGAAAAATGCCCAATAGATGATGATATGCAGCCAGTTTACGATAAACTTGCGCAAGCAGATGGAATAATCGTATCTTCCCCGGTCTACTTTGGAACCATGACAGCGCAACTCAAGGCACTTTTTGACAGGAGTGTACAGTTACGCAGACAGGGATTCCAGCTCAGCAACAAATTCGGTGCTGCAATGGCGATCGGTGGTTCAAGAAACGGCGGACAGGAAAAGACTATCCAGACCATCCATGAATGGATGCATGTCCATGGCATGGTCATCATGGGAGATGGCGGACACTTTGGCGGAATTCTTAAAAAACCAGCTGCAGAAGATGAAGAAGGTATGCAGACTGCTTTGGATACTATCAATAAGCTCTGCGATGTACTTGAAATGACAAAATAAGCAATTCTCTTTTTTACGGGTGCAAACCCGTTCCTTTTTATAAGCCCATAAAAAACCATATAAACTAATCAATTCAATACTTTTCTGGATTAGAATTATTATTCAAAATCTGGCTATTACCAGATTATCTGAATTCTTAGGATATGTGGGTGTACAAAATGGGAGATAAAATTATAGATCCTCAAAGCGAAGAAATGAAATTCAAGCCATCGGAAAGCTTTGCTAAAAATGCAAATATTAGTGATCCGGAAATATACAAAAAAGCAGAGGAAGATCTGGAAGGCTTTTGGGGAGAACTTGCCGAAGATATAAATTGGTTCAATAAGTGGGATACTGTCCTTGAATGGAAACCGCCTCATTCCAAGTGGTTCACTGGTGGAAAACTTAATGCATCATATAATTGCCTTGATGCCAATATCGAAAAAAATGGCGATAAACCTGCAATCATCTGGGAAGGTGAGATGGGTGACATTCGAAAATACACATACGAAGAACTACTTGAAGAAACATCCCGTTTCGCAAATGTTCTTAAAAAGATAGGTGTGAAAAAAGGAGACATTGTCACTATATACATGCCAATGATACCTGAGATCGTTATTGCTATGCTCGCATGTGCAAGAATAGGAGCACCGCACAGCGTGGTCTTTGCAGCATTCTCTGGTGAAGCACTTTGCAACCGCATATCAGATGCTAAAAGCAATCTGGTCATAACTTGTGATGGCTACTACCGCAGAGGAAAAGTGGTATCCCAGAAACATAAAGTTGATGAAGGACTCATTTGCTGCGGGCAGGTCAAGGATGTTATTGTAGTCCAACATGCCAACAATGATATCGTCATGAGTGAAGGCAGAGACATGTGGTGGCATGATCTTATGGAAAAGACCGACACTAAATGTGATTCCGAGGTTATGGATTCAGAGGATATGCTCTTTTTGATGTACACAAGTGGTACCACAGGAAAACCAAAGGGAATCGTGCATACTACCGGTGGATACATGGTGGGCACCCATATCAGCACCAAATGGATATTCGACCTCAAGGAAGATGATATATACTGGTGCACAGCTGACTGTGGGTGGATAACAGGACATTCATATCTTGTATATGGTCCACTTTCAAATGCAGCAACAATTTTGATGTATGAGGGTGCACCAGATTATCCAGACAAGGATAGATTCTGGGATATTGTGGAAAAGCATAAGGTCACTATTCTTTACACTGCACCGACTGCCATTAGAACATTCATGAAATGGGGCACAGAATGGCCTGAAAAGCATGATCTTTCAACACTTAGACTTCTGGGTTCTGTTGGAGAGCCAATCAATCCGGGTGCATGGCTATGGTACCATGAGAATATAGGACATGGAAAATGCCCGGTTGTAGATACATGGTGGCAGACTGAGACAGGAATGATAATGATATCAGCACTTCCAGGAATTACCACTACAAAGCCAGGAAGTGCAACCCGAGCATTCCCTGGAATTGATGCTGTTATTCTTGATGAAAAAGGTAATGAGCTTGAGCCGGGACAGGATGGACTGCTAGCTATTCGCAAACCCTGGCCAAGTATGGTGCGTACAGTCCATGGAGATGAACAGCGATTCATAGATACTTACTGGAGCAAGTGGGACAACAAGACCTATTTCGCAGGAGATGGAGCCAAGATGGATTACGATGGCTATTTCTGGATAATAGGACGTGTTGATGATATCATACAAGTTTCAGGACACCGTATTGGTACAGCCGAGGTTGAGAGTATACTTGTTGGACATTCTGCAGTTGCAGAAGCCGGAGTTGTCGGGAAGATAGATGAAATAAAAGGCGAAGCCATATGGTGCTATGTCACCCTCAAGACTGGCTTTGAGGAAACTGAAGAGTTGAAAACTGAGCTGATCAAGCATGTTGCAAAGAATATTGGACCTTTTGCAAGACCAAAGATGCTGATATTCTCCGATGACCTTCCAAAGACCCGGAGTGGCAAGATCATGCGCAGAGTGCTCAAAGCAATTGCAAATGGAGCAGAGACAGGAGATGTTACTACTCTGCAGGACCCTGATGTTGTAACAACACTAAAAGAGAAAACTGCGAAAGCCCAATCAATTTAAGGGCTTTCTCATTTTAAAAATACTGAAATTTAAGAATTATATCTTACATTACAGTTCAATACCAAGGCTCTCACCTATAGCATGAACATCAACATTCTTCTGAATAAGTTCAACGACCTTGTCGAGTTTGACCTGCTGCTTGATGTGGGCATGACCAATTAGATACTCCATCCTCTCAATGGTATTCATGGTGTCACCACGAACCATGATTACAGGAATATCAGCTTCTTCTGCACTGGCAAGCACAGCACCACTTGGATGCATATTTCCGGTAAGTACCAGGCATTTTACCCTACTTTCAATTGCAGCCATCTGAAGATCAGCCCTATCGCCACCAGTAATTACCAGACTGTCAGGATTGCGTCTGAAATACTTAATAGCAGACCCTACTTCCATAGCACCGACCAAATAGTGTTTCACAAGATCATTAAGATTTCCGGCACCTACGAGTACCTCTGCATGCAGATCCTCGACTATTTCTGAAAGGGAAACAGAGCGAAGTGTCTCATCTTCCGGAATAACACCAAATACATGAATTCCACGCTTTTCTAAGAATGGAATAACTAATTCATTTGCCCTTTTAAGCTTAGCTTTTGGAACCTCATTTAAGATAACACCTGCAAGTATTCCCTCTTCGGGTATGATGCGAATATCACACAATATACGATCTATAGCAAAAATAGAATCATAGCGAGTTACCAGCAGCATTTTTGTGTCAAGTTTGGATGCTATTTCAGGATCTGAAAGATTATACATCGCACCACTGCCAATACCTCCGGCACCTTCGATGAGAACAATATCCTTTCCTTCAGATATCTTAGAATATGATCTTATTAATCTTTCATCAAGGTCTTTTTCAACACCCATCAAAGCATCATTTGCCAGGCTGTCTGTAAGATGAATAGGAGTGATATATTTACTTGGATCATGCAAGTCAAGCAATTTCTTTATGCCTTCTGCATCCTCATCTGCCAAAGAACCGTGTACATCCACCAGAAGATTTCCGATCGGCTTCATATAGCCAATTGAATATCCTTTTTCTTGGAATATCCTACCCAAACCCATGCAAATTGAACTTTTACCTGAAAATTCCTCTGATGAACTAACCAAAATTGATACCATGCTCTTGCTCCCTTTCATATCTGCTATCTAAAAATTACGTGTAATTAATTTATATCTATCGTTAAACGAACGTCCATTGCCACACAACCCTGACCATCGGGCATTACCATTAAAGGATTTATTTCAAACTCCAGTATTTCCGGATGATCAGTCACAAGCTGTGATGCTTTCATCAATGCATCAATTATTGATTTAATATCAGATGGTGCTTCGCCCCTGACACCTGCTATCAGCGGATATGTCTTGACGGTCGAAACCATGTGCTTTGCTTCGCTCTCACTTATTGGTGCCACTGCAAAAGATACATCTTTCAGGAACTCAACATAAGTTCCACCAAGACCGAACATCAATAACGGTCCAAATTGAGGGTCGCGGTCCATTCCCACAATGACCTCTTTTCCACCACTAAGCATCTTTTGTATCTGTACACCTGTGATCAAAGCATCGGGCATGTAATGACGAACATCAGACATCATAGTGATATAGGCACGCTCCACATCATCTGCATGTTCAAGATCAAGGCGAATACCACCCACATCGGTCTTATGGGAAATATCCGGAGAAAGTATCTTCATCACAACAGGGTAGCCAACATCCTCAGATATAGATATAGCTTCAGGAAGGGTTTTTGCAATCCCGGAACCTACAACCGGAATACCATATGATGCTAAAAGGTCGAGAGATTCAAGACCTAAGGTTCTTCTGCCCTCTGTCTTGGCTTCCTGTACAATAGACTCGGCCAGCTCCACATCTGCATCAAATGCTTTAGGCAAGCCATATTTCTTGTTCTTTATAGCATAGTAATCGCAAAGCGCATTCATACTGGCCACTGCCCTTTCAGCAGATGAGTAATTTGGAATGTTGTTCCTGTTGAGAATATCCTCAGCCGGGGAAACACGAGTACCACCTGCAAAGTTGCATATTATAGGCTTTTCGGATTCCTTGATCTTCTTTGCAACCATCTCAGCTATTGCAGGCACATCGGTCATTGCCTGAGGTGATAATAAAAAAACAATTCCGTTAACATTGGTATCTCCCAATACTGCGTCCAGAGCAGCTTCATATATTTCCGCACTTGCATCACCCAATACATCCACTGGGTTATAGAAATTTGCAGCAGGAGGAAGAGATTCCCTTAATTGTTCGATCGTTGTATCTTCAAATGAAGCAATTGATAATTCAGAATTATAACATGCATCTGCAGTCAATATTCCAAGACCACCTGCATTGGTGACCACAGCAATATTTCTACCTTTAGGAAGTGGGTAAACAGAAAAAGCACGGCAATAATCAAGCATCTCTTCTAAAGAATCAGACCGTAACACACCACTTTGCCTAAAACCTGCATTGTATGCAGCATCAGATCCTGCAAGAGTTCCAGTATGTGATGATACGGCTCTTGAACCTACTGAGGTCCTACCGGATTTTACTATTATTACCGGTTTTGACTGAGTCACACGCTTAGCTATTTTAATAAATTCAGGACCATCTTTTACGCCCTCAAGATAAGCAGCTATCACTGCTGTAGAATCATCGTTCTCGAAATATTCAAGGAATTCATTCTCAGCAAGGTCCGCTTTATTTCCAAGACTTATGAATTTGGAAAAACCGACCCCGATCCTGTCAGCCCAATCAAGTGTCACGGAGCATATGGCACCTGATTGTGACATCATAGCAATATTGCCTTGATATGCCATACCTGCTGCAAAAGAAGCGTTCAGATTGCATCCGGTATTAATGATACCGAGACAATTAGGACCTACCATATCGATATTGTATTTCTCACAAAGTGCAGCACATTCCCTTTCAAATCTTGCTCCTTCCACACCTGCTTCTTTAAAGCCGGCAGATATTACAATGATGTTTTTCACACCTGCCTGTCCACACATATCCACAGCTTCCGGGACAAACTTAGCAGGGATAACTATTATGGCAAGGTCTACCTTCATATCAGCAGGCACATCAAGTATACTAGGATAGCAAGGAAGTCCCAGTATCTCATCGACCTGTGGATTTATGGGTATAATGGTCTTTTCCTTGTTAATCAACAGATTTTCAAGTACTGCCCTCCCGACTTTGCCTTCTTTTCTTGAAGCACCTATTACAGCTATAGAATCTGGATCAAACATTTTTTCAAGCATATTATTCCCTTTAATTACTGATTATTTCCTGAAAAGTTCTTTCGGTATATAAGGGTACAATGATACATAAAATAATGGGCGAAATATAAAATAGAACAAAGTAAGGAAAGAATAAGATCGAAACTAACGTTTAATCCTTCTGTATCGTTTGCCATCCGTGTTAGTAATGTGTGCGTGCATCCCCTTGATATCTGTATGATATCTTTTACCCATAACACCAACGAGAAGCAAGAGTATCAGGCCCATTAGTACAAATACAGAGAAAAGTGATCTCTGCTCATCAGGAGATTTGATCTCTGTATTTTCAGGAGTATCACTGACAACGTCATCAACAACCGAATTTACAGTTTGATCCTGAGATATCAATTCTGCAAGGTCAAAGCTTGTGATAGCAAATGGGGAAAAACCCGGAGTTTTTGAAGTAAAGTAGACGTAACTATTATCCTCATCAGAAATTGTGGTGTCCAGATACTCCCATGCACCCCCAGAGTAACGACAAAGAGTGATGTGCTCCAATTCTATTTCATTATTCTTTATCCACTCTTTTTCAACCTTGAATGCAACCTCAGCACCATATACAAGATCTGATGAGAACTTTGAATCACCCATCCAGATGTTCATGTTCTTGTAAACAATACCCGAAGGCACTTCATCCACAATAGTTGTCGGACCTTTTAGATTTTCAATAATGGTCTTTACCTGACCACCGTTCAGTCTGGAAGTGAAGACAATGGAAGTGATTGGGTTATCTTGCTCTATGAACTTAAAGACGGTTTCCTTATCCTTTACAACAGGTCGTATCTTATATTCCTTAAAGTCAATATTCTCAAATTTCTCTCCAGTATTCTGCGAACCACCGCCACCTCCGCCACCACCGGAGGAACTTGGGGCTGAAGTAATTACAACAGGTTCTTTCACAGTTAAGAGAATAGTTTCATAATCAGTAAATTCCTGATCGCTAACACTAAAACCAATAGTGTATTCCCCTTCCTGCTCAGGTAATGCTTTCCAGGAAAAGATCTGGGTAGAGGCATTGAAACTTGCACCAGATGGCAAGCCTGTGGCAGCATATGTAAGATTATCATTGTCACCATCTGAAGCATTTATTTCAAATTCCAGAGTTTCATTGAAAAATGCTGTTTGTGCCCCAATTGCATCCAGCTCAGGTGGCATATTAGTATCCTCTACATTAATTGTGACAGGAGTTGAATTTTTTAATTCGCCATCTGATACCGTAAAATCTATTATGTGTGTACCACTGTCAGAATATTCAGGGGTCCAGATGAATGTATTTCCCTGAAATTTACCAAGTGAAGGATCGGTTGAATAAAAAAGCGAGTCACCATCAGGGTCGGTTGCACTGATATTAATCACAAGCATTTCAGTTTCATTGATAGAGCCACCGATAATAAAATCTATTTCCGGCACTCTGTTTACATTTTGTACATCAAGAACAAAATGCTGGAAAACTTTAAAATCAGGATATGATTTTTCCTGAGCACTGAACTCTAAAAGATGAATTCCCGACTGTTCATATGAAGGGGTCCATTCGAATAATAAAGATGGTAGTCCATAAGATGAACCATCTGGATGTAAAACCATATCATTCCATAGATCTACACCTGTTACATTCACCTTGAATGATAGTGATTCGTTTTCAAGGATATTTGAAAGAGATATTGGTTCGAAAACTGGTGGTTGGGATGAATTCCCCACAAATATTCTCATATCCTTAGTTTCAGAATAATTAATGCCATCACTAACATTGAATTTCAGCATATATTCCGCCCCGTTATTGGCATTACTAGGCGTCCATGCAAAATATCCGGAGTTGAATGAAGATCCGGCAGGAAGTGTAGTTTCATTGTAAAATGTTAAGCTATCCCCATCAAAATCATATGCTTCAAGACTAAAATTTATAGTATTGTCAGGTGCAACTACCTTATCAGATATTGAAAACAAAATAGGTTTTCGATTCACATTCTCAACTGTGATTTTAGTGGTCTGATATACCTCATCTACGCCATCATTAACAGCAAAATTGATCGTGTGCTCTCCTGCACTTTCATAGGATGGGGTCCAAGTAAATTTATTACCTGTGATCAAGCCGAAAGAAGTAGATTTAGAATATTCAAGAATATCACCATCTATATCTGTAGCCACGAGTATAATTTCAATCGATTCAGTCTCGTTGATAGTATAGTCAGAAATTGGCTGCAATTGTGGAAGACGGTTGGTATTGGAAACAGTGATTTCAACGTATTCAGAATCAGAAAGATTACCTTCAGAAGCAATAAATTCAACTTGATATGATCCTGATTGATTGTATTCAGGAATCCACTCAAAAAATCCAGAATTTATATCCAATTGTGCACCTTGCGGAAGATTGGGAGATGTGTACTGAAGAGCATCATTATTTTCATCAGTTGCTAGCAGGGTGAAAGACAAGGAATTATTTTCCTGCACACTTTTAGGACCGATCAGATCCAATGAGGGAGCGACATTTACAGCTTCAGCTAAAGCAACTGAGCTAGTAAAAAGAAGTACGAACAAGCACAAGCATAAAACAAACGATCCAAAAGCTTTTGACCATAAATAAAAATCTTCCGATAAGAACCGTTTTTTAAAGTATTGAGCACTTTCCACCATTCATTGAATGATTTACTTGACAAGTATTAAAGATTATGGAAAATAAAAATCAATATATAATTTTATGAAATAAAATATGAATAAAGTGATAGGAGGGAATTATATAAATTCCCCATCAGCAATATCAACGCTTTATACGCCTGTAGCGCTTACCATCCGGGTTACCAAGTTGTGTGCGAACCTTGGAATAGTAATCTCTTTTCTTGTAACCATAGAATATAATTCCAAGAACTCCTATCAGAATTATAATAGGAAGCGCAATGGAAGGACTCTTTGTTTCCTGATTCTCTGCATTTGCTTGCACAGGAACCGTATCATCAACTGTTGAACTCATTTGCTGCTCTACATTTTCTGATACTGCAGGAAGTTTTTCAGACTCCGGGTCAAGAGCTTCTAGATCCCATTCATTTACAGACGAGATGGCAAATGGAGAGAATCCTGGTGACTCTGCAATGAAGTATGCATATACCTCATCCTCTCCGGTAGATGTAGTCTTAAGTATATCCCATGATCCGGAATACCTGCATAGACTGATAGATGAAGGATCGATTTGATTTTCCTCCATCCAGACCTTATCAACCTTGAACATGATCTTTGCATCAGATACCATAGCAGGTACGAATTTACCGTCACCAACCCAGATATTCATATTCTTGTATACATTACCTGGTGCAGGTCCCGATACAAGAGATGATGTATCCTTGAGAGCTTCGATTATGGTTTTGGTCTGACCACCGTTGAGGGATGAAATAAAGCTTAAAGAGATTATACTATTATCCTCTTTTACAAAGTTGAAGACAGTATTTCTATCCTTTACAACGGATTTGATAGCATAATCCTTGAAATCAATATTCTCGAATTCCTCACCTGTATTCTGTGAGCCACCGCCTCCGCCGCCGCCACCACTTGATGTAGGCTTGCTTGCGACTTCACTTTCCAGCACTGTTATTGAAACATTCTGATTATCAAAGTCTGTACCATCAGTTACATTGAATTGTATTGTGTATGTTCCTTTTTGACCATCAGCAGGAGTCCAGCTGAAAACATGACTGATATTGTTGAATGTTGAACCGTTTGGCAATCCTGCAGCTGAGTAGCTAAGAGAATCATTGTCATACACATCTGTTGCATTTATAGTAAATTGAAGATTCTCGGTTTCCGTTACTGACTTTGATGAAATGTAGTTAAGGACTGGTGGCGCATTTACGTCATTTACAACTATACTAGTTGTGCCTGAAGTGTTCACAACACCATCTGAAACTACAAATTCCATATTGTAAGTGCCACTGTCAAGATAATCGGTATTCCATGTGTATGCATCGCCGGAAAGTGTACCTGTAGTGTTACCGGAATCGTTTATCCATACAGACACTGTCTGATCAGTATCCGGATCATTGGCTCCAAGATTGATTGTCAGTGTTTCACTTTCGTTTATTGTGTAACTGGGATTAAGTGAGTTGAATGCAGGTGCACGATTCAAATTACTGATGTTTATTGGAACCACCATGGTATCTGAAAAACCTAGATTATCTTCAACTATAAACTGCACAGAATATAGACCTGATTCATCAAAGTCAGGAGTCCATGTGAATTTAATTGCAGTAGCATTTGAAGATATTTTTGCAGTTGACGGTGCACCTGAATGAATATAAGTTAGTTCATCTTCAGAATCTATATCAGTTGCAGTAACAGTGAATGAAATTTCTGAGCCTTCGGTTCCATTCTGAATGCCAATTGGAGTGAATTGAGGTGCAACATTTGTATTATTTACTGCAATTAGAACCACTCTTGAATCAAAAAGCTCACCATCACTTACAGTGAAATTTACGTGATAGATTCCTTTGTCATTAACAGTTGGAACCCATGTGAAAACATTATTATCAAGCTCACCAAAACTTACATTTTTGTAATAGTACAGAGGGAAGTCATCATCGGGATCAGATGCGACAAGAGTAATGTTTACAGGTTCAGTTTCATTCACTGAAACGCTTTTAATATATGGAAGTGTAGGAGCACGATTTACATTCAATACAGTTATAGTAACGGACTGATTTGCATCAAGTTCACCATCTGTAGCAGTAAATTCAACGTTGTAAGTACCATTGGACTCAAAGTCGGTATTCCAGGTAAAATTACCATCGATTATTGAACCGTTCCCGAAATCAAAGGAGTAGGTCAGTTCATCACCATCTTGATCAAATGCTCCAATGGGAATTACAAGTGTTTTGTTTTCGTAAGCTGTTACATCTGAGATTTCTGGTATCTCTGGAGCACGGTTGTTATTATTAATTGTTATAACTATGATGTGACAGACAAACCAAATTCATCGGTCACTCCAAATTCCACATAATGAACACCTTCATCATCAAAGCCAAGAGTCCAAGTGAAGATGTCATCGCTAAGGGTACCAGAACTTGCATTGGTTCCAAATGTAAGGGAATCACCATCAAGATCACTGGCATTAAGATCAAGGGTAAGAGTGTCACCTTCTGTAATAATCTGATCAGCAATTGATTCAAGGGTTGGAGCACGGTTGTTATTATTGACTGTTATTGTTATGATTTCACTAACAACATCGATATCATCGGTTACATTGAACTCGACAGTGTAAACACCGGAATCATCGAAGTCGGTTACCCAGGTGAAGATGTCATCGCTAAGGGTACCAGAACTTGCATTGGTTCCAAATGTAAGGGAATCACCATCAAGATCACTGGCATTAAGATCAAGGGTAAGAGTGTCACCTTCTGTGATTATCTGATCACCAATTGATTCAAGGGCTGGAGCACGATTTGTGTTCAGCACATTTATACCAGTAGACTGACTTGCACCAAGTTCACCATCTGTAGCAGTAAATTCAACGTTGTAAGTACCATTGGACTCAAAGTCGGTATTCCAGGTAAAATTACCATCGATTATTGAACCGTTACCGAAATCTGAGGAGTATGCCAATTCATCCCCATCTGGATCAAATGCTCCAAGAGGAATTACAAGTGTGTCATTTTCACTAACTGTAACCTGTGAGGGAGCATTCATTTGTGGTGCACGATTGACATTTGTTACAGTAATTGCTATAACTTGAGTGGCAGGCAAACCAAATCCATCGCTCACTCCAAATTCCACATAATGAACACCTTCATCATCAAAGCCAGGAGTCCAGTTTCCGGTACCATCCACTGGATTAAAGTCTGCAAATAGAGTTGTGTTGTTGCAACTGAAAGTAGGAGTATCACCGTCAATATCTGTGTGATTAACATCCACGAAGATTGTTTTATTTTCTTCCACGGAGTCGGAAAATGGAACATTGAGAATGATCTCCTCATTATTAGGAATCTGAACATTCACATCTACACCAGATGAAAGTGTTGAGCTGGTAGCATTGTAAGCATAAACTGTTATGTTTGACCAGTCGTGGGCATTAAGATCCGTAGTATTAAATTCGGAACTTGTACCATTGTGCCAGGTTCCATTGTAACTCAAATTATATGAATCCGAAACATCACCAGTGCCTGCTTCCCAGTCATGAAGTACCCAGAAGTTACCGGTTGTGTTAACAAAACCCTCTGGCTTCCCAGGGGTGTATATTTCCTCATTGATCGTTACCATCATTATAGCAGAATCACTGGAACCATATTCATCAAATACACTGAACTCAATATAATGAGTTCCTGCGTCCTTATGCTTGGGAGTCCAGCTACCAATACCATTAGATTCGTCAAAATCAAACAAGCTGCTATTGCAGGAAAATGTTGGAGCATCACCATCGAGATCAGTGGAATTTACATCGACGAGTATTTCCTGACCTTTTGCTACCGAGATGTAAGGTGTAACGCCCATGATGCTTATATCATTATTAGGAATCTGAACATTCACATCCACACCAGATGAAAGTGTTGAGCTGGTAGCATTGTAAGCATAAACTGTTATGTTTGACCAGTCGTGGGCACTAAGACCAGTGGTATTAAATTCGGAACTTGTACCATTGTGCCAGGTTCCATTATAACTCAAATTATATGAATCCGAAACATTACCATTGCCTGCTTCCCATGTGTGATGAACCCAGAAATTTCCAGTCGTGTTTGCAAAGTTCATAGGTTCTGCGGGTGTATACATCGATTCATTAACTGTAATTATCATTACATGAGAAACACTGGAAGCGTACCCATCTGAAACATTGAATTCAATGTGATAAGTACCTGCATCACCATCATTTGTAGTCCAGTTTCCAGTACCTGTAGATGTGTCAAAATCTGTAAATAGATCAGTACGGTTACAGTTGAAAATTGGAGAGTCAAAGTCAGCATCAGTGAAATTAGCATCAACTGGAATGTTCACACCTTCATTAACTGAAAGAGAAAGTGGAACATCAATGATGCTTATATCATTATTAGGAATCTGAACATTCACATCCACACCAGATGAAAGTGTTGAGCTTGTGTTATTGTAAGCATAAACTGTTATGTTTGACCAGTCGTGGGCATTAAGATCTGTAGTATTAAATTCGGAACTTGTACCATTGTGCCAGGTTCCATTATAAGTCACATTGTAAGAGTCTGTGATATTACCATTGCCTGATTCCCATGTGTGATTAACCCAGAAATTTCCAGTCGTGTTTGCAAAGTTTACTGGATTTGGCGGATTGTAAACAACAGGAACTGCTGCTTTTGTATTCACAGTAATTGTAATAGTTTCACTAACAGGATCGTTTATATTATCAGTGACATTGAAAGTTACATCATAAGTGTCATTCCTACCAGTAGCTGGAGTCCAGCTGAAGGTCCGATTTGAAGCATTGAATTCTGCACCAGTGGGTATACTTGGAGCAGAATATGTTAGTTCATCGTCTTCTGCATCTGTTGCAGAGATGGTGAAACTAAGAAGTTCAGTTTCATTGACTGTCTTGTTTCCAATTTCTACAATTTTGGGAGCACTGTTAGTTGGAGCTGCTACAGCATTAACAGTAATATTACCAGTACCAACAGATGGAGAATACGGACCCTCTGTAGTTGTCAGACTTGCGCTTGTGAAGTCAAGACTGGAGATTCCACTTTCATTTCCTTTAAAACTCACATCTATAATAGGAGCGCTTGAACTTGCGGTGAAATTATCCATTCCATTTAGTTCAACATCAACGCTACCCAATGAACTTGTGTTACTTATAGCACCTGTAACACCACTGTGATTCTGAGCATCAATGAATTCAAGTACTGATTCATTAAAACTCAAAGTAAAACTCAAATTCGTAACATTGCTGCAATTTCCAAGTGAGATCCGAACTACAGATGTGTTTCCTACATCAACTGTATCGCTGTCTACTGAAAGAACTGAACCAGAAGAAGCGCTTGCTATCAGTACAGGATTAAATACCGACATCACTATTGATATGCAGACAAGTACCCTGAAACTGTTCAATAATCTATTAACCATATCGTTTTTTGTGAAGGAATGCATTTTACCCACCCTATAATATGCTCATACTCAAGACTCTTGCTCCAATCAGGAACATAAACACAAAGCAAAGCTATCCAGCTCAACCTATGCGAGACTTAAATTTGCTTGCAGATATCAGTAATACTACTAATATCTCCACGTTACTCCACATTTCCAATTATACGATAATATAATATAAACATATTGAATATATGATGATTTATAAATGAGGATATATTATAACCATATATAGAAACGGCTACAAGCAAATTCAATACATATATGTAAGATGCAGGAATACAGTCTAAAAACATACCGAGTAGAGATGGGTTTTATTGGATATACCAAACACAAAAAACAAGATCAAGAACTATTTTTACCAGTGGCAGCAAACTGAGTCCATAGTATCCAATACCCTTGCGGTAATAATCGGGCTTTTAACAGGTATTGCCATTGTAATATATGACTACGCTATTGAATATAGCAATCTGGCATTTTTCGGGAATATTGAAGGACAGTACAAATACCTGATAATTATTATTCCGGCATTTGGAGGACTCATGGTAGGTATCCTCTTCCACATTTCCAAGAGTGCAAGGCGCTACGATATTGCACATGTGATAGAAGCCACCACACTCCATGGTGGTAAAATATCTCCAAAAAGTGCATTTTTAGAAGTAATGGCATCAGTGATATCCATAGGCACAGGAGGATCAGTAGGTAAAGAAGCCCCCGTGGTCCTTGCAGGAGCCGGTATTGGTTCATCTGTAGCACGTGTACTAAAGATCCATGGAAATCGTCTAAAGATACTTCTTGGATGTGGTGCATCAGGGGGAATTGCTGCTGCTTTTAATGCACCTCTTGCAGGCGTGGTTTTTGCCGTAGAGGTCATATTAGGAGAGCTTGAAGCAAAAACGTTCATACCCATCGTCATTTCTGCCGTTTTCGCAACATTGATCTCAAACATGGTATTTGGAGTCAGAGTAATAGAAGTTGCAAACTACGAGCTTGTTAGTCCTTTTTATGAATCGTTCCTCTACCTTGGACTTGGAACCCTTGCGGGAATTATTTCAGTCTTACTTATGCGCGTCTTATACGCCACACATGATCTTTTTGACGAGTGCAAAGTTCACCCAATAATAAAGCCAGCACTGGGTGGTCTTTTAGTAGGGCTTATAGGATTCTTTTACCCACAAGTGTTTGGAGTGGGATATCATTACATAAATGAGGCGCTTTCCAATAATATAGCTCTGAAAGTAATGCTCATATTAATTATTCTCAAAATATTTGCATTCTCATTCACTGTTGGCTCAGGCGGTTCCGGCGGTTCAATTGTCCCGGCAATGTTCACCGGTGCAATGCTTGGTGGTGCATATGGAACAGTCGTACATGGAGCATTCCCAGTGATCACAGCAGAATCAGGAGCATATGCACTTGCAGGAATGGGAGCAGTTCTTGCAGGTACAAGTCATGCACCACTTGCAGCAATACTCATTCTGTTTGAAATAACAAGAGACTACAATCTCATACTACCAATAATGTTAGCATGTGTAGCAAGCAGTGTGGTCTCAAGTTCATTCAACCCGGAATCCATATTTACAGAGAGTTTGAAACGACGTGGTTTCGTGATTCGAAAAGGTCAGGAGATCGATATTATGGAATCGGTAATTGTGAAGGATGCAATGAGAACAAATATCCAGACAGTATCTGAAAATAAGAATGTGAGATCACTCATTGCATTAATGCAAACAAGTCGCCATGCTGGATTTCCGGTACTTGATTCAAATGGAAAACTCTATGGGATCGTAACCCTCAAAGACCTGCGTGATAAAGTTGAACACGACCATCTTGAAAAAAGTATTGGCGAGATAGCCAGTACAGATGTTGAGGTTGCATATCCCGATGAAACACTGAACTCTGTGTTGAAACGTCTTGCTGCAAGAGATATTGGAAGAGTTCCAGTTGTATCGAAATCCGATCATAGAGAGCTGATCGGAATAATCACAAGAAGCGATATAGTCAAGTTATATGACAAGAAAGTGCTTGGTAAGGTTAAAAAGATCACTGATTAATATTCATATTCAAAATCAAGCAAATATCGATCTAATCTATGACCTCTGCAAAGAAATAGCCTGCTGTTGCATCATATATGCGCACCCTACAAGTCACACCCGGAGGAATATTACACTCTGGAATGACCACCGGATTATATGAATCCGTACGTGCCATCATACCTTTTGTTTTTGCCTCTTTGGAAATGAAGACATCGCCTTCCCAACCTATCATTGTATTCTTCACTTCAAGTTTAATACCTTCACACAGAATGTGAAGCTCATTTGATCTCTGAACAATTATCCTGGAATCTATCTTCCTGTAAACCCATGCCTTTGTGTGCGGCCGGGGAGTATAACGAGATATATTGACCTTATCCGGGCGGAACCGCTTTACCCATTCAAGCGTCTTTTTGAAATCCTCATTTGATTCACCTGAAAAACCAACTATAATATCTGTAAAAAGTGTCAGATCAGTAAAACGTTCCCTGAAACGATCAATTACATTGTTAGCTTCTGAAATACCATGATACCTATTCATTTTTTTCAGCACATCATCGGAAGCAGATTGAATTGGAAGATGCAATAATTTGTAGATCTTCTCGTTGTCAAAAGCATCTAGCAGATCATCAAGTATCGGAACTACGGAAAATGGATTTATCATTCCAACACGGATCTTGAAGTTCCCCGGAATATCACATATCATTTTCAAAAGCTCAGGAAGAAAGACTTTGCCATCATTACCATATTGCCCATTGTCCTGTGATGTCAGCCATACTTCGCGACATCCATCTGAAACTGCAGCTTTTATGTCAGCAACGATGTCCTCTGGTTCGAATGAGCGAAGCTTACCCCTTGCAATGCTGACAATGCAATAAGAGCAGGAGAAATCACATCCCTGAGATAATTGGCAAATATGGATATTAGGATTATAACGGACGCGTGGGACATTCTGGAAACCTTCCGGTTCATCCATGAAAACCTGCATACGTCCCTTGCCAGAACCAAGAGATCCAATGACATCAGCAATTTTTGATACTGAATTGATACCAAGAATATGTGCTTGAGGATTCTGATTAAGAATATCCTCAAGTTGCACCTCAGGCATACAGCCCGAAACAATTACTTCATTACCAGCATCTCCGGCAGCAGCAATTTTGTGCAGTATCTTCTGCTCAGTTGTATACTTGACAGTACATGTATTGATAACAAGTACTTCAGCATCTTTCTCAGGAACAAGGTCATGACCTTGATCCCTGATACTTGCCTTCATGATCTCTGCGGATGCCTGACTTGCAGAACACCCATAGCTTGATACGTGAACTTTCATTAAAATTTAGAAGCGCAATGCATTGCGCTCTTTATCATGTATGTAAATGGTATCTGTAAATTTGACAACTCCAGAACTTCCAATGGTGATACTATGCACCCTTGCATCGCCATCACCAAACAGACTGACACCACGAAGTATCGGACCGGAGGTCACACCGGTTGCTGAGAAGATAATATCATTGCCAGGGACCAGGTTATCAGTATCAAGAACATCATTGATGTTCTCTTCTGTGATACCCATGGAATTAAGTCTTTCCATCTTTTCAGACCTCTCCTCTGCGATCTTTTCAGCGGACTTCCCATTGGCAACTGAAGGAAGCACAAGGCGTGCAAGTATCTTTCCACCGAGGCACTTCATTGCAGCAGCAGTAAGCACAGCCTCACCTGAGCCACCTGAACCTAAAACCATGTGAACACCTGAGCCCCTAATGGCAGTTGAAACACCTGGCATTAGATCCCCATCACTCACAAGATTTACTCGGGCACCTGCTTCCCTGATCTCTTTTATCTTTTCTTCATGCCTTTCACGCTCGAGAATGACAACAACGATCTCATCAATACTTCTATTCAGAGCCTTTGCAACTATTTCGAGATTATGACGTACTGGTGCGTCAAGGTCAATTATCTCATCTGGATGTTCTTTTTCATATTTCACAACTTGAGGACCAACAACGATCTTGTCCATGTAAATATCAGGACCATGGAAAAGGCCACCCCGTTCTGCCATTGCCATTACGGCTATTGCACCTGGTAAACCGTTAGCTGCAAGATTTGTGCCCTCAAGAGGATCAACAGCTATGTCTACCTCCACATCCTCCTCCCATGTACCTACTTCCTCACCTATGAAAAGCATAGGAGCTTCATCACGTTCACCTTCGCCGATCTTGATAATTCCTTTCATATCAAGGCAGTTGAGCATTCTGCGCATGGATTCAACTGAAACCTGGTCAGCATAGTTCTTCTCGCCACGGCCCATCTGATAAGAAGCTGCTATTGCTGCAGACTCAGTTACATGCAATAATTGAGGCAACAGTTCGCATTCTATAGGGCCGGCACACTTGATCATTTCTTCTGCTGTTTTAGGATGAGGCATATGATATTTCCTTTATGATTTTTTAAATGAATTCAGATAATCGTATAGGTAGATTTGTTACACCCCTATTAACAATTTCTATATTAGGATTTTGGAAAGAACTATTTCAGAATATTGACCAGAGCCACACGCTCAAGAACAATATCCGGAATCATATCTTCACCTATTGCTTCAATTTCAGCATCTGTAATGCAAAACTGTGAAAGAATATCTTTCTTTTTTGAAGGCCTATAAGCCAATACAGGCTTTTCAGAAACTACATTTTTCAATTCATTGATCGAACGATCTATATGTTCAGTGTCACCCAGAACCACGAGTACCACATCATTCTCACCGGTATGAACACCCATGGAAAAAGCGCCTTCTATCTGCCTTTTGCCAGAAGCATACCTCATGATCTCCACACCAAGGTCTTTTGCCACATTATTATTGCACTCTTTAGCCTGCAACGCCTTTTCAACTGCAAATTCAACATGTTTCTGTCCGGCGATCTTTCTTGCATCCATTGCCTGAATGATACAGGCATTTTCAACGGCTATTGAATTTAGTTGTTTTATAAAAGCAGGCACATTTTCAATGGATACATGCCCTTGAAGTGTTCTGAATTCCATGGAATGAAAACTGGAGTCCTGTTGAATAAGTATGTCGGTAATTTAAAAGAAAAACATGGATGAATCCTAACTTTAGATATGCAGATATGGTTTTGAAAAAATACAATTGTTCCGACTATTTTATTTAGTTTGGTATTTATTACCATGTAAACCCCGATATTATATAATATCTAATTAGAAAACATATGGTCCAGCGTGAAAAGGTGCGAGCAATGGAAGAAGAATACAATGCACAAGAAGTAGAAAATAAATGGCAAAGCCGTTGGAATGAAAGCCGGATATTCGAGCCGGAACCAGATGAACGTGAAAAGTTCCTCATAACCATACCATACCCATATTTAAACGGCAATTTACACGCAGGCCACACCAGGACTTTCACAATTGGGGACGTTATTGCAAGACACAAGAGAATGCAGGGATACAATGTGCTCTACCCCATGGGATTCCATGTTACCGGCACACCAATTGTGGGTCTTGCAGAACTCATTGACAATAAAGATCCAGAGACAATGGATGTATACACCAGATTGCACAGGATTCCTGAAGATATACTTCCAGGCCTGAACAAGCCTGAAAAGATCGTGGATTTTTTCAGTGTAGAGGCTGAAAAAGCAATGCGCTCAATTGGATATTCCATTGACTGGAGAAGGAAATTCACTACCACAGACCCCACATACAAAAAATTCATAGAGTGGCAGTTCAACCTGCTTCACGAAAAAGGACTCATTGTTAAAGGATCACATCCGGTAAAATGGTGCCCAAATGACAATAATCCAGTTGAAGACCATGACATTCTTCATGGAGAGCAAGCGACAATCGTTGATTATACACTTGTTAAATTCGAATACAACGGAATGATATTGCCATGTGCCACCCTAAGACCCGAAACCATCTTTGGAGTTACAAATCTCTGGGTGAATCCAGACATCAAACATGTCAAGGTCAAAGTCAGCAAAGATGGGAAGGACGAAATATGGATCGTTAGTGAAGAAGCACACACCAAACTCACTTACACTGATAGAGAAGTGGAGTTCATTGAAGAAGTACCATCAGAAACACTTGTTGGCATCAAGGTAACAAACCCACTCACCGGAAAAGATGTAATTACACTCCCTGCTTCATTTGTAAAAGCTGGAAATGGTAGTGGAATAGTTATGAGTGTGCCAGCTCACGCACCTTTTGATTACCTGGCGTTAAAAGACCTTTACGAAAAAGATCTTACAGAATATGGAATTACTGAAGACCTTCGGGACATCAAGCTTATCTCACTTATCGATGCCAAGGAATTTGGAGAATATCCGGCAGTTGAAGCTGTGGAACAATTAGGGGTCACAGACCAGAACGATCCAAAAGCAACAGAAGCTACAAAAATGGTCTATCGTCGCGAATTCCACGGTGGTGTCCTTAAAGAGAACACTGGAAAGTATGCAGGTATTGCTGTTTCAAAGATAAAAGATGCTCTTACCAGAGACCTGATCGAACAAGGAATTGGTGAGATATTCTACGAATTCAGTGAGCCTGTAATCTGTCGCTGTGGTCACAAATGTGTTGTGAACATGGTTAAAGGACAGTGGTTCCTTAACTACTCCAACCCTGAATGGAAAGACAAGGTTTACAGATGTATTGAAAAAATGAACATCATCCCTGAAGAGCTCAGGGTGGAATTCAACAATAAAGTAGACTGGCTCAAAGATAAGGCATGTGCCAGAAAGAAAGGCCTGGGAACCAGGTTGCCATTCGATCAGGACTGGCTCATTGAATCCCTTGGTGATTCTACAATATACATGTCATATTATATCACTAACAAATTCTTTGCACAGGGCATTGAACCGGAAAAACTTACAGCAAAGCTCTTCGATTATGTACTTCTGAATAAAGGAACTGTGCAGGCAACTGCAATTGATACAGGGCTGGACGAGCACCTCATCGCACAGATGAGAAATGATTTTGAATACTGGTATCCTGTTGATATGCGATCATCCGGGAAGGATCTTGTAGCAAACCACCTGCTATTCTTCCTCTTCCATCATGTGGCAATATTTGATGAGGACAAATGGCCACGCTCGCTTGCAGTGAATGGATTTGTTTCCCTTGAAGGACAGAAGATGAGCAAGTCAAAGGGTCCTATCCTGACGCTCAAAGAAGCCATTGATACATATAGTGCTGACATCTCACGTATGTATATATTGTCCAGTGCCGAGCAGACCCAGGACGCTGATTGGAGAAATACAGAGGTTGAAAGTGCCAAAAAGCAAGTTGAAAGATTCTATAAACTTGCTATGGAGATTATCGATTCCGATGGAAAGAGCGGACTGGCCGGTGAACTGAAACTCATTGACAGATGGATGCTAAGCAGGCTGGAGCAATGTGTGAGGGATACAAATAACGATATGACATCCCTGCGCACAAGAGGAGCATTGCAAAATGCATTCTTCCTGCTTTATAATGATATTAAATGGTACCAGAGACGTGGCGGAAGTGCCGTACTTTATGATGTACTTAACAGATGGGTCCGTCTGATGGCACCATTCATACCACATATCTGTGAAGAGATATGGTCAGGTATGGGACATGATGAGAATGAATTTGTCTCCCTTGCAGCATATCCAGTATTCATGCCAGAATATATTGATAATGATGCTGAACTTGCAGAAGAGTTAATAGTCAATACATTATCCGACATAGAAGAGATCATCAAGGTCACAAAGCTCAGTCCTAAAAAAGCAGTGCTTTACACATCCCCACAATGGAAAAATGATGCATTCAAGCTTGCGATCAGCATGCAGAATGGAGGAGAGCTAAATCCAGGGAAGCTGATAAAGACGTTGATGGCAGAACCGGATAACCGCAGATATGGCAAGGAAATTCCAAAGTACGTACAGAAAATGGTTCCGGATATTTCAAGTATGAAGACAGAGCGTTTCGAAATGCTCAATGATTTCAAACTGGATGAGAAGAAAACACTTGAAGAGAATATCGAATGCCTTGTAAACGAGATTGGATGCCCGATAGAAGTTTACACAGCAGATGAACCTGAATACGATCCTGAAAAGAAATCAAGGTTTGCAAGTCCATTAAGACCTGCAATATACCTTGAATAAGAGATGACGGCATTGTTTATGCCGTTTTTCCTATTTTTGAGCTGAATCAGCTTTTATGGACAAAATATTCATATCATACTTAAGCAAATTATATATCATTTAATTATATAATAATATATAATGAGATATTCCTGTATATACAAACAGCTAAAGCCACCAATCAGAATGAGCTTTGTTAAAGCTACTTTAAAATTACTTATCATCGCAATCATTTTACAATCCGTTAGTTGTGGAGCTGTTGTTGGCGAAGATAATAAGATCAATGTTGGTGTTTTCAATTATGAGCCCCTGAGTGTAATCCATGAGAACGGAACCATAAGTGGACAGCATATAGATATGATGGAATCCATCGCATTGAAACAGGGATGGGAGCTTGAATACATCCCGAGCACATGGGAAAAAAATCTAGAAAATCTGAATACAGGAATTGTCGATATTGTCCTTGCAGTCCCATATTCTTCGGAAATGGATGAGAATTACATGCTCACAAAGGAAATACTGTCCACGGATTGGGGGGTTGTGTACACATATTACGGATCCAACATAATTTCACTGCAAGACCTGCAAGGAAAAAAGATTGCAGTATGCAAAAATGACTATTTCTACAAAAGTTTCAATTCCAGCATAAAAGATTCCATCAATAATTATCACTTTATTGAGACAGAAGGATACATCAATGTACTTGAATTGGTAGATAGTAAGGAAGTTGATGCTGGAATCGTATCAAAGCTACATGCTGAGATATACGCCCCGAATTATAAAGTTAAAAAAATCTCTTTTGTAATATCTCCTAATGATATTGTTTTTGCAATGTCCCCAACTGCCAAAGAAGAGTTTAGAATAGCCATAGAAGAAAGCATTCAGGAGATCCAGGAAGAAAAGGAATCCACAAATAGCCTGAATACATGGGAGAGTCCCGAATGGCTGCGTTTTTCAGTGAGTATCGGAGGAGGAGCATTTCTCTTACTTGTTATACTAAGCATAATTCTGAAGAATAAAGTTGAAGAGAAGACAGAGGAATTGAACTCAAAGAACATTGAACTTGAGAACGAAATAAAGGAAAGGAAACTTGCAGAAGAAAAATTAAAGAAGTACTTTATCGAGCTTAAGAATTCAAATGAGCTGAAAGACCTTTTCACAGATATACTTAGGCATGACCTCATCAATCCTGCAACAGTAATAAAAGGATATATCGAGTCCCTCATTGAAGAAGAAGATAACCAACAGAAAGTAGTTGCACTCCAGACAATTGAAAGAAATAATAACAATCTCATTGGAATGATAGATAATGCAGCACGCCTGGCTAAACTTGAAAGTATTGAAGAGCTTGAGTTTCACAGAACAAATATAAAAGACATCATCAATGATGTTATTAGAACTTTAAAACCAAAGCTTGATGAAAGTAACATGGAAATAGAATTTGATTTTCATGGTCAGTATATGGCAAACACAAATTCCATAATTGAAGACGTGTTTTCAAACATAATATCCAATAGCCTGAAATATGCCCCGGGAAATTCAAAGATAAAAATATCCATTGATAAAAATGATCATATGGATTGGAAGATTAAAATTGCAGATTCGGGAGATGGGATCTCTGATGAATCAAAGGAACACATATTTGATCGTTTCAAACGGGCAGACAAAAAGAATATAAAAGGAAGTGGACTAGGCTTGGCCATTGTCAAACGCATTGTAGACCTGCATGAAGGAAGTGTTGGTGTTGAAGATAATCCGGAAGGAAAAGGAACCATTTTCTGGGTCTGTCTCAAAATGGCTTAGTTTTACAAATTTTCATTGATACTAAAACTTTGATCAAGTTCAGTCATATCTTGTAAAGATGAGGATTCCGATCATCAAAAACACGCACCACAGACCTTACATTTTTGACATCATCCAAATCGAGCGTATGGATGATCACACATTCAGCATCATCCGCCTCCACACAAAGTTGCCCCAGAGCATCTACAATCAGTGAACCACCAAAGAATGAGGAATCCGGGCTTGAACCTGTGCAATTACAGGCAATGTGCGGAATCTGATTTTCAATTGCTCTAGCATTAGCGAGCGTATTCCATATATGCCTGCGAGGTTTGGGGAATTCAGCTATAGTGATCAGTATATTTGCTCCTTCAAGAACAAGCTTTCGGGCAACCTCAGGAAATCGAACCTCATAGCAGATCTCAAGGCCAATTTTCAAATTGTATTTTGTAAGTTTTATGGGTTTTATTGAATCTCCGGCTTCAAAGAAATTGCCTTCTTTTTTGAATGGATGTGTTTTCCGATAAGTTCCGGCAATGTTTCCATTTTCAATACAAAAACCAAGATTATAATAGATCGAGTTTGAGCCCGAAACATCTTTTTCGATTATTGAAGCTACAATAACACAATCATTGCTTCTGGAGAATTCACATAAACGGGAGATTGTATATCCGCTTTGTGTTTCAGCTAAATGATCCATATTCTCGTAGCAAAAACCAGTTGAAAATACTTCTGGAAAAACTATTACCTCAGCACCTTCGGACAAAGCATGTTCTGCCATTGAAAGTGCTTTTTTGATATTTGCATCTTTATCACAATGGGATATATCCATCTGCACACAGGCAACTTTTATTTTGGTCATGGTTAAAAACTCCAGAAGCAAACCTCAACTAAAATCATCAAGGCTTGTACTCTTTGTCTTGGGAACCATACCACTCACGTCAACGGAACTTTTAAGAAGCTTGATCAACACATCATTTGAATAGCTGATAAGTTCAGTGCTTTCTCTGCTAATTTCATAAGCAGAGTCCATAGAAGGTATTTTTATTTTGGATATACCTGTGATATATTCCCGTAGATTTTCATTTGATGATTCTGCTATTAAACTTTCAGAGCTATGCAAAGCATCATTAATGTTCCCGGGATTAAAGTTCATTTTTGCAAGTTCTGCTTTAAATACCGGCCTTTCCAAAACCCTGGTGAAAATATAAACCACCACGGGAAGACGCATTCGTTTGTCAACGTATACAATGCTTTTTGATATAGCAGAGTAAAGGTCAAGAAAATGATCCGCATTTTCCACTTCCGGGATTTTGCTATATACTTTAGAAGGTGGGATGTCAACCTCATTCAGTTTACCCATGTCCTTCAGTGCGCGCAGATAACCAGTCATAACAAGCCGATGTTCATCGAAACCTACACCTTTGAGGTTTCGAGTGATAGCGCTTATTGAAAGTTGCTCCCCTTCCAGAATTTCATTTATCTTTAAATAAAGAGTATCAGGCATAGTATTCATATCAACATTGGTAACAGAGTTGGATAAACCTAACGGTACACATTGAAAAATACAGAGCATAAGAATAATTATTCAGAATTGAAATAGAATATCCATACTACAGTACATTCTTAAGATATGGCTAAGAGCCACAACACCTTTATTAAGTTTAAACCCCTATTACCTTGATGCCAAAAATAAGCATTCATTTGGACAAGTTATACTTATTGATTTATCAAAATGTTCAAATGTGCTATTCAGGTCCATTTATGAGGTTAAAAAAATGAGTAAACGAACAAGAATTATCAACGACCCTTCTGAACTCGTACCTCTACTTCAAGTTTTTGGATCAAAAAAACATAAAAAGGTTTTTGATGAACTTCTTAATCTGTGGATGACAAAAGATGACTTAGATGAGGCATTAGGAACGGATGTTACAACCAGCATCAATATCCTTAAAAAATGTGGTCTTATAGAGAGTCAGTGGCATATGCCAGAACCTGGAAAGAATCCTGACAAGGAATACCGAACTTCTTATTCCAAGGTTCAGACAAACTTCCAGTGTTCTTTTGAAGACATGAGCGACATCATAATGCTGACTTTCTTGCCGTATGAAGAAGTAAAGGATGCTATAGAAGAGCTTGAATACCTTGTAGAACAAGGTAATAGTTCAATGAGTAGTCTAACAAGATCACTTAATAAGAGTGCTTTGTACATACGCGCAGTCGCAAGAAGATCAGATAAATTGTCAGTCATGGGACAAAGATTAAAACTTGCAGATGAGGAAATGGAATGATCGATCTTCTTCATAGCAAGAGTGGTATTACTAAATTTCAAATACTAATTGAAATTGCAGCGCACCAACCTAATGTCAGACAAAAGGAAATTGCTGAAAAAATAGGTGTGACACCACAAGCGGTATCTGAATACATCAAAGAGCTTGTTGCTGAAGGTTTGATCTACTCCGAAGGAAGAGTTCGCTATAGAATTACAAAGCAGGGCGTGGAATGGGTACTTGAAAATGCCAATGACATGAAGCGCTATGCACGCTACGTAATGAGCGATATAATTAGTCATGTTTCAACATGGACGGCAATCGCTGAAGAAGACCTTCAGAAGGACGACAAAGTATATCTGAAAATGAATGAGGGTCTCCTATATGTTGGAAAAGAGAATGTGACAAATGCAAGTGGAACTATAATATCAGATGCTAAGAAAGGAGAAGATGTCGGTGTTACCGACCTTCTGGGACTTATCGATCTTGAGAATGCAAGCATAACTGTTTGCAAGATACACAGAGTAGAGCGTGGTGGATCTAATAACGTAGATATAGAGCGCCTTAGAACTCTTGCAGAATCAAAGGCATATATTGCAACCATTGGTGTTGAGTCATTAATAGCTTTAAAAAAGATAGATGTGGAACCAAATGTGATGTTCGGTGCAAAAGAATCGGTTATCGAAGCTGCATATCATGGACTGTCCTCATTGGTACTGGCAATTGACGAAGAAGTACCATCTATATTGAGCAGGCTTGAAACTGAGAATCTGGAATATGAACTTGTGGACTTGAGTATCCAGTAAGTTCGAATTGTTTTTTGTTTAAATGAGGTCAGTGAAATGAAAATTATCGTTATATCAGACACTCATCTTGAAACTGACACTATTCCACCACACCTTGCAGAGCTTTTTGATAAATACGAAATGATAATCCATGCGGGAGATTTTTCAAGTCTTGGATTTTATAAAGCCCTTGAAAAGACAGGTAAACTCAAAGCAGTTCATGGAAATTCAGATGACAGAGATGTCAAAAAATTACTTCCAGAGACACTTGTATTTGAAGTTGAAGGAACTAAGATCGGACTTGTTCATCATGGAGCACTTTCTATTATGGATACAGGACCCATCAGATACAAAGCACTTGAGATGGGTGTAAACATACTTGTTTTTGGACATATACACAGGCCTATTATAGAGAAAAGAGATGTTCTCCTGATATGTCCGGGATCTCCAACAAAACCCAGAATGTCAGACCCTTGTGCAGTAGAACTTATAATTGAAAATGGAACAGTAACTGCTGATATAATAGAAATATCCGGCCAGTCCTGCAGTTACATTGATTTTTCACGCAAGCTTGATGAAGAACAAAATTAGAACTTTTTTAACCAGCCATGGAGCTAATAAAAATAAAGTCATGCAGACATGCTGCATAACTAAACGCTAATTAACTTATTATTCAGATTCTAGCAATGATTTGAGTGCATCAGCAACCATAGAATAATACAACTTACTGTCAGTGTTATAGTATTCTTTTGCCTTAACTACATCAGAGGACGAATTGTCAAGCTCATTCAGACGGAAAAGTGTATTCTTTGCAGTATCCACCACCCACATATCCCGAACCTCGCCATCAACAATACAAATAGATTCTGGGCGAACAGATGTAAGTATATCACCCTCCCTGGTAGTGTAGATACTTGGCTTACCTACTATTGCCACGAAAGCCGGTGTTTCGCACTCTGCAAGAACTTGAGCAGCTTCTGGCTGATACTGCCCTGCATATATCAGAAATGAACCAGTGGGGTCAATTACCCTACCACGCCAGTATTCGGAATCAGTGCCAATATCTTCTTTCTCTACCAGAGTACCTACTATGAACATACGATTTACCCTGGCAGCTGTTGGAGTCAGCAGGTATTGTGGAGCATACTGATCATCCCCATCCTTGAATGACAAATTCGAGTCTTTAAATTCCTGAGCAAAGATCCTTCTTGATACTTCGCGAGTATATTCTGCCATTTAGACCACCTCTGCAGCTGCAATAAGCTCATCCAATTCATCAGGGTCAAATGATGGAATCTCCACCAGAGATTCTGCGATCAGGTATCGATCTACGCGAGAACCGGTGCTTGTATAATATTTTCCAACAAGCAATTTCTTCATCTGCTCAAGAACAACAGTCTGGTCAAGAGCATCTGCTGCAAGAGCGATAGCATTTTCAAGAGTCAGAGACGTCACCTGTTCGGCAAGTTCTCTCTTTACAATAACATCCTGGGCAGTAACGCCATCATCCAAAATAGCCTTTATACGAAGGTCATATACCCCATCTACCTTCCCATGCTCCATACATGCACCTTTTGTAAGTGCCCGATTACATTCAGGGCATCTCTTTATAAGACCTGAGCCGGATTGTATGTCTACCATGGCACCACTAAAATCAACTGTAGCGGTCCCTACTTCAATTTCCTCTTCAATATTTTTGATAGAACTGGTTTTGTTAATATTGACCTGATATCTACCATTCCATTCATTTACAACAACATTCTTAAACAAGTAATTCTGCCCTTCAACGAGGTCTGAAAGTTCGGCATTTGCCCATTTTGTAAATTTGATAATACCGCTGTCATCACCAACAAGGCCTGCCTGAGAAATAGATTCATGAGAGTTATCCCAAAGTTGTGTGACTTTTCCTTTAAAGCTGACCCATTTACCATCCATATTCATCTCAGATATCTTTTTCTGCGGCGATTCTGACTGACCGGTATAAAACTCACTTCTTGGAACATTGTTTTCTTTCAAAAAATAGTTGATCACGCTTCTACGTGCTTCATCTTTAGGAACTTTAAACTTATTGATCAGTTTATCGAGTCTTTCTTCAATGTCCTCAAGAGAAATATCTACATCCAATTCCAAAAACTGTTTTCTAATATCCTGTGAAATGTCTTTCATATTTTAACCTCGGCCTCTTGTTTGTTTATCATATAGAGAGGCAATTACTGACTATGTGCTCACAGTATATATGTAATTACTAAGCAGTGTGAAAGTATTCGCACAAACCATTTAAAATAAAAAAAGAGTGCACAAATAACAGCTCATCTGTGCAAAAGGTCTGCAACATCCTGGGCAGAATCGCCTTCACCTATTACAGTAACAAGATCATCATATTCAAGAACAAAGTTACCATTTGCAATATGAGATTTTTCGCCCCTTCGTATCATCATCAAAAGACTGTCCTCTGGAAGAGATAATTCCTTGATCGCTTTGCCGACCATACTGGGATTAGTAACACGTACTTCAAGAATATTACCTTCCTCACCCACCTCACACATGGAGAACATAGAGGTTTTACCCACCATATTATCAAGAACAAGCGCAGTAGTCATTTGTGGACTCATGGAACGGATATCAAGGTCCCAGAATGCATGTAGATTCTCAACATTGTTAACTCTGGCAACGATCTGCTCTTCTTTCATACCAAACTTGCTCTTTGCTATCTGGCTTACCAGAAGATTCGTATTGTCCTGATCAGTGGTTGCAACTATATACTTTGCTTTTTCAATTCCGGCTTCCTTTAGAATATTGATATCCTCTGCATCACCGTGAACTGCCCTGATACCTTGCTTAAGCAAACGCTTGCATTTTTCATCAGAGTCGTCAATGACAACAATGTTCTCACCTCTCTTCTCAAACTTTTCAGCGAGTATCCTTCCAACATCGCCACCACCTATAATGAGTATCTCCATTGGTATAACTCCTAAAATATTAGCTACACGTCTTCCCAGTGTACCAGTCATTATAACTGTAATAATAACTGTCAAAAATATAAGACCTACGAGAATCTCCCCGCCCTCAATATTGAAAAAATCCAGTTTAACTGCAAAATATGTTGCAATGGACGCGGGCACTACTCCTCTTGGCCCTATAAATGATATGAATAATTTTTCTTTCATCTTCAAGCCAGAATTGTAGCATGAAATGAAAACAGATGCAGGGCGTACAACAAAAATAAGCAGCAATACAAGCAAGATTCCTGTTGCACCAAGATTTATAACATCTTCAAACCGCAGCATTGCAGCAAGAAGAATGAATATCAAAGAGAGCATCACCAGAACAAGATCGGTCTTGAATTCCTTAAGCGCTTGCTTGTGTGGTATTTTAGAGGTCCCCGTCATTATACCAAAAACAGCAACTGCAAGTATACCAGACTCATTTCCCAAAATTTCGGATAATACATAAGTTCCGGTAACCATTGTAAGAGTTATGATCTTTGCACTCTGATCAGTTACCAGAGAGTCACTGGAAAGAAAGCGCTTCAACAAGTAACCACTTATCGTACCGATAACCAAACCAATTATCAACCTTTGAAGTATGAAAAATATTGCATCAAAGCCTGAAAGCTCCGATACTATCCACTCAAAAACAAAAGCTGCAAGGATTACGCTGGCAGCATCATTAAGAACGCCTTCAAGCTCAAGTATCTTGCTTATTTTATGATTTACGTGTATCTGACGGACCAATGGTGTTATAACAGTAGGACCGGTTGCGGCCACCAGTGCTCCAAAAAGAGCAGCAAGCTCTATTTGAAGACCAAGTAACAAATGTGTAAAAGCAGTAGCACCAATAAATGTCACAAGAACACCTATTGTTGTTAGCTGCATAGCTGTTTTTTGAACGGTTCTTATACTCTTGAAATCAATATGCAAACCACCATCAAAAACAATGATAGCTACAGAGAAGGAAACAATTGCAGCGAGGCCATCACCAAGGAGAGCAGGATCTATAATTCCCAGGACCTCAGGTCCCACTAACATACCTTCAAACAAAAGAAAAAGCATAATGGGGACATTAAAACGCTTACTGAGTGCCTGAGCTATCAAGCTCATTATAAGAACAAAGACTACCAGTTCCAGAAAATAAATTGATGACTCCACAAACAATCCCCTTATGTATATTAAATGCATTCGATGAATGGTACAGTTAGTAAATATTTCTATTAGATAATCGAGTTCTAGCTATAAAACCCTTTAGAGTCAAATGATTGCTACTTTTTGAGCTAGCTGTGAAAAAGTAATTTTACCCAAAATTGCGCATAAGAAAAAAGTTAACTATTTTTAGTATCCTGACATCTTAAGTACAATAATTAAAATAGAAAAAACAAGATTAAGGATAGATACAACCTTATGAAAATACAAATATCCAAAATCGAGTGATACAAATGGTTTCAATCAAGGAAGAAGATATAAAAGTACCTTTAGATGTGCCAAAGGAAGCACGTGAGACTTACATTAAGAACTATATGGAGATCACCAGAGAAACTGGAAAAATGATGCTCTTTGCAGGCGACCAGAAAGTCGAGCATCTCAACGATGATTTCCATGGCGAGAATATCCCTGCTGATGACAATGATCCAGAACACCTTTTCAAAATTGCATCCCAGGGAAAGATTGGAGTATTTGCAACTCAGCTAGGACTTATTGCAAGATACGGCATGGATTATCAGGATGTACCTTACCTTATTAAGGTAAACTCAAAATCACACCTTGTTAAAACCGACCAGATGGACCCATTCAGCAACCAATGGTACGATATAGCACAGGTTGCTGAATTCCGCGACAACAGTGGGCTCAAGATATTGGGAATTGGATACACCATATATCTTGGTAGTGAAGATGAGGCATACATGCTGAATCAGGCGGCTCAGTTGATCTACGATGCACATAAATACGGACTTATCACTGTTCTCTGGATATATCCAAGAGGGAACGCTGTAGAAGATGAGAAAGACCCACACCTTATTGCAGGAGCAACCGGAGCAGGAGCATGCCTTGGTGCTGACTTTGTTAAAGTGAACTACCCTAAGAAAGAAGGCCTCAGATCCGAAGAAGGATTTAAGGAAGCTGTTCTGGCTGCTGGAAGGACAAAAGTAGTCTGTGCAGGCGGCGGAAGCGATAATCCTAAAGCATTCCTACAGAAACTCTACGATCAAATTCATGTAAGTGGTGCAGAAGGGAACGCAACTGGAAGAAATGTACACCAGAAACCACTTGAAGAAGCTGTCAGAATGTGTGATGCCATTTTCGCAATAACAGTTGAGAACGCAAGTGTAGATGAAGCACTAAAGATATATCTCGGAAACTAAGCAGCGGATCATTTGATCCCTGTTATATCTTTTTTAACAAATTATTCTGTGATCATATTTACTTATTGTACTTTCTAATCGTTTTTTATTATTTTTCTGACGTCTGTTTTCCAGCAGTGATATTTGACAGGAAAAAAGTTCCATAGAAAATCAAGAACAGAAATCATAAAGGAAAAAAGAGGGAACTGGTTCACATAGGACAGTTTGATATCCCTTCAAACCAGAATTTTTGCTAATCGTTTTCTAATTGTCGTCACAGCCACAATCAAAGTTGAATCCCAAAAGGAAAGTTCCGGTTCCTTTTGCTTGCTCAAATCCCATCCTTTCTTTTATATATTCATCACTTGGTGGAGATGGTGATGCCAGATGTGCATTGCATACCATCGGAACACATTCTACTTCAGAGCATGGTTTGGGTGGAAGTACAACAACTAAAGGGTTGTTTGCCGAGTCTATATTTTTCAACACAGCCTTGTCGAAGAGTACAATGTTACCAATTACAAGATGATCTTCACACTTATTGTATTCTTCAAGCTTGCACTCATCATCAATATCCTCACCAACTACAGAGCCATTATGCATCAGGACCACATTGGGTGCCGGTGGCCATTCATAATCCATATTTGTTGTAAAAGCCAGCATCACATCATTTTCAAGTATCTGTTTGACACCTTTATTGTCACCAATACCAAGTCCCATTAAGGTCATCTGGTCCGCTTTAATCTCCATATCCCTGATTTCCTCACGGTCATCATCCGTAAGAATATATACTTCACCTACACCTTTTACTTCTTTGATAGAACGAGTAACCTGATCAATAATATCATCAGTCATTATTTTGAACCTCACTTTTTTAGAATTTTCCATAAATATTAATCAAACAATTAGTTTTCCTGAGTTTGACTTTACATGTATCCATATTTAACTATATCGATATTGAGAGTGAAATCAATATAATGGGTCAATGGATTACCTTGAACACTCCCGCACGGGGCTCGTATATATGGCCCTTAGATAATAGAATACGTACGATCTGATCCACCTGAGCTGCAGACATGCCTCTTGAGCTTGCTTCAGTTATAATAGCCGCATATTCAACTGAGCCAGAAATGGAATTAGAGCCCGATTCAGCTATAGATCCCATAACTTCCAATACCAATGATTCATGGTCATGATCCTCATCAGATCCGCATGATCCATCTTCTTTTATAGAAAGCAGTGATTCCTTTACATTTGCCCTAAGTTGTTCGATATAAGCAAGATCAGTATGATAATAATCCAGTGATAAGCAGATGCCTTCTACAAGATGAAGAGGTACACCCAGTGATTTCAAATGATCTAAAAGTATTTTTCCTGTTAAGCCTGAATCTAAAGCTTTCTTAAGAAAATCTACACGTTCAAGGGTCAATTCAGCTGTATCCACTATCCAACGATTTCGAAGAGATTCATCTGCATAGTGAATTTCCTCCGGCCTTATGGAAACAAACACTTCTCCCGCTTCAGGCTCATACGAACGGACTTTTCCTACAACCATAACATAGGAAGGAACCTCTACATTAGAGAGAAAAACAAGAGCTTCCGGCTGATAATTCCCCGCATATACTGTGAATGAGCCGGTCGGATCAGATATACGTGCTCTCAATAGCTCCTTTGCCCCTGATTTTAGATCAGCCATATTTTCAACTTCTGTAACCACACCAACTACAAAAACACGGTTTGACTTTGCACCGCTTGGAGTGACAAGGAAATTAGGAGAATGAACACTAGCTACATGCGAATTATCCTCATGAATGGAAACAGACTGCAATTGAAAACGAGAGTCGTTAAATTCTCTGGCAAATACCCTATGTGCCATTTCTCTTTCTACCACTATCAAACACCTCCTTCCTAAAGCGAAGCCAACATGGAATCGATACGTACAGATAGGTCGTCATCAGGATACCATGCTGATTTTGCCACTATACTAACACCGAATTCATTCTTTGAGGAATTGCCTCTTACAGCAATATATTTACCTGTCAGCACATTCCTCATATCATCAAACACCACGTCTTTGGATATCGAATCACGAGCCATTTTTTCTCCCTCGTAGAGGTTTTTGCCATATATGGCCTCACTTATCTCACAGTTTAGCATGATATGAATAGAACCAGTGCCATCATCAAGTATAGCTTTGATACGCATATCCTGAATACATTCAACATTCCCATGGGCCCTGCAATTTGATTTTTGAGTCACACGATTACATATGGGGCAGCGTTCTATTATTCCTGAACCGGGTCTTATAGAGACTATATTTCCCCTAACAAGCACATCAAAAATACCATTGGATCCTATGACCTCAGACATTGGCATATGTTCAGGGACCTGGTTTGCAGACTCGAGAGAGAAAGGAAGAGATATGGGATTATCTATAATCTCGACATGAGTATTCTCATCAAAGTTAATCGATGGCAAACCTCTGAATATTCGTATCGGAGCACCTTCAAAGTGTATAAAAGTCCCAATATCTATACCATCAAACTTTTTCCATGATGTGAAAGGAAGTTTTCCGGTTTCGTCCGCAATTACACCTTCGATAATGGTGAGATCATTACCTTTCAAAGATACATCCCTGTGATACATTTCAACTATGAGAACATCAGAACCTGCAAGTACATCTGCTGCTACTATATCTTTTAGCTTTTTTATATTGGTATGAGATATTTCTTTGATAGCAGGAAGTTGCTCATCTGGCATCTTTTCAAGGGTAGACCGCTTACCAAAATACAATTCAGGCCTGTTATTCCAAAGTTTTGTATAAGCATTTTTTATTCTTACGACATCGTCAGGATCCAGAAACATATCATCCCATGAAGTGAAAGAACATATCCCAGTATCATCGCCCATTGTACCCGAAAATATAGTTTTCTTTTCACCCTGGGAATTTATGATTTTTTCTTCAATATTGATTATGCGAGCAAGTATTTCAATTCCCTCAAGTCCGGGTTCGATATCTTTTATAAGAACAAAAGATGATGATCTGGGGCTGTACTTCTTCATGATGGTTTTTTTAGCCTCACCCATAGAAACCTTAAACTTCAGGAGTTTCGTTAATTCCAGCCTTATCGTAGCTTCATCGATATTTTCAAGCGCCCTGTTTAATTCCTCGACATGGGGCGCAATTTTGTCTTCCATAAATAATCACCATTTCAATAGAAAAAGGATACTAGAAATATCAGGTAATAGGCAATAAATATAACTCGAAACTATCTGAAATGTAGGATTGATGATAGTGATTTTAATTAATTCAAAGATAGCTTTATCACCCATCAACAAAAAAGAATGTATGTGGGAATACAAAACTTTGACATCCAAAGTTACAAATTCTAAAAAGGAGTGATTTCATGCCAAAACTTGCAGTTATATACTTAAGCACTCAGGGAAATACAAAATTAATGGCAGAAGCCATTGCTAAGGGTGCAACTGAACGCCATGTTGAAGTCGATATCAATAACTTTTATGAATGGGATCCAGAAGATGTTGTCAATTATGATGCCGTAGCAATTGGATCGTCTACATTTTATTACACTATATTGGAACCAATTGATAAATTCATAGATAAAATACTGGAACTTGGGATCAGCGATAAAATATGTTGTGCATTTGGTTCTTATGGATGGAGTGGAGAAGCACCTGTTAAGATAGCTGAAAAATTGCGTTCTGCAGGAGTTACAGTGGTCGATCCGGTTCTAAGGATACAGTATAAGCCTACTGAAAAGGACCTACTTGAATGCAACCGTCTTGGAAAGGATATTGCTGAAAAGGTAAAAGAAAAAAATCAAAAGTAAAGGCAAGTAACATCGAATCGAAGGCATGCCTATAATTTCATAAAATCATAATTTATAATAAAAATGGATAAAACATTATATATACCTTATTTGCTAATTAAACTACATATAATACTTTGATTTATTATATCAAGCGAAATGAGGAATATTTGTGGCAATAATACCATTTGCACCTATTGAAAGAGTAATAAGAAGTGCTGGTGCTCAGAGAGTTAGCGAACCAGCAAGTGTAGAACTTACAGAAATACTTGAAGAGTATGGACTTGCAATATCAAAGGAAGCTATAAAATTATCAGAGCATGCCGGAAGAAAAACAGTTAAGGCTGAAGATATAAAACTTGCAAAAGAGTTGATAGATAAGTAAATACCAGGGCCTTATCTACTTTTTTCTATTTATTTAATCTATTTTTGGTATTCAATTATTACTGAATTATTCCACTGAACAATTCCATTGTGTTTATCCCTGTTACAGTCAGAGTGCTAACTATCAGGCCAGCTATCAGGACACCTGCAAGGATTGCAAGGAAAGAATGCCTGAATTTGATACCGAACACAAAAGCTGCAGCACAGCCTGTCCAGGCACCTGTGACTGGGAGCGGAACTGCTACAAATAATGTTAAAGCCAGTATGCCAAATTTTTCAAAGCGATCTGAATGATTGCGATGTGTTCTTTCGAACAGCCACGTAAAAAAAGAATCAAAGATCCAGAAGCGTCTCAAATATGAAGAGACAGGATCCAAATATAAGAGTAATGGAATTACTGGTATCATATTGCCCACTACCGCTAGTAAGTATGCAGATGTGGGAGACATACCATAGACACCAATAGCTATTGGTATGGCACCTCTTAGCTCAAGTACTGGCAAAGCACTTATTATAATGGTTGACAACCAATGCGGAACATTACTTAAAAGCTCCAGAACTTGTGCTTCAAAGGGCATCTAATTCTTCCCCGATAATGCAAAATGGGCCAGAAGACATTCGAGTTGTATTCTTTCATTGGAGCCTTCTGTGAGCCTGAAATCAATCTCACCGATGACATCAATAAGTTCCACCATGAGTTTATCGGTTATATCTATCTCGAACATTGCACGATATATTTGACCCACAACGTCCTCACCAGACAGGCCTTGTTCCAGCAGAAGAGTATCAAGATGTTTTCTTGCAGCTGTAAAATTTCCGGCAAGAGCAGTTTCTATAAGTTCAAGAACTTGCTCCGGACGAGCAGTAGCTGTTATCTTGTAAATAGCATCCTTATGAATAGTATCTGCCACAAGTGCTGCAGCCTGAAGAGCATTGATAGCTTTTCTCATATCACCCTGAGCAACGTATTTGATGGCATCCACGCCATCCTCTGCGATGTCCAGACCTTCATTTTCAGCTACAAAAAGAACACGCTCTGCTAACGCATCATCTGAAAGTGGCCTGAATCGGTAGACTGCACAGCGAGACTGGATAGGTTCAATTATCTTGGATGAGTAGTTGCATGAAAGAATGAAACGGCAATTGTTGGTATAACGTTCCATGGTACGCCTTAGAGCTGACTGCGCATCAGAAGTAAGCGCATCTGCTTCATCCAGGAAAATGATCTTAAAATCAGCACCACCTATGGGAGTGGTTTTTGCAAAGTTCTTGATCTTAGTCCTGACCACGTCGATACCACGCTCATCTGAAGCATTGAGTTCTGTAAAATTCTCGCGCCATGAATCACCAAACATTTCACGGGCAATAGAAACTGAAGTTGCAGTTTTCCCGACACCAGGCGGACCTGAAAATAAGAGGTGAGGTAAATTCCTGGTTTGAATATATGATTTTAATCTCTCTACAGCTTCTTTCTGACCAACCACGTCATCAAGCTTAAAGGGTCTGTACTTCTCAATCCAAATCTCTTCTTTTATAATGAACCCTCCGGCATGAAAAATAAAGCATTTCTGCAGTAATAGGTAGATGTTGTTTTTTAAACTTTCGTAAAGAAAATATCTTAAAAAAATAAGTGAAGAAAATGTTGTCAAACAACATTTCCTTTAGCTTTTGAATATTACTTATATATCTGGTTGTAGGCGTAGTTTCCGACAAATGGGATCTTGAATTTCATACCCCTATATGCCATAAAAGCAAAGAGGACCATGATCATCATTGCAGGGAATCCCATGAAATCAGCAATTACCCATCCTACATAGGGAACCCATGCCACAAAGAAAATTATCAATGACAATGGGAGGAATACAACCAATGATTGCATTGCGTGGAATCTAACAAACTTATTTTCTTTCTCGATGAGAAGGAAAATAATACCTGTTACCCAGAAACCTACATAGCATAGTGCAGCCACGATATTTTCATCCAGACCAATTTTAGTCTTATATGTCATGATATTACCTCATCTCAATGGTATTCTGTGGACATTTCTCCACACATATTCCACATGCAGTACACTTTTCCTGGTCGATATCTGCAAGGAACTTAGTAACGGTTATTGCATCCTCAGGACATGCCTTTTCACATATCTTACAGCCGATACAGCCAATGGTACAGGATGCCTTTACAGCCTTACCTTTATCGTGTGACATACACTGCACATGCACCTTTTCTGATTGCTTTGCAAATACAAGGATATCGTTTGGACAGGAGCTGATACAAAGTCCACAGCTTGTACAAAGATGTTCGTTTACATGAGGAAGTCTGTCTTCACCGATCTCAAGAGCATCGAATGGACATGCACGTACACAGGTTCCACGACTCATGCAACCATAGCTACAGCCTTTCTCACCATCAGACAGAAGCATGACAGCCTTACAGTCTTCAAACCCTACATATTCAAAACGGTCCACACAGTTTACTCCGCCGTTACATCTTACGTAAGGATATTCAGATTCACCTTCAGCAACTTCCTGGCCCATAAGACCGCCTATTTCCTTTGCAGTATCAAAGCCACCAACAGGACAACCGGTGATAGGAGCATCCTCATCTACGACTTTTTCTGCAAAGGCAGCACATCCGGCAAAACCACATGCACCACAATTAGCACCGGGCAGTATCTCATTGATCTCTTCGACCAGAGGATTTACCTCTACCTTGAATTTCTTTGATGCCACAATGAGCATTATAGCAACCGTAAGACCAAGACCACCAAGGATGGCCATGGACTGTATCAAGAATGTGCTCATTGTGCTCATATAGGAATCACCCAGAAGTAATTAACAAAAGCCATTGAAAGCATCGTGGCAACAAGAAATGCCTGTGGAAGCCCTCTGACCGATGATGGGATGTTCACAAGATTGGAACGCTCTCTGATACCAGACATCATCAACATGACTATAGTAAATCCGATACCTGCTGCGACACCAAATACAAGACTCTGTATGAAATTGTACTCTGAAAGAACGTTCAAAAGCACAACACCAAGAACAGCACAGTTTGTGGTGATCAATGGCAAGTAGATACCGAGTGAACGATACAGTGCAGGAATATTTTTCCTGACAACGAATTCAACAAGCTGCACAAGTGCTGCAATGACCACGATGAAACTTATCAGGCCAAGAAATTCCATTTTTGCAGGTTCTAGAATATATGTGTACAGGAAATACGATACTGATGCTGCCATTGTCATTACGAAAATTACAGCACCTGACATACCTGCTGCACTCTTAACATCCTTAGTTACTCCTACAAAGGAGCAAAGTCCAAGGAATTGAATGAGCAGGAAGTTCTTTATGAACACACCTTCCATAAAGATAGCAAATAATGCTTTTTCTACCATTTTTAACCACCTCTTGCTGCCTTTCTAGCTTTCTGATAATTTACTATTGCCATAAGGATTCCAATTGTGAGGAAAGCACCTGGTGGCAAGATCATAGTAGTCATAGCCGGGTCGATCGGAGAAGATATCAAAGTATATCCGAATGTAACGATCTGTCCGGTTCCCAAAAGTTCCCTGATACCACCGATAAGGCAGAGTACAAGAAGGAAACCTATGGAAGCACCGATAGCATCAATTGCAGAATAAAATACATTGTTCTTATTAGCATATGCTTCGGCACGTCCGATAATAACACAGTTTACCACGATCAATGGGATAAATACACCCAGCGCGGCATACATTGGTGGGAAGAATGCTTCCATTACCATATCTACAATTGACACAAATGTAGCAATAATTATGATGAAAATAGGAAGCCTCACAGTGGAAGGAATCTGTTTTCTAAGAGCTGAGACAAATATGTTTGCACAGAACAATACAAAAAATGTACCTGCAGACATTCCTATTGCATTCTCAACTGATGTGGTAACCGCCAGTGCAGGGCAGAGACCTAATACTAATCCGAAAATCGGATTATCCCGGGTAATTCCACGAATAATTTCACTAACTGGATTTCGACTCATTTATATCACCTAAGCCTCTGCTCCTTCAATCTCAGATATTTTACCGCTCATTGCATCAACTACAGCCCTTGAGGATATTGTCGCACCTGTTATCGCATCAATTGCTCCGTCATCACTTGAAAGGGCCAGAGCACTTAATGGAATGTTGTTGAACTGATCCCTGAAATCGGGGTTGATGATCTTTGCACCAAGACCAGGAGTTTCCTCATGGCTCAATACATCCATTCCCTTTACAGTGGAGAAAGATGCATCCACACCACCTGCCACTACAATCGGACCCTGAGAGCCGGGCTGCTCTTTGAAGAATGCATAACCAATAACATTACCTGAATCATCTGTTGCGCGGTAGTAAAGGATTTCATTGTTACCTTCCTCATCGACTGCAGATCCTTCCACATTTTCGAAGGAAGCTGCATCCGGAATAAGGTCAGCAAGTATCGCTACTTTAGCATTGGCAATGTTCTCTTGTACCTGCTCACTTGTTGGTATATATGTCCCAGCAAGAAGAGCAGCTGCAACAGCTGAAATGATCACCATTTTTATCATGATGTCCATTGTTTCTTTCTTGGATTCACTCATCAGTAACCACCTCGAATTTAAATGCAGAAGGTATTATACCCACGATACGGTTGTATGGCTTCTCAAGCCAGCATTCCTGTCCGAATGACGCTGGCATTGTTTTAATTTCAATATATGATGCCACACAATTTCCAAGTAATATACCATAGAGTGTTCCATCCACATAGTTTCCAAAGAGACCGTAAATGGATACAAGAAGACCACATATTAAACCATAGATCAAACGGCCTTTCTTTGTTACAGGAGATGTTGGTCCATCTGTTGCCAGGAATAATATTCCAAAGAACACGACACCTATTGCAGCATAGGAAATATCTCCAGGGACCTCCAGGAAAATGAACATTGATGCGAGATATAGCAATGGATTCAATACACCTTCCTGAACCAGATGAACTATCTCAGAAACAAAAGCAATTACCTGATGGAACAAGAACACTGCAAGGAAGAATGTAACAGGAATCCTCCAGTCAACATATCTTTTATATATCAAATACACACCACCTATCAACGCCAGAGGTGAAGCACCTACAAGCAGACCAGCTCCATTCTCAATAATAAGTTCAGAGAGCATAGTGATGTGAGGAGTGGAAAGAGGAGTCATAGGTCCGGCCCATGCACTTCTGATGAACACCCATGAAACAAGTACAGGATGGAAGACGTAGGATCCGGAGCCTCCAAATATATGTTTACCGATGGCAATCGCAAAGAAAGCACCAAATACAGGAAGCCATATTGGAGCTTCAGGGGGAATCAATAACGCAAGCATTAATCCCATAAGAGCAGCGTGACCATCTTTTACCGTTACCTTTTGCTTGAATATGGTCTGTATACCAAATTCAGTAACTACAGCTGTTATCATTGAAGCAAGAATAATTCCCAGGGCAGGAACGCCAAAGAGATATATTGCTGCAAGAGCAACTGGAACCAGAGCAAATATCTTACTCCAGTTCAGTGATTTAATATTAAATTTTGATTTCTTATGTGGGGGAGCTGAAATTGTGTACATCTTTATTCACCTCCGCAGCAGCCAAGTTTCAGATTGGATGATTCCTTAGCAGGAAGATCCTCATAGGCCATTCCTATAGCATTCTTTGCATATCTGATAAGCTGCAATATGTATATTTTGGAAGGACATGCACCTGCACACCTTCCACATTCGATACAGTTCTGAATATGGAACTGACGACATTCATCGAAGCGTCCCTGATCTGCCATAACAGCAAGTCTGCTTGGGATAAGATCCACAGGACATACATCAACACAACGTGCACAGTGAACACATGCCTCTGCCTCATCTCTGAGTACGTCCTCGGGTTTCTGCAGGCTTATCTTTGTAGTTCCCTTAGTAACAGGAACTTCATCAGTGTACTGAGCAACACCCGTTCTTACACCGTTTGCAATGATCTTGCCAACCTCACCAGGATTGCAGGATTCGATAATGTCTTTGAAAGGAGTTCCTAATTTCACAAGCATATACTCAGGGCAATTGCCAGGACCTTCGAGAGTGATAACGGTCTCATAATATGGCTTACCTTCATACACAGCATCGTAAAGTGCTTTTGCGGATTTTACACCACAGATAGCTACACCCACATCAGTAGGATTCTGGTCTATTGCAACCTTACGTCCTGTGACATTGTATGTGAAGAAATTAAGAATATTCTTACCATAGATACGCTTCTGTGAAGCAACTAAAATATTAGATTCCTGATCTTTGAAATAGTGATCAAGACGGCGTTTTCCAACAAGTGGAGCAACTAGCAGTTTCTTACCATCAACTTCCACGCCTTCGAAAGCCTCAATTGATTCAGAATCGTCCTTACCAATTATAATAGCACCCTTTGAAGCACCGGCAGCCTTCATCAAGAGTTTTAATGCATCTATCATCTGAGAAGCATATTCTTTTGCATTAGTATACTTACCACCGATCCATTCAGAAGCTGTTGCATTGATAAGCACCATATCGATCTTTTTATCGCGTGGTTTCAACACAGTATGTGTTGGTGAACCATAGTGCTCAACTATGCCAGACTCCTTAACCAGTTCAATTAAAGCATCCTTTGAAGGATTCTTTGCCGGAGTGAATGGCACTGTTTCTTCAGAGTCGCTTGGCTGAATGATAATGCTCAAAACCTTGTTCCCATCCGGGTGAGCTGCTTCTTCAATAGCCAGAACTTCACCACAGACACTTGAATGAACTGCTGATGAATTGTATTCGGATGAGTCACCTATCTTTTGACCGATAAGTACCTCATCACCTTTTGCAACAAGTGCCTCGCAGACAAAACCATTGTGTTGCCTGAGAGGAATTACTATCTTCTCCGGAATTTTGTCTAATCTTTTACTTTCCACATGACCAACTCCTTAGAATGCAGGCTCCCTTTCAACTTCAGCAGGCTTCTGTCCAGGAATTTTCACTGCAATATCCTTTGATGATGTTGCCGCTGCAGGATCACTCTCATAGCCGAGAGCTGTCCAGTCAATTGCAGTTGCACTTTCACCGTGACAGTCTATGCATCCAAGTGGCTCTGCAAGACCTACTTCTGAGCCTGCGACATTGTGACTTACCTGATAGTACATTTCAACATGTCTGAGTACAGCATTTGGATAATCAGCTTCTCCATCGGAATTGCCATCATATGCCTGCATTTCAGCTTCTGTAACTTCTCCATTGGAGTCAGAATCAGCGGCTTTTACTTCAGTCGGAGGAATTGGATTACCAATTGAAGCACTTGTATCAGGGTTTGAAGCCACGTCAGTATCTACACCAGCATCCCACCAGATACCTGTTATGACGTTGAAAGGCTGCATCAAGGAACCTTCTGCTCTGTCTGCTTTGACTGGGAGCTTGTCGTAGTATATTCCCTCTGACCATGCAATTGTAGGTGCAAAGTCAGAACCATGAGCTACATCTTCTCTTACACCGTTTGCCCAGCTGAATTCCTTGATAGCTGAACCACCAAGCATTTCATCTCCTGGAAGTGCAGGAATGTGGCAGGCTTCACAGCTTACAGCAGTCAGGTGACCATCAACAAATCCACCGTGGGATATGCCTGCGTGGCATCCTGAACTGTCACAGTCCTTGATCTCACCGTCAAAGAATTCATGCATTGATCCAGGAGCATTATGAACCTCCCTGCGTCCGATCTGATGCTCTTCAGTTTCATGGCATTCTGCACAATCAACTTCTGCATGCACATCATAATCAGCATGGTCTTCTTCTGCCCATGTAACTGCTGTCATTGGAACATCATTAAGGTGGCAGTTGCTACCACATTGTTCTTTCCTTGGTGCACCATTAACTTCATCATGAATTTCAGTTACAAGCGGAAGTGGCAGGAGTACATCAAGTGCATAACTTGCAACATACATTCCTTCCTTGTATGCTTCCTCTCTTGCATGTTCGATAGCAGCCATATTAGCTTCTTCGAAGTTACCGGATTCTATACTCTCTGCACGTGCAGCATAATCGTATCTGCCATTCTGTTCATGGCAAGCCATACAGTCAATATCAACACCATATTCAGCCATGTACCCGCCACCAGGGTGTACCTGACCAAGCTCACGTGCCTTTGTATCATCATCTATACTATCAACATCAACACCATATTCCATCAATGTTGACCATTTGTTCAGATCCTGCTCCACATGATAGGATTCAGCAACCTGATCATACATGCCGATGTGACAACCACCACATGAACTGTCAGACCATTCCTGATCAGTCATGTAGTGTGCGGAGAGAACTTCATTACCACTATATCCCAGGTAAGAGTATACACCCGCTGCCGCGAACATCACGACAAGTATTCCTATTAAAGTAACATTTAATTTTGACATAAATTACTCACCTGCCATTCATTCCTCCGCCGCTTCCTCGAGCTGCTTGACAACAACGATTATATTGTTCCTTAAAGCCTGCTCATTGATTATCTTCTGGTCTGGGGAGACATATTTGCTAATCTCGAATGACTTGCGGATGACCCGAACATTAAAATCAAGATACTTGTCCAAAAGTCCTTTTTTCGGGGTCACACCCAAAAAATCCACATCCATGTGATTGCCGAGAACATTTGCTTTAAGCTCTATCTTATCGAGGGGAGAACCCGATTTGACATATATAATATGATGCTTAGTAGAGCCAAAATGCTTCTCAATACCTCTCCAACCGTGTTCTTCCATTAATTGATGAAGGGCGACAACAAGGTATTTGTCCTTGCTTGAACTACCTCCCGTACTGGATCCTGTGCTGGGATTGCTCATATAATTACTTCCTTCCAATAAATACAATCATAAACAAGTCGGAATTTGGATTCCTATAAATGTACCGAGGTACATAAATATTAATTACCACATGTCATAAGCCATGAACTATAAAACTGTTACTATTGTGCTCGTTGCGGCATTGTCATTGATAATAATGATGAATTATGTGCCATTTCCATGCACTACACCCCAGGAAACACAGGAAAGCTACTCCAGTACACGAAGTATAATGGACACAACAGTGACAATTTCAGTAATAGGGTTCAGCGAAAATGAATCAAGCGATGCTATTGAAAATGCCTTTTCAAAAGTAAACTATATTAATGAGTTGATGAACAGCTATGATAACCAAAGTGAATTATCTGTTCTGAACCAAAATGGAAACCTGCAAAATACAAATCCTGACATATTATATGTAATTGAAAGATCTGATTACTACTCCGAAAAGAGCCAGGGCGCTTTTGACATATCGATCCTGCCTTTGCTTGATCTTTGGAAAAGTAAATTCAGCCCAGGTGGTACATACCAGCCACCAACACAAGAAGAGCTAGACGAAGTACTTCTACTTGTGAACCATTCTGAAATAAGCATCAATGATGATAACATATCGCTCAAGGATGGTATGATGATAACACTTGGAGGAGTCGCGAAAGGCTATGCAGTGGATCATGCCATTCAATCTTTGATCCAGGACGGTTTTGAGAACGGATTTGTTAATGCTGGCGGAGATGGAAGATATATCGGAAATAAAGCAAAAGGAGCTTCATGGAAGGTAGGACTTCAGAATCCGAATAAAAGCAGTGATGCCATCACGGTCATTCATGTAAAGGATATGGCAGTTGCAACAAGTGGAAATTATGAACGTTACTTCAGTGATGCAGCAAAAGTCTCACATATTGCAGACCCACGTACCGGACATACATCCCAGAATCTGATCAGTGCGACCGTAATAGCAAAAACCGCAATGGATGCTGATGCATTTGCTACTGCTGTCTTCGTAATGGGTGAAGATGAAGGTATGGAAATGATAGAATCTATTGAAGATGTGGAATGTCTTTTAATAACACCAGATAAAAGGATAATTCGCAGCAGTGGATTCTCCCAGTACGAATCCAACTGATACTCAAGAGAAGATCTCTAAGGGTGGCACATATATAAATTACTTTAAATTAACCTCATGAAGAGTCTTATAATAAGGACCTTCCGGGGTCAATGTACTTTTTTTAAGGCTGAAATGGTCAATATGCATTGAGCCTAATTTCAGGTATTCCAGCTCTTCAAGTAATTGAGAAAGATGCTGTTTTTGTCGTTTTTCAATGAATTTTACTCTCGCAAACGTTATATGCACACTGAATTCATGATTATCCTTTTTGAGCTTAAGGAAATGAAGGCATTTATTGATGGATCCATACAGTTCATCAAAAGCACCCTCGCATCCAACCCACAAAACTTTAGGATCTTTCGTATTCGGAAAAGCACCAATCCCCTTAAAAGTAGCATCAAAGGAAGGAAAAGACACCTTATCAAGTGCATTTGAAATCTCATTCAGCTTTTCATCAGGCACATCACCAAGGAACTTCATAGTAATATGCACATTAGAAGGGTTTACAAATTTCAAATTGCTATTGAAGTTTTTGAACTTTGTCTGAATATCCAGCATACGCTCATGAAACTCATTTGAAAGATCGACCGAAATGAAAGTTCGTACCATGATCACCACTTATTATCAATTAGTGTGAAATCATAAATTACTGCTGATAGTAAGTAAGTTTTAATTATAATGTAACATAATATATACTGCTTTGAATACTGAATTTATATGAGGGAACATAATGGATAATATCAAGATAGTTGTCAATGCCGCAGTTGATCTTGCTGAAAAACTTGAGGCCATTGCTATAATTATTTCCGGTGATGACAGTATAGAATGTCCACAAACAAATATCCCCATATACCATACTGCCCGAAGGGCAAAAAGTTTCATTGACCACCTTGTTGCTACCAGTAAAGGAAAAGAAGACAAGAACAAAGAGATCTCTGACAGAGTAGTACAACAAGCAGGCGGAAAAGTAAGCCACATAGAAAATGTATCTGCCATCGAATTTATGACAGGGAACCTTGATGAGGGACTTGTAGTGGGCCTTGTTGAAACAAAGGACTCACATGCTATTGTTGTCCATAATCTAACAGATAACCAACTTGTGAAATCACTAAGAGAATGTGAAGAGAGGATCAGACCAGACATAATGCGAGCAATTTTGAAGATAGCATTTGATATCTCAAATACAGGTCGCGAGGGTAAACAGGTTGGAACTGCATTCATATTGGGAGATGAAGAAGAGGTATTATTGCGCTCACACCAGATGATACTTAACCCATATTCCGGCCACTCCAGTGAAAAAAGAGATGTACTGGAAAAGAATAACTGGGAATCTATCAAAGAATTTGCACAACTAGATGGCGTTTTTGTTGTTTCAGAGGAAGGGAAAATGGAATCTGCCGGCAGATATCTTGATGTAGATGCAAGAGGTATTGAACTTGACAAAGGTCTTGGAGGCAGACACGTTTCTGCTGCTGCCATTACAAGAGACACCGTTTCTATTGCAATAACAGTCTCAGAGACAGGCGGAGTAATTCATATATATATGGACGGTAAGGAACTCATCAATATCGAGTCTACTGAAAAGACCAGTTACCGTCAGAACTAATTTTAAAGTTTAAGTTAAATTTAACTATTTTACTGATAGATTCCGCTTTACCAGGTCATATATTAAATCGCAGCAATGCTGCTATCCCACCTAAAGCAAGCAATTTTTGGCCGGGTTCAAATATAGTACTAAAAACAACTATCTTCCCCTGTGAGTGTTCTACTGCCTGAAGGAAAGGATCAATATTTCCTTTTTCACGCTCCAGCCGTATCATTTCATCTGCTACCAGAAGAGTTTCAATTGAGCCATAGTCAAGAGCTTTTTTCACGTCCTCAAGCCCATAAGCTGCTTTGCCATCTGTAGATATCTCTTTTAGTAGTTCATCCATCAGGCGAGACTCACGTGCAATTCTCGATTCTTCCATGATACGGTCAACTGCACCCCTACGCAGAACTTCCTGGAATCCGGACATCCCAATTGAAGAGATATCTTCAACAACTGACCTTGAAGCAAGATCTGGTTCCTTGTGCCCAAAATACTTCATAAAATCATCTTTAGTAAAACCAGGGCCTGCAATAACTATTGCTTCAGATTCAGGTGCAGCATAAATAAGCTGATCAATGATCTCCTGGAAAAAGTACTCCCTGAGGGAAGCTTCACCCTTCTTACCGGATGACTGACTTATATGTGAATAGAGTTCGATCCCATAATGACGAACAAGACCAATATCTGCATCTCCCTCCTCTATTGCCAAAATAACAACTTTTGGACGTTTGGAACTGGCCTCTGCTTCATCTATGCGCTCAAGCTGGTCTTTTTTCCAGGTTTTTGTAATAGAAATATCACCATTCTTTTCAATATTGAAAGTATGGTGATGACCTACATCCATACCCTGTTCAATGACACCACCTATTCTCAGACGATTTGAGAATTTATGGAATTCCATGTCATCAACACGTATCCCAAGGCGAACTGTCTTTTTTTCCACTTTTTCAGGTCTTATTTTGTCACTTGCACCTTCAGCTTTCCGCTTAGTTACAGCGAAAACAAGATCACCTTTCTCGATGATATATTTCAAATGCCACAGGTCATCAAGAGTTTCAGCTACTAATGATATTTCACCTTCTCTGCCTTTTAGAAATCTTTTTGTCACTCGCATGAAAACAACCTGAGATTCGATTTGATTTTGAAATTTTACTATACTTTAATGTCTGATTCACCAGGAGGTAGCACCATTGCAATTTTATCAGGTGAAGCTATCTGCTTCACGAAATTGATGTCTTTCAGTTTCTCGACATACATCTTGTATATCTTTTTCGCAATGTCATTCTGATTGAATTTACCGGGAACGATTTGAACAATATGCTGTCCATTCTTTGAAACTGCAGAAACAGGACCTCCGATAACTCTGGTTTCCGAAGCAAGCTCAAGAGCTATTGCAGCTCCAACCTTCACATCTCGGAAATAATTACGGTCGCCTCTTATGACAAATGAACCTTTCCTGAGATATTCACCAGATTCCGGGGTCTTTGATACCTGTTCCGGTTTTATCCAGTAGCAATCTCCACTGAACTGCCCGGATTTCCAGACACTTGAATAGGAAACTACAAACTCTGCTGTTTCTCTGAGAGTTGTTTCCGGAACTTCCTTACCCATTGTTTTGATCACTGTAATAGGTGCACCAGGAGCCTGAGTATGGAATACTACATCACGCTTTTCCATATACTTCTTCACAATATCTTCATTGGTATCCGCATCCCTTCCGCCAACCACAAGGAATCCATCGGATGACATGAACCATCTGAAACGGCTATACCAGTGCTTTTTAGTACTGACCTTACGTCTTTTAGCTTGCTTTTTCTCACGCTTTTGCATGGCAAGTTTAGTATCCTCAATTGCCTTGAGTGCCCCCTCTTTTTTCCGGGCTAGTTTCTTAGCTTTATCGTAAAATATCTGGGCATTTTGAGGAATTGTAAGTCTTATATCAATGGTGGCTGATACCCCATCAAGATCAAAAACAACCTTGCCTGATGATGAATCTATACTGACTATCATCTTTGCAGCAGGAACTGTTTCCTTTGCCTTTTTCAGAATGGACTTTATTTCATTCCAGGAATAGCCTTTATCCCGGGCACCATTGAGAACAGCAAGCATTTCATCGATCTCAACATAATAGGCATATATCTTTTCTGCGATCTGTGTCTGTTTATCTGCATCTTTTCCAAAGTTCTTGATTGCAGCCTCTTGTTTTTGCAACCTGCGCGCAAAAACATCCACTTTTTCCTTTTTGACAGACTCGACCACTTCCTTTACCTCTTCAGCTGACCTTTTGCCGAATAACTCATCAAGAGCCTTGTTAAAAGATGGGAATGATTGTTTTTCATAATTAGAGTATATATCAAGCTCAAAAGGCGTGGCATCAAATACTTCCAGTCGCCCTTTGATATCTTTTTTGAATACACATGGACTTAAGTCACCTTTCTGTAATGGTGAGAACACATCCTTAAGGGATGATGCAATAGATGAAACATCATCTGAGCTAAGTGACTGTGCTTCTGTTTTCTTATCGATACCAGAGCGCGCACAAACCTCTTCCGCCAGAACACCACCGAGATTGAACCTGCTCGCAATAGTTCTGACAACGTCAGAATGCGATGATGAGAATGCTTCCTGCAGATCGCCTTCTGTGGCGTCTATCGGGCTTATCTGGGCTTCTGGGTATTGATAAACTTCACCACTGCGAATTCGCCTGCCCTTGAAAGTAACTGGTTTCATCGGCAGAATTATCTTACGTTCAGAATCTAGGAGAACTATATTTCCCGGAGAGAATAGTTCTACTACTAATATAGTATCAATGCCGCCACGTACAACTCCTATCTCTATGATCCTGTCAAAATCATACTGTTTGACAAAAGTGATGCGCCCGGCCATAATATGCTTTCTGAGAAGCATAGGGAATGCATGAGGGATCTTGGGACTTGGACGGATATGCTCACTCATGTGTGCACGCTTCCCGGCCTCGATTACCAGGTTATCCCTCCCCTTATTGAAAATGAAAAGATTCATACGTAGCTCACCCGGTACCGGCTGGTAGATCTTGCCTATCTTAGCATCTATCAGTGAGCTATCACCTGAGCTTAATTCTAATACCAGAGCTGACACATCAGCACTTGTCATTTCCTGCTTCATTCGAGAACTATAATGTAGATGGTAACTATAAGGTTTATGACAAATAAGTCCAATTAGACTATTTAACTAAGGGATTATCCCACTGGAGAAAAAAACTAGCAATGGATGAGAGAACACGGGCATATCTTGTATCGAAATTCCAGGAATACTATTCACAGGCAGAGTTGACACTGCCACCTGAGTTCACATCAAGGGAATGGGGATTCATTGAGTTTACCAGTGGGCAGGATACATTCATGAAGAGACATAGGGAATTTGGCTCAAAGGGGGAAGTTTACGATTATATGAGAGGTATTGCACCTGCTCATGCATACCATTCCGTGGCCTATTACGAGTACCCCGGTGCTCCTAAAATGAATGGGAAGAACTGGCTAAAGGCAGACCTTATCTTTGATATTGACTCAGACCACTTGCCAGGAAGTATAAACTCCTATGGCGATATGCTGGAAAAGGGAAAAAGAGAGACCTTAAAACTGCTTGATTTTCTGTTAGATGATTTTGGTTTTGATGAAAGTAACGTGCACGCAGTATTTTCAGGTGGAAGAGGATATCACTTCCATATTAGTGACCCTTCGGTTTTGTCACTGAAAAGTCCTGAAAGAAGAGAGATAGTTGACTACGTTAGCTCAAAAGGACTTGATCTTGAAAGAGTGTTTTCCAATCGGGAGATCAGTGGTGATGCAGGAACCGAGTCTGCAAAGGTCCCGGTATTTCCCTCTGAAACCGATGGAGGTTGGGGAGGACGGATCAACAGGTACCTTATATCATACCTTTCATCAATTGCAGAACAGGAAGAAGGACTTGACATATTGACAGGTTTTAAAGGGATAGGGGAAAAAACCGCGTCAAATATTATAGATACCTTCAAAGACGAAAAAAAAGTATCATCCCTTAAAAAGGGAAAAATTGATGGACTTTCCGGCATAAAAAAAGATATACTTACAGCTATTATCAAACACGGAGTTGGTGAAATGGCCGCCGTTGTTGATGAACCTGTGACAGCTGACATAAAACGTCTTATCAGACTTCCGGGTTCTTTACATGGAAAATCCGGAATGAAAGTTACTGCCCTTAGTATTGATGAACTTGAGAGCTTTGAACCCCTTAACGATGCTATTGTTTTTAGTGACAAGTCGGTAAAATTAAAAGTGATCAAACCATTTGCAGTGCAAATGAAAGGTAATGACTTCGTGGTCGAGGAAGGAATACAGGAAGTTCCCGAGTACGCAGCCGTGTACCTTATGTGTAGAGGTGTAGCCGAATATGGATCGAAACGAGCTTAAGAACATACTTAGAGAAGAAGGTAGCTCATCACTGAAATCACTACCAGGTGGGTTTTTTGATGATGTTGCTATTTATGTTAAGGAGCTTGAGGAAGAGATCCAGAAGATCGGCAACCACAGATCGATAGAATCTAAGATGCTGGAAGATGAACTACAAAATGCCTTAACAGATATTGAAGTTATATTCATGAGACGCTTCAAAAAGGCAATTATTAGCGCAACTACCACTGCATTTTCAAGTAAGTCAGGAATTCAGGACATGAGTAAATTACTCCCTGAAGAAAAGAACGTTTATGAAGCTATACTTTCAACCATACAACTCGCACGCCAGAAATTATTGGAGCCAATTATGGATCCAAAAGCTGCCAGGCTCGCAAAAAATACAGGAAATAGCCCTGAAAATATGGGCAACATGAAAGAAGGCGATGCTGAGTCAGATACAAATGCCTATACCGATGGAACAATCGCCATGAATGGAAGTGGTTTGACATCTGCCGGGCAAAGACAGATAGGCAAAAGTAATATAAATGAAGAATTCGTTGTTGTGCGAATACTGGAAGACCTACCTACTTTCAAGGCTATGGATAATCGCAGTTACACATTATGTGCGGAAGATGTTGTTGTATTACCGGTTCCCAATGCAAAAGGACTTGTGAAGCGTAACGTCGCACAAATGATTCCAAATAATTAATTCAAATTTAATTCAAATTTATCTAAGGTGTAGATAATGAAGATTCCAAAGAGATTCAGAACATACTGCCCTTCATGCAAAAAACACTCAGAACATGTTGCTGAAAGAGTGAAGAAGGGAAAAGCGTCATCATTGACACACATCGAGAGACAGAAGAAGCGCCATATAGGAATTGGAAACAGTGGAAAGTTCTCAAAGGTGCCTGGTGGAGACAAACCAACAAAGAGAGTATGGCTTAGATACAAGTGCACAGTGTGCAACAAGTCTCATCAAAGACCATGCTTCAGAGCAAAGAAATTCGAATTCTCGGAGTGATTTTAATGAACAAACCAAAAAGCAGATTCTTACGTGTAAAATGCAATGATTGTGAGAATGAACAGGTTATTTTTGGAAGTGCAAGCCAGAAGGTTACATGCCTTGTCTGCGGCAGGACACTTGCAGAATCAACCGGTGGCAAATCAACAATAACAACGCATATTCTAGAAGTTCTCGAATAAAGTAAGTGATTTAGAATGGATAACAATAATTGGCCTGAAACCGGTGATTTTGTCGTTTGCGCTGTAAAGGACGTCACTGATTTTGGAGCTTACACAACGCTGGAGGAATATGGAGGAAAGGAAGGGTTCATCCATATATCCGAGGTAAAGGCCGGATGGGTCAAGTATGTTAGAGATTATGTGAGAGAAGGTCAGAAAATAGTATGTAAAGTACTCAATGTCGATTCCTCCCGCCGACATATTGACTTGTCCCTTAAAGATGTAAATGAACATCAGAAGCGTGCTAAGATCCAAGAATGGAAAAATGAGCAAAAGGCAGCAAAATGGCTCCAGTTCGTATCTGAAGAAACAAAAACTGATCCAAAGGAGATGCAGAAAATTGCTCAGAAATTATCTGACAAGTTTGGCAGCCTCTATGCAGTATTTGAAGAAGCAGCAATTAGTGGAGAAAATGCATTCAGCGAGATGGAAATGAAGAAAGCTCTCGTAAAAAGCATTACCCAAGTAGCTCAAAATAACATCAAATTACCCTATGTAGATATTGCAGGATTTGTTGATCTCACATGTTATCTCCCAGAAGGAATCGAAATTATTCGAACAGCTCTGGAAGCAGCTAACGAGGTTAAAGAAGACGACACAAGGGTTGATATTAGTTATACAGGATCCCCTAGATATAGAATAAAGGTTATTGCACCGGATTATAAGATTGCTGAATCTGTGCTGAAAAGATCAGCAGATATAGCAGTAGATACAATCCAGAGCCTTGGTGGAAAGGGCGAATTCCACAGACATAATGATACCGTAAAGGTGTGATTTCTTTTTGGGCATGAAAATATACAAGTGTGGAAATTGCGGCAGATACACACTTGAAATTCTATGCCCTAAATGCGGTTCTCCAGCTGTAGACCCTAAACCGGCTAAGTTTTCTCCAGTTGACCCATATGGGAAATATCGCCGAATGGCAAAAAGAAGTGATTAAGCATGCAGGATATTAATGTAGTTGAACTTAAGGATGATATTGAACTGCAAGAGCCAATACTTGTTGTAGGGCTTCCCGGAGTAGGACATGTTGGAAAGCTTGTTGCTGAACACTTGGTTGAAGAACTCAAAGCAGAAAAAGTTATAGAAATTTACTCTAAACATTTTCCACCACAGGCTATTGTTGACGATAAAAGCGAGGTGCGCCTTGTCAATAATGAGATATACACTTGTAGCACTGACAAAAACGATCTAGTGATACTTGTTGGTGACCATCAAAGTTCCACAGGAGAAGGACATTACCAACTCTGTGATACTTACCTTGATATTGCCGAAGAATACGGAGTGAAAACGATATACACACTCGGCGGATTCCCTACCGGTCAGCTAACTCATACAGATGAAGTGCTTGGTGCAGTAAACAATATCGATATGATAGAAGGCCTCAAAGAGGCTGGCGTGGAATTCAAACCAAATGAGCCGGGAGGGGGAATTGTTGGTGCATCCGGATTATTACTTGGTGTCAGCAAATTCAGAAAGATGAATGCTGCCTGCCTTATGGGACTTACTTCTGGATATCTTGTTGATCCTAAAAGTGCGCAATCATTGTTAAGAGTCATTTGCAAGATATTTGATATCGAAATTGACGAAGGACCGCTTGAAGAGCGTGCTAAGGAAATGGAAAAAATAGTTGCAAGACTCAAAGAAGTTGAACAGCAACAACAAGGCATACCTGAACCAAGCATGAGTGAAGAAGACCTAAGGTACATTGGCTGAAGTGATCCAATGAAGATCAATGCAGACCTACATCTGCATTCAAAATATTCAATGGCATGCTCCAATAAAATGGACCTGCCGACTATTGCGGAAGAAGCAGCCAAAAAAGGAATTGATCTTGTTGCAACTGGGGATTGCATACACCCTTTGTGGCTTAAAGACATAAAAGAAGCTGCTACCGATGATGAAACAATAGTCATCGGAAAAACGAATTTTACGATTACAACAGAGATCGAAGATCTTAACCGCGTACATCATCTTTTGATACTACCATCTGTATCCAAAGCAGAAGAGCTTGCTGAGCTGATTGGCAAGCATGGCAATCTTAAATCTGATGGCCGTCCTACAGTTAGACTGGATGGATGCCAGATTTCAGAAATTGCCAAGGATGTTGGTGCATTGATAGGACCATGTCATGCCTTTACACCCTGGACTGCAATGTACGCATACCACGATTCACTCAAAAGCTGCTATGGAGATATGACAGATTACGTCTCTTTTCTCGAATTGGGACTAAGTGCAGATAGTTATTGTGCAGATAGGATCAACGAACTGCACAATCTGACCTTTCTTTCAAATTCTGATGCACACTCCCCCTGGTCCAATAAGCTTGCCAGGGAATTTAACCAGCTGGAAGTAAATGAAGTATCATTTGAAGCATTGAAAAATGCAATTCTTAGAAAGAACAATTGCAAGATTACAATGAACATTGGATTCTATCCCCAGGAAGGAAAATATAATGAATCTGCCTGTATCAAATGTTTTACTCACCATACACTACAGGAAAGCATCTCAAATAACTGGAAATGCAGAGAATGTGGAGACAGAGTGAAAAAAGGAGTGATGGATCGAATAAACGAACTTGCAGATCATCCTGAACCAAAACATCCAGACCATCGACCAGAATATGTTCACCTTGCACCTCTTTCTGAAATAATAATGATGGCTTTAGATCATGCAAGCATTACAACCAAAGGTGTACAGACAGCTTGGAATGCCCTCATCAATAAATTCGGAACTGAGCTGGAAGTTCTTCTATATGCAAATGAAGAGGATATGGACTTTGTGGATAAAAGAATAATTGATGCGATCATAGCATTCAGGGAAAATAAAGTCGTACTCCATCCTGGCGGAGGAGGAGAATATGGATGGATCGAGTTGCCTGAAGAAACTGCGGCAAGTTCTGGCGTCAATAAAAAAAACCAGAGTTCACTGTTCGATTTTTAAATATCTTCGTTAGTTATATAATCAATTAAAGCCTTGAACGGGCATAGTGCCGAGGTGGCAGAGCGGACTAATCCAACGGCAATAATTCGCCGCGGAGTCTATACGCGACCGGCTCGAGACCGGTTTCTTCGAAAGAAGTGCTTGGGTTCAAATCCCAACCTCGGCGTGCTTCCTTTTTTGTTGTTTTTTGGACATGACATCCATTTAGACATGTTCAACTCAAGATCTTATGAATTGTGTAGTGGCATACTTCCAATAAAAATACTACCTGTGACAAATTATTTACCGAGAATGGTATGAATTATTTGAGAATTCTGTTTGACTATAGTTTTTTGGGATTCTTTAATAGCACTCATTATTGCCATTGGTCAATTACTCCCATTGTACCGGTAATAAGCTAAATTCTACATTATTTGGATTTCTATTATATTCACTGATACTGCCTTATGGTAAAATAATAGATATCACTTTGATATACTACCCTACAGATTATGCTGCTTTGTTTGAATTACTTTTTATATTTGGCACAGTACATGAGATTCTGCCATTTTCAATACTAGATGCATCAATGGGATCTTTAACTGCATTTAAAAAAAGATAATACTTTGCCATAGTAATTATGTTGTTCATAGAATGTTGCAACATTAATACATTATTTTCAGGAAAGTTTCTACTGAATTTGCCGATGAACTATGAAATTTAGAAAAAGCAAAGTCCTACGTCCTATCACGGATTACTATGGATAAATGAATAATACATTCTTTAGGCATTGAACGGACATCGCGAAAATATATATGTGAACAATAAAGATATAGGATATACAATAAAATAATATAATAAATATTGAAATATACCTAATGTTGCACACTGATTATGGTTAATAGTCATCACAAAGAAGAAAACGAGCTTACAAATGAACAATTGCGTTTAAAGGTAGCGCAGCTTAGTGAAGAGCTAGGCGAAGTCAAAAAAGAGCTGAAAATCACAGAAGATTTCTACAAAGACCGTTTTGAAACCCTCAACGATGTTTTGTTCACGGTTGACAATAACGGTATTTTTACATACCTGAACTCTGCCATTGAAGAAGTAACAGGATATAGGATAGATGAAGTATTGGACACTCCTTTTGCAGAATATGTGCATCCAGATGATTTACCGGGTTTGTTAAAGGACATGGAACTGACTATTGCAGGAGTACACAATCCATACATGTTCCGCATAATCAAAAAAAATGGAGATATCAGCTATGTACATACAACATCCAAGCCACTTGTCAAGAATGGGGAAATAGTCGGAATTAATGGGTTAATGGTTGATATTGCAAAACTCAAAAACATTGAATTCAAATTGAAAGAAGAAAGAGATAAAGCTCAGCGATATCTAGATATTGTCGGAGCCATTATTCTAGCTTTGGATAAGAACGGAAACATTACCCTTATAAACAAAAAAGGATGTCACGTCCTTGGATATCATGAAGATGAAGTTTACTCTAAAAACTGGTTTGAATTGGCTATTCCAGAATCATATATAAATGATGCAAAGAAAGCATATTCCAAATTAATGGATGGGACAATTGATGCTGTAGAGTATTTTGAAACACCGGTCAAAACGAATTCTGGACAAAAAAGAACTTTCGCATGGCACAATATTTTACTAAAGGGTGAAGACGGAAATATCACCGGCACTTTATCATCCGGTGAAGATATTACTGAGCGAAAAAAAGCAGAAGAAGCATTAATTACTGCAAAATTGATCTCTGATAATGCCCAGCGTACTAAAAAAGAGTTTGTCTCCAACATCAGCCATGAACTCAGGACCCCATTAAATCTCATTATAGGATATTCGGATCTGCTTCAGCAGGAAGCTATGGGAACGATGAACGAGAAGCAGAAATCCTCTGCAGATGTCGTTAAAAAGAGTGGTGAAAGGTTATTGGAATTAATAAATTCCATTATTGACTTATCAGATCTCGAAGAAGAAAAAGTAGAGGTTCAAAAAGAAGAAATATCACTTCCCTTATTTGTTCGGGAAATTGAGACATCGACAGCACCAATGGCAAGTAAAAAGACCATTGACCTTCGTTTTGAACTGGAATCCGATTTTCAATTTATTTATACCGACCCAAATAAATTCAGAGTTATTCTTTACAATCTTATTAACAATGCAATCAAATTCACCCCTGAGAAAGGAGAAGTACATGTCAATATTTTCAAAAGGAGTGAAGATGTTCTTGAAGTATCTGTTAAGGACACAGGAATAGGAATTTCTCCTGAAGAACAGAGTAAATTATTCCAGCCCTTCTCACAAATTGATTCATCTCTTGGAAGACGCTTTGGTGGAACAGGACTTGGCCTGTCCATCGTAAAAGAGTTTCTTAAAATTCAAAATGGAAAAATATGGTTTGAGAGTCGATCAAATAAAGGAAGTAACTTCACATTCATCCTTCCGGTTGCTTATAAATCCTGATAGTATTTGCAACAATAGATTATACACTCATTTTTCTGTTATTGACCTTTTCAACAGCAATATAAACTCGCTACCTTCACCCAGAGTACTTTCAACAGTTATACTCCCCCCGTGCCCTTCGATAATTCCTTTTGTAATGGCAAGTCCAAGCCCGCTACCACCCACTTTTCGAGTCAGAGTACTATCGATCTGATAAAATTTATCAAAGATCATTTCAAGTTGAGCCTCATCCATACCAGGTCCATTATCTTTGATCCGCACTTCAACAAACTCTCCTTTTTCACTGGCAGATATGGAGACATTTCCACCTTCCTGTGTAAATTTGATAGCATTGCCTAACAGATTTACAAAAACCTGAATGAGACGATCCCTGTCAGCATACACTAAGCTGAGGTCATCAGGAATATCAAGATCTATATCAATTCCCTTTGACCCAAAGAGAGCAGAGATATCTTCCAGACAATGATCTACTGTCTCCTGCAAGCTGATATCAGCCATATTGTACCTCATCTTATTGGATTCAATTCTGGAAATATCAAGAAGGTCATCCACCATTCTTGTTTGCCTGTCTACACTGCGTATGATAATATCAAGCATTTGAGCCCTCACAGCAGGATCGCAAGTGTCCTCCCTCAGGAACTCACTGGACGTTTTCATGGCAGTAAGAGGTGTTTTAAGTTCATGAGAGACCATTGACACGAATTCGGTCTTTAGCCTATCAAGCTCTTTCAGCTTCAGATTAGCAGCTACCAGAGACTCATTTGAATTCTGAAGTTCATGTGTTTTCTTCTCGACCTCTTTTTCAAGAGAACGATTCCAATGCATTAACATGAAATAAACCTGAAAACTTACAAAGAGAATGAATAGAACCGATAACGCTGCAACTGTGAATAATTTGATGTAAACAGAAACTATGATCTTATCAACCTCGTCTTCAGGGCTGACCAGAGCCACTGACCACTGGTGATTATACCAGTCAATGGAAGAATAAGATATTAACATATTTTTAACATGTTCTTCAGATAAGGTATTGGGATATTTGCCATTCCCCTCAAGTCCACTTATTTGCCTGTCTATGATCTCAAGGCGACTGGACTCTGAATCCCCAACGTATTCAAAGTAGCTACTGCCTTTTTCGTAGAATCCGGATTGATCATAAAGAATCAGGCCATCATCATCAATTACGTAAGCTAGCTTTATACTGTCATCAGACACTTCAAACTGATCAACAACATTATCAGCAACAACAATTCCAACTACAGAACCCTGATATACCCCATTCTCAAATACAGGAACAAAAACAAAAAAGCCCAGCATTTCTTCCATCATCATCGTTGGCTCTGAAATGTAAATCTGGCCTGTATCCCTTACATAGTCAATTGAATATGAGCGATTATTCTCATAAAGATTGTATCCGTATGGGACTCTTTCTGCAGGATATCCTGATACAACTGTACCATTCTTATCTACAAACTCAAGAGCATGATAAATATCTGATATTTCATATATGGTCTTAAAATCAGAAATAAAATTATCCTCAGGAACGCCAGATTCCTTTTTGGAAATGACTTCCAGTAGCAATACATTTTCGTTGAGCATATCCTCTATACTAGAAGAGAGATACTGAGTCAGGACCAATTGCTCACTTAGATATTGCTCCTCAACAATATCCCTCACCTCAACATTGGCCTTCATCCAGAGGAAAAAAATAGATCCCACTATAAGAATAACAATTACGGCAAGTATAACCAGGTTCCATTTATTCTGTTTATCCCACATAGGCTGAAAAAAGAATTAAAGACCAATGGTTTTACAACAAATTTCTTCTAATGACGGATTTGATACGTGCTTTTAGTTCTTTGAGATTGAATGGTTTAGTAACATAGTCATCTGCACCCATTTCGAGGCCTTCTACCTTGTCATCGACTTCTCCTTTTGCTGTGAGCATGATTACGGGGATCATGTTTAGCTGTGCATCTGATTTCAGCTGCTTACAAACTTCAAAACCATCCATATCAGGCATCATAATATCCAGCAGAATCACATCCGGATTTTCAGATCTTGCCATGCTAAGAGCCTCAAGACCATCCAATGCTTCAACCACATTGTAGCCATCTGCCTCAAGGGCAACCTTCAGGGCGGCAAGAGCATCCACTTCGTCATCGACAAGTAAGATCTTCTCGCGAGTATCAGACAGAGATTTCAAAATGTTTTCGATAAGATTGACATCCACACTAAATGAATTGGCAAGCTCCTTATTTGAAATATCAGGATTCTTTTCAAGTTCTGCCAGTATCAGGGAGCTAATTTTTTCTTTGTCCATAATAACACTACCGCTCTTTAATATTAAGATATTTCAATGCTATTAATACCTTTCCAAATATCAAAAAGTCTGCGTATTAATAATATAAATCAGCTAAATAAAAGAAACTCTTATAAGCCATAACAGAATATCTGTGAATGATATTAATGGATGCACTAGAAGAGATTTTTGGAAAAACAGCTCAGATGACCGTTCTAAAAAATTTGATCAATCACATGAACGAGTCCACATATCTCTCAGGAATTGCAGAAGAGACAGGCCTCTCACATTCCAGTGTTGCAAGAGTGATAGTACCACTCATCGAGACTGGGATCGTAACTGAGAAACCTCTTGGCAAACAAATTCGTACATTCAAGCTTAATCAGGAGAATGAAAAAACCCAGCTCATACTTGATTTTTATAATAAACTCCTTTCTTTGTGAAAAATTAACATATCCTACTTTAATTATTCTTATTCCAGCTTTTACTCATATTTCCCGAAATGTTTCTTCAATGAGCCCTCCATCAGACTTTTCACCAGCTAATGAGCTTGTAAGAGAAGAACCAAGTAGCATTACCGCAAGCTTTCCTGTCACATAAGATAGTAAATTCATTGCATGCAATGAAAAGAAGCTGATTATTACGCCAAGGAAGAAGATCATAATTGCCTCTCCTGCAGAATCGATTCCGATACCAGCATCAAGCAGATAAGCCAGAGGGACAAATAGCAAGGATAAGCTCAAGCTTATTAACACAACGCTTACAATTAAAGACAATATTCCAAATGGAAACTTAATGAATAAAAAAAGCAAAGCTTTCCATGTAACGGGATTTTTCAGTCTTAAGATTCCTTTTTCAAGTATACTTTTCCCCTGCACACTTTCAATTGCCATTGGAGATATTTCTATATTCAAAAAGCAAATTGCAAGTTGTCGTTCAAAGGAAGCTATCTCCCACCATGCCAAAAAAACAAGGATCAGAATTGGAATACCCAGCCAGATAATGGATAGTGTGAATCCAAGAGATAGACCAGTCACCAGAAAAACAAAATATGCAGTACCTAAAGGAAATGTGAACAATAAGTAAAGCATATTGAGATAGGTCTGCTTTTCAAATGCAACTTTTACAAATTTATATATTAGACCATTTTTCTCAAACATATACATTTCCCATTATCAATACCAAACATTTCATATTCAGCCAACTAAAAATTGAATGTCTATGAACTACAAATATATGTATAGACATATCTGGATAGTCCATAGATAAGCACATCGATAAATCGACTAATTTGTAAATGATGAGCCAGCACCCGATAAACCCCTCATTCATGCCTCAATGCATCAACTGGATTCATTTTTGCAGCCTTGTTCGCAGGGTAGACTCCGGCAACCAACCCCACAAATAATGAAACAAACATGCCTATGAATATCAATTCTAACGGGAATACGTGAGGAAGTCCCATTAAATTATTAACCAGATATGCACCCCCAAGTCCAAAGAGTGTGCCAAGTATACCTCCAAGAAGACCCACTACCATTGATTCAACAATGAAAAGTGATAATACCTCATAATTCTTGAAGCCAAGAGATTTCATAATACCGATCTCACTTGTTCTTTCCGTAACTGTGACAAGCATGATATTCATAATTCCGATAGAGCCTACCACAAGGGAGATAAAGGCAACTGAGGTTAGCAATGTTCCTAATGCACCGGAAACCTGATTCATGTTTTCAAGGACCTCACCCTGATCAAAGATAGAATATGGTTTGATGTCCTCTTCATCAAGATCCCTCATAGGTATACCAAGATTTCTTGCAAGTCTTTTATCAACTTCATCTGAAACCTCATCGATAGTTTCAATGCTTTCTGCAGCTGCAAAAAATCCCCAGTAGTAATCGTCACCAAGAAGTTCACTCATGACTTTTACCGGAATAAATATTCGTCCTTCAGGCTCTATTCCGCTCTCAACCAGTTTGGTTTCCTTACTTTGAGTAATACCCTTTACCCTGAATGTCTCTGTAACAGTACTTCCATCTGATTTTACAAAAGTAATCTCTATACTGTTCTTATTAGCGATCTTACGATCGAACTTATCATATGCAACATCATAGCCAAGAACTGCCACATAGCCATCATTGTCATCTATAAAACTACCGGATCCCATCTGAATATTTGCAACCTGGCCGTAATCATCTGACACACCCTGCACAGGTATTTGGCGAACCTCAGACATATACCTAACACCACCAGTTTCCTGAGTCAGAGGAGAAACACCTACAATTCCAGGAGTGTTTTTCACCAGCTCAAGTTCATTGTCATGAAAAGTATGAGGAGTGTTACTTTCAATGACAATGAAATTGTTACCCACCGAGCCGATCTCATCTTCAAAGAATTCACTGAAACTTGCACCCAGTGATACATTGGCAATGACAGCAGCAACACCTATTATGATCCCAAGTGTTGTCAGGGAAGAACGCATTTTAGCGCTCCATATACTCCCCAGGGCAAAACGTATGGAATGTTTAAGTCCAAGCATATTGACCACTTCTGATTATTGATTTTTCCGCCTGAACATCACAACAGCAGGTACACCCAATAAAAGAATAATGCCAAATCCTGCAAGCAAAGTATTGCCTATACCAGATTCTTCATCAACTAAGACCCCAACATCGCGTGTAGCAGTAACAGTTGTATGTTCGTTCATGCCATTCCTGTACTCCACTTCTATTTCCACAGGCACAGTGGAATCTTCTGGTCCTGTAGAAGCCTGTATTTCTATTGTGAAAAGTTCATCAGGGTTCATTGAGCCTATAAAGTAGGTCTCTGGAGAGAATTTTACCTTATCTGATCTGAGAGTTACACTAACAGATGTCAGTTCATTCGGATGGGTATTAGCAACATCAAATTCAAGAGTATCTTCCCCATTTGTAAGGGTAAGAGGTTTTGCAGGAATTACTTTGACAGATGCAGAATCCACCTTCACAGGAATCTTCCAGTTGCTATTATACATGTGGGAATTTCCTATTGTAAAGAGTTCAAGATAATAGGTCCCATCCTGCATACTTTCGGATATTTTCAGATTATAGCTGAGTGTAAGCGAATCTCCGGAGGATATAATACCAGAGCCTTCATAAACATCATTTTCAACGATTATATTACCATCACTTTTTAGGGTTGCAGATTGAACTCTGGCATTAGTATCATATGCATTACCATCGATAGTTACATAGTTGCTTGTTGCCGTATTGCTCAAGGTGAATGAAATGGTGCCTTCATCTCCCGGCATGAAAGTAGACGGTTCACATACAATACTTTCAAGTTTTACAGTTCCTTTACTATCAAAATTATTCGAGCCGACCCTTATATCGAAAGACTCCTTGAACCATGCTGTACCGCCATCCGGCTGGTAGAATATATCTATAGATCCAATTCCAACTTTGGCCTGCTCGTCAACAAATAGGCGGTACTCATGCACAGCGGCATCCTCAGGAGACAAGGCACCAATGTACTCTACTGCATTGTTTTCAGAATCCAGTGAAAAAGGGTATTCCGGCTCTAGCCTGATCGTGACAGCATCTGCACGGCCATAACCTGTGTTCTCGACCTTTACGTAAACATCCACGTATTCACCGATCTCTGCAGGATATGGGTCATATTCAATAACATCAACTTTTAAAGTTGCAGCTGATGCTCCAAATGCAGATGAAGAAAATATCGTACATAATAGCAATACGGAAATTGAAAGAATTTCTAATTTGCGAAATAAACTGTTCTTTTTTGTCATTATACCAACCCTAATTATTCTCAATATAGCCATCCCTGATGTGAACCACCCTGTCAGCATATTTCTCCATTTCAGGATCATGTGTGATCATTACGATAGTACATCCGCCTTTATGCAGTGATGAAAAAATATCCATTACCTCAGTACTTGTTTTGGTGTCAAGGTTTCCCGTAGGCTCATCTGCAAGGATCAACGATGGGTCATTGATAAGAGAGCGAGCAATAGCGACTCTCTGCCTCTGACCACCTGAAAGTTCGGTGGGTTTATGATCCAGGCGATCCCCAAGACCTACCGTCTCAAGCAAATCCCTGGCTCGTTCTTCATTGTCCAGATTAACTTTTGAATTGGAATATGTTGGAAGAAGAACGTTTTCATAAGCACTAAGCCGTGGAATCAGATTGAAATTCTGAAATACGAAACCAATTTCAAAACCCCTAAGTTCAGCAAGATCATTGTCAGAAATTGACCTTGTGTCTTTTCCCATTAACATGACATTTCCATCTGTTGGACGATCGAGACAGCCTATCATATTCATTAATGTGCTTTTGCCGGAGCCTGATGGGCCCATGATAGCGACAAACTCGCCTTTTTTCACAAGCAAATTAATTCCATGCAAAATAGGGACTTCCATATCGCCTAAGAGATAGCTTTTCCTGATATTTTGAATATCAATAACAACATCCATTACAGTGTCATCATTCAATTGAGAATTACCTTCATACAACCTTATCACCATCATAAAGTTTGACTATTAATCGACAAGTGCGACTACGCAACGTTTACTAATAAAGCTTTCGATAAATAGTCCGGTTTGTGTTTGTATTTGCTGTGTTACATAAAACACATATAAAAAATATACCTACAGCCAAAAAATAAAAAGAATAGATCATCCGTGTCTTAACGCTTCGACAGGATCCAATTTTGCAGCCCTGCTTGCAGGATAGATACCTGCCACCAATCCAACTACAAATGATATTGCTATACCCAAAAATATAAGAGATAATGGAAAAACACGGGGGATATCAATGTAGGTCTCTACTATGAAGGAGCCCACTAATCCAATCAAGGCACCCAGAATTCCCCCGATTATACCTAATATCACAGATTCCAGCATAAAGAGGATCAATATATCCTTTCTAGTATACCCAAGAGATTTCAATAGGCCGATCTCACGGGTCCTTTCGGCAACTGTAACAAGCATGATATTCATGATTCCAATGGAACCCACAAGTAGAGCAACCGTGGCAATTATGGTAATAAGGATGGTCAGCGAATCTGCCAGTTGATCCAGTCGCTCGATAATCTCCGCCTGATTGAAGATACGATAGGGTTTAGCATCAGCATTATCAAGGTCGCGAGCCGACACTCCCAACTGTCGTGCAAGACGTTTATCGATCTCATCTGATACAGCCTGGACAGATTCGGAATCCTCGGTATTGGCAGAAAATCCCCCATAATCAGTGACATTGAGTAACTCGTTTATGGTTGCAACAGGAATATAAATGGTAGCATCACGGTCAGGCCCACCACTTACGAATGCATTGTCCTCACCTGTAAGAATACCTTTCACCCTGAACTTCTGGGTGACTGTAGTACCATCCTGCCTTCTAAAAGTAATATCAAGATAGTTCTTTACAGCAACCTCCTGGTCGAATTTACCATCGGCTACCTCCTGACCCAGAACAGCCGTGTATTTGTCTTTATCAGTGAAGAAATTACCAACTTCAACCTCCAAGTTCGATATCTGCTGTGCATCCGAACTTACACCCTGGACATCTATTTGTTTAGTTCCAGACAGATAAGAAACCTCTGCCATTTGTTGATTGAAAGCAGAAGCACCCTCTACACCAGGTGTATTTCTGATAAGTTCTAGTTCACTGTCGTAAAATATGTTTACATCCTGGCTGTAAATTATTATAAAATTTGAACCCAACGTATCCAGCTCATCGGTGAAGAACTGGTTAAAGCTGACACCAATAGAGACATTGGCTACAACCGCTGCAACACCTATGATGATACCAAGCATTGTCAATGCAGAGCGCATCTTAGCACTCCCAATACTGCCAAGTGCCAGTGAAAAAGCCTGCCTGATATCTATCATACAATCATTCCTTCCTCAATGCATCTACAGGATCCATATTTGCTGCTTTGTTCGCAGGATAGACCCCTGCAATAAGACCTACTAATATTGACACCACAAATCCTATACCAATCTGTGATACAGGGAATATGTTTGGAAGCTCAAGGAAATTATTCACAAGAACAGCAGCTCCTAAACCCAGAGCAGTACCAATTACACCACCTATAAGACCAACAACCACTGATTCGATCATGAAGAGAGTGAGAATGTCTTTTTTGCTAAAACCAAGTGACTTCATAAGGCCTATTTCACGAGTTCTTTCGGTAACTGTCACCAGCATGATGTTCATTATACCAATGGAGCCAACTATAAGAGAGATCAAAGCAACCGATGTAAGAAGAGTTGTAAGTGCAGAAGACAGCTGATTTGTATCCTCAAGTATTTCCACCTGATCGAATATAGTGTAAGGTTTTGTATCATCATCATCGAGATCCCTGCCGGAAACTCCCAGATTACGCGCAAGACGCTTATCGATCTCATCACCAGTAGAACGCACAGTCTCAAGACTTTCAGCTTTCACAAAAAATCCACCGTAATAATCTACCCCCAGTATGCCATTCATTACATCTATGGGAATGAATATTCGGATCTCGGGCTCCACACCAGTCTGAGCAAATGTGGTTTCAGGGTCTTTCACAATACCTTTTACTATGAACTTCTGGGTAACAACACCACCATCTTCACGTCTGAAAGTGATCTCAATTGGGTTTTTCGAAGATATCTTCTTGTCAAACTTATCAAGTGCAACCTCTTCACCCAGAACAGCGACGAACTGGTCTTTGTCAGTGAGGAAAGTCCCTTCTTTCATTTCAAAATTCGCAACTTCCGAGTAATCCTCATTCACACCCTGAATATCTATCTGACGCGATGTTGAGAGATAGGTGACTTGCGCCATCTGCTGGTTAATGGGAGAAACTCCCACCACCCCCGGAGTATTTCCGATCAGTTCAAGCTCATTGTCAAAGAAAACATTGGTATTCTGGCTGTAAATGACTATGAAATTCGAACCCACTGCACCTATCTCATCATTGAAGAACTGGTTGAAACTAGCACCAAGGGATACATTTGCAATAACAGCAGCTACTCCTATTATAATCCCAAGTGTTGTAAGCGAAGAACGCAGTTTTGCACTGCCAATGCTACCAAATGCCATTTTGACAGCTTGCAATGGGTCCAGCATGGTATACTACCTGATATTAGCTTTTTCACTCTTAATCTTCTGCATTCGTTTTTCGCTTGTAGAGAACGTAAGCTAAAATTCCTGCTACTACTAGCACTCCCAGGATAACAATTGCCCTGGAATCACCTTCATTATCAACTGAATGATTTTTGAGCTGGCGTGTGCCAATGATACTTGAATGTTCATTCAGATCATTTCTGAAGTTAGAACCTATCGTGAGGTTCACAGGATAATCCAGGTCATCATCAATTGCTTCAGCATCGAATTCTATTGTAAAAAGCTCATCAGAGTCCATTGCGCCAATGAAGTATTCGGCGGGAGAGAACTCAATACCTTCAGCTTCAAGTTGTACACTAACGGATGAAAGAAGATTAGGATGGATATTAGCCACATCAAATTCAAGAGTACCTTTTCCATTTTCAAGTATTAGCGGTTTTGAAGGAATTACCCTGACAGAGGAAGAATCTACCTTAAGCGGGATTCTCCAATTATTATTATAAACATGAGAGTTTCCAACAATGGATATGTCAAGGTAATATGTTCCATCTGGCATGTCTTCGTCTACTAGTACAGTATAGGTAAGGCCCAATGACTCACCAGGGCCGATGACACCATTTCCATAATAGCTTTCAGTTGTTACCTTTATCCCATCGATACCATCAAGAGATGCTGACTGTATCCTTGCATTGGTATCGTATTGCTCACCATCAAGCGTTATGGAGTACTCAGTGGCACTGTTCTTCAGATCAAAGGTAATAGTACCCTCATCACCAGGCATGAATACTTCAGGTTCTATGGAATTACTTTCAAGTTGAATAGTTCCCCTGCTATCAAATGTATCAGAGCCAACCCTCATTTCGAATTCTTTTTTGAACCATGCACCACTGTCATCTTCCTGATACCATACTTCAAAAGTACTAATGCCCACCTGTGCACCACGGTCAACGAAAAGTCGATATTCATTAACTGCAGCGTTGTCAGGAGACAATATGCCTACATCCTCTATGGCATTGGTAGTTGAATCAAGGGAGAATGGATATTCAGGAACCATTCGAATGGAAACATCCTCTGCCTTTGCATAACCAAGGTTCTCAAGTTTGACCCATACACTCACATACTCTCCAATCTCTGCAGGAGCAGGTTGGTATTTCAAAACACTTATTTTTAGATCCGCTCCATCTGCAGCACTTGCAGGAATGGAGAATAAAGCTAAGAGTAATGCAAAACACAGCAATGCCAGGCAGCTACTCCATTTAAAATTCAATTTGTACATATTCTCTCCTCATTTTGCACCAATTACACCATCTTTAAGGTAAACTACCCTATCTGCATATTTTGCAAGATCAGGGTCATGTGTTATCATAATAATAGAGCTTCCTTTCTTGTGAAGATCAGTAAATATATTCATGATTTCATCACCTGTTTTTGAATCAAGGTTACCCGTTGGTTCATCTGCAAGGATCAGAGATGGATCATTTATCAAAGACCTTGCAATTGCAATTCGCTGCTGCTGGCCACCTGACAATTCAGAAGGTTTGTAATTCAACCGATCTGACAGACCCACCATTTCCAATAGTTCTTTTGCCCGTTTTGTGCCGTTTACACCTGGTTTAACATTAGCATAAGTAGGCAATGCAACATTTTGCAAGGCAGTTAATCTTGGAACAAGATTGAAATTCTGGAAGACGAATCCGATCTCAAATCCACGAAGTTTTGCCAGTTCAGGGCCATTAAGCTGGTTTATGTCCATGCCCATTATAACGACCTGGCCGCATGTGGGGCGGTCTAGACAACCGATCATGTTCATAAGAGTACTTTTTCCAGAGCCAGAGGGACCCATAATAGCAACAAATTCACCTTTTTTTACCGATAGATCTACATTTTTCAGAATGGGAACCTCCATATCCCCTACATGATAGCTTTTGCAAAGGTTCACTAATTTAATTACGAATTCACCGTCGTTCCCATTCTGAACATCAATCATTATATTACTCCAATTCCATAATAAGTTGCATCTGTGTACTTATAAGTGTTTTCAAATATGAATGAATTTCCAAAATGGAACTGCCAAAATAAATTGATGCTTTGAGAAATGTATTACACCACTCCGAGAAGTATATATACAACATCCACCAATAAAGACTGTCGATTTATAGTCGCGTTTGAATATTTGATGGTTTGATATATCATTATTATGGAGAGCTAATTACATGCTGGAAGTATTAACAAACCCAAATGGGTTCTTTCATAAAAAGATCAACGATGAAGTTGAAATGAAAACGCCACTTATGATTATGGCAGTGCTGGCAGTTATCAGTGCCATAAGTGCTGTTCTTGTTATTCAGAAAACAATGGAACTGTTGCCTCCTGAAGCTGCACCATTTGCATCTATTGGAATAGTCTTAGGAGTAATTGGAGCAATTATAGGAACCATCCTCATGTGGGTGATATATACCGGAGCATTTTACATAATATCCATGTTCTTTGGTGGAGATGGAAGCTTCAAAAGATTACTTGAATTCAGCTCATATGGTTTTATTCCAAGCATGGCAAATGGATTGTTATCTACCTACTACACAATTGATCTGTTTGACAAAATAGACTTCAATAACCCTGAAATGATAGAGCAAACTTTAACGGCAGACCCTTCCATGAAAATTGCAACTGTAATAGGATTGATCTTCCTGCTATGGAGTGCAAACATCTGGGTTTTTGCAATATCCTATGCACGCAATATTTCTGTAAAGAATGCAGCAATTACAGTAGGATTGCCTGTTTTACTCTACATGCTTTATACAGTAAGTCAATTTTTCTAATGGTATTCTAATATGAGCCTGTATAACATGAACCTAAAAATATTAATTGTGACCTTGATGATCCTTGTAACATCAACATCTTTTGCGCATGCAGATACGGAGATACAGCCAACAGTCAGCTTGAACTACGACATAGAACCAGATGTTTTAATGCCAGGTGACACAGGCACAGTAAAGGTCACACTTCAAAATATGGCAAAGGGAGAGATGTATGTCGAAGAGGATGATGAAACTCTTGACATGAATGCATACATTGCCAGTGCAAGCCTTGACGGGAACAGTGCTATCAGAATATTAGACAAGAGTTATACCGACATTGGCCTCATGGGTCCGGGAGATGCCCTTGAATTGACATTCAATATAAAAGCCAGGGATAATGCATCCAACAGCGTACACTTCCTTGATCTGGAACTTGTTGGAGGGAGCAATATGTATGATTTTAATTACAGAATACCTGTGAAAATAGATGATAGAAACCTTAAGGTCATAGTTTCGAACGTACCTTCAAACCTTATGAAAGAAATCTCCACAGTTGGTGTGGAAGTTGTGAATCGTCGTCCAAATGAGGCCACAAGTGTAATTGTCAGCCCCAGTGGAAAGAACATGGCATTCAGTCCCGCTGAGTTCTTTATTGGAAGCATATCCCAGGGCAACAAATCATATGCAACCTTTACATTGAACACCATCAACTGCGATTCAGGATATCAGGACATTGAATTTGAAATTACCTACTTCAACGGTGACAATCTTCATAGTACAGAAACTATCTCAAAAAATGTGAATATCGTAGACCAATCACCACTCGTTTTTACAAGCCTTGAAACAACAAAGATCGGAAATACATACACATTATCCGGAGACCTGAACAATTTTGGAGTTACGGATGCAAAGAATGTGATAATATCCATAAATGAAAAGGATAATGTCACGCCTGTTCAGCCATTTTCCAATTATTTCATAGGAACACTTGAAGCCGATGATTTCAGCAGTTTTGAACTTTCTGCAAAGATACTTTCAGATGAGATCAGCAGCATCCCGATAATCATAGAATTCAGGGATACTGATAATGCTTACACATACATGAAAAAGGAGATTAGTATCTCTGAAGAATCTGTGATCAGTAATCCTGAAGAGAACGCCAACTCCACAGGTTCATGGATATTTGCAGGAATTATCGCAATTGCAATTGTAGCAGTTATCGCTTACTCGTGGAAAAAACGAAAGAAAGATGATGCACAGAACCCTTACGAAGTTCCAGAAGATGAAGAAGATGAGGAATAAACAGCGGTGCAACTATGCCAAAGCCCATTGTTGAACTTAAGGATGTAAAAAGGATCTATACCCTTGGAACTAACAAGATACATGCCTTAAATGGTGTCAGCGTATCCATGGAAAGGGGAGATTTTGTCACCATAATGGGTTCTTCCGGCTCTGGCAAGAGTACCATGCTTAACATGATAGGCTGTCTTGATGTCCCCAGCAGCGGAAAAGTCCTGATAAATGGCGTAAACATCTCTAAACTTGATGATGATGGGCTAACTGCCATTAGAAGGAATAACATCGGATTCATTTTTCAGCAATTCAACCTGATACCTACTCTTACAGCACTTGAAAATGTCGAAATGCCCATGATATTCAATGGTACAGAGCCACAAGCTCGAAGGATCAAAGCACTGCAGCTTTTGAAAAGAGCAAAACTTCCGGCAGAATATGCAGATCATAAACCCAATGAGCTATCAGGCGGACAACAACAAAGAGTTGCAATTGCCAGGGCACTGGCAAATAACCCCCCAATATTGCTTGCCGATGAGCCCACTGGCAATCTAGACACAAAAACAGGAAAAAGCGTCATGGAGCTGTTAAGGGAATTGAAGGAATCAGGCACCACAGTTATTGTTGTTACGCATGATCCTAAACTTGAGGAATACTCAAACACTACAGTTAGACTGCAAGATGGAGAGGTGTTAGATGAAAATTCCTGATTTTCTGAAAAATAATATGTATGCGCAGCTTGCCACACGGAATCTTAAAAGGCAGTCTGTACGTACCGTATTAGCAGCAATAGGAATTATCATCGGTGTCATTGCCATTTCATCAATGGGAATACTGGGAAACAGCCTGAAATTATCAGTAACAGATTCGTTTACTGATATCGGTGACAAACTCATTATCTCACCTGCTATTGGAGAAGATGCTGTCACTGACAGACAGGTGGATCAGATGAGAAAAGTTGACGGTATTGATGAGATAATAAAGGTATCCTCCAGCGGAGAATTACTTGATTACAGAGATGGAGGTACAAAAACCCAGATCTATGCCTCGGTATACGATATCGATAAAGATGGACTGGGAAGTCTTGTTGAACTTGAAGAAGGGAGATTATTTAAATCCGGTTCTACAGATTGTGTAGTAGGTTCAACTATAGCAGACAGAATGGAGCTTAGTATCGGAAGAAAGGTCGAGATAGATGGCTCAAAACTCCGAGTAGTGGGAATCCTTAAGGAAAGAGGAATTGGCTTTGATATAAGCACAGATAATGGAGTATTCACATCTTCAGCAATGTACGATAAACTATACCCTGATGAGGAGGAAGGGTATGATTCTGTAATAGTCAAGGTGGAAAATATAAATGATATTGAATCTGTTAAAGAAGATATCAAGAGCCGGATCAATAAAAAAGATGTGCTTATTGATGTATTTGCCACCAACACAATTATCCAGAGTCTTGACGACATATTCAGATCAATTTCATTATTCCTCATGGGAATCGGTTCAATATCCCTTCTTGTAGCGGGTGTTAGTATACTTAATGTAATGCTTATGTCAACTATGGAACGCACCAAAGAAATAGGAATAATGAAAGCTGTCGGTGCCTCAAGAGAAGACATTTTAAAAATGTTCCTTTTAGAAGCACTTTTTCTTGGAATACTTGCAAGCATCGTGGGTGGAATATTAACCATTGGCGGAAGCTACCTTTTGATAGCTCTAATAGTAGAAGATACGAATTACCTATTGAAACTATCAAATATATTATACATCGCTGAAGGGATTACATTTGGAATTGTTACAAGCCTTGTGGGCGGAATGTACCCTGCATGGAAAGCCTCACAAATGAAGCCACTTGATGCTTTAAGGCATGAATGAATATTTACTCGGAACACACAATATTAACCCTTTCCAATCTTAAAAAAGAAAAAGATCGTTTTTTAGCCCGCTTAAGTACCATATGGACTAGCTGCAGCATATTCCATGAAACCCTTTGCTTCATAACAGACATACTTTCCATCTATGGTTCCTTTTACATTATAGGTCCCAAAACCTTCCCTGGTAAGATCTACCTTGCTGTTGACTATTCTGATATCTGGTTTTCATCTGAAAAATCAGCAAAAACATTGAACATCCGTCCAGTACTAGGTCTTCTGCTGGATTTGGCAGGTTTACCCCAATATAATAACCCAGCATAACCTGAGCAATCGATTGATTCATCTTAAATATGGTTACAATTGCCAAATTCTGTTCTTCATCGAGCAGATCGAAATAATGCTATTCATTGTATCCAGGGTCCATGCTAATATCCGGGTGGAAAGTATATTCCCCTAAAAGCGTGCCTATCAGGCTGTTATCCTGACCTGCAAGAACCACACTGGAAGCCGTTGAAAGCAGCAGTACTGCGACAAGTATTGTTAATATATCTTTTTTCATTTGTGATATTGCATATAATAACAATAGAAACTATGTTTTCGAAAAAGATCATAATCTAAACACTACTAAATTTCCGCGAAGAGCTGTACAGATTGCTATAAATAGTATCACTGGATAATTTTACTTATATTCAGGAGCAATAACATGAAACTGGCCTTCCTAGTGCTATCGAGCCTCATATTAATGACTTTTTTATCGGGAACATCTCTTGCATCAGAATGTACAGAGAATGCAGTTACTGCAAAAATCATCAATGTATATTCAGATATTGAGAACTGTGATGTAACTATCCAGTCTACTGAAGATATTCAGGATATGAAACTTGAGATACAACTGGAACATGAAGGAAAAATACTGGACAGAAGAGTTCTAGCTATATCCACGGTTTCAGCGAGCTCCAATTCCATAAAAGCATTCCAGTGGGATACTGAAAATAAAGATGATGGGAAATTCACTGTCAGAAGTAAGTTGCTCAAAGATGAATGCACATTGGACACAAATACCTATACTTTCGTCAACGGCAGACAGATATTGCCCCGGATTACCGTAGATGATTTTGTCGCAAACTCTGAAGGTTTTAGTGTAATCATCACACCCCTTAAAGCGGTACTTGTAGATGTAGAATACATGCTTCTGGACGGTGATGACGTTGTATTTATGGACACTGTTGAAAAGATAGCACTTCATACCCAGCCCCTTGAAGTAAGTAAGAATTGGAACACAATACTTACAGATGAAAAGCAGTACATTGGAAGAGTGAAGGTCAAGATGCATTCACCTTCTGAAAACTATATTGTTGCAGTTAAAGATTTTACAGCAAAGGACGATGTTTTCATTAGTGATACATACAAGGATGAGATCGGAGCTAGTGCTACCATTGATGGAATTTCACAAGTCCCATTTGCAGGTTTGGTGAAATTTACTGTCAGCCAGGAAGATGATGGTAATGAGAAGATTGTTGAATCCATAAACAGCAAGTCTCCCATTCTGCTTGGTGGCGATGATGAAACTGTAGAAGCAATATGGGAAGAGAAACTTCCTGAAGGTATATACAAGCTCAATATAGATGTTATCGGGAACAGTGGCGATGTACTTGATATGAGAGAAACTATTATTGAAGCTGAAGCTGCAAAAGCAATTCCTGAGACCACAACGGAAGAAGAAAACACCGAAGAAAGTCCTGGTTTTCTAAATACTCATTCCGGACTAATGATCATTGCATCCATCTTTGTACTCAGAAAAAACAGAAAATGAAATATGGAGTGAACGAATGCGTTTTGAACTGTTTATTGCACTTCGTCACATTACAGCAAGAAAAAGAGAGACATTTCTTTCTGTTGCAGCAATAGGCATAGCGGTCATGATACTCATGGTATCGCAGGCCTTTATGGTAGGGTTCACCCAAGAATTGTACGATAAGACCGTGGATAATCTCCCTCATGTGGTGGTTTCGCCAAAAGACGGTGACGAGAACATTCATTTATACAAAAATATTGTTATAAAAATAAACAGCATTGATGGGGTGACAGCGTCATCTCCCTATCTTATTGGAGAAGCTTCTTTTAAATACAAGGATAAAAACAGAAATGCTGCATTAAAGGGAATAATTCCATCAGAGGAAGATGCTGTTGCCCACACTAAGAAGGATATAATAAAAGGGAATTACGAAGAACTGGGATTCTCAGAGAACACGATCATAATTGGTGATACGTTTGCAGAGAAAATGGAACTGGACCTTGGAGATACGATCGATGTGTCATTTCCAAATGCAAACCCACTTTCACTAAAAGTAATAGCAATATATGATACTGGCACTGCTCTTGATGAAACCCTCACATACACATCCCTTGAGACTGCGCAGAGATTTTTTGATACAAATGATGCCATTAATGGCATATCTTTGAGAATTGATGACTTTAGCAGAGATCAGGAGATTGCAAACATACTCCAGAAAGAAGGATATGATGCCACAGGATGGACTGAAAATAATCCTGAGATACTGAGAACGATCACCATAGAAAGGACATCGAACAATATTTCGTTGGGATTTATTCTCCTGATCGCATCATTTGGAGTGGTCAGTACCCTTAACATGCTTGTTATGAGCAAAGTACGAGAAATAGGAATAATGATGGCTATGGGTGCGGAAAAATCTAAAATTCGCATGATATTCATGCTGGAAAGTGGAATACTGGGACTTGCAGGTGCTTTGCTTGGGACACTTTCAGGAATTGCATTGGCATTATCCATAGGAAGCTATCCACTTCCAGAAGAGATCTATGGAATAGCCAGCATACCTGTAGTAATCAGGACAAGTGATGTTCTCATAATAATCACTCTTGTATTCTTATTGAATCTTGTAGCAGGAATTTACCCTGCACAAAGAGCTGCAAGCTTTGATCCGGTATCATGCATATCAACAAGATGATATATTGAAAAGATCAATCAAAAGCCTTTTTTCAGATCCAGGGGCGTTGACCGTTCCAGATAATATTTGAAGTAATCCAATCCCCATTTAACAGCGCCATCTGAGCTGCTTACTATCATGTTATTCATAAACAGACCCTTGTTACCATTAAGATAAATGCATAGCAAATCATCAGTAATTACGACTGCAGCTATATTTAATTCATTCTCCAAAATACGAAACTTTGTACTTTCAAATAACGGGAATTCACCATAATATTCGCTGTAACTTTTAACTAGTTTTTGAATAGCGGCTTTTGTTGATATCCTGACCATATTCACTCCTTCTTCATCTATTTTTTTATATATAGGTATTAAAGAAGGGTGAAAAAAAGAAGCTACGACATGAACATAATTGGATTCCATAATACTTTTTTTTACGACCAAAGGAATCCCGTAGGGCTCTTCAGGCTCTGGTTCCACTACAACTGAATTTCCTATTTCATATAATCTAAGCTGGAAAGGTACTGGCAGTCCACTGATATCATGGTTCGTCCAGTACTCAAGATTTTCTTCCAGGGTATTGGAAATATTCAATAGAGGGATCATATGATGCGCCAGCAAATGACCAATTTGAGATAAATAATAAGTGTGCTCTTTTTGCACAACAATATGATTTACTATTAGGATCTTGATCTGAGGCATTACTGAGCTGGAGCTCAATCCAAGAATGGATTTTATTTCATCACTGCCTCTGGGACCATCCTTAAGAAGCAATACAACTTTTTTTCGTTTTTCAGACATCAAAAGTATGTCAATTAAATGTGATTTCGTTCCATCAACCCCAATCATCTATTCTTGGTTAGGCATCTAAAACGTGGACAGTTATAGAATAAGAATGTTGCGATTTTGTGATAATAATGCACATATACCCCCACTTATTTATCAAAAATCTCAATTCCCACCACTTTGCAGACTGCAAATTTCTTTTTTATAAGTAAGTAATAAGAAAACTTAAACACAACGTAAATATGAAAATATAATAGGTAAACTGGTTTGGAGAAGAAACCACCAAGATAAATGATATGTTTATCGTCTGCAACTGAATCATCTACAAACCTTAGAATACCATCGAATTGATCTCTTTTTATGACAGTGCCCTGGGTGATCCGAGGTCCAATAACAACAACATCACGCTCCATACCATCTTCAGCCAATGAATCCTCAACAAATCCGTAATTAAAAATCGCAGGTACCGGCGAGAAGAATTCTATATGAAAATGTGACCCAAGCTTATGATACTTGAAAAAACTGTATTTTGGAGTTTCGATCACAATATTCATGCAATATAATTAGAACAGATAATAGAAAAAGTTAACATAGAAGGTGCGAACGGGAGGGGGAATGCACAGGTATGGTGACATTGGAGTGTTGGAGAGGTATTATGTTAGAAACCCGTTCGCAAACATACAAACGTCATGCACACATAAATACTTTTCGTATGAATGCGAACAGACTTTGGTTTCTAAGAAAGCTTAGAAAAGCAAGATCATGCAGTATCAATTGCTTCCACAGGATCCAGTTTTGAAGCGCGTCTTGCAGGGTATACTCCTGCAACTATGTTAATGAGAAAAGAAAAAACTATTGCATAAATATAGTTTCCAATGTCTGTTTTCAATGGGAGAGTAGTTAAACCAAAATACGTTTCACTTGGAATGGATATCTCATAGGATGCAAGGGATATTGTTGTAAAATAACCAATAATACATCCCAATATCACTCCCATGCTACCCAATATTACCGATTCTATCAAAAATATATTTGTAATGCTACTTCGGGAAGTACCCATGGCCATCAGCATTCCGATCTCACTTTTTTTGTCCATCACAACAGTGAACAAAGTGTTAGCAATCCCGAAACCTGCAATCATATAGATAAGTGCATAGTAGATCCACACAATAACAGCCTGAGTATTCAATAGCTCCAGTATTTCACCATTAGCTTCCATCCAGCTTACAGAATCAAGACCTGTTTCTGCTTCAATAGATGCAGCTATATCATCTGCCTGATAAGGATCATGAACACGAATATTTATTTTGCTGGCAACTTCATTTTCATCAAATACATCCAGAACCGAATCCAGTCTTGCATAAGCAGCGGTTTCATCATTGGGTGTACCACTATCAAAGATACCAACTACCTTATATGAAAAATATTCAGCCTCGGGGTTTACCAGGTCCACAGAATCCCCAAATTTCACTTCCAACTCTTCTGCCAGCTTATCACCAATAACTACACCATTATTAGTTCTGGAAAGAGCAAAGAAACTGCCTGATACAATATCATCCTCTATGCCCATAACAGCATCCTCGGCCAATGGATCTATACCATTCAGATTTACTCCTTTGGCATTATCTTTGTATTGCAAAGCCGCTTGACCTTTAAAAATGGGTGATACACCAATAATTCCTTCATTGTCAACTATTTGCTCAGAGTAATATCTGTAAAAATGAATGACTTCTTCATCATTATTCTGAGGACTTACTACAATATGAGGAGAGTTCTCAATTGTACTTTCTACCAATTCATCTGTAAAGCCGGTCATCATTGACATGAAAACCACAATAACTCCAATGGCAAGTGCCACTGCAAAAACAGAAAAAAACGTCAGCCTCTTGCGTGCGCTTATATGCCTGAGAGCTATATGAAGTTCATACATTCACTTATCCCCAACTTGTTTTATTACTATTTGAGGTAATTAGTTAATATAATTATGTGCACCCTGCCAAATATCTCTGGAAAATAAATATCAGCATTCATTGCTGAGATAAAGCCAATTCAACACCTATTATTGAAAATATACCAGCCTTTGTCCAGTTAACATACTTGTACAAATGTGGTTTTTTTATGATGCGGGAGCCAATGTATCCTGCAAAAAATGAAACTGCCGTAAAAAGCACTAACGCCTGAATTAGAAATATAAATCCCAGAAAAATCATCTGCAACGAAATATTTTCCGAAGATGCATCCACAAATTGTGGAAGGAAAGCGAGGAAGAACAAAGATACTTTGGGATTTAACAAGTTCATGAAAATACCTCTTTTGTAAAGAAGAGAGACATTAGTGTCTTTATCTGTATCCGCCCTTATTAATTCTCCATCTTCTCTTAATGCTTTATAAGCAAGATAGAGCAAATATATTGCACCAGCATACTTCAAAGCAGTAAATGCAAGTGCCGACCTGTAGATAATTGCTGAAACTCCCAGTGCTGCTGCTGTTGTATGAAACAAAAGACCGGTACACAAACCGGATGCTGTAGCAATGCCTGCCAGTTTACCCTTTGAAAGACTCTGAGTAAGAACAAAAACTATGTCCGGTCCCGGTAAGAGTGTTAAAGCAACAGAAGCTGCAAGAAAATATAAAAATTGTGAGATGTCGAGCAATGTTTCACCAACTCAGAGGACAATATATTAGCATAAAGTCTTTACCATTTTGCCAGATTCGGTAAGATATTTGTGATATTCAATTAAGGAAGCAAAATGCTATAAGCACAAATTTCCATCTATGAATTTGATTATTCACAGCATCTGAATCGCAGGAGTGATTAAAATTATAATACCAATACCTTATGGAAAAGAACACGTTGAACTGAAGATAGACATCCCCCACGAAATAATTACTCCTAATGAAGTAGAGGTTGATGATCTATCAAAAATAATAGAAGAAGCTCTAGACAAACCTGTTGCAATGGAACCACTTGATCAGTTCATGAAGAAAAGCGACAAATTACTTGTCCTTGTCAACGATGCCACAAGACCAACACCTACTGCAAAGGTTCTGGAAGAGATGTATGATTTACTAAAAAGCCACAATGATGTGAAATTCCTTGTTGCCACCGGGGCACATCGAGGACCGACAGAAGATGAGTTCAGGTATATTTTTGGCAAGATATATGATGAGTTCAAAGACCAGATATTTGTTCATGATGCACGCAAAGATGAAGACATGGAATATCTGGGAGTGTCAAGCAATGGGACCGAGATGTACCTCAACAAGATGGTAAATGAGATAGGAAATATCATAGTAATTGGTAGTGTGGAGCCACATTACTTTGCAGGATACACTGGCGGAAGAAAGGCATTCCTCCCAGGTGTTGCATCCTACAAAACTATTGAGATGAATCACAAGCATGCACTTTCAGATACTGCAAAAGCCCTTGCATTAAAAGGAAATCCAGTTGCTGATGACATGGATGATGCCATGCATGTACTCAAGGAGCTAAATGTATTTTCTATACAAACCGTACTCACTGCAGACCATGGATTATACGCCATGACCGCAGGAGACTTGCTCAAATCCTTTGATGTTGCTGTAGAAAAAGCCAACGAAGTATTCTGTGCTAAATTCGCTAAAAAAGGAAATATTGTTGTTGCTGTTGCTCCATATCCAATGGATATTGACCTTTATCAGTCACAGAAAGCGCTTGAAAATGGAAGACTGGCACTGGAAGAAGGAGGAAGCATCATACTTGTATCCAAATGTAGGGATGGAGTCGGAGAAGATACTTTCCTTGACCTGCTTTGTTCCGCTAAAACATGTGAAGATGTCATGTGCAAGATAGATAAAGGATACAAGTTGGGATATCATAAGGCTGCCAAGATGGCACAGATAGGCATGAATGCTGAAATGTTAGCTGTCTCGGACCTTGATGACAAAACTGTCAAAATGGCGAAACTTGAACCATGTGAGAATATCCAGGAAGCATTTGACATGGCACTCACCCGAGTAAAGAACGAAGGTAAGGAACCTTATGCGATAATAATGCCACAGGCAAGCCTGACAGTTCCATATAAGGAAGACTGAACGAATAATTTCAGACTAAAAATGAAATTGAAAATAGGTTCGAAATAAATTCAAAAATAAAATATAAAAAGGGTTTAAAGCTGCATGTAACGTGCAGCTTCACCAAGATCCTCTTCAATTCTGAGGAGCTGGTTGTATTTTGCAGTTCTTTCACTTCTTGCAGGTGCTCCGGTCTTTATTAATTCTGCACCGATAGCAACTGATATGTCTGCAATTGTAGTATCTTCGGTCTCTGCGGAGCGGTGACTGACAATTACACTGTAACCATTACGGCTTGCCATGTTCGCTGCGTCAAAGGCTTCTGATATTGAACCTATCTGATTTACCTTGAGCAAGAGTGAATTTGCTGCACCCATCTCAATACCTTTTGAAAGACGTTCCACATTGGTCACAAAGAGGTCATCACCTACGATTATGGAGTCCCATGCTTCGGATGTAAGAGTTGCGAAGTCCTCATAGGATTCTTCCTGGAATGGATCTTCAATGGAAAGAATTGGATAGGTCTCAATAAGCTCAAGGTAATATTCAATGAGTTCTCCTGGCTTTAGCATCTTACCGTCAATGGAGTATTCCTTACCATCAAAGAACTCGGATGCTGCACAGTCCAGACCGATTCCGATCTCAGATTCGGAGTAACCTGCTTCCTCGATAGCTGTTACAAGCATATCAAGAGCGTCATGTGTCATTTCAATGTTAGGAGCATAGCCACCCTCGTATCCAACATTTGTTGAACCTGCACCATATTTGGATTCGAGTACCTTTCCAAGAGCATGATATGTTTCAGAGCCCATGCGAAGTGCTTCGATATATGTGTCAGCACCTTTTGGCTGGATCATGAATTCCTGAATTGAAAGGTCATTTCCGGCATGTTGTCCACCGTTGAGCACATTCATTGTAGGTACTGGAAGTGTGTATGCATTGACTCCTCCAAGATAACGATACAATGGAACATTGAGGGAATCTGCTGCTGCCTTTGCTACTGCCATGGAAACACCCAGAATAGCATTAGCACCTAACTCCATCTTGTTGTCAGTTCCATCAAGAGCGAGCATCATACCATCGATCTCGCGCTGATTCCTTACATCCATACCGAGCAACTCACTCTCGATTACTGTGCTTACATTGTCAACAGCATCAAGAACACCTTTTCCTCGGTAACGGTCTTCATTGTCACGCAATTCGATAGCTTCATGTGAACCTGTCGAAGCACCGGACGGAACACTTGCTCTTCCAAATCCAGAGCCGGTATATACATCGACCTCTACTGTAGGATTTCCCCTGGAATCAAGAATCTCACGTGCATGAATTCTTTCTACTTTGAATTTACTCTCATTGTTGATATACGGCATCTGACCCACCTGTTGAATTATATATCTACTTTGCAGCTACCGTATATATTACTACCGTCTAGCATCTGGTAAAAGGAAGATATTGTTAAAAACAAAACAAAATATATTCACATAAATTATATAAACTTAAAAGTATTATAGTACATAAATGAAAGTCTCTGATACTAATTTATTGGAAGGAAAAGGGCATGAGATCATAGAATTATTGCAAGGACTCCATGTACCAAGAACTGAAGCTGTATGTATTGCCTGCCTTGTTTGTGGAAAAGAACTAACATCACAAAACATAGAACAAGCATCTGGCCTCCGCCAGCCCGAAGTTAGCATAGCGATGCGCCCCCTAAAAGAGATGGAATGGATAGAAGAGCGCAATGAAAAAAAGAACAACGAGAAAGGAAGACCTCTCAAGTATTACAAAATGATTGTGCCTTTTGACAAGATCATTGAAACTCTGGAAACTGATGCTCTTAAAAAAGAGAAGGAAATATCCCAGGCACTTGCACAATTAAAAGATTTGAGCAGATAAGTGTCATTAACCTGCAACATATTTGGCTCTAAATAAACGTGATCGGTGCAAAACCTTTACTTTCATCAAATTGCCTGCTGGCATTGATCCCGTCTATTTCCATAATGAATATTTCCACCACCATGAAGACCGAGCTTGCATTGCGCAAACATCCTACTCTGGACTCATCTCCTCTTCCTGCCGCTGAATGAAGGTGGATCTTTGGACTTCCATTCTCTAAAAAGATGTTACCAACACCAATTACTTCATTGACATCCCTTAATTTATCCCATTGAGGATCAGGTGGCACCATGTTTTCCTTGGGACCGACAACAAGATCAGCTTCTTTTATAGCACCTAACAAAACAAACATTGCATAATCTATGTTTTCTTTTTTTGCCAATCCTTCCAACTCATGGAGGATGTCATCCCCATGTTCCATACGAACTGTAAATACCCTGCCAATAGATCCTTTTGCATATTCCATTATTTCACCGGTCATTCATCATTGGCGATCTTACCATCAATAATCCGGATGATCCTGTCGGTTTTCTTCGCCATCTGGTCGTCATGGGTTACAAGAATAAAAGTCTGCTGTCGATCATGATTGAGCTTTCTAAGAAGTTCATATATCATATCACTTGATTTGGAATCAAGATTGCCAGTAGGTTCGTCACCTATCACAATGCTGGGATGGTTCACAAGAGCACGGGCTATAGCAACTCTTTGGGCCTGACCACCTGAAAGCTGATTTGGGCGATGATCCATGCGATCTCCAAGACCAACCTCCTCCAGCAATTTAGATGCATCCGCTTTTGCTTTAGATCTACTCATTCCACTGATAAGCAAGGGTATCATGACATTTTCCAATGCAGAGAAGTCAGGCATTAAATGATGATATTGAAAAATAAAACCGAGCATTTCATTTCTTGTCTTTGAACGCTCTTTTTCAGACATGTCAGTAACTACACGGCCATCGATGGTGATAGTGCCCGAACTGGGAGTATCCAGTATACCGACCATATGCAGCAAAGTACTTTTCCCGGACCCGGATGGGCCAATTATAGAAAGAAATTCACCTTTTCTGATATCAACATTCACATCATCAAGGGCGCGTACCTCCACCCCATCACCATATATCTTAGAAAGGTTCCTTATCTCAATTATATTGGAACTACCTACCATAACACACCCTTTTTCATATTAAATTTGAGCTAACTCTATTTCAATGTATTTGATTTTACACCTGTGCAAGCCTATTTTCAAAACTAGAACTAAAAATGATCAAGAAAATAAAGAGGAAACAAGAAAAAGAATAGAAAGAACATGCTGCTAATCAGCACATTCAAGAAATATATCAGTAAGAAGGGTCCAAACCATCTATTTGTGAGAAAGCACGGTCAACGTCCTTTTGGGTTTCAACACGTTCCTTCTTTTGACGCTCATAATTAATTGCATCAACTGCAATTGCATAAAGATTCTCAAGCTCAGATGCAGATTCAAGAGTCAGCACTGCCAGAACCTGAGGATGTTCATCCTTTCTAACAACAATACCTTTGAAAACATGGCCTACAGAGCTTGAAAGTTTTTCAACTTCCTCTGATATCTCATCAATGCTCAGGGATTCCCTGTCGCCTCTGATAATTACCATGGACCTGCTTGCTTCCTTGTAAACATCAGTTGAGAACAAAAGACCTGATGGAGAAAGAGCTTCACGTATTGCATTCTTCACAGGCATACCCGTGTCAGCTTCATAAAAACCAATAGTAGCAATTCCAGCCCCACCACTCATGACGGTCTTGAAATCACCAAGGTCAGTTACCATCATCATCTCACTATCCAATGCATCAAGCAGGAAGAGAAGACGTCTGGCTATCATGTCGTTGATGCCATTGTATGCAGATTCTACATTACCACCCATCTGTTTAAGGAACTGATTGTCAGCAAGGATAATACCATCTACTCCACTCTCACGTATATCCCTGAGGCAGAATGCAGCATTTTGAAGATACAGCGTGCCTTCTTCCCTGAACGGAAGGACCACGACAGCATAAACAGGATAATCTCCTTTTTCCTTAAGTTCTTTTATGAGCATAGGACTAAATGAAGAGCCTGTACCACCGGATGCAGAAGTCAGTACAAAGCAAACATCGAAATCGCCTCTTTCCTGTATCTGCCTCATTATGTGAGACTTGTTCTCTTCAAAGACATTTTTGCCGACATTCCTGTTGGCTCCAACACCATGTAAATGAGGAATATGAATTCTATCCTTTGCCTTGGTGAAACTCATTTCCTTAAGGTCATTGATGGCAGTATTAATAGCAATGGTCTGTACATTGCTCTTGTATTTTTGTTGTGAATAGAACTTGGCAAAGCGGCTCTTTTTACCAAAGGATTCCCTGTTTATCGCATCCAATATGCGATTTCCGCATTGCCCGTTCCCTATGATGAGTATGTTAAGCAAGAGATTTCCTCCCATTAATAATATAAATCTAATATGATAATGATTGACGTTAATATTACTTTAAAGTAGTGCGTATCCACTTAGAATTTATATTGCTTATGCCTGTGGATGATCCATCCTGCCACAGCACCGATTATGATCAAAGGTATAAGGTACACATATATTGGTTGTTCAAAGAGATAATCATATTCCCCTTCTGCCACATAGATAGCATTTGAAACAGAATCAGAGCTTACTTCCTGCTTTTGAGTATTGACCCCGTCATCAAATAAATATGAACTTTCCGTTTTAATTGTGTAAGTTCCGATTTCCATTACTTTGAGCTTGAAATTTATTTCCTTTTCCTGCTGAGCACCAAATGAATCCAAGTAGATAGTAGGTTCACCGGAAATTACCTCAATTACAGAATCTCCACCAGCATATTCCAGGCCTTCCGGAATGAGTATTCCAATATTAACCGCATTGGCAGAAGCACTACCCAGGTTCTTTATGCGAACAGTGGCTTCAATTTCATCTTTTCGGTTTACAGTGTAACTATCAAATTCCAGATCGACATCGAGATCTGCAGTAACCAGGTCTTTACTGGCTTCAACTAGCACTGTAGGACTGTTGGATGAAGCCTGTGGGAAGGACTCACCTACAGAGTTACTAAATGATGCAGTTGCCGGACTCAGTGAAAATGTACCGGCTTCTGTAGCTTTCAGGTCATAAAGATAGACCTTCTTGGTCGGATCATCCGAAGCTATATCCATTCTTCCAGGTGTGCCAAGTATATCGTCGATCAGTATGAATTTTGGCTGGAAAGGATCTGAAAAAATAACATCTTCCGCATCGTCATCCCCGGTGTTCTCAACTGTCACGGTCACACGCACAATATCTCCTACACCAACCGTGTTCTTATCAACGCTCTTGCTTATCTTAAGCACAGGCGTACCGGAGAAAACTGCTTCACTGTGTCCACCATCAACAATACCTTCTGTTTTACTGTTGATGAAATCATCGTCACTAACAGTAATGAGCAATTTCACTTGAGGAACTACCCCTGAATAGACATCTATCAAAGTTATTTCAACGTCTTCATCCTCTATATCAAATTCGTAAGAACTATCCACCGACAAGAACGGATCATATACGTAATCATCGTTATCACTTTCGCCCTTGTATATTCTGAGTGTGACTGCATCCTGGCTTGTGAATACTTCGGTGACATCGATCACATAATTATTTATCTGGTATCCGTCACCTTGCTGAATAGTACTGTTGAACAATATCTTACCAGAAGCACTTCCAATAGATAGTAATGAAAAAAGAAGGATAAAGGACATGATAATTAACATTTTTCTATTGCGGAACATGATACCTCAAAAATTTAAGATTACATCTTATAAGATGTAGGTTTGCTTTTCTTGGTACAATATGCGGAGTTTAATATAAACCTTATGATTATGAGCAAACGAAATATTTATGATGTGAAGCCATGGTCATATCAGAAATTCCAGACTAAGATCTATCCATGATGAACTGTGTATGAGCTAACCCATTGATATCACATCAACACCGGTATTTGCATAGTCTTCAAGATTATTTTCATTTATTCCACCTGATGCCTCTATCAATATATGTTCAGAGATGGAGGCATTCCTTAAAGAAGATACAGTACCTATAATAGTGCCAGGTGCCATATTATCCAGCATTATGATGTCAGCCCCATTTTCTGCCGCTAAAAGTGCATCTTCGAGTGACTCGACCTCAACTTCGATCTTCTGAGTAAAGCTTGCTTTCTTCTTTGCAGAAGCAATTGCAGCTTCAACCCCGATCATTTTCACATGATTGTCCTTTATCATGATCGAATCAGATAGATTGAACCTGTGAGAGTCTCCTCCACCTGCAATGACAGCCATCTTTTCATGTTCGCGTATCCCAGGTGTTGTCTTTCTTGTGCATGCAACCCTCGTGACAGAAGAGTGTTTTTCAACAAGGTTCACACATTTTCGAGTCACTGTTGCAATCCCGCTAAGGTGACCAAGGAAATTAAGGACCAGACGTTCGGCCTGAAGAATAGATACTGGACTACCATTTAGATCAAATATCACATTCCCCTTTTTTATTGAAGAACCATCCTCAAATTTTGCATTGGCATTGATACCAAGATAAGCAAAAATTGAACTGGCAATACTGATGCCTGCAAGCACACAGTCCTCTTTTGCAAAAATAATGGCATCTGATTCCTCATCAGGAACTAAATGGCATGAAATATCATTATAACCAAGGTCTTCTTTCAAAAACCGTTCAATATCACCTATAAACATCCTTTCACCTTGTCGTGCTACTAATTGAATTTCAAGAGATTTATATGCTTTTAAAGTATTAAGCAAAACCTACTTAATCAATTAATAAACAGTAACCTGAATTATTGACCTAATAAAAATAATTGCACAATTTCCGGGAATAAAAAATGTTGAATATTGGAATAATTGGCTGTGGAACCATTGGAGTAAGTATCTGCAAAGCAGTAGATGAAGGTACCATAGATGCTCATGTTCGTGCTATATACGACAGGCATAAAGAACATGTCAAAAACATGGAAACATCATTGGAACACCTTCAGCCTGAATTAATGGAACCTGCCAAAATGTTCGAACATATTGATCTGCTTGTGGAATGTGCATCACAACAAGCCGTATCTGAAATAATACCTGCAGCCCTCAGAGCTAAATGTGATGTTATGATAATGAGCGTTGGCGCATTTGCAGATCATGAATTATACAACGAGATCAGAGATATAGCAAAGGAAAATGACTGTAAGGTTTACCTCCCATCCGGTGCCATTGTTGGACTCGATGGCATCAGATCTGCATCCGTTGAAGAAATATACTCAGTTACCCTTACTACGGAAAAACCACCGTCAGGACTTGCAGGTGCACCCTATATTGTTCAGAATGATATCGATATTGACAACATAAAAAACAAAACTCTACTCTTTGAAGGATCTGCAAGTGAAGCCGTAAAGCTATTCCCGGCAAATGTAAATGTTGCAGCAACCCTAAGCATTGCAGGAATTGGTTTTGAAAAGACAAATGTTAGAATTATTGCAAATCCTGAGCTTACCCGCAATATCCATGAGATAAATGTAAAGGGAGCCTTTGGGGAGTTTAACAGCAAAGTTGAAAATGTTCCGTCGCCAACAAATCCAAGAAGCAGTTTTCTGGCACCACTATCAGCGATAGCCACCTTGAAAAAGATCACAGATCCTTTTCAGGTAGGAACATGATGTGCACATAAATAGAGTGTTATTTTGATCTGACTTTTTACAGAGATATTCAAAGAGATTTTTACCTATATTCACGTGCCAGGGCATACAACTATAAGGTACCGGACAATAGTAGTAGTGATTCTATGGACAATATCCAAATCATTATCGATAAGATCAATTATCTGAAAACAAAGCGCAATGCAGTAGTTCTCGCACACAATTATGAAAGAGGCGAAATACAGGATATTGCAGATTTTACCGGAGATTCCCTGGGACTTAGCCAGCAGGCAATTGACCAAGAAGCAGATATAATTGTATTTTGTGGTGTACATTTCATGGCAGAGAGTGCAGCCATACTAAGCCCGGAAAAAAAAGTACTGTTACCGGAAATACATGCAGGCTGTCCTATGGCTTCCATGGTAACTGCTGATGCTCTGCGTGAAGAGAAGAAAAAATATCCAAAGGCAGCCGTTGTCTGTTATGTGAATTCTACTGCTGAAGTTAAGGCTGAAAGTGATATTTGCTGCACATCTGCAAATGCAGTAGAAGTTGTAAACTCACTTGAAGAGGACGAAATACTATTTGTACCTGATAAAAATCTGGCTGATTATGTATCCCGGTTCACCACAAAGAAAATAATTCCATGGAATGGATACTGCCCAACTCATAACCAGATCCTTCCTGAAGATATTATCAAAGCAAAAGAAGCGCATCCAAATGCAGAAGTTATTGCACACCCCGAATGTCGTAGAGAAGTACTGGACATTTCAGAGAAGGTATTAAGCACGACTGGAATGCTCAACTATGCAAAGGAATCCGATAGTAAGGAATTCATAATTGCTACTGAAAATGGAATGTTGCACAGGCTCAGAAAAGAAAATCCTGAAAAATCATTTTACATTTCATCAGAGTTTGCAGTCTGTCCTGAAATGAAAGCTATCAACCTTCATACATTGCTTCAGTCCCTTGAATTGAATCAATATCAGATTACTGTCCCTGAAAATGTCAGGGCAAAATCCAAAGATTCTCTTGACAGAATGATGAAGATCAAACGCAATAGGTAATTTCCTTGGCATCCATAAATCCATATCTTAAATTGATGCGATCCGGTAACTGTGCCATGGCAGGCATTGCCGCCATTGTGGGAGTATTCATAGCATATAATATAGTTGTAGCAAATATTCCCACCTACAGTTCTTACATGATATTATTCCCAATTCATGATGCCATCAAAGTATTTCTTGTTGTGTTCCTGATAACAGGAGCAGGAAATGCCATTAATGACTATTTTGATGTTGACATCGATAAAGTGAACAAGCCAGAGAGACCAATTCCCTCTGCTAAAGTTGGATTGTCTACGGCACTTTATTTTTCATTGGTACTTTTCGCTACAGGCACTCTGCTGGCAGCAACGATCAACTTTGCCTGCGGAGCTATCGCATTTGTAAATTCACTTTTGCTGATATACTATGCCAGCACACTAAAGCGAACTGCCCTTTTTGGAAATATTGCAGTTGGATACCTCACAGGCTCGACTTTTCTTTTTGGCGGAGCAGTATTCTTTGAGTATGGCGGAATAGAAGCTGTCATCATACTTTTCCTGCTGGCGACTCTTGCCACAGTAGCCCGTGAGCTAGTGAAGGATATTGAGGACATCCAAGGCGATAAAGAAGATGGAGCACACACTTTACCCATAATAATTGGAGCTAAAAGGTCTGCTTACATTGCATCATTAATTGGCCTAATAGCATTGATAGCCAGTCCATTGCCATATATTCAGTCATTGATGAGTATCAGATATATGTTCATCATAGCTATTGCAGATATTCTCATTGCAGTAGCGATTTATGAGATACTCAGCAAGAATAACCCTGCACGATCATCAAAAATGTTCAAGCTGGCAATGTTGTTTGCACTGGTATCGTTTATTGCAGGGGCATAATCTAATTGATATCAGTAATACATTATCAACTTCTCAACTATCATTATCACTCTCAGATACCATATTTGCTCTGGATGAATGTTCCAGATATTCTTGCAGCATCATCGGGAATGTGCTTGCCGGAACAAATCTCACACCTAATTCTTCAGCCCATTTCTGAATTCCAAAATCACCTGCAACAACTGCAGCATCCAGTTCCTTTGCAAGGATCAGGACATCGATATCCGGTGCACTATCGAGTATCCCATAACGCAGTGCAGCACGATATTTGTTCCTGAATTTGCCAATATGCCCACCGATAACACGCCTCTCAATATCTGCATCGATATCCTTCTTCTGCTCAGCTTTGGTTGTGGTGAGTAAACATTCTGTCGATGCATTCCAGATGGTATCCTCGGCGATCACCATACCCTTGTTTATGCGTTCACGCATGTGAGATACATATTCATGGAAAACCTTTGACGGAATTTGAACATCGTACCTGTCAGGGGCTTTCTTCACAAGCCAGGTATCGATCTTTGCAACAACTTCACTGTCACATTTGTTGTTATTTGCAAATTCATGAAGTTCGTCATATACTGAAGGAAATGGCACGTAACAACTGATCCCAAGCTGGAGCCTCACAGAAGCCACAAGCTCCAAAAGTCCTTTCATACCATCGCATATACTTTCAGCTTCAAGTGAATCCCTCATTTGCATATCTGTCAGTGCGGTAGTATCCAGAACAAAACGCTGTCTTAGCATGTGATTACCCATTTAGAAGTATAATCTATAATGAGAAGCTTTGAGTTAAAGTATTTTTGCTAGTTTTGGAATTAGTAAAAAAGAGGTAAATGAAGCATTACTGATACGCCCTCTCATCCGCATCAGACACACGCCCATCCTCGTTAGCTGCATATCTTGCAAATGCCTCTGCCGACTGTTCGTAAAATGTCATAGCAGTATGAGATGTGGTTGGTTTTACTCTTTTTATAGCTTTACGGAAATGATCCATTGTCACTTTAATGGCAGATGCTTTTTCCAGGGCTTCTTTTCTGTCAATTCCTGGAGTTATTATCTCACGTAGCGCCAGCATTGAGGCTTCGCGACATATAGATTCAATATCTGCACCAACATATCCTTCAGTAACCTCAGCAAGCTCATGAATATTCACATCATCGGCCAGAGGTTTGCCATTAGCATGGATATAGAATATCATTTCCCTACTTTCCTTATCAGGAAAGCGTACATAGATCAGACGGTCAAAGCGTCCTGGTCGAAGCAGAGCCGGATCCACAATATCAGGACGGTTAGTGGCCGCAATTATTACAACATCCTTGAGCTCCTCAACACCATCGATCTCTGTAAGTATCTGGCTTACAACACGCTCTGTAGCATGTGCATCTACACTGGAACCTCTCTCTGATGCCATTGAATCGATCTCGTCAAAGAATATAACAGTTGGAGCTGCCTGTTTTGCCTTACGAAATGTCTCACGTACAGCACGTTCGGATTCTCCCACATAACGGCTCAAAAGTTCCGGACCTTTTATGCTAATGAAATTGGCGTCGCTTTCCGTTGCAACTGCTTTTACAAGCATGGTTTTCCCAGTTCCCGGTGGACCAAATAACATTATACCGCGAGGAGCTTTTGTATTCACAGCCTCAAATATCTCGGGGAATTTCAAAGGCCACTCTACAGCTTCGATGAGTTCCTGTTTTGCAGAATCAAGACCGCCTATATCATCCCATTTTACCCGGGGAACTTCCACAAATACCTCGCGCATTGCAGAAGGTTCTATATTCTTTAAAGCATCATCGAAATCTTTACGAGTAACCTCCAGTTTATCCATGAACTCCGGAGGAATTTCATCATCAACATCATCCATCTTAAGCTCTGGAAGCCTTCTGCGCAGAGCATGCATTGCAGCTTCTTTACACAAGGATGAGAGATCTGCTCCAACAAAACCATGAGTTACGTTGGCAATTTCCTGAAGATCGAGATCTTTTTCCAGAGGCATTCCCCTTGTATGAACGTAAAGAATTTGCAGCCTGCCCTCACAATCAGGAATCCCAACCTCTATTTCCCTGTCAAAACGCCCGCCACGGCGCAAAGCTTCATCAATGGAATTGGGTCGGTTCGTTGCAGCTATAACAACGACTTTGCCCCTTGAAGCCAGACCGTCCATAAGGGATAGCATCTGTGCAACTATCCTGCGTTCCATCTCACCTACAACTTCATCACGCTTTGGTGCGATGGAATCAATTTCATCTATGAAAATAATAGAGGGTGAATTCTTTTCTGCTTCCTCGAATATCTCCCGTATCTTCTGCTCACTTTCACCATAATATTTGGATACAATTTCGGGACCGCTGACAGAAATGAAATTAGCATCGCTTTCACTTGCAACCGCCCTTGCGATCATAGTCTTACCAGTGCCGGGAGGGCCATAAAGTAAAACACCTTTTGGAGGGTCAACAGCCAGTTTCTGGAAGAGCTCAGGGTGCTTTAGAGGGAGTTCTATCATCTCCCTTACAAGGCCCAGTTCCCGTTTAAGGCCACCAATATCCTCGTATGTTATATGCCCGGTCTCCCCATCCTGGGTCACAGCACTTTCACGAAGCTGTATCTGAGTGTTCCGCGTAACAATAACAGGCCCCTGTGGACTGGTAGACATAACTGCAAAAGATATGGGATTATTAACGGTTTCCACACGAACATTCTGACCCTTGGAAACCGGACGGCCTTCCAATATTCGAAGTATGAAACGTGAGCCTCCGACAAGAGTGGTTTCCCTTGTTGGTGCAAGTACAATTCTTTCTGCTTCCTGAACCGATACTTTCCTCGCAGTCACCTTATCATCAATGCTCACTTTTGCATTGTTCCTGAGGTTCCCATCGATCCTTATCACATCTTTTCCTGAATCGTCAAGATAACCCGGCCAGACAATGGCATAGCACTTTTCCTTGCCTTTGCCCTTTATTTCAACAATATCACCGCTGATGACACATATTTTTTCCATGAAATCCTTATCAAGTCTGGCAATACACCTTCCCGCATCACGAGGATACGCCTGGCCAACAGTTACGGTAATCTCTTCAGTCAAATTTTGTCACCTCAGGCTTTCCTGCAATTACGGTATCTATGGTCATCATTAACAATATATTCAGTCGAACTATGATTTAACGCTTTGGGGTTTTTGGTCGCAGATTCGAAATTTATAGGAATCAAATAATCAGGGATTTGTCGAAAATGTGAAAAGCAGTTTATACCCCATCTATAACCCATAATAAACGAAGTAAAACAATAGAAGCAAAAAAGAAAGGAGAATTATGACGATAAAAGGAATCTACCGTCTGTTAACCAAAAGTAATGTCAATACAAGTGATATAACAGCTAGCAGATTCAAAGCTGAAAAGCCTGGAATGGGATTATCTTCTATCTCATTATCTTCTATCTCATTATCTTCTATCTCATAATCTGCATCATAAAAAATAACTGGAATATTTGTTATATTTCTCTTATTTCCTTCCATCTCAAATATATCATATATTTGAGGGATGATTAACATTTTTTCTTCGTTGGTCAGATTCCTATAAATGCCAATATCAATTTCCCCTGGAACAGCTGGACCTAGTCCAGTTATCCAATTTGTTTGGGATATTTCATTATCTTCGAAGATTGCTTCACCAGCTTCGTTAGTAATAACACCCAATTCGTTATACCAATCACCCCATTCTTCTAAATTATCAAATTCAGGCGCTTCACCATAAGATGCTAGAGTGTCGTTACGACGATAAAAACGATATTCTCTACGTACGTGGTCTCCACTTTTCATGTATTCTTCTGTTAAGGTTATACCACTCAAATTCTGAATGTAAAGACCATACCCAAATTCAACAGGAATATTTTGTATGTTCATATCTTCAGCAGCATTTTCTAGGAATGAGTATATTTCATCCAGATGCTGTTTTTCAATGCTGTCATTCCGGAACAGCACTACAAAATATCCATCAGAATTGCTGCCACATGTGAATACTTCACCGTTAGGGTACATATACTGAGCTGCGAGATCATCTTTTACCGCATCGCTGAACATCTCTAACTCTGTCTGCCAATCCTCCATTTGATCTTCTGTTTCAAGTGATGGAAGACGTCCATATTTTTCAATCGTATTCTCATTCAGAGTGTACATGCCAAAGTAATACTCATATTCTGTTTCCTCAGAAGAAGCTTGAACAGTGGCTGTAGTTACTATTAAAAGAATCAATGTCAGCAATACAACATTAAGTCTGTGTTTCATATATATTATTACCCCCTACTCTCATTACTAAGATAAACAATAAAAATGTAGATGACTTTGCCATCTACAATCTTTGAATTTTCAACTTTGATACAACCCTGCAAATTCTACATGATCAATGAAGTCAACCACTCCATCGTCATTAAAGTCAAAAGTTGAGTCAAACGGAATAGCAAAAGCGTTCTGATTATAAGTAGCTGCAAAATCGACAAAATCAATGAAATCTACAACTCCATCATTGTTGGAATCTCCTTTTGGATAATCTACTTTTTTGATTGGAAGTACATCTAAATCTTGATAAATATACTTAAGAGCTGAAAATATTGCATGAGTGCTTGTACTGCCTTTATGTATTCCTATTATTCTTAGTTCAGAATCTACGAAACAATATACTGGTGCACCACTATCCCCATTTTGGCTATCGTAAGTTGCAGTCACTTGATTATAATATGTATTTCCATTGACAGTAGAGATATGATTTATACCATCTATATATCCGGTAACCGGGCCAGTGTTTGTCCCAGACATACGGACATCTTTATTGATCCACGAACTCGTAGGAGTACATGCGATATAGTCTTCGAGATCTACGGTTATACCATGCCCTACATGAATCTCGGGACTTACATCATTATATTCAATAAAAGAAGCATCTGCATTAGACCCTCCTAATGAGTCTACTTCTCCGATTTTATTTAATACTGAAATGCTTGGTTGATATATATATAAACCCAAAATACTAGCAAAATGTTTAGCTGTTACGTACCCTTTATTGTCATTGGTATCTTTTACAGGAAAACCTAGTGTGGCAGATTTTACACTTAAATTCTTAAAAGCAGAAATCTTTATTGCCCCTATGACCGGTCGTTCTTTATTATCATAACCAGCGTAAACCTCTTCCTTGGAAAAGTCATCTTTTAGAAATGCAACTGTAACACCATCAGCTGATGTTTTAATTGCCGTTTCGCTAATTAAATCATAAATCTCATTTATTTGCGATTGACTAATTTCCATATTTTCATAAAAAACTACAGTATAGTAACCTTCGATATTCCAGCCATATCTTATTACTGGTCCATTGGGGTAAAGATACTGCTTCATATCTTCGTGAAGTGCCTTATCCACCGTATGCAGGTTAGAATAACAATTCTTTTTTTGCTCATCAGATGACAATACTGGAGATTTACCTTTTATTTCTATTAGGCCTTTATCTTCTTTTACACTATAGGTGGATGTACTCACATTGTGCAAACTTAAAATGAACTCATGATTTTCTAATCCCCTTTTGCCTCTGTATTTCTCTTTCTTTTTCAACAGTATTTACCATAATACCTAGTGCTTTATTAGCTGCAAGGTAGTCTTTCTCAGTATTGTCAGGATATCTGTTCCAAGCATCCTGCATTTTATTATTCAAATCTATTTTATCCGTTTCGGATAGGTTAGATTCTTCAACATACTTAAACAGAAGTTCTTTGTCTTTGTCTCCAATTTTTAACAAAAAACTAGCTAATACATCTTGTTCGTTTCCTACACCAGAAGTATCATCATTAATCATAGCGCCTACTATTCCTACAAATATGGTGTTAACAACTAAAAATGATACGAAAATTGGAATATTGTTTCTTTGTGCCATTCCCATAATTTCACCAAACTATACTAAATATATACATTACCACTGTTATTTTGCTGACATTACATAATATAATTTAGTATAATTGTACATATTTTACTAATGTATACACATAATCATACGTTGTACATAAGTACACCAGAAACATAGTTACATCAAAAATACAAATTAGAACAAATGCTGAACAGTTTGCTTTATAGTATTTGAATTAAAAACAAACCGTGAAACTTTGAATAAATAAATATATTCATAAGTTGATTTTTAGTCATTTAGAATACTCTGGTAACTCAGCAATCTCACCCATTTCACCAAGTAAATGAAATGATTCCAACAATAATTCATATAAACCTGTTTTTCTTTTTAAGCAAAATCTGTTTTTTCGTGATGTATAATCGGTGAAGGAAGATTATTTCCTATTACATTAACTAATCGGAAGGATTTACTCGGGCATTTGTAAAATGCCCCTGTTCTGCCTCAGGCATAAATCGCAGTCCATGCAGTTGCAACCTATCAGCCGCCTATACCGCAACAATAGCAAGGCTGAAGCGCAAAGAGAGTGTCAAAAATAAAAATATAAAAAAACAGAATTCAAAATAAGACGTAACTGAAGTTACATCTCGTTCTTCAACTTCTCAACAAGTTCTGCCTTGATACCGTCATTACGGTCTCCACCACACACCATACCACGGACACCTATGATGTCAGGCTGGATGCGCTTGAGCGCCGGGATGTCGTCAAAAATGAGTGATCCGGCAATTGCTGAGAGCAGACCTAGATCACGAATAGCAGCTGTGAAAATAGAGAGTGCTTCCTCATCCATGAATTCAAAAGTTGAGCGGCCGTCTTTGATTCCAGTATCGACCATAACCACGTCAACGCCAGCCATTAGACCAACTGCAGGAAGTAGCTGAGGATTTATGGAATTGATACGCTCGTAATCGGAGTAACCTGATGCTACTACCTTTTTCTCAGGGTCGAAGTCCTTTACTGCTTTTGTGATATTAGTGAGCATTTCCAGGGCCTGTTCTTCGGTTTGCACATCATACAAACCGACCTTGATGTAATCTGCGCCTGCAACTGCTGCACCAAGCGCCGCAAGAGATGCGGTACCCGGCTTGAAGTTAAAGTCACCGATGGTTGCACTGATTGGCTTTCCAGAATTGATCGATTCTTTTACGGACTTTATTACCCATGGGAAATTTGCGCCGAGTGAACCTTCCTTTGGATTTTTGACATCGACTATGTCAGCACCGCCTTCATATGCTGCTATAGCCTCTTCAGGATTAATTGGACTAATAAGTAGTTTCATGATACTAACCTCTTTTTTATAGCATGACAGATGTATCAATTATATATGTTTCGTATCATCTTCGTTCTTGATATTTTCAATCGAACAGTAGTACATGCACAGGGAGGGGACAGAAGCGAATACAAGCCAGTCCATTTTTCCAGCCGCATTTGTAATAGTTCCGATGCAAAGGACATAGTTAAAACTGTTAAGCCAAGAGAAGTGTACATAGCCGACCTCAATAATCTTGAGAATATCGGCAAACGAGAAAAAAACTTTGAGCTAATAGCAGCAGTTGCTGACAGAGCAGAAACTATGTTAGATCCGGGAATCATGAAACCAGAAGATGCCGAAGATGTGCTGGAAATAGTACATACCGCAATACTTGGTACTGAAACGGCATCATTGGAGACCATTAAAGAGTTGGCAAATAAGTACCCAGGAAGAATAACCGTCAGTATCGACAAGAAGAATGGAAAGATACTCACAACAGATCCGGAAATGCCAGAAGAACCTGTTGAAATAGTAACAATGCTCAATGAGCTTGAACTAAAAGACATAATTATTCTGGATCTTGACAGAGTTGGTGCATCAACTGGCGTGGATTCACAATTCTTAAGTAAAATCGTTTCTATCTCAAAACACAACCTACTCCTTGGTGGTGGTGTTCGTAATGTTGAAGACATTGAAACGTTAGAGAAGATCGGAATCAAAGGTGCTCTTGTAGCAACAGCCTTGCACAATACATCCATACCTTTAGAGCTTGTACAATAACAGATCAATAACATTAATTACAATAATTAAAGCAATCACTGGTGATATCATGGCGGAAAATGAAATAGTTATGGAAGTTGGAGAGAATTACGGCGAAATTAAAATGGGAGCAGGATGGTTTCTGACTATCACCCTTACATCAAGTGAAAGATATGAAAAAGAATATGTAGAGATTGCAAAAGAAAGAAGTGGACAAAAGAAAGGACGTTTCAACCTAAATCCTAAATATGTACGTGCACTTGGAGAAGCTCTTGTCAAATTTGCTGATAAGAACGGACTCTAAAACTGAGCAGAAAAATCATATTTTAACTTTTTTTTAGCGTGATCCAGAACATACTGCCCTTTCCTTCTGGATTATCTGCTACACCATATTTACCGTCATGTAGTTCAACAATACTTCGGACAATGGCAAGTCCAAGACCTGTGCCTTTTATGCCTTTTTTATCGGCACGTTTGAACCGTTCAAATACATATTCCTTAGACTCGTCAGAAACACCTTCCCCACGGTCAGTAACTGTAATTTTCCAATGGGACCCATCGTCCTGGAAATGAATATCCACAACTTCATTATCAGGACTATATTTTATAGCATTAGAAAGAAGATTCACAAATACCTCGCGTACAATAGAATTCACTCGTGAAAAACAAGGACCATCTGAAATAATGTTTACCAACATTCCTCTGGACCTTATTGCAAGTTTTTGATCAGATACAACACTTTGAAATATGCTTACAATATCATCATCTTGATAATCGATCTCTTCAAGGGAATTTATATTCTCATATTTAGCGGCACTTTCAATAAGGTCTATTATCCGATCATTGCTTTCTTCGATCATATGCAGAATATTTAGTTTAGTTTTATCACCCTCCATGTCTTCTAAAAATTCTGCATATCCCTTTACAATTCCTGCAGGACTAAGAAGATCGTGTCGAATAATATCAGAAAAAAGATCTTTTATCTGGTTCAGTTTTTCGAGTTCAGATGCATATTTTTCAAGATCCCTTTGAGCATTTTTCATATCAGTTATATCAAGCACAGTGCATGTCACACCTTTTGATATGAATTCGGGATATATAGGACTGGAATTGAATATTACATCAATGATGCTACCATCTTTGCGCTGTAGCTGGCTTTCCACTTTTCCTATGCCATGATCCAATATCAGCGAATATTTTACATCACCTATGTACTCATATATCTCATTACTTGGATATATCACTCGTGTACTTTTTCCTATTATTTCATCTCTGGAATATCCAAGCATATCACAAAAACTGTCATTCACTTCTTCAAATATATGTCCGGTAATTATACATAGGCCAACTGGTGCGACTTTTAAAATACTCTCAATTCGTGCCTTGCTTTCCAGAAGTTCCATTTCTGCAATTTTCCTATCATTAACATCAATAAGAACTCCATTATAATGGGATGGATGTCCATTTTCATTCATTTCAAGAACAGACATCTCATTTACCCAGACTGCATTACCGGAACTATCCAATATACGATACTCATTGAACAGATATTTACCAAACTCAGACTCAGGTTCATTTGTGCAACTTGCTATTACTTCAAGGTCATCAGGATGAATAATATCACCATGTAAAAGACACTCTGAAGTAAAATCTTCTACACTGTAACCATATTGAGATATGTTATCTGAAACCATTTCAACAGGTCTGCCTTTTTCAGCAGACCAACGGAATGCCACAACAGGCACATTCTTACTATAAAACGTGCCTAATTCTTTTGCCCTATGAAGATCGTCAAAGAGTGACTTTTTCCGATTAAATTCATCACTAACCTCATCTACATAGAGGATCATACCATCGTAAACGCAACTCTTGTCAAGAATCGGAACGAATGTGATCGTTTGATAACTTAGGCTCCCCATAGGGTTTATCATTGGTATTTCTTCGTAGCATTTAGTTTTAAGAGTACTTTTCACATGATTGAATTTTTCACTGAATTTCCCTTCGCCATCAATAGTATCTTTTGAAATATCAAGCAGTAAGTTCTTCCCAATCACATCGCTTGCATCCAAGCCGGAAATTGATTCCATTGCAGTATTGAATAAAATAAAATTGTCGTTTTTATCGACAGCAAAGACCCCATAGGGAGCGTTTTCCAGAACTATTGACTCGATCATTTCTAACCCTTAAATGTAACAGTAAATATCTCCACTGCTATGTACACCAGATGAACATATATACACTATATATAAATAATTATTCCATAGATACACGGTCGCATCAAATGACAGCTCATGATCCACCCAACTGGAGTGAATTATTTCATTCAGATTTTTTTCAGTGTTACCCAGAACACACTGCCTTTACCTTCCTGATTATCCATCACACCATAATCACCACCATGCAACTCCATGATACGTTTAACAATGGCAAGCCCAAGACCAGTTCCTTTTACTCCTTTCTTATCAACACGCTTGAAGCGATCAAACACATATTTTTTGGCATCATCAGGGATGCCATCCCCACGATCAGTAACAGTGACTTTCCAGTACGCACCATCATCATTGAAGCCAATATCTATGATCTCATCTTCAGGACTGTATTTGATAGCATTAGAAAGAAGATTCACAAATGCTTCACTTATAATAGAATTTACTTTAGAACAACAAGGCCCATCTGAAAGCACATTTACAAACATGTTCTTAGATTTTGTTGCGTGTTTCAGATCTTCAACTACGTCTTTAAATATTTCTACGATATCGTCGTCATGAAAATCTATCTCTTCAAGAGAATTTATTTTCTCATATTTGGCCGCAGTTTCAATAAGCCTTACTATATTATCATTATTTTCTTCAATTATATCTAAGATCTCCAGCTTTGATATATCTGACTCCATATCTTTCAAAACTTCAGCATAGCCCCCCACAACTCCTGCCGGACCTAAGAGATCATGTCGAATGATATCGGAAAAAAGATTCTTGATCTGGTTTAGTTTCTCAAGCTCAGCCGCATATTTCTCGAGTTCTCGCTGAGTATTCTTCAGCTCAGTAATATCCAGCACAGTGAAAGTGATATCTTTTGACAGATATTCCGAATAGATCGGACTGGAGCTAAGTATTACATCAATTACCGTTCCGTTACTACAGAGAAGACGAGTCTCAACTGAACCATAATCCATTTTAGACATCTGGGCGTATTTTTCACGACCTACATATTCATAATCCTCATCACTTGGATATATCACCCGCGTACTTTTCCCGACAAGGTCCTCTTGAGAATAACCCAGCATATCACAAAGTCGATTATTGACCTCTTCAAAAACTCGGTTTGATACAATACCCATCCCCACAGGTGTAGCCCTCAAAATACTCTCAATACGTGCCTTCCCTTCCCTGACTTGCATTTCTGCCAGTTTCATTTCGGTCACAGGCACTACCATCTCCATATAAGATGCCACATTTCCATCATTATCATACAAAGGAATGGCTACTATATGAGACCATATCGTTTTTCCATTTATGTCGACGCCTTTCTGTTCGCATATCGCCTTCGTTTTTCCAGTTTCCATAAGCTCTCGTACTGCACAATCCTCACATATTTCTGATTTATTATTGTAGGATACGTAGCACAATTTGCCTTCAATCTCACCATATAGGCTTTTCAGATAATTGTTCATCCATATAGTACGGTAATCAGGAGAAATTATGCAAAGTCCCACACCAAGATTGGAAGTTATGCTGTTTAGATATTCACGTTCCTTTGTAAGAGACTGTTCAGCTAATAACCTATCTGTGATGTTAAATATAATCCCATTGTAATGCGATGGATTTCCATTTTCATCCAGTTCAATAAAAGATATCTCATTTACCCAGACCGAATTCCCTGAACTATCCAATATGCGATATTCAGTAAACAGATATTTGCCAGATTCAAGTTTCAGATGTCCTGTATGCTCTGCAAGCTTTTCAAGATCCTCTGGATGAACTATATCACTGTACGTTAAACGTCCGGAAATAAAATCATCTATATCATATCCATATTGAGAGATATTGTCTGAGACCATTTCAACAGGCCACCCTTCCTCAACAGACCAGCGAAATGCTACTACCGGTACATTTTCACCGTGAAAAAGTTTTAATTCCTTTGCATGTTGAATCTCATCAAATAATATATTTTCTTTCTGTAAAACATCACTTACTTCTTCAACATAAACTACCATTCCATCGAAAATATTACCGTTTCTGACAATAGGAGTTAGTGTCAATGTCTGGTAACTGAGCTTGCCTACAGGCGTAATAATAGGCACGGATTTCAAAGTTCTTTTTTTAAGAGATACTTTTGTATCCTGATAAAATTGCTTGAAATTCGCCTCACCTTCAAGCGTATGTCTGGGCAGGTCATTCAAAAGATTGGAACCTATCACGTCATTTGAACTTAAGCCGGAAATAGCCTCCATTGCATGATTGAACTGAACAAAGTTATCATTTTTATCAACGATAAATATCCCAATTGGAGCATGCTCAAAAGCTATAGAATTTAACATTTTATCAACTCACTCTAAAGCAATCGTCCATCCCCATAGGAAATTGCACCCTTTGTTGAATCTATGACATAATGTTACACATTATCACATAAAACCTTTTACTGTATAAAATCATATGATAGAAAGTATCAATTCCACCACATCAGATTCAATTTCATCAACTGGCCTATTCGCGTTTATTACACTGAACTTTGCAGGATTTTCATTTGCAAGCCGCAGGTAATTCTCACGGACACCTTCAAGAAAACTAATTTTTTCGAATTTTGTTTTCTCTCCGCGGTTGCCACATCTTTCAACTGCGATTGCCGGATCAATGTCAAAAAGTATAGTAAGGTCAGGATCCAGGCTCCATCCGGAATGGATATCCTGTATCCACTGCATGGGATCTTCAAACTTGTCCGCCAGTGTCATACCCTGATAAGCATAGCGACTTCCTGAATATCTGTCAGATATTACGTTTTTACCTTCATCAAGAGAAGGTTTTAGCAACTTGGATATGTGCTCTGCATGATCTGCTGTGAAAAGTAAAAGTTCTGCGATACTATCAGTATCTGAATGTATTGCACGATTCACGGCCTCGCCAATCCATGTTTCCGTAGGTTCACGGGTGAATACGAAATCACTGAAATCCGGATTGGAAGCCAGAAGCTTTGCTATGGTAGACTTACCAGAGCCATCGATCCCTTCAAGAGTTATGAATTTTCCCTTAGCTGACATGCAACTATGAAAGAGATCAGCTCTTATTTTATAGTTATGACTTAATTATCGTTTTGTACTTTGTGGCCTCATGTACGGTAAACATCTTCTGAGCCGCATTGCAGACATTTAACAGGGAAAAGCTCAGGGTTTTCCTGAAATAACAGTTCACAAACATTGCATCTGAAATACACTTTTGAAGAGTCGAATTCGTCCATGATCTAACCTCAATAATAATATACACTATTAATATAAAAATCTCTGCCAAAGCATATTAATGTAATATGCAGCTAATGTCCCGAATGATCAATCTATGACCACAGTAGGCGTAATCACCAAAGGAAAATATGGGCATCGGCTTATCGAGACCATTCTTTCAAAAACATATCTTAAGGTTGTTTCCGCATCATTACCTGAACAACTTCCTGATTTTATTGATGAACCCGATGAGTTTCTGAAAGGATTGAACATTGACAACGATGTATTTCACTGCGATATGATTCTCAGTTATGCACTTCACCCTGATCTTACAGTAGCTATTGCACATAAGGCAGGACAAATGGGAGTTAAAGCAATGATAGTTCCAGGGGGATCAATTAAAACACCTGTTCTTGAATTGAAGCAGATAGCGGAAAAATATGATATGCATATTGAGATCGAAGAAATATGCTGCACTCTGGCTCAAAAACCCCAAATATCTGAATTCAGTTCAAAGCTTGCGAGTCCGGTACTGGAAATTGAAACTAAAGATGATATCATATCTTCAGTTAAAGTTGTAAGAGGAGCACCCTGTGGTAGCACATGGCATATGGCAGATAGTCTTGTTGGAACCAAAGTTGAAGATGCACCTGCAAAAGCAGGACTGCTTATCCAGCAATACCCGTGCAGAGCTGTAAGAGGTACTCCTAAAGGTATCCATGAATCAGGAGAAGTTCATAAAATAGCTGTTGAAAAAGCTCTTAAAAAACATAATAATGATGAAAATGAAAATAACGCAGAATTGTGATTTGCAATTCCACTTTTTAAAAAAATATCAGACTATCTGTCAAAATTTAAAATTTAAATTCAAAGTTCTTTTTGATTGTTACATCGAAACGGTGATACGTTGGTAGTCTAGAACTGTTGAGTGCTCCCAGAAGAATGCTCAAGTCATTGGTGTTTGAAGTAGTATAATCAGTTGTTACGCCATTACTAAAGTCTTCACCTTGATAATATCCTTGAGTAGGTGTAAATGGTAGTCCTGACCCAAAATTCCAACGTAAGCTCAGTTCTAAGCTTTTATCTTTCAAAAAGGAATTAAATCTCCCGGTTAGTTGATATACGCTGGATAAGTGCAGAAAATGGGGCTCGAAAAGCTTCCCATAGTTTGTGACGAATATTCCCTTCCCGGTTCCCTGCTTGCCCTGTAAAACAATTGAT